>CALDHM010000047.1 GCA_937941455.1 uncultured Pirellulaceae bacterium | reverse complement strand
CGTGCCAAAAACGAAAAATTTATTTTTGTGTGGGACTTGCGATAAGAATTGAAACATCGACTGGGGTGTGTGTCATTTTGTCAGGTTGGAATCAGGCTGTTTTAACTGCTTCGATAAAGGCTGGGTTAATTTCGAACAAATTGATCGCTTTGGCGCGATACCGGCCTCGCTTCGTCACCGTTTCATTAAATCGCCATGGATCGGCTGATACGCAAAGATTGCGAAATGCGTTTGGCCATGGCGCGGGTACAAAGATTTCAATTGCAAGGCAAAAAGGGAAAAAAACGGGGAAAAACGAGAAAAAAAAGGTGCCAGCCATTTTTCTGGAAAGGAAAAAAAGGAAAAAAAGGGAAAAAAAGGTGCCGGGAAAAAAAGGTGCCAGCCATTTTTCTGACCAGTCATCTTTCTGACCAGCCCTCATGCGCGATACTGGCTGCGCCTTGTAACAAGGACAAAAACGCGAGCGAGTAAAAAAGGGGACAAGACAAAAGGAAGGCAAAAGGAAGACAAAGACAAAAGGTGCCATCCATCTTCCGAGAAAAAATAGTGCCATTCATCTTCCTGACCTTCTTCCTTATCCGCTGCCAGCAAACTAGGAAATTCGCCACTCTCCGGCCGGGACGGGCGCGGCCGAGCGAAGGAGGGCCCAGAGGAGGGGCTGAGCGAAAAACACCTGTCAAAAGGTCCAAAAGCAGCGACCTGGAGGAGCCCTGTCGAACCACAATCGTATAGTTTGATGTCTCGCAAAATTAATTGTTTGGAGAAAGATGCGATCCAATGGCAGCGAGAAAACTTCACGCCATTCCGATGAACCGAGCGCGAAGTCTCGCTCACGCACTAGGAGTTTTCGAGTTTTTCGATAAACTAGCAGTTTCTTACTGGCGTAAAAAAGGTGGGCAGAGCAGCCCCAACAAACTCTCGTTTCGCAACCTTTCAATTCGAACCAAATCGCGACGTCATGAAAAAGTCTGTGGTAGCTACTCTGTCTGGGTGGCTTTGCTTGGCACTTGCCTTGAACACCGGATGCCAACCTGTGCTCGATCCATTGCTGGACATTGTCGATGCCCGCTCGAGGACGGCAAAAATAGATGACTACGAGCGGGCGATTTCTCTCGTGATGAGCGCCAAGGGGTACGCCAACGACGAATTCGAAAACTTGACGGCTCAGAATTTGAATCGATGGGTGGCTCGCGTTGAACAGGCCAACGCCGCGGGAGAAGACCGCTGGGTGCTGGACCCTGACTTGGTTTCGGTGATCGAGGAACACAACCAGGTTCCAGCGATTAAAAACATCGGCGAATTGGTTTTTCAACGAACCGATGCCTACTATCTCCGCCAGGCCGACTGGTGTGATGAGGTGGTCCGGCGGGTATCGCTCCCCCGCAACCATTTGATTTTCGAATTGCTTTACCGCTCGGCGGGGGTTGAAATTTCCGAACAGCAGCCCGAGGAATCGTTCTTAAAGGCCATTCAGACGCTGAACCCGAGCCTGAGCAATGAAGACGCCCCGAAAATGGCCGCCGTGTTGCGGTTGTTCGACTGGGTCGTCAGGAACACGCAACTCGAACCCGAACTGGAGTTGACCACGGAGGAAGTTCGCGACCAGCAACTCGTGGATATCAGCACCGGCAAGCCCTGGTTTGACGGCGTCCGCGGCGTTGGTTACGTCCGGTCACCCTACCAGTCGATGCTGTACGGCCGCGCCGATTATGTCGAGCGGGCGATTTTGCTGATCAAGTTGCTCGAGCACGCCCAACTACCCGCTCTCATGTTGGCCATCGGCGAAAAGCCGTGGGTGGTAGGCGTCGAAATCGGCCAGCAACTTTATTTGTTCGACACGCGTCTGGGTCTTCCCCTGCCGGATGAGAAATTCGGCAAAGTTATGACGCTGCAGCGGCTCCGCAGCAAACCCGATTTGCTGCGGCAACTCGATTTGACCCTCAATGAATCCCTGGAGGGGGACAACCGTTATTGGATGAACGAGGGGGATCTCAACCAACTTCGAGCATTGATCTACGTTTCCCCGGAAGGCGTCAGCCGCCGAATGCTGTTTTTGGAGCGGCGTATGGTCGGGGACAAACTCCAGCTCGTGCAAAAGCTGGACGACTATCGGCAGTTCGCGAGCCGTCACGGCGAATTGTCGGCACGTTTGTGGGAGATCGGCTTCCAGAATCTCGCCTTCCGGTGGACCCTCCGCGACGCTCTGATCCGCTCTCGCAACGACGATCAAATCCAGCGAAAACTCCTGTGGTACTACGACAACGAATCGTATGCCGACACATTCGAAACGTACCGCACGGCCCGCAACATGTTTGTGCATGGACTTTTCGAACGCGATCCCAATACCGACGAATTCAACGTGATCGAAAATTTCTACTTGTTGATGTATGACGACAAACAAATCGATGAGCTGGCCACCAACCGGCCGTTACTCATGCGGTTGGGGATCCTCCAGACCACCAACCAAAGTAGCCGGGAATTCCAAGAACGAATCCAAGGGGTCCAAGGCCAAATGCGACTCGTACGTCGCGATGCTGGGATCTTTCTGGCACAGAGCCACTTCGACAATGGCAACCTGGGGACGGCGGGGAACTGGCTTGAGCGAATCGCACTCAAGGAGGACTCGGAACGCTGGAGTCATCAAATCGATTACCTGGCGGCGCGGGCCTACGAGGCTCGCCGCGAATTCGATCGCTCGCTGGACGAGTTGGCAAAAAGCAAGGGCCCAGGCCGCCACGGTAACCTTCTGCGAATGCGCTTCCTCAAGCAAGTCGTGGCTGGTCTGACCAATCCTGCAACGCAGGAAACCAAACCCGATTCGCTCCCGTCCGAAGCGGCGAAGGATGACGGCAGCGGTACCTCTGCTAATGGCGGCGAGGGGGAGCGACAAGGCCAGGATCGTGGCGACGCCGGGGACGGCCAGAACGACGGCGATTGAATGCTGTGGTGATTATCGGACCACGGGGCGTAGAGACGTGGATTCCGATGCGGAGCTGTCGCTTGTACTGGCATGAGCCGAGCTTGTACTAGCTTGAGCCAAGGCGGGGGCCAGTTGCCGTTCCGCCGACTCGATCCATTGTTTTGCACCGCCGCGCTCGTAACCCATTTTGCCGATGATCTGGCCGTCAGGTTGTACGAACAGGACCGTTGGGTAGCCGTCGACATAGCGGCGATACCGCTCTTGTAGTTGCTCGTTTTGAGCGGAAATATCCCTGGCGAGTCGTTTTGTTTTAGGAAAGTCCACGATCATTGGCACAAACTTTTCGTTCGCCCACGAGGTGAATTCGGGTTTGGAAAGGACTTCCTTGTCGAGTTTCATGCAGTAACTGCACCAATCGCTGCCGGTGAATAGCAACATCAGCGGTTTCTGCTCTTTCGTTGCCTGCTCCATTACGCGGCCGTAATCGCTCGACCAGCGGATGGTGCCGGGCGATTCGCGCCGGACCAATTTTTCGGCATCGGCGTCGGACATGATGGCCTGGTTCACGTCGACGAATCGATTCCAGCGTCCCGATTGGCAACCGGCCAAAATCGCCAATAACCCACATCCTAGCCAGATCCATCGATTCGAGTAACCGTTCATCGGAGAACCTCTCAGGCCCATTCATTATCTGCATTTCGCGGAAAATTCGCGGAACGGTAGCGGAAATCGCCAATCGTTGCAAGCCTGAACCAAGGTGACGGGAGAGATCTCTTAGAAATTGCGGTCCTCGGCGGAATTGGATCTTGAAAAGCCCCGCGATTCTCGTCAAAATACGAACCGCCTGGAGAGGTGGCTGAGTGGTCGAAAGCACGTCTTTGCTAAAGACGCGACCGGGTAAAACTGGTCCGCAGGTTCGAATCCTGTCCTCTCCGCTTCATCAAATCCCGCGGTTTCTAACCCAAGAAACAGTGGGATTTTTTGTGGGCCGATCCGAGAGGTTTCCATTTTGTAGCGCTTTGTAGCGGAGAATTCTCCGAGGAGTCCACCTCCCGTGAACCCATCAGTCGTTCTCTCACCCATCCGGCAACCAATCCGCCAAACCCGCTCGAAAAACCAAAACCCCGCCTGAGACCTTTCGCATCGGCCGGGTCAACGTCTACCCGTCGATACTAGGTCTAGTGCAGAATTTAATGCGAATACATTTCGAATCACCTTGGCGGTGGAACTTTATGGTTGCTAAAGAGAGGGAACTGATTGTTTCTCAACTTTTCGCCCGTACCAGAACGATCGGCAATTTGGATGAGGCTTGCAGCAATTTCTCTGTCAGGTATTTGGACGCGTAGAAAATCGATTCGGAACTCAAAAACCAATTCTGTTTTCGCTAAAGCATGATCGGCCACAGGTTTCCTAAAGGTTCGTGGATCTTCTTGGAGGAGATTGCACGCTTACGCTTCGTATGACGCAGCTTGCGCTTGTTGAGCTTGCCTGAATACTTTAAGCGCTTGCGTATAGCGAGACATCGTGTGGGAAACTAAGCCCTGATGAATCATGACTTCGATCAACTGAAACTTTCCTCGCTGGTGGATGGCGGATTGGAACGCCTTGCCGAATTCCGCTCGAGTTCGTACGCGAGTTCCGACGCCACCCAAGGCATGAGCCAATTCGGCAAACTTCCATTCATTCAACAAGTTAAATCTCGACTCTGGCTGAAAGGCTTGCAGCATGCCCCAACTGGCATTGTTCATTACGATCACGATTGGGTCCCAATCGTACCGGGAGCAATTGCCAAGTTCCCAGCCGGTCATCTGAAACGCACCGTCGCCGACGAGTACCACAGGCTGTTGCCCCGACGCGACCTGTAGCCCCAACGCTGCCGGAACCCCAAACCCCATCGATGCATAATAACCCGGGGCGATCATGTGCGCCTGTTCGATATCCATCGCCGTAAAAAGACAGTCTCCAATATCGCATGACAATAACAATTCCTGCCCGCGGGGCTTGAGTTGATTGATTCCAGCAGAAATGTCATCCGGAGTCATTTCGAGATCATCCAATCGAAAGTTTCGTACCGAGTTGCGCGGGACAGTAATCATAGGTGCCTGGCGGATAGGCAGGTCTCGGGTCAGCAGTTCTGAGATTAACTCACCAATTGAAATCTGCGGATAGACATGAAAACCAAAACTCACCTGACCATCGCGAACCTGCACGCTACGCCGCAGGTCAAGCTTCCTCTTGGAAATGCCAAAATTGGTGTCGGAAAGAATCACACCTAACATCAATAGTGCATCTGAATGCTCCACCAGATCAGTAATCTCTGAATCGCCAGCCACACCTAAATAGGTACCCATCAGCGGTGCATTTGAGCCCACCAGTAAACCGCGACCCATGAAACTGGTCACCACCGGGATTCCCAAACGACCAGCGAGTTGGGCAACTTGGTGTTCTAGCCCAAAGCGGCGAATCTCGACACCGACCATCAACACGGGCGACTTCGCATCAGACAAGAGATCTATGATTTCGTTTGCGCAGGCGGCTACAGCTCGAGGGTCCGCGGCGAACGTTGCGGCTGGCGACGGCGATGGGTGCGCGGCGAGGTCTGGAAGCTTGGCAAAGACCAAGTCGCGTGGTACTTCAATATACACCGGCCGAGATTGTCGTCGGCATTCAGACAAGACCCGTTTGAGTTCAATATCGGCACTCGCCAAATTGCTTAAGCGCGTTTGAGCGCAAGTGACTTCTTTGAAAATCTCGAACTGCGAATCGAGCCGTTTGGCCTGATGATGCAGCAACAACTCGGTATGATCTTCCGAAACACCGGGCCCACCCGAAATCACGATCACGGGTGACTTTTCAGCATAGGCCGCTGCGACGGGATTGACTATATTCAAAGCACCAGCTCCGTAGGTCACGACGGCCGCTGATGAAAGTCCACGCCAACGCGAAGCCCCGTCGGCAGCAAATCCAACGGCTGGCTCATGACTTAGCGTGTAAATTGGAATCTGACCACGTTCCTCGATGACTTTGAACAGGGGTAACACAAAGTCACCCGGAATACCAAAGATTTCCTGAACGCCTGCACTCGCGAGCGAACTAAGCAATAATTCTCCCAGTTCCATTGGTTTAATCCAAGCAAGCCATTCGAAAAATGGATGTAAATCATTGTGTCAGCAAAAAAGGCTGCGGGGGGCTCTGAGGTAAAAGTATACCTCACCAAAAGATCATCATGTTATGCGTGAGAACCATGAGTCGCAGTTCTCTCGTTGGTGACCAGTAGGTCTTCCTCGGAAATGACGGCCTTGACGACGCTTGCTCATGGAATGTGTAGTGCCCACTTGAGCTCGCTGCCTGTAGGTAGGTTCGTCGAATCGAGTCGGCATAAGCCTCTGGTATTTGCTTCGCGGCGGTTTATCGGTCGGTCTGCCATGCTTCGCGGGAATCACCGCTTGTGCGCTGATGACTTGTGTCGCAAATTCGTGGTTGGATTCTGAATCATGGCCCACATCAGCAACCAACACTTTGATGCCAATACGGGCGCGGGTTTGTGCTAACAAACTTTTGAGTTCATCCACATCGGTTTTGGGGCCGCGAAGGGTTTGGAAGGCAATGATGAACTGATTGAATGTTTTGCAAACGATTACCAGTTGGGGATAGCGGTGATCAACCGCTTTTTTCCCGGGGGTTTCCTGGCGCGACCGGCGCCGGACAAAGTAGGGGCTGGCTACCGTGGATTCCAAGCCTGTGGAATCCACGGCGGCAAGTTGAGAATGTTTTCGCCGCTCCATCATTCGCGACACGGTCTCATCGAGCAGTCGCTGGACAGGCTCTGCCGCAAGAAGTTTCCGCGAAGCTTTCTGAAAAGTCGTGAAGTGGGGGACCGACTTCATCACGATAGTGACTGTCTGGTCACGCAATCACCAAGGAGTCTCTGCAAGCCACGGTAATCGAGATTGAGAAAGTTTTTCAGCACCCAACAGGCAAAGAGTTGCCTTTGGGTAAATTGTTCTTTTCGGACTGTTTTTATGCGAATATTTGGGGAAAACTTGGGCGGCGACGTTCCAAGCCTCAAATAATACATCTTTCGGTGATTTGCTCGTGGTACTCACGGGGCACCAGTACGAATTGTTTTCGCTTATGGTTCCCCGTTTTGTATCAGTTTTCTACAGAGCCCATCAGCCTCAAAGATCACAATTCCAGGAAGATCTCACCGTTCTCATAAAAAGTCATGTCACCGTCTGAGCTTACCTTAACGGCGATACCGAATTTAGATGCAGAAATAGCTGCCTTTGTTCTGCTTCCTTCAGACGCACTAAGGGGATGTCCCATTACTGTTCGGCACGGCGGTTGCAGGGTTGTTTTTTTGGGGTGGCAGAATCGGCAGCAGATCTGAAAGAGTGTCAGAATGGCATCAGTTGCCAGGAGGGCAGATGCACGATGATCATGTTTGCTTGGTGCGGGGACGGTTGCGTTTGGCCACCGCGCGGCGCTGAACGGTTCGTGACGCATGGCAAGAATGCGACCGAACAATTCTCCCCGTCAGTTTCTTTGCGAACTGGCGTTGTCTTGCAACTGGAGATTGGCCAGGTTGGCCATCAACTCGTCTTCGCTGGCAAGGATTTCGGCCGACACGTCCACCAGAATCGTGGCGATTCGCAACGCGTCATCGCTGTCCGGACCGGTTGAGGTACCTTGTACTTGCCGCGACGGGTGTGCGGCGAACAGGTCACGCAGACGAGCCGGATTGGATGATCGAGCCGTTGTCGTGACGATCCGCTTCGGAAAGCGATCCCAGCGAAGCCCGCCTGCAGCCGAGTTTCTTTTGCACCTTTTGCATTCGGAGGCCTCTGCTGGACACTGCGCAGCGAGGTAACGGTGGGACTTTAAAAAGTACAGGAGCATGAGCAGAACATACTAATCGTCGTGCAACACCAGGTTGCCGTCCCTGTCGCGCGCGCCGCCATCATCGTGAAGTCATTGGAGCAGCGGCGCGAGCCGGTCGAAATGCTTCAGCCCCCTGACATCCTTGATCTGAATTGCTTCGCGTTTCTTCCTCGCCATTGCCGATTCCTGTCACCCTGACAGATTGCCATGAAAGAAATCATGACAGCGCAAATGGCGTGCCAAACCCCAAAAAAAGATATCCTGCGCAATTCTCGTGCCGAACAGTATTGGACCTGGCCCCGTTTCTTCCTAGTGTCCCCGAACAGGGGGCACCAGCAAAATCGGTCGACTGGTCTTTCTGGCCGTATTTACCGCGATGCTGCCGACCGTAAGCTCTCCCAAAAATCCGCGCCCTTGAGTCCCCATGACGATCAGCGACGCGTTCCACTCCTCCGCGTAACGCGAGATCGCATCCTTGGGAATACCGATGGGGAGCTCTGTAACCACCTCGGCCGAACCACATCGCTCAAGTCGGACCTTGAGCTGTTGCAACCGCTCTCCGTCCAGGCGGTTGTAGTCCTCGCGTTTTGAATCTACAAGGTGATCGAAAACCGTTTTGTCCTGAACGTGAATCAGCGTTACTGGACAGCCAGTGGCGCGAACCATGTCTTCGACATACCCAAACGCCCGGTCGGCAATGTCCGAGAAATCGGTGGCAAACAGCACACGACTGGTAAACACACACCAACCGACCGCTGCGCAAGTCTGATCGTCGCCGGGAGTGCTCTTAACCGGCAACAGGAGCACTGGCGTGCGCGTTCGAGAGACCACGCCATAGGCCGTACCCCCCAGCACAAAATCCGCGAGCAGCGTGCGTCCCTGGGTGCCGAGCACGATCAGCGAACAATCTTCTTCGACAGCGATTTCCGGTAATCGGGTTTTGGGAGTACCAAACTCCGTCCGGCAATCGACCGAAAACCCCAGGTCGGCCAGAATTTGCCTCTGAGATTCCATTTCCGACGTGAATGATTCGGGAGTTTTATAGGATAACGCCATTGCCGCCCCTAGATTGGCGCTGACGCAATGGACTAGCAAACAGTGGTGGGCACCGAATTTCCGCAGGTCGCCGATGCATTTGGCCATGACAAATGTGGCGGGTGACAAATCCGTGCCGACAATAAATCGTTCAAACATCGCGTGGTTCCTGGGGCTGTTGATTGGCCGATTGGGATGCTTTGGCCACCTCGAACTTGAATCGGCCGCGCGTACGGTTGGCGTATTTGACCAGGGCCAACATGACGGGGACTTCGACTAAAACTCCCACGATCGTCGCCAGCACGACCGGAGAGGCCGCACCAAACAGCGTGATGGCCACGGCTACCGATAACTCGAAGAAATTCGACGCGCCAATCATTCCCGCTGGAGCCGCCACATCGTGGCGACAGCGAAGCCAGTAACAAGCCTCGTAGGCGATGAAGAAGATCAAAATCGTCTGAATTATCAACGGAATTGCAATCAGCACGATGTGTAGCGGATTGTTGAGAATCACGTCCCCTTGAAATGAAAAAATCAGTACGAGCGTCAACAACAACCCGGCAATCGTGATGTTGTTGAACTTGGGCAAGAAGACATTCTGAAAATAACTTTGGCCCTGAGAGCGGATCACCAGATTTCGTGTGAGGATGCCAGCCGTTAGGGGGACGACCACAAAAAGAACAACGGAAAGTATCAGCGTCGTCCAGGGAATCGTAATCCCACCGATCCCGAGTAAAAAGGCGACGATCGGCGTAAAAGCAACGAGAATAATCAAATCGTTGGTCGCGACTTGGACGACCGTGTAGGCCGGGTTACCGCGCGTCAAATGGCTCCAGACAAAAACCATGGCCGTGCAGGGAGCCGCCCCCAACAGAACGGCGCCGGCCAAATAGTCCTTGGCCAGCTCCGGCGATATCCACGGTGTAAAAATGACATAGAAAAAAAGTGCAGCGATCCCGAACATGCTGAATGGTTTGATGAGCCAATTCACGATCCAGGTGACGAACAGGCCTGTCGGATTTTTGCCCACATTCTTGATGCTGGCAAAATCGACTTTCATCATCATTGGGTAGATCATCAACCAAATGAGAACAGCAATCGGAATCGATACATTGGCATACTCGAATCTGGCCAGGTATGCCGGAAATGCCGGTAGATACCTGCCAATCAAAACCCCCGCAATCATGCACAGTACAACCCAGTACGTCAGGTGCTTTTCGAAGAAGCTGATGGCAGCTTTTTCTCGTTTGTCCATCTGAAATGGTCTTTCCGTTCGATTAAAGAAGCATAACAGGACAGGCATTGTTTAAGCCTGCGATCAACCAGGCCTAAACCCCTTTTTTCTGCGGCTTCCCGAAACCTCCGAGGTGGTGCATTTTGATAGTTCGGAGGATGCCTGTCCTATTTGTTTTGTTTGTTCGTTTGTTCTGCCTGTCCTTTTTGTTTTCACTATCAAGTATTGCGATCAACCGGTTTGGCGAGACAAATTTTTATTTTGTACGAAGCACTCCCCCGCCAAGGCAGAACGCGAGAAGGTCCAGCCGGTCGCTCATCGGAGCGTCGGTTCCTAAGTTCCTCTAGCGGATGCGGCGGGCTTCGACGGCACGGCGGCTGGGTAGTTTGATATCCCAGGCGAGGCCGACGGCTTGCATGCAGCGGATCAACAGCCAACTCATATCGAGCTGGTACCAAAACAATCCGTGCCGCGCGGACGAGGGGAAGGCGTGATGGTTGTTGTGCCAGCCTTCACCCATACTCAGCAGGGCACAAATCAGATTATTCGTCGAATGGTCCCCCGATCGGAAATGTCGTTTGCCAAAGACATGGCACACCGAGTTGATCGACCAAGTGATGTGGTGTGTCATGAAAATCCGGACCAGCCCACCCCACAGGAAGCCGAGCCACGCGCCATACCAAGGATTTCGCAGGCCGAGATAGGCCTCGATGCTGTAGCCTATTGCGGCGGGGATGGCGATCGATGCCAACACGAACAGGTAGTAGTGCCGATCGATGAAGGTCAATAATTTGTCCTTGGTCAAATCGGGGATGTATTTTTCAAAGTTCGGTTTAGACCAGTGGCCACTGAATAGCCAGCCGATCTGACCATGCCATAAACCCTTGAGCATGCCTCGCCAGCCACTGCCGGAGAGATTCGGCGAATGAGGGTCCCCCTCCTGGTCGCTGTGGCCGTGATGCCGACGGTGCACGGCGCACCAGATCAGCGGAGCTCCCTCGACGCTAAGGGCGCCGAGCATCATCAGGGTCGCCTTGACCCAGCGGTAGGTTTCGAACGATTTGTGAGCTAGCAAGCGGTGGAAGCCGACCGTGATGCCAAAAGTCGTCAAAATCCAGCCGACCACCAGCATGGCCAGATAATGCCAGCCCATAAATCCGTACTGCCAACAAATGGCTGCAGCAACAACGACACCCAGAAACGGACCGACAACGGCAACGGTCATCGCGACTTTTTGTTTCTTCGACGCTTGGGGGACCTCCTCGGAAATGTCCCGCGGCTGAGCCGCAACGTTTTTCAGTACCTCACCCGTTTCGCAACCCGATCTCACGCCTCGCGTTAGCGGGATCGTCGAGTCATTCATTTCGCTCATCAAGCTCTCGTTCCGTAAAAATTTTCAACAGTCGGCCACGCACGTCGCCAACATCAGTTTCATGCAACGTTATGAATGATGTTCATAGTCTGCAAGCAAGAGTCGCGGGCCAGCAAACTCCGGAATCGCAGCTTCGATGGGTGAATCTGCTTCCGGGCAACGCACCGGCTGCGATGGGGTCGCTTGTGCAGCAGTTCCACCACCTGCTCGACGCCGCGTCGCGATTGGCCGCGGCGGCTACGCGATATCCGTTGCGATCCGTTGCGTGCGGGTTCGCTCCCTCAATCATAGCGAGTTTTGGGAGACGCCGACAGTCCAATCGTTCTATGGGCAAACGGGAGATTCAAGGGGCAGCAGTCACCATTCACGCCTTGCGGCACTCCCCCCAGCGAATGCGGCGAATTTTTCCAATTGGTAACTTCTTCAAGGTAGCGTTCGCTGCGCCAAAGTCGCTTTGGGGCGCGGTTAAACGAGGAAAAGCGGCGCTTGTGAACGATTACCGAGCGTTAGGCACCTTGCTGCGGCACAATTCTCGAACGAACTGCGTGTTGGGGCTGGTTCGCCGGTAGCGGAAAGTCGAGTATTGCCAGGTAGGAGCGGGGCCAATCGCTGGCTCAAGTCGCTTTCGACAGCGACGATTGCCCGGGCAAGAGCGAGGTTTGTTCTTGGCTAAACTCGCGGTACTCCGTTTGCCACGGGAGCGGATCGCCCGAGCGAGTGACTTGCACCGCCGTCACCTTGTATTCCGGGCAACTGGTGGCCCAGTCGCTCAGCTCGGTCGTGACGACATTAGCCCCGGAGTCCGGGAAGTGGAATGTCGTGTAGACCACGCCTGGCTGCATACGTTCGGAAATTTTTGCTCGCATTTTGACCTCCCCCGCGCGGCTGGCCAAATGCACCCAATCGCCATCGCTGATGCCGCGTTCGGCGGCGTCCTCGGGGTGGATCTCCAAGCGGTCTTCGTGATGCCAGAGATTGTTGGCGGTACGCCGGGTTTGGGCGCCGACGTTGTACTGGGTGAGGATGCGTCCGGTGGTCAGTAGCAGCGGGAATTTTCGCGACGTTCTTTCTTTGGTGGGGACGAATTCGGTCACGATGAACTTGCCGAGTCCGCGCGTGAACTCGTGCACGTGCATGACGGGGCTGCCTTCCGGCGCGGAGTCGTTGCAAGGCCACTGCACGCTGCCGAGCCGATCAAGTTTTTCGTAGGTCACTCCGGCAAAGGTCGGCGTGAGCGCGGCGATTTCTTGCATGATTTCCGCAGGATGTTTGTAGTCCATCGGCACGCCCAGGGCCCGGGCGAATCTCATGGTGACCTCCCAGTCGGCCAGTCCGGCGAGGGGCTCCATGATTTTGCGGACGCGAGAGATACGGCGTTCGGCGTTGGTGAAAGTGCCGTCTTTTTCGAGGAAGGACGCGCCGGGGAAGATGACGTGGGCGAATTTGCAGGTTTCGTTGAAGAAGATGTCTTGAACGATCAAGCATTCCAAATTCGACAGGGCCTCGTGCACGTGTTTGGTGTTCGGGTCTGACTGGGCCACGTCTTCGCCCTGGATGTACATCCCTTTGAAAATTCCCTCGACCGCTGCGTTCAGCATATGCGGGATGCGATAGCCGGGTTCGGGATCGAGTTCCGTTTGCCAATACCGGTTGAATTGCTCGCGAGTCGCGTCGTCCTTGACAGACCGGTATCCGGGTAGTTCATGGGGATAGGAACCCATATCGCACGAGCCTTGGACATTGTTTTGTCCCCGCAGCGGATTGACGCCGACGCCGCGGCGGCCGATGTTACCTGTCGCCATGGCGAGGTTAGCGATGCCCATGACGGTTGTGGAGCCTTGGCTGTGCTCGGTGACCCCCAAACCGTAGTAGATCGCACCGTTGCGGGCGGAGCCGTACAAGCGGGCGGCGGCCTTAATCAATTCGGCAGAGACCCCCGTGATCTCGGCGACATGTTCGGGGGAATTCTCCTGGCGAAGAATAAAATTCCGCCACTCTTCGAAGGCCGCTTTCTCGCAGCGGTTGGCCACGAATTCCTCGTCGACCAGCCCCTCCGTTACGATGACATGGGCAAGGGCGTTGATCATTGCCACGTTGGTCCCTGGTCGGAGCGGCAAGTGATATTTCGCCTCGATGTGCGGCGATCGCACCAAGTCGATTTCCCGCGGATCGATGACGATCAGTTGAGCCCCCTCGCGCAGTCGCCGTTTGAGACGCGATGCGAAAACTGGGTGTCCGTCGGTGGGGTTAGCGCCCATCACGATGATCACGTCGGCATCCTCGACCGAGAGGAAGTCTTGAGTTCCGGCCGATTCACCTAGCGTTTGTTTCAGCCCGTAACCGGTGGGCGAATGGCAGACGCGGGCACAAGTATCGACGTTGTTGTTACCGAAGGCGGTGCGGATCAGTTTCTGCACCAACCAGGTCTCTTCGTTGGTACAGCGGGACGAGGTGATACCGCCCACCGATTTCCGCCCGTACTTTTCCTGAATGCGGCGGATTTCGCTGGCCGCGTGTTGGAATGCTTCGTCCCACGACACGATTTGCCATGGATCGTGAATCGATTTGCGGATCATAGGGTGTTTCAAACGATCGGGATGGGTCGCGTAGCCCCAAGCGAATCGGCCCTTGACGCAGGCGTGCCCTTCGTTAGCCCCCCCCGCTTTGTTGGGGACCATCCGCACCACTTGTTGGCCTTTGACTTCCGCATGGAACGAGCAGCCGACGCCGCAATAAGCGCAGGTGGTGGTGACGACTCGTTCGGCCTGGCCCAACTGGATCAGTGATTTTTCCGAGAGTGTCGCGGTTGGGCAGACATTGACGCAGGCCCCGCAAGAGACGCATTCTGAATCGAGGAACGACTCACCCGCGCTGGCGGTGACTTTCGAGTCGAAGCCCCGCCCGGCGATCGTCAGGGCGAAGGTCCCTTGGACTTCTTCGCAAGCCCGCACGCAACGGCTGCAGACGATGCACTTGGCTGGCTCAAACGTAAAATAGGGGTTGGAATCATCGATCGGTGCAGCGTGCTGCGCGTCGAAATGATTCTCACCAGCCATCCCGTAGCGGACCTCGCGAAGGCCGACGACCCCCGCCATGTCTTGCAACTCGCAATTTCCGTTGGCGGTGCATGTCAAACAATCGAGGGGGTGATCGGAAATGTACAGCTCCATGACGTTCCGCCGCAATTCGGCCAGTCGCGGCGAGTGAGTCGTGACTCGCATGCCTTCCTCGACGGGGGTCGTGCAGGAGGCCGGAAATCCGCGGCGCCCTTCAATCTGTACGAGACAAAGTCGGCACGAGCCGAAGGCCTGCAATTGATCCGTCGCGCACAGCTTGGGGACCTTCGCGCCGGCCTCTGCGGCCGCACGCATCACCGAGGTGCCGGCCGGGACGGTCACGGGAATGCCGTCGATCGTCAGCGAGACCATTTCGGAGCGGCGGCTGGCGGGCGTTCCCAAATCGACCAGCGGGTTGCTCGAGCATTGACCCGAACCACAAGAGCATGACTTCAACATCGCGGTCCCTTTCCTGTCAACGTTTGTCGCGGTGCCTCTCTCCGACCAGGCCGAAATCTTCGGGAAAATGTTTCAAGGCACTGACCACCGGATAGGGAGTCATCCCTCCCATGGCGCACAGCGATCCATATTGCATTGTATCGCACAGGCTCTCTAAAAGCTGCACGTTTTTTTCGAGGTCTGTGCCAGCTTTGATTCGGTCGATCACTTCGACTCCCCGGACCGCCCCAATCCGGCAGGGGGTGCATTTGCCGCACGACTCTTCGGCGCAAAATTCCAGGGCGAAACGCGCCATTTCCAGCATGTTCACGGTGTCATCGAAAGCGACGATCCCACCGTGCCCGATCATCGCCCCCCGTTCCACGAAGGCCTCGTAGTCCAGCGGCATGTCGAAATCCTCGGCCGGAACATAGGCCCCCAGCGGTCCCCCGGCCTGCACGGCTCGTAACGGCCTCCCGCTGGCGCTGCCTCCACCGTAGTCGTACAGCAACTCCTTAAGGGTCAAACCAAACGCCCGTTCAATCAAGCCAGGCCGTTTAATGTTGCCCGACAACTGCCACGTCAATGTTCCGCGCGATCGCCCCATGCCATAGTCGTGATAAAACTCGGGACCGCAGGCAAGAATGATGGGAATACTGGCCAGCGTGATGACGTTGTTGACAACGGTCGGTTTACCGAACAGACCGCTGATGGCTGGCAGGGGGGGCTTGGCCCGCACCTCGCCACGTTTCCCCTCGAGACTTTCCAGCAGAGCCGTTTCCTCGCCGCAGACGTACGAGCCGGCACCGAGCCGCACCTCGAGCTCGAACGCCTTGCCCGAGCCCAGGACGCTTGGCCCAAGTATTCCGAATTCGCGGGCCCTCTCAATCGCCTCGTTCAAGACTTTCCAGCAGCGCGGGTATTCGGACCGCAAGTAGATATAGCCCTGCGTCGCGCCGACGCCGAGTCCCGCGATCACCATGCCTTCGATCAAGCAGTACGGATCCCCCTCCATCAACATGCGATCGGCGAAGGTACCCGAGTCACCTTCGTCGGCGTTGCACACGATGTACTTTTGGTCGGCTGGCGTGTCGAGCACCGTCTGCCACTTGATTCCGGTCGGGAAGGCCGCGCCGCCGCGACCGCGCAGCCCCGACGCCTTGACTTGAGCTACGATCTGTTGCGGCTCGCAAGCGATGGCCTTGCGGAGCCCGCTCAGTCCGCCGTGCGCCTCGTATTCAGGGATCGACAACGGATCGATCAAGCCGACGCGAGCGAACGTCAGCCGCTGTTGATTCTTGAAATACGGAATTTCAGCCGTTGGTCCCAATCCCAAACGATGGGTGCCCCCGTCGAGAAAGCCGGCGTCGAACAAACTGGGCACGTCGGACTTGCTGACCGGACCATAAGCCAGTCGCTCGCCTTCGGTTTCCACCTCGACCAGCGGCTCAAGCCAAAACATGCCCCGGGAGCCGTTGCGAACGAGTTCGATCGATTCGCCGCGCTTCTCGGCTTCAGCCGCGATCGCCGCCGCGACGCGGTCAGCGCCGACGGATGCGGCTGTCGTGTCGGCCGGAACGTAGACGCGAATGGCCATCAGTGTTTCCCCTTTCCGCTGTTCAGTTGGTCAATGATTTCATCGAACAGTTCTTCGTCGACGCGACCGTAAATTTCGTCGGCGACGCGTACGGACGGCGAGCAACCGCAGTTTCCCAAGCAGAAAACCGGTTCGAGGGTGACTCGGCGATCGGCCGTCGTGCCGTGAAAGTCAACGCCCAGCCGCTGGCGGGCATGAGCCTCGAGCCGCCCCCCCCCCTTGGCTTGGCACGCCTCGCCGCGGCAGACCTGGACCACATGGCGGCCCGCAGGCTCGAGCCGAAAATCGGCGTAGAAAGTAATGGTGCCGTAAATCTCGGCCCGCGACAAATTCAAGGCGCTAGCGATTAGAGGGATCGCGTCCGCGGGAATGTAACCGACCTCGTGCTGAATATCGTGCAGGATCGGCAAGGTCGCACCGGGGCGATGCCGATGGGCCTCGATGATTCCTTCAATCCGCTGCAGGTCATAGGTCATGTTCCGAGTTCCTTGTTGTATGTTTTTTTCCGGGGTTGGGAGCATGTCGGTCGCCCTCAACGGCGCAGGAACGATGATCGCTGCTGCCAACCTGATTATATCACCGCCGGAAATGATTGTTGCCCGTGTCGCTTGCTTCGGAACGGTGTCGCGGTGATTGCCACATAGAGTTCGACTGGGGAGCGGCGGATGCACGATCCGCGGAAAATATGGGTGGCGGAGGCGTTGTGGATTCCGCGAAGATTGTTTTCGCCAGCCAAGAAATGCTTACTTCTGGCCACCACCACGCTCCAGGACCTCGATGATTTCTTGGCGACTTTTCGCTTCCCGTTCCCTTGCCTCTCGCATCCGGTCAAGCCCCTTGGGCCGTGATGGTGGAGTTTTGAGCGAATCGGTATCGCTTTCGAACGCAGGCAGTCGGAAGAGACGGCCACTGCGTGCGGTCGCCTTAGACTGCGGGCTGGGCGCAGGCGGCTCGTCGCTCAGCTCGAACGAAAAACGTTCCGCCCCGGGAAGAAAAGTCACGATTCCCTGGGACAGGTCGGGAAGGTACTGATACGTCAGAAACTCTTTGGCAATCCCTTCGACCCGCGCGATCTCGCAACCCTTCCTTAAATCGATGAAATGCCAATGGTTGCGGATTTCGCTATACGATCGATTACTGCTATTGATCGACAATTTTCGACCACCTGCCAATATCGGCGAATCTCCAGCTGCATCAAAAAACCACGTCATCGCCTCGAAGCGAACCGGCGCGTCCCACAGGGGGCTTCCCGTGGTCGCATCGACCGCCCACAAATAGCCGGTCCGCAGCGGTATTTCGTTTATCATCGAGAAAAGTTGCAGATTGTTCGAGTCGCTGTCAAGATAGAGGTAGTAATCCGGCGGGCGCGTTTCCAAAAGAATCAAGTAACTCCCAAGTATCTCGCGAATTTGTAGTCGATGAATCGTGCGATTGGCAGGAGCGGCCTGGCTCAGGTCGATTGACAACGAGGTTGCCCCGGTACAAGGATCGAGTAGTTCCAAAGTGCGATTCGAGTGTAGAATCGCCTGAATCGTGCGAGATTGTCCCACAAAAGAAAAGGTTCGCTCAGCGGGGCGCGACCAAATCTCTGCAAAATTTCGTTGCGGACCGTAGCCTATCAGAGTTTGTTGACTTCCGCGTCGTAGTTCAACCACCAGAATATCTCGATCGAGTTGGCAGAGCCTGCCCTCAGGCAGGTTTACTTTTTCCAAGGGCAAGCCCAGCCCCGGGTCGACGACCGTAGCACTACGTGCGTCGTAATCGATCACCAGTACACGCTGGGCCCACGAAATAAGTCGGCCGCGTTTATTGACCGCTACCTCCCAGTTGACCTCGCCAGTTTCCAGCGCGAGTGACCGCAATCGACCAGAATCAAGCACGATCACGTTGGCATCGTCCACCATGACGGCCTTTTGAATAATGGATTGCCGATAATCCTCTGCCATTTCCGCCGGGTCTCTTCCCTCGTCTCGCTCGGGGCTATCCAGATCGAGCGCGATCGGTTTCGACCAGACGATTTGCGCACTTTCCCATTGATTTTGCTCGCAATAGATCATGCGGGCCAAACGACTCGTGAGCAGTAAATGCCAGGGGCCGCGCCGCAAGCAAACGCCTTCCGTCGAATCGAAATAAGGATCATCGGCATCCGCGGTGCCGTCGGAGTCCTCCACCGTGATCTCGTCGCCATCCGACAGGGGTGCGGTCATGCTCGCGATTCGCGGTGCCGCCTGAAATGCGATACGACCTAAAACGCGTCCGCGCGAATCGAAGAATTCGAGACCAGAGTTCATCACTTCGCGGATCGTTACGCGGTCCGGTGCTTCGAATGGCGGCACAATCATGTGGTACGTCCACGCCGATGACCGATCCACAGGAGGAACGGTAGGGGAACGGCCACCAAATCCGCGGCGGACGTATCGAAAAAACTTTGACGGTGCGATCGATTGAAGTCTGGGTTGCGGATCGAATTGCTGATGCTCGGTGCGTTGCTTGGTTGGTTCCGCGTTTGCAGCGGGTGACGAATTCTGCCTGAATCGGCGATGCCATTCAGCTTCCGCCGATCGTTCGATGCGATTCAAGGCTGCTTCGGAAACGCCTGCCGCCTGCAAACGATTTCGCAGCGTTGGCCAGCCGCTGAGGTCGGTTGAGTTCCGCCCCACAGCGCAGCCGACGATATGGTCGAATCGGACGGCCCCTCCACCGGTGTCATTCTCGTCCACGTCGCGATGCGATATTGCTAAACTCCATGCATCAGGAGCAAGTCTCGGGAGATGCTCGAGCAAACGCTCCGCAAACTTGTCGGGATGGAGCGTAGCCCAGGCCCGAATTCGCCGGGCCAGTACTCTTGTGGCAACGCGCGAATCTGATTGCTCGATCGCTCGCAAACCAGCGGAAGTCCAGTCCGGCGCTTGCCCCACTTTTTTGAGGTAGAGATCGATCAAGGCTGAGGGCGGGGGGAACTGGGGGCTGTGAGATTGCAATTCTTCCAGTAACTCTAGGGCATCACTGAATCGGCCTTGTTCCATCAACACGTGGGCCTTGACCCGCATCAACCACCGCGATTCCCCGGGATCATCCGTCGGGATCGTCGACGCGATGGCCTGACTCGCCTGCTCCGGGAGCAGCATGGTCAACCGCGTCGAGGTCTGTGAGATCAAAACCCCTCGGTGGCGAATCAAATTGCCCAACGGTTCGCTCACGCGCACGTTCTGGGCGATTTTCCCATCGCGCACATCGATCTGTAAGACTCTTCCGGACGATAACGGCAGATAGTAATGCTGCTCGGAAAAGAATCCGGTTCCGCTGACCGTTTCGGAGGCGTCGAATTCCAACTTCCACAGCGGCTGCATCGACGCAAGGCTCAATGCGTACATGGCTCGTTGGGTGACTGTCAGCAGCTTGCCGTCTCGGATTCCGGCTACGAATAACGAGGATGCCAACTCTGGCCGTAGCCCTTGAGCATCGCCATGGAGTTCGCGGCCGCTGAACAATTCCAAAATGGTCCAGCCCATGTGATTGAGAGGCTTTGAAAGGACGACGCCCTGTTCGATGATCAATGCATGATTTCGGTTACTCAGCCAACGAGACGGCCGATCCGAGTTCGAAGATTTTCGGTTGGGATAATCGTAGGGCGGAATCGTCGTTGATTGTGCTGGAGTGGGTACGTAGCCCCAGACGAACGACAAGTCGTCAAGCGAAACGCCGACCAATGCTCCTCGGCGACACGGGCAAACCAAAATGCCGTCGGAGAACGCCGGGCTCAGACTCGCTGAATATGCGGCCTCCGTTAGGTCATTGCGATCACCTTCGTCTTGAATTTTCGATTGCGATATTGCCAGGGGCCGCGCGCTAATAAGCTGGCCCGAATCGGCGGCGATTACCAGCAATTTGATCATCGACTCGTGGTCGACCAAGGCATACAGTCGATCCTCAATCGCCAAGGAAACACCGAGAAATTTCATTCCCCGATAGGCTGCATCGTCCATTCCGCCTACGCCGCCGATCTGCCAACGCAACGCCCCCTCGCGACGCAAATCGATGGCGCGGACACATTGAACAGCCAGGTCAAATGCCAAGAACGCTCCGATGGATTGGAATGAATCAGCGGTGGCCTTTGCCGAGCCACGCAGCGTGTAGGGAGTGACGAACAAGGACTTCCCATCGCTGGTCAATTCGCCGACGACATTCTCGTCAAATCCCCTTGCAGAACCGCTAACCGGAGGCCAAGCGGTGCCCGCGTCTTCTCGTGCGACCCTGCCGCTCGATCGTGATGTTGCGCGGATTGCCGTCGGCAAGCGGGGTGGATAGGTCCACTTCAGCGCGCCAGTAGTCAGATCGAAGGAGCTTACGCCCCGTTTGGTACGTACCAGCACCTGGTCCCCCGCTGCGATGGGGAAAAATTTCGGAAGCGACTGCGAAATCGGTTCAACGTTCATGCCAGTCGGTGACTTGCCATCGGTTTTATCCTCATCGATCAGCGAGACGGACCACTCAGGCCAACGCATGGGCAGACCGGATCGCGTCACGGCATTGTGGTTGGCCCCACCCCTCGTCATGCGCCACTCATCCACAGGTCGGCCGCTGAGCAGCGCCGAGGAGCGTAACTGCTGGCGTAACCAGGCAAGGCCCTCGTCGGCGCGTTCCGGCAGCTTGAGCGGTTCGCCAAGGAACTCGAGATTGCGAGTATTCGCACCAGCGAGGCTGCGATCGCGTAGCAACTCCGCAACAGCTCGTTCAGCCGCCGCCTCGTCGCCCCGAACCCAATGGATTGTCGCCAGCATCAACCACGATTCGGGGTCGAACTGCTTGCGGCGCCGCGCATCGCCGGTAAGTCGACGAAAGGCATGTTCGGCCTGGCCAAGTCGACCTTGTGAGAAGTCGAGATGGCCGAGCAGCATCGTCGCTTGACGCCCCGCCGCGGTGAAGAAATATCTACGCGACAGCCGCGCCAAGGCTTGGCGATCCAAGTCTTCGATGGCCTGGTCCAATTGCTGTTGTGCTGCCACGGCGAATTTCAGTCGGTAATCGTCGCAGGCTGCATCGGGGATCGACTCCATCAAAAGGTCAGCCGCGCGACGTGCACCCATTGCAGTTTTCGAATCGAGCGGAATCAAAAAATCCGGGGAGTTGGCATCGGCCAAAAATTCCCCCAGCACCACCGCGGCGGCTGCAGGTTTCGCCTCGCGAATCAAGCGTGCCGCCGTCACCAGTGGCCGCAGCGATTCTCGCGAAGGCGGGACAAATCGCTGATCGTAGATCTCGAAGTCACTGGGCGTCGTCAATCGCTCGATCAGCAGTCGAGCCACGTCCGTTTCGCCAATGGCCGCAATTTGGGCGGCGGCGAAAACCGTCATCCAGTACGTCGCCCATACGAATACCAGACCAATTCTCAAAACTGCCGTTGCCATCAAGCTTGCCAAAATGTGTGATTGAACTCGCCTTCTGCAAATTCTAGCCGCAACCGCTGGATTTTCGAATCCTCGGGGAGAAAATAAGATTAAGTGATCTCCGCAGCGTGCGCCGCGGAATGTTGACGCCGCGCACCGTGCCATACCCATCATGCTCGCAAGCCGAGGAGTCGATCACACATGAAAGTCACGCATTTTGAAAATGTCGAACAAAAAACAGTCGAGATGCCCGGCTCAGAAAAATGTTCGGTCCGTTGGCTGGTCGGGCCCGCCGATGGAGCTCCGAACTTCGCGATGCGCCAGTTTGAGGTCGCCCCCGGAGGCTTCACCCCGCGACACTCCCATCCTTATGAGCACGAGGTATTCGTCTTGGAAGGGGAGGGGACCGTATTTTGCGACAAGACTCCACATCGTTTGACTCCCGGTACTGTCGTCTATGTCGCTCCGGACGAAATCCATCAGTTTCGCAACGACGGGCCGACGCCGCTGAAATTTCTCTGCTTCGTGCCGAACGATTCCATGAACAAGCCGATCACGCAGGCCCCAGAGTGCGGCGTCGAAGTGGCCTCGTAAACGAATCGTCAAAACGTCAACCCTCAGGTCTGGCCCAGCGGTAGTACTCCTCCCTGTCTATGTCAAAATCCATTCAGGCGGAAATCGAGCGGTTGCGTGATGAAATTCGTTATCACGATCGCAAATACTATCTCGAATCGGCACCCGAAATCTCGGACCGAGAGTACGATCGGCTGTTCCGCCGTCTGCAAGACTTGGAACAGCAGCACCCGGAGTTGGTCACGCCCGATAGCCCGACGCAACGTGTGGGTGAAGCGCCGGTCGAATACTTGGAGCAAATGCGGCATCGGTTGCCGATGCAGTCGATTCAAAACACTTACAGCCTCGCCGAGTTGATCGATTTCGGGGTCAAGGCCGAGAAGGAGCTGGGCGGCCCCGCGGAGTGGGTCGTCGAAATGAAAATTGACGGGGCCGCGGTTTCGATCATCTACGAGGACGGCGTACTGGCTTACGCCCTGACCCGCGGAAACGGGGAGGTGGGGGACGTGATCACGCACAATGTCCGCACGATCCGCGAAATTCCATTGCGGTTGACGGGCGCAAAGGTGCCGAAAATCCTGGAAATTCGCGGCGAGATTTTCATGCTCAACGCGGAACTGGTCAAGCTGAACGAGCGGCAGGCCCGCAACGGCGAACCGCTGTATGCCAATACCCGCAACGTGGCGTCGGGGAGTATCCGCCTGCTCGATCCCAGGATTTGCGCCGAGCGTAATTTGAGCTTTTTCGCCCACGGTACGGGCTATTGCGAAGGCATGTCGGCCACCACCCACATGGAGTTCTTAAAGTCGCTGGCCGAATTCGGGATTCCGGCCACGCCGCGCGTCGCCATGTTCTGCGGGATCCGCGAGGCGGCCCGCCATTGCGAGACGTTCGTCGAGACCTTGCACGAACTGGATTTCGAAGTGGATGGATTGGTGATCAAGCTGAACCGCTTCGATCAACGGGAACAACTCGGCAGCCGTTCCCGCAGTCCGCGTTGGGCAGCCGCCTACAAGTGGGAAAAATACGAAGCGGTGACGCGACTCAACTCGATCGAATTGCAGGTCGGCAAGACCGGAGCCATCACGCCGGTCGCCAATCTGGAACCAGTCGAACTGGCCCAGACGATCGTCAGCAGGGCCAGCCTGCACAATCTGGAAGAAATTACCCGCAAAGATATCCGAGTCGGCGATTACGTCGTGGTGGAAAAGGCGGGGAAGATCATCCCGCATATCGTCCGCGTCGAAAAACATCGCCGCACGGCCGAACTCCCTGCGTTCGAGTTCCCCGATCGCTGCCCAGCGTGCCAAGGAAAATTGATCCAGGACGAAGGAGGTGTCTACATTCGTTGCATCAATCCTAACTGCCCTGCCCAAGTCGCCGAGCGGATCCGATTTTTCGCATCGCGCCCAGCCATGGACATCGAAGGCTTGGGTGAAAAATTGGTGCAGCAGTTGGTTGACAAGGGATTAGTGACCGACGTCATGGACTTGTATGACGTGCAAGCCGCACAACTGGAAAATCTCGAACGGATGGGAGAATTGTCCAGCAAAAAATTGATTGCCGCCATCGAGGCCAGCAAGGGGCGACCGCTGGATCGATTCCTCACTGCTCTTTCCATTCGCCATGTAGGATCGACGGTCGCCAAAATTCTGGCCCGCGAATTCGGCTCGCTTGAAAAGTTAGCGGCGGCATCAGTGGAACAATTGAGCCAAGTCCACGAGATTGGAGAGGTGATCGCCCGCAGCGTCGTGGAGTTTTTTCGATCGCCGCGTGGTCGAAACATTCTTGCCGAGGTCAATCGGCGAAATATGGATTTTCGGCCGGCATCGGGAACATCCGCCAAAGGAAACCAACCGTTGACGGGCAAAACCTTCGTCGTGACCGGCACACTCGAGAAGTACAAACGGGACGAAATCCACGCGCTCATCGAGGCTCACGGCGGGAAAACCAGCGGCAGCGTCAGTTCAAAAACCGATTTTCTGATCGCCGGCACCGATGCCGGCAGCAAGCTGGCCAAAGCTCAATCGCTAGGGATCCACATTCTCAGCGAACAAGAGTTCGAGGCGTTGCTGAATGGAGCGTGATCCGCATACTCGTTGCTCCCTCCGGCCACTCCGCGATCGAGCTCTCTGAGGCCTGCGGTCGTGCTGGCCCATGGCCAGGCTTTGTTTCAATTCCGATCAGCCGGAACGAGTTAGCGTCCGGTTTTCGCTAACGGTTTTACTCGACCTTCGCCAGGGTTTGTTCAAATCCGATCAGCCGGAACGCGCAAGCGTCCGGTTTTCGCGAAAACCGCGGACGAGCACCCTTCGGCTGACGACGGGGTTTGGCACAATGCCCAACTGTCGACGCCGCGCTTTGTCGCCGGACGATCTGCCGATGCGAGCATTTCAAGTGGCGATGGCGGACGTATCCCGTAATGCTCGTTGCCTTATGCCGCGTCGCGCAACTCGGACTCACGCAACTGGCGATAGATCGCACAACGGGCCATCAACTCGCGGTGCGTTCCACAATCGACGACTTGCCCCTCCTTCATGACTAGGATCCGGTCCGCAAGCTCTAACGTCGACAGACGATGGGTGATCATGATCGTCGTGCGACCGCGGATGAATTCCTTGAGGGTCTCGTGGATCAGCGACTCACTGTGCGGATCGATCTGGCTCGTCGCCTCGTCGAGCAGCAAGATGTCGGGGTTTTTCAGGATCGCGCGGGCCAAAGAAATTCGTTGCCGCTGGCCCCCAGATAATTTTTCGCCGTGCTCGCCGATATCGGTTTGGTAGCCATCCGGCAGATCGCGGATGAATTCGTCCGCATGCGCCTTGCGGGCTGCAGCCAAGATATCGGTCTCGCTGGCCGACAGCGTACCGTAGCGGATATTGTTTTCGATCGTATCGGAAAACAACATCGTCATCTGCGTGACGTAGCCGACGCGTCGGCGCAGTTGCTTATAGTTAACATCGCGGAGATCGACGCCATTGATGCGGATCGAACCTGAGGCGGGATCAAAGAATCGCGGCACAAGGTTGATCAAACTGCTTTTTCCACAGCCATTGGGGCCGATGATCGCCAGCGTCCTACCCGCCGGTACTTCGAAGGAAACACCCTGGAGAATCATCCGCTGCTGGTCATAGCCAAACCAAACGTTGTTGAATTCGATCGATAATGGTCCCTCAGGGATGGCGGCGGCGTTTGCCGGATTTTGAATCGCCGGAACTTGATCGATCAGCGGATACACGCGATCGGCTGCCACCATTCCGGCCTGCAATGTGCCATAGACATCTGACATTTTCCGCAGCGGATCAGCGACGCCGCACAGAAACGCGAAGAACGTGATGATTTCCCCAAAACTCATTGGTGTGTTAGCCAGTTGAACTCCGAACAAGAATTTTTCTTGATGGATCACTAGGTACCCCCCAGCGATCACCGCCAAGCCGATGATGCTGACCCCGAGCAGTTCGTTGTTCACGCGGGCCAGTGCCCCGTACCAAGAAATTTTCATGGCTCGGCCATAGACCTCTTTGGCGACCAGTTGAAACCGCGACCGTTCGTGGTTTTCCATGGTGAACGCCTTGACAACGCGCGAATACGTCAATGCTTGATAAAGGCGATTGAGCAGTTTGGCCGATTCCTCCAGAGCCTTGCGATTGGCGCGTTTGGTCGATTTGGCCAGAACCAGCATCAGGTAGATCGCGACCGGGCTAACCAGCAACGAAAACAACAGCAATCGCCAATTGATCAGTGCGGCACCCGCCAGACAGGCGATCATCTTGAGGGGCTCGCGCAGTGTTTTCCCGAACAAGTTCGTGATCGCAATGCCAATCGAGTTCGTTTCTCCGCGGATTCGACTGATCAAGTCCCCTGTTCCCTGCACGCCAAGTTCGCGCGATTCCATGCTCATCACATTGCGAAACACGTCGTTTTGCAAATCCAAAATCGTCCGCTGCCCGACTCGCGCGATCATCACCATACTCGCGACCAGAAATACGCCACGCAGGAACGTCGCCAACAGCAGCGCGGCGACGATCCAGACAAGGGTCTGGTATGGGTCGTTCGGAGCGTAACGCTCGATGTAGGGAATCAGCTTTTGCGTCGCCGCGATGGCCCGCTGCTGCGATTCGATTTCAGCCTGACAGCTGGCGATCTTTTTTTGTTGCTGCCGCGTTGCGTCGCTTCCTGAGTCGGCCGCCGCGGCATTCAGTTCATCGATTTGATGCTCTAGGTCTTTGATACGCTGATCGGAGCTGGCAAGTTGTTCTTGAGCCCATTCGGCAAGGGTATGATTCTTCAGCACTACTTCCATGAAGGGGTATACCGCGCCCAAATTGGCACCCCAGCAAGCCGCCACCAGCACGGAGCAAAGGAACGAGCCGATGATGGACCATTTGTATCGAAAGGCGTGAAGCAGGGCGCGTTGAAGATTTTTCATGCCGAACAGCTTCCTTGCTAGCTAAGGTGCCAGGGCGATGTTGCGATCCGATTCCGTTGGCAAAACGGCGTTTCCGCGAAAACCCATCGATCCGCGAATAGGGACGCGCCGTTCGGGCGTTTGCGATTCGCCACCAGGCTCAGCAGATTGCGGCCCCCCGCAAATCCGAGCCTTGGGAGTAGTTGTACAATCTAATGCTGAAATCCCAAAGACCAAATCGGAGAGTCTGTGTTTCCGAGGTCCCTTGACGCAAATCGGTAGTTCGATGCTTGGGATAAGGGGACAATGCACGGCCAGAGCTGCAAGAAATGAACGTGCGAGCCGAAAAGTTCTGCTTGCCAATTTCACGCTCCCTCCGGAAATCGGCCCGCAGGGCCGGAGAAGGGGCACTGAATGAAACCTTACCCGGGAGAACTCGTCATGTAGACCCCACTCGACCTATCTGCAAAAACCTACGGTCTCTCGCAGTTGAGCCACTCTCACCGCAGCTCCGCTGCGACCTAACGGGGAGGGTGGGAAAAAGCACACGTCAAAAGCGGTCAGCGGCGCATCGCTCGGGAGGCTCGACCCTCCCGGCGCGAGGTTGGAAATAGTCGAGAACAATCGTCTTCCGCCAAGCTCGACTTCCGAATTACAATAATGGGAAAAGAGGAACAAGAGGCAATCGCTCGAGCGAATTGACAACAAAGGCGTTGTCGGCTGTGGGGCGGTTTTCTGACGGGGCGATCGCGGGGCCGTGGTCGGCACTTGCGGTGTCGAGTCGATTCGGCCGTCGAGCACTGATAACCCCGCGAGCCATTTCCTCACGATGATCGGTTAATCCATCGCCGACGAACGGTTGATGGTTCGGCAACCGATTTCGCTCGTACTGGTGGCTCGAATCGCAACCCAATCTGGGGCGCGATTTGTTGGGATCTTATTGGGAGATTACTGTGGCAGATCGTAAGGTCGTATTTCGCGCCTACTGGACGGAAATGGTGGCGCTGAATTTCCAGATTGATCCTGCTCGCCTGGAACCGCATGTTCCCCCTGGTTTGGAATTGGACTTCCACAACGGCGCGACCTACATCAGTCTGATTTTCGCCAATTGCCGCGATGTTCGGATTTTTGGCTGGCCTTTGCCGATCCTGCGCGGCTACAAAACGGTGTTTCTCCGTTTCTACGTCAAACGGCGGACGAAACAAGGCGTCGAGCATGGGAGCTGTATGGTGAAAAGCCTCGTCTCGAGTCGCATCGCGCAGTGGAGCATCAGGCGGACGATCCATACGCCGACGTCCACCGTCAAAATCCAGAGTGAAACCTCTGGATTCGACACAATCGAAGGAAGCGACCGAGTACCGAGCGCCGATTACAGTTGGTTTTTCAAAAACGAAGTCAACCGGTTGAAAATCAAGGCGCGTCATCGGATGCCGACATTATCGGGGGAAACGAAAGTCGGCTTCATTCTGAACCGCAACTACCATTTCGTTGCGGAAAAGGGTAAGACGCTTGCGTTTCCCATGGAGGTTACCTCATCGAACGTCTGGGATGCTGCTCAAGCGTCATTTTCATGCGACTCGAAGGAAATCTTCGGCTCCGAATTCGCCGGCGCCCTCAGCCGACGACCAATTTCTGTATTCCTTGCCGAAAAAAATACGACCTACTTTTTCGCTCCGGATCAATAAGGGATTCTCCGAGGCGTTGCACCGCAAGTCCCCTTTACGAGGCCGGACCGAGCGAACGTGGATCGAGCGAGCATCCCCCCGTTGATTGTCGCGCGCAGCCAGATTCCCTATAATCCGGTGTGGGTAGAATCGAACTACGTTGGACTCAGGAATTTATCGATGAATCGCGGTGTCATATCTCAATTTGCGGCCATTTTTTTCGTTGGATTGGCGGCGATCGTGGCTCTTCCTTCGGTTAACGGCCAGCAAGAGGATCAAGGCCAGGACGACATAAGAAATCGAGGCAAATCCGCCGCAGTGAAAACTGGCGAGGACTTCAAGCAATTTATGCGGATCCGCAAGGATGCCCGACGCAAACCGGTTGCCCTCGAGACGTCGATCACTCGCTTTGTCGGCACCAACGCGGCAGGGAAAACGATCTATGTCGATCTCATCGGCGTCGTGCACGTTGGCGAAAAAGAATACTACCAGCAACTCAATGAACGCTTCAAACAATACGACGCGATGCTGTACGAATTGGTCGCGACGGAAGGAACCAAAATTCCGAAAGGTGGGCGAACTGAGGCCGAGGGCTTGAATCCCTTGGCCGCATTGCAGATGGGGATGAAATCGATGCTCGGCTTGGAATTTCAATTGGAGCACATCGATTACACGCCCGACAACTTCATTCATGCCGACATGTCGCCTGAGGAGTTTTTGGAATCGATGTCGAAAAACGAGGAAAGCATAGGCCGGATGATGCTCAATTCGATCGGATCGAGCATGGCCATGCAGAGCAAGGGGAGCTCGGCGGAGGCCGGTTTGCTCCTGTCCTTGTTCTCCAGCGATCGAACGAAAAGTCTCCGACGCACGATGGCGCAACAGATGGAAGACATTGAGGCCGGCATGGCGATCTTCCGCGGCAAGGATGGGTCCACTATCATCGATCATCGCAACGCCAAATGCATTAGCGTGTTGAATCGCGAAATCGAGAATGGCAAAGAACGCTTGGCGATTTTTTACGGCGCGGGACACTTGCCGGATATGCAAAAGCGTCTCCTTAACGACTTCAATTTCAAGAGGGCCGGGCGAACTTGGTTGATGGCGTGGGATCTGGACGTCAAGAAAAAATCTGATTGACACGATTGTCACACGCGCACACTGCTCGGTGATTCTACGATCGCAGCGGGCCGATTCAGGCCCGCTTCTTAAGTCGGCTTGTTAAGTCGGCCTGTCGCCGCGCGTCACGGGTCTGTGCATGATCGGATGAATGGATTAACACCTAGAGCGGACAAACGAAGGGTAACGCCAAATTCCTCGCGGTGGTCATCTCAGGTCGGCGGAGAGGCAATTGTCGGCCACGTCGTTCAGAAACTGCCGTATCAATGACCGGAGAATTGCCCGGACGGGGCTTTAGGGCATCCCCATCTTGCCAGGGCCGTGATGCCGTGGTTTTTCAGCATCGGAGTGAATGCCTTTTTGTCAGCCTCGAAAAATTTGCCAAACCACTGGAGGCGGATTCGTCGCAGGTCCGTGCGAATTTCCCGAATTTCGCGGGGTTTCGGCCGGCATTCCCTAGCGGACTGCTTTGGACTGCAGCGACTGGCACGTCGCTTGCATCGAAAGGCTGCGTGAACAATCTTCGTGACGAATTGTCAGGGGGAAGGTTCGTTCTGAAGGGACTTCGAAACGAAAGCGTTGGCAAGCGGCCGAGTCCGCTAAGAAGTGTCTTCGGGGCGGTTCTAGAGGACCAGTGAGCACCCATGGCGGTGCATCAGTTCAGGTTTTATCGAACAATAAAGTGGAGGATTCCAGTGGCAAAACAAATGGTTTTTGACGACGCGGCACGCAAGCCGCTGTTGGCCGGTGTGACGAAACTGGCTCGGGCCGTCCGTAGTACTCTTGGACCCCGCGGACGTAATGCGATTTTGGACAAGGGCTGGGGATCTCCCAAAATCACCAAAGATGGGGTGACCGTCGCCGAAGACATCGAGCTCGAAGACCCCTACGAAAACCTCGGTGTGCAACTGGTCAAAGAGGCAGCCAGCAAAACCAACGAGGTCGCCGGCGACGGCACGACGACCGCCACGGTATTGGCCGAAGCGATCTTCCGCGAAGGCCTCAAGATGGTGGCGGCTGGCTTCGACCCGATGGCTCTCTCGCGCGGCATCGCCAAGGCGGTCAATACGGTTTGCGAGGAAATCTCGAAGCAAGCCAAACCGATCGATGGAAAAAGCAAAAAAGAAATCCAGCAGGTCGCGACCATCGCAGGTAATAACGATCCGACGATCGGGGCTGTTTTGGCCGATGCGTTCATCAAGGTCGGTAAGGATGGCGTGATCACGGTCGAGGAGGGTCGCGGCAGTGAGACGACCGTCGATGTCGTCGAAGGCATGCAGTTCGATCGCGGATTCTTGTCACCGCACTTCGTCACCAATCAAGACGAAGTGTCGGTCGAAATGGAAAACTGCCACATTCTAGTCTACGAAGAAAAAATCTCATCCAACAAACCGCTGATCCCGCTGCTCGAGGCGGTCAGCAAGGCCAAAAAACAACTGCTCATCATCGCCGAAGATGTCGAAGGTGAAGCCCTGGCGACTCTGGTGGTCAACAAGATGCGCGGGATCCTGCAAGTCTGTGCCGTAAAGGCTCCTGGTTACGGCGACCGCCGCAAGGCGATCTTGGGCGACATCGCGATCCTCACCGGCGCAACGCCGATCTTCAAGGATCGCGGCATCGAGCTGGAAAGCGTTCAACTTTCCGACTTGGGCCGTGCGAAGAAAGTCCGCATCACGAGTGAAGAGACCATCATCATCGGTGGGGCCGGCAAGAAAGAGGATATCGAAAATCGTGTCGCACAGATTCGCTTGGAAATCGAAAACACCGACAGCGACTACGATCGCGAAAAATTGCAAGAACGCCTGGCTAAATTGGCCGGTGGCGTGGCTCAAATCAACGTCGGTGCCGCTACGGAAACCGAAATGAAGGAGCGCAAGGACCTGCTGGAAGACGCCAAGAGCGCGACCGCAGCCGCCTTGGCCGAAGGGATTGTGCCCGGCGGCGGCGTAGCTCTGATCCGCGCTGAGAAAGCCCTCGACAAATTGAACGATCTCAGCGACGACGAGCAAGCCGGAGTGCGAATCATCCGAAAAGTTCTCGAATATCCATTGCGAAGCATCGCCGAAAACGCTGGCTACGAGGGAGCCGTTGTTGTCAATCGCGTTCGCCAGATGAAGGGTAAAACGGAAGGCTTCAACGCCGACAAGGGCGAATACACGGACCTCGTGCAGGACGGTGTTATCGATCCAGCAAAGGTCGTTAAAGCTGCTTTGCAAAACGCCGCGAGCGTCGCCTCGCTGTTGCTCACTACCGAGTCGCTGGTCACCGAGATTCCCAAGAAAGAGGAACACAACGGTGGCGACCGCCATCATGACCACGGCATGGGCGGCATGGGCGGCATGGGCGGCATGGGCGGCATGGGCGGCATGGGCGACATGGGGATGATGTAATTCCCCTAATCGAACCGCGGCCTCACGCCAAAATTGTTCACTCAAAACCAAAAACATTGAACCAACTATAAGGAATTTCAACATGGCAAGAATCAAAATTCGACCTCTGGATGATCGTGTTGTCGTGGAACCCTCTGCGGCTGAAGAAGTCACGGCTGGCGGAATCGTGCTGCCGGACAACGCCAAAGAAAAACCTCAGCGCGGAAAAGTGATTGCCGTGGGCCCCGGCAAATTGCTTGACAACGGCGAGCGCGGTGCCTTGTCGGTGTCGGTCGGCGACGAAGTGATCTTCGGCAAGTACGGCGGCACGGAAATCGAGATCGACGGCGAGGAAATCAAAATCCTTCGCGAATCGGACATCTTGGCAAAGGTCGTCTAGGTCAATCGTCGTGTCGAGGCGTGGCCAACACGACGGTTTTTTGAGCTTTCGGGACTATTAGAGGCAACGCCCGCACAACGGATGATAATCACTGATGGGGAATCGGCAGCGATGGTTGCCGATCCCCGCAAAATCCGGCAAATCAATTTAACAACAACGTTTCTATCGTAAGAGGATAATCCCGTGGCAAAACAACTGATGTTTGATGATCACGCCCGCGCTCGCATGTTGGCCGGCGTGGATAAACTCGCGAATGCGGTCGCGGTCACAATGGGACCGACCGGCCGTAACGTCATCATTTCGAAGTCCTTTGGCGGGCCAACCGTTACCAAGGACGGTGTGACCGTTGCCAAAGAAATCGAATTGGAAGATCGCTTCGAAAACATGGGAGCGAAACTCGTCGTCGAGGTCGCTCAAAAAACTTCCGATTTGGCCGGTGACGGTACGACGACGGCCACGGTATTGGCTCGCGCCATCTTCAAGGAAGGGCTCCGCAATATCGTGGCTGGCAGCAATCCGACCGCCGTGCGCCGCGGGATCGAAAAAGCGGTCTCAGCCGCCGAAGAACACTTGATCCAAATGGGCAAGAAAGTTTCGAAGAAGGAAGAGGTAGCCAGCGTTGGCTCGATCAGTGCGAACAACGACCCGGTCGTCGGCAACCTGTTGGCCGAGGCATTGCATCGCGTCGGCCAGGACGGTGTGATCACCGTCGAGGAAAGCAAATCGCGCGAGACGGTTGTCGAGTATGTCGATGGGATGCAATTCGACAAAGGCTTCATATCGCCTTACTTCATCAACAACCCAGCGCAGATGAATTGCCAATTCGAAGATTGTTATGTGCTGCTGTACGAAAAGAAAATCAGCAACATCCGCGACCTCGTGCCGATTCTGGAAAAAGTCAGCCAGACCGGCAAACCGCTGCTGATCATCGCTGAGGACGTTGATGCTGAAGCCCTGACCCTGCTGGTGGTCAACCGACTGCGTGGTACGCTGAACGTTTGTGCTGTGAAGGCCCCAGGATTCGGTGATCGCCGCAAAGCGATGCTCGGCGACATGGCCGTGCTGACCGGTGGCACCTTGATCAGCGAGGAACTGGGCATCCAACTCGAAAACGTCACGATGGATCAACTCGGTCGTTCAAAAAAGGTAACGGTCGACAAGAGCAACACGACGATCGTCGAAGGTGCCGGTTCGCGCAAGGATATCGAGTTGCGGATCGATCAGATTCGCAAACAAATCAGTCAAACTGATAGTGATTACGACAAGGAGAAACTGCAAGAGCGGCTGGCGAAGCTGACCGGTGGCGTCGCGGTGATCAAGGTCGGCGCCGAAACCGAAACCGAAATGAAACAAAAGAAGGCTCGCGTTGAGGACGCACTGCATGCGACCCGCGCCGCCGTCGAGGAAGGCATCCTGCCAGGTGGTGGCGTCGCCCTACTGCGCTGCCGCGAGGCCGTCGAAAAGGCTCGCTCGGCTGCCAAAGGGGACGAAAAAATCGGCGTCAACATCGTGCTCAATGCCCTCGATGCTCCGATTCGCCAAATCGCGAGCAACGGCGGTGTCGATGGCGCGGTAGTTGTCGATATCGTTTCCGAAAAACCGCTGAATGTCGGTTACAACGCCAATAATGGCGAGTATGTGGATATGTACAAGGCGGGCATTATCGACCCGGTCAAGGTCGTGCGGACAGCGCTGGTCAATGCGGCCAGCATCGCCGGCTTGTTGCTGACCACCGACGCCATGGTGTCGAATTTGGACGACAAGGCGGATCGTAAAGGCCTGCCGGAGGGCGTTGTCGCTTAGGTTTTCCCTGAGCTGCAGCCGATGGTAATCGTTACGGGTCATCTGACGACACGACGTCGATGGCCCTTTTTGTTGTGATTCACAACAAACTTTCAATGCGAAATGCCAACAGATGGCGGCTCGCAGCCAGCCCGCGGGTTGAATAGCGATGGAATCGAAATTCGTTAAACAAGGTTGACGGAAATTCGGAAGATGGCCAAACGGGACTATTATGAGGTCCTGGGGGTTCCCAAGGATGCATCAGAGCGGGATATCGCGAAGGCGTATCGCCGTCTGGCGGTGAAGTACCATCCCGATAGCAACCCCGGCGACGAAAACGCGAGCCGCTACTTCAAGGAGGCGGCGGAGGCCTACGAAATCCTCAGCGATCCTGAAAAACGAGCTCGTTACGATCGCTTCGGCCATGCCGGCGTGGAGGGACACTCCTCCCAGTTCTCTTCGGCCGAAGACATCTTCGCGGCATTCGGCGATTTCTTCGGTGGAAGCATCTTTGGCGATCTATTCGGCGACCAAGGCGCCAACGGCCGCAAACGGCGACGCGGTAACGACATTCGTGTCGATGTCTCCTTGACCCTGGAAGAAGCGGCTCGCGGAGTCACGAAAGAAATCAAGTTTTCTCGCAGCGTCCACTGCGAAACCTGCCACGGATCCGGCAGTCGACCCGGCAGCCAACCCCAACGCTGTAGCCAATGCAACGGCCGCGGACGCATTGTCCAATCGGCAGGTATTCTCAGCGTGCAGACGACTTGCCCGGTGTGCCGCGGCGCGGGCATGCGGATCACCGATCCTTGCACCGATTGCCGGGGTCAAGGTTTTCGCAAGAAAGACGTGACACTGTCCGTCGACTTCCCAGCGGGAATCGATGAAGGGATGCGGGTGCGCCTGAGCGGCGAAGGAGAACCTGGGCTCGATGGCGGACCCAACGGCGATCTCTATTGCTTCATCAGCGTGAAACGCCACCGAATTTTCACGCGGGACGGCAATCATTTGATCGTCGAACTGCCGATCACCTACACCCAAGCCGTCCTCGGCGCCTGTATCGAGGTCCCCTCGCTTGACGGGCCCAAGTCGCTCGACATTCCGCGGGGAACGCAATCCGGCGAGGTATTCCGCCTCCACGGACTCGGCATCCGCGACCCGCAAGCGGGACGAACCGGCGACTTGGTCGTCCAAGTCGTCATTGAAACTCCGAAGAAGATTTCACCCGAGCAAGAACGCCTGTTGCGAGAACTGGCGGAACTCGAAAAAACCGAAGTACACCCGGAACGAAAAAATTTCCTGGAACGTATTCGTGATTACTTCACTGTGTCATCCGACAATGAATAATCGCCAATATGACCCCGTAGATAAAAGGGTGCCATCGGCAATCAGCCGGTTCGGTAACCCGACTCCCTTGACGGACGTGAGGCGCCAAAATTCGCCGCTCGTGCCGTTGACCGCAAATCGATGTAACCGAACATTTGGTAAGTCGTAGGATATCCGAATCACCATGTCAGAAAACAACGAAAACCAAAACATGGATTGTGTGGCCGAAGAGCTAGGGGACCAAGCCACCACCCAGTCGACGGTAGAGACAGCCGAGTCGCTCGAGTCGCTCCGCCAACAACTTCGCGATGCCGAAAACAAGGCTTTGCGCTATCAAGCCGATCTCGAAAATTTTCGTCGCCGGACCCGCCGCGAGGTCGAGGAACAACTTCGTTACGCCAACCTGCCGCTGATGACAGAATTGCTCGAGTTGCTCGACAACCTCCAGCGGGCTGTCGGCAGCTCGAGCGGTGACACTGCGGGCGACAGCGTAATTCAAGGCGTTCGCATGGTGGCGACTCAATTCGCTGAAATCCTCAGGCAACATGGCTGTACGTCAATCGAGGCCAGCGGTCAAAAATATGACCCCAATCGTCATCAAGCGGTCCAAATGTTGCCACATGCAGAAATCCCCGCCGATCACGTAATCCAAGAATTGCGGCCGGGCTACATCTTGCACGATCGGGTGATTCGCCCGGCCCAAGTCTCAGTCTCGACAGGGCCTAATTCATCAACAGATCACAAGGAATGAGATTATGCCGACCTACGATTACCTTTGCAGTCTGTGCCAACACCACGTTGAGATTTTCCAAAAAATTACCGACGATCCATTGGTTTGCTGCCCCTCGTGCAATCAAAACGGATTAGTACGGCAATTCGGTACCGGGGCGGCGATCGTCTTCAAAGGGTCCGGTTTTTATCAAACCGACTATCGCTCTGAATCTTATAAAAAAGCCGCTACGGCGGAATCGAAACCAGTCGATTCAGGGAGTAAATCCGAAAACTCAACGTCGGCAAGTGCGAGTTCCAAGCCAACAACCAGCTCGACGTCGGCCAGCTGAGAGCTGATCCAACCCAACGCGAAACCCTATGTTCCACACACATTCTGGGAAAGTCGGCCCGCAGAGTCAGAGAGGGAGTCCTGCTTAAAAACGTGCCAGCCCGTCACTGAACTCCGCGAGTCCATAGCTTCGTGGGAAATCCCATACAATTTCCCAGAAATTTCCTCGACATGCGGAAAAAAGCGAAAATTCGCAGACAAAACTACACTTTCCCACCGAATTTGTTATGATTCAACTGTCTCAACGTGGTCTTTTTCATCCCTGCGATAGATAACTACGCTCACCGACATAAGCACCAATGCGTGATCGGCCGATGTGAGTTCGCTGGATGCAGACCATCAATCGCCCATTTGCTCGGTTGATGAACGATGGGCCCGTTAGGCCCGGTCCGTCGCGAACTTTTGGACGAGTGAAAGCATCGAAATCAAAAAATCGGTCCTGTTTGCGATTAGATTTGGCGAGACTAGCCGCTGGTTTTAAGCCTTGGCGACCTCCGCACAAACTTGCGGCCGATGCCCATTGCAGACCACAATAATGAGGCGGGGCCGATGCGACACTTCGTGTGACGGATCGATTACACCGGGGGCGAATTGGATTCGACCGGATGGTGGAAAAGTTGGTGGCGTGTCGTGGTTGGTCAGCAGGCCACGTAAAAAGCTGATCAAAACTATATCTGCCAACAACAACTTGGCTTTGGTTGCTTAATTAACAAGCAACCCGGACCGCGGGACTTAGCCGAAGAGGCCCAAAGGTTCGTCGCTAAATTCGGATCGTCCTGATTCACGTCGAACACGATCAGGATTAAACAATGTTTTCGTCTAGCTCTCACGGTAGTCTTGTCAATTGACGACTGGACGAGCGAAACTTAAATCATTGACTACACACGTAGAGGCCAGCTTGGAAACATCTCGGGACGCGGGTTCGATCCCCGCCGCCTCCACTTTGACGAGCACCGCAAGGTGACCTCAAGCAAAATCACCCGCTGGTTCACCCCCAGCGGGTTTTTCTTTGGGGATGTCCCGTTTGTTGTTAAAACTCTGAATGGTCTCACTGGTTAAGGACTAACGAACAATTTGAAATGGTAACAGGCGGTGGTGTTTTTTCGCGAGCACGCGAGTGGAAAAAACTCCCCCGCCGCAAAATTTTCCGAAGGTGCTATCGGTCACAGCGTTCCAATGCCTTCAGCAGCTTCGGCAAGTCCCGATGGCCCGAGACCCGACGAAAGCCTTTCTCGATTTCCCCCAACGCAAACGCCAGCCAACGAGTTGCTTGATCCGTTTCGCTGCGGAAGCGGGTGACGCGACCAAGCTTGCGACGTGTATTGCGAATCGAGTTTTCGATCGCATTGGTGGTCAGCAAGTTTCGGTGCAGCGTGTTGGGAACATTCAAACTATGCAAGGCAGTCAATTCCTCTCCCGCTTCCTCCAGGCTGGCTAACGCAACTGAGTTGATCGGTTGTGCGTTGATCGGTTGGAGAAAGGCTTTCAGTTCCTGCAATACTGCTTCGGCTGCTGCTGGCCCTTGAACCTCACGCAGACGCTTAAACAGCCGAGCCAGGTCACCCCAATGTCGCTTTGACAACTTCGCCCGAATGTTACGTTCCTTGTGAACC
>CALDHM010000046.1 GCA_937941455.1 uncultured Pirellulaceae bacterium | reverse complement strand
GATGATTCGCTCCTTGAGCAGGCCCGGAATCAACCAGCCCAGTTGCACTTCGTCGAACTGGCTCAAGGCGGCTCGCGGTATGACGACACTGGCCCCATCATGTTCGGCTCCAGGTTGAAATTCGTAGCGAACGGGGAACTGTGCGTTTCCGACGCTTACTTGGTCGGGGAGTTCCTGGGCGGCGGCCCAGGAGTCACTGGCCAAACCGAGATCTTCTGGCTGCATCTGGAGCTGCGCCGTCAGCTGGGGATTTTTTTTCAGCAGTTCCGTCAGGCTCCGCGCGTCGACCGCGGCGACCGGAAGTTTGCGGTAATAGAAATTCGCTACCGGAGTCGAATCGAGCAACAGTTGGGGCTGACGTGTTTTTTTGGCCAGTTGCTCGACCTCGGCCATCAGCAGGCGGTTGTATTCGAGAAACTCGAACGACCTGCGAAGTTTGCCCTGGACCAACCCCTGCTCGATAAAAATTTCACGGCTCGTTTCTGGATCGATCTTGGTGTAGTTGATCCGCTCTCGTGCGCGGATCGTCAGCCCGAACAGCGTCGTTTTTTGATAGGCCAGCACAGTTTCGCTCGTTTCGCTCCAGTAAGGATCATGAGCGGTCCGCTTGATCAGATGGCCCGCGATCGGCTCGATCCATTCGGGTTTGATGGCGGCGACAGTTCGTGCGTAGCGCCGGGAGGTTTCGACCATTTCAGCGGCCATGATCCATTTCGGTTTGGAGGCGATGACCCCAGAGCCTGGCCACAGAAACAGTTTGATCCCCCCTGCCCCGAGATACTCCGCCTTGTCGCTCGACATCGCCACTGACGACAGCAGCCCCGTCAGCAGACTTTTGTGAATGGCATCGGCATCATTGCGGCGCCGGTGAACTTGTAGGCCGCTGTCGCGAACGATTTCCAGCAATTGGCGGTGAATGTCCTGCCATTGGGCGATCAGTGTCGGCGAAAGGAAGTGCTGCTCGAGCGCCGTGCGGTAGCGGCTACGGCTGAGCGTTTCCTTGAGTTGCACAACAAAGTCCCACAGATTCAGAATGGCTAAAAAGTCGCTGCGCGGATCATTCCATTGCCGATGGGCCGCATCGGCGTCGGTCTGTTTTTCTGCCGGACGGACGCGGGGGTCTTGTAGCTCGAGCGCCGCAGCGATGATGAGAGTTTCGTTCAAACAACCATATTCGTCGGCAGCAAACAACATGCGCCCCATCCGCGGATCGACCGGCAAGCGACTGAGCCGTCGGCCAAGCTCCGTCAGTTGTCGCCGCTCATCGATGGCACCGATTTCGAAAAGGGTTTTGAAACCGTCTCGAATCAATTCTGGCGAAGGGGGATCGATGAAGGGAAACTCGTCGAGCGGCCCGAGCCGCAGTGCCAGGAGTTGCAAGATCGTCCCCGCCAAATTCGTGCGGCGAATCTCTGGCGTGGTGAATTCGGGACGGGCCAGGAAGTCGGCTTCAGAATAAAGGCGGATGCAAATGCCAGGAGCGACCCGGCCGCAGCGGCCGGAGCGTTGTTTGGCCGATGCTTGCGAGATCGGCTCGATCGGCAGTCGCTGGATCTTGGTTCGCGGTGCGTAGCGGCTGATCCGAGCGGTTCCCGTGTCGACAACATAGCGAATTCCGGGAACGGTGATCGAGGACTCGGCAACGTTAGTCGCCAGAACGATCCGCCCATGCTGCGCCGGTCGAAAAATTTCGTTTTGCTGCGAGGGACTGAGCCGCGCGTAGAGGGGCAGGATTTCAACCGCGGAATCGCGCAAGCCCGCCCGCAACTTTTTGGCGACATGGCGAATCTCCATCTCGGTCGGCAGGAACACGAGCACACCGCCATCGCGGCGGCTGATCAACTCGCGGCAATGCCGCACAATGGCTCGCTGCACGTCTTCTTCCGATTCGCTGTCGTCTGGAGGCTCGTAGCGGATTTCCACGGGATAGTTGCGTCCCTCGACGTGCACGACCGGCGCGGGATTACCCAAGTGATCGCAAAAGTGTTGCGCGAATTTCTCGGTGTCGAAGGTCGCCGAGGTGATCATCAGCTTGAGGGCCGGTCGCTTGGGCAACAAATTCCTCAAATAGCCCAACAAGAAATCGATGTTCAGAGACCGCTCGTGGGCCTCGTCGATGATCAGTAGTTCATAGCGATCGAGAAAGCGATCGGATTGCGTTTCGGCCAGCAGGATCCCGTCGGTCATCAGTTTGACGTAGGTCCGATCGCTGGTTTGATCGGTGAAACGGACTTGATAGCCGACCGCTTCGCCCAGCGGATTGCCGATCAACTCGGCAATGCGAGCGGCCACACTGCGGGCGGCAATCCGCCGCGGCTGGGTGTGGCCGATCAGGCCATTAGCGCCGAATCCTGAACGCAGCGCAATCAAGGGCAATTGCGTCGACTTCCCGCTGCCGGTTTCGCCGCTGACGACGATCACCTGATGTTTAGCGAGCAGTTCGGCGATTTCGTCGGCACGGTGAAATACGGGCAGGAACTCGTCGAGGCAGGGGTTGGGCAGCCGGGCTACCCGCTCGGCCTTTCGCGCTTGCGCTGCGGCCAACTCTTGTTCCCACTGGGCAATCGATTCAGGCGTTCTCCGATCTGCGGCCGCGCGTTGCAATCGCCGCAAACGCAGAATGTCGCGCTGCATCACCGTCGTTGGCCAGTTCGGAGAAATCGAAATAGGTTCCGTGGTCACGGGTAAAGAGTGAGTGATGGTTGTTGGAACTGAGCTTTGTCCCAAAGTCCGTCAGCCGCAAACGACGCGCCGTCATTACTTGGGAAAATCGGAATTAGCATATTCCGGCCCACAGTTTTGAGACAATGTCTACATATTGGGTTTCGCATAGTTTCGCATGCTGCCGACCGTCGTCGACCCTTCGATTCGGCGACGGCAGCCAAAAACCGCCATGAAACCAGCTAGCAAACGGCCATTCTTCAAGCATTTTCCGGAGAAGCCACGAATTTCTGTGAAAAACACCGATTTTTCGCAGAACATGGCTTGATTGGAAAAAATTTTTGAGATCGGACCAAAGTTGTCCAGAGGCGTTCGAAGATAGTTGTGAAATTACTTTTCGACGCACGTCAAACATAACAAGGATCAAAACCATGTTAGTCCTCTCCCGCAAAACGAATGAAACGATCGTCATCGATGGTCGCATTACGCTCGAGGTTCTCCAAATCAAAGGGAACCAAATTCGCCTGGGGATTAATGCGCCAGCCGATGTCCGCGTGCTGCGCGGAGAGCTCAAGCCGTTCGGTATGGAGTCGCCGCAAGGTGATCATGTCGAGGACGGGTTGGAATTCGACATGGTCAAAGTCGGTTAGATCCGCGGCCGATTGCTAGATTCGAGCTGTATAAAGCCCGCAGTCAGCGCGAGGAATTGAATGTCGGTCCTCGCCGCTGGCTGCGGGCTGTTTTTGGATAAGCGCTCCGAAAATCGTTGATTGAAAATGCCTTCGTGGGGTTTGGCGGCTCCTGGATGAGGGCTTCGCCGCCCTGTTCGACAGGGAGCGTGCCGGTTAACAACTCAGGGCATTCTCTCGGACTTCTGGGAATTCGCCGTTTTCTGTTCCTTGAATGGGGGGCAATTCTCAATTTTTGCCCCATCGTTTTTGACCCTGTTTTGGTTTCGTCGCGGCAGATTCCTCGCCCTTCGGCCTCGCGTTGCCGAGCCTCGTTCCTTCAGCACCGCCTAGATGACTGCCCTGTATACCAAAAGTGGCTGGCACCAAATGTGGCTGCGCAACGAACACGGTCGGCTATCTGACAGACTGTCCGATCGGCGATCGATTGATTAATCTGTTTCCTGAGAGCTGTCGTTCAGCACGGCAGATTGTGTCAAATTCGGCTGGGAATAACCGCTATGTGGGTCTTTGCGGCGACGATTTTTTTAAGCGCCTTTTTGTTGTTCCAAGTTCAGCCGTTGATCGCCAAGTTCATCTTGCCGTGGTTCGGCGGCGCTCCGAACGTGTGGACGACCTGCATGTTGTTCTTCCAGCTCGTCCTGCTGGGGGGCTATCTGTATGCCGACTTGTTGATTCGATTTCTGCGACCGCGGATGCAAGCGATCGTGCATGCCATCGTACTGGTCGTGGCTGTGTTATTTCTCCCGATCATTCCGGCTGATGCGTGGCGGCCCGAAGGGACCGAATCGCCGACGCTGCGGATTTTGTTGTTGCTGGCGGTTTCGATCGGCCTTCCTTATTTCGTCCTTTCGACCACTGGCCCGTTGGTCCAGGCTTGGTTTGGCCGGCGTTTCGTGGGGCGGTCCCCTTATCGACTGTTTGCGCTGTCGAATGCCGGCTCGATGTTGGCATTGCTGAGCTTCCCTTTCTTGTTCGAGCCGGTATTGGCGACACGCTTGCACGCGTGGTGGTGGGGCGCAGGCTTTGTGGTCTTTGTCGGGTTGTGCTTATGCACCATCTTCATGTCGCTGCGGGTTGCCAATCCCGGCGAGAGGGGAACTGCTCGGGGGCTGGCTCAAACCGCAGCGAGCGAAGCGGATCAAGTCACCTGGGGGCAGTGGCTCTGGTGGCTCGCCTTGTCGTTGGTCCCGTCGGTACTCCTGCTGGCGACTACGAACCATATTTGCCAGGACGTGGCGGTCGTGCCCCTGCTGTGGATCGCGCCGCTGACGTTGTACTTGTTGAGCTTCATCATTTGTTTCGACAAGCCCGCGTGGTACCGCCGCGACGTGTGGGGAGGTTTGTTTGCGGCAGCGACGCTTGCCGCCGTGTACTGCCTGTTTCAAGGTCGCCCGTTCGGCATGATCGGCACTACGTTGGTGTTTCTCGGCATGCTGTTTACGGCCTCGATGGTTTGCCACGGGGAATTGGCTCGGCTGCGACCGGGATTGCGGCTGATCACCGCGTATTACTTGATGATTTCATTGGGGGGGGCGCTGGGCGGCGTGTTCGTCGTGCTGTTGGCCCCGCGGATCTTCGTTGGTTTTTATGAGCTGCATTTGGCCCTGGGGTCGGCAGTGATTCTGGGCTTGTGGCGGATGGTGGCGACGGCGGATTGGCCGTCGTTGTATCGGATCGGCTTGGTCGGCTCATTGACCGGAGCAGGGTTTGGCTATACAGCGTTGATCGATCCATTGCGCGAGGTGCAGCGCCACTGGCCTAGCCGATTAGCCATCATGTTGGCACTCGGTCTAGCGGCGATTTTTTTGCTGGGCTTTCCGTATCAGCATGAACGCCGTTCGTCGGAGTCGCCGAGGAATGGAAGCGGCCAGTTTGTAGGCCGACGGGTGCTATTGGTTGCCTTGCACCTCGGCTGGCTCGGCTTGTTCCTGGGGTTGCTGTGGCGACCGGAGCTCACGCTGGACTTTTTGATTCCCGTCTTTGTCATTTGGGGTGTCGTCACATTGCTGGCTGCTTGGATGGGACGGGGCGGTTGGTTCAGTGGTCCGCAGGCTCTTCGCGGCTTGGGGTTAGTGTTTGCGGTCGTTGGCGGAGTATTGGCGATCGCGTTGTTGTGGGCCCATGCCAACAAGCCCGAACCGGAGTTGGTGCATCGCAGTCGAGATTTCTACGGGCTACTGGCCATTCGCCGCGAATTCAATGATACCGATGGCGAATCATTGCACATGTTCAATGGCCGAGTTTTTCACGGATTCCAGTTCACGCGGCCAGAATTTCGCATGAGAAGGACTAGCCACTATGGCGAATCGAGCGGCGTGGGCAAAGCTCTTCTGAACCATCCCAAAAGACTGGCGGGGCAACCGCTGCGTGTCGGCGTGATTGGGCTGGGAACAGGCTCCTTGGCGGCGTATGCGGAGCCGGGTGATACTTGGGTTTTCTACGAAATCAACGCGGATTGTGTCGATTTAGCGTGGAAGGATTTTTACTACTTGAGCGAGAATCCAGCGAGCGATCGGACGGCGGTTCATACCGGGGATGGGCGCATCTTGCTGGAGCGGCAAGCGGAAGTCGGAGAGCTACAAAATTTCGATATCCTGGTCGTCGATGCGTTCACCGGTGGCGGCATCCCTCGGCACCTCGTGACCCAGGAATGTTTCCAGTTGTATCGCCGACATTTGCAACCGGACGGGATCATCGCCTTTCACATTTCCAATCGGTACCTCGATTTGAAGCCGGTGATCTACGCGCTCTGCGACCAGGCAGGTTGGGAAACGCGAATCTTTCACTACTCGCCGCAGCGGAATTCCCCGACCGCTCGCTATGAGTCGACTAGCACGTGGTTATTATGCAGCCCCAATCGCAAATTTTTCGAATTACCGCAAATCGCGGAGGTGGGTGTACGATGGGGAGACGGTCGCCGCGTGCTTTGGACGGACGACTTCGGCGGGATTTGGCAGGTGTTTATTTTTCGCCCGCCCGAATGGTGGAACTACTTGCGGGATCTCTTCGCAAGCCCGAGTTCTGTCACCCCGAAGTAATCGCCGTGGCGGAGCTCGGCGTCGCAGGGAAGTGCCATCGAATGGTGTCGGCGTTCACTGGCTGGATGACACCGTGTTCGGTCACGATGCCGGCGATCAAGTCGGCGGGGGTCACGTCGAAGGCGGGGTTGTAGACGTCGATGCCCTCGGGAGCGATGCGTTGGCCGTAAAGTGAGGTGACCTCGCTGGGAGCCCGCTGCTCGATTGGAATTTCGTCACCGGAGGCAATTGACAGATCGAAGGTAGTGCTCGGGGCCGCAACGTAAAATGGAATGCCGTGGGCACGGCATAACAAGGCCACAGAATAAGTGCCGATCTTGTTCGCCGTGTCGCCGTTGGCCGCAATGCGATCGGCACCGACGATAGCCGCTTGGACGCGCCCCTCGCGCATGACTTGGGCGGCCATCGAATCGCAGATCAGAGTTGCCCGGATGCCTCGTTGTTGCAGCTCCCAAGCGGTCAGCCGTGCACCCTGGAGGAGCGGCCGCGTTTCATCGACGTAGACATGCAGGTCCAGCCCTTGGTCTTGGGCGGTGAACAGGACGCTGAGTGCTGTCCCGTATTCGGCCGTGGCAAGTCCCCCGGTGTTGCAATGCGTCAGCACGCCGGCGACACCTTGCAGCAGAGGGACTCCGTGCCGCCCAATGGCGCGGCAGAGTTGACGGTCCTCATCGTGAATCTGGCGCGCTTCTGCCAACAGGCGTTCCAACAAGCCGGTCAGGTCCAATTCTTTTTCGGCGAGCCAGCGTTGAGTTTTTTCGCGGATTCGCCGCAGTGCCCAGAACAAATTCACTGCTGTCGGGCGACTCGCGGCGAAATAATCGCATGCGGATTCGACCCGTGCCGAAAGATCTTCGTCTGCCGATTCGCGAACTCCCAGGACGACACCGTAAGCTGCCGCAATAGCGATTGCTGGCGCGCCGCGGACTGCCAGCCGCCGGATGGCATGCCAAACCGTCGCCGCATCGCGGCATTCGATCTCGACCAGGTCCACCGGCAAACGCGTTTGATCGAGCAGTCGCAGAAATCCGGTGTGGTCTCCGGCCCACAGGAGTGTTGCGGGGGGGGGATGGCGATGACTTGCTTGGGGTGTCGGCTCGTTCATTCCCAAGTTTCCTCCTCCGCCGGTTCAACTGGGTTGGGCTGTTGTTTGGCGAGCCTGCGATATTCTTCTTCACTCATTCCCAAATCGGGTTCAGCCGATCCCAATCGTTCCTCCAGCGACGACGATTGACGTTGTTCGAGTAGGAGGCGTATGGGGACCTCGCCGAATTTCACATGATCGCGGATGAAATTGAGCAGATACCGCCGATAGGTTTTCGGGAAGAGGTCGGGATCGTTGCATTTGAGCACAATAGTGGGGGGCTGGATCCCGATTTGCGTCGCGTAATAGATTTTTGGGCGCCGCGTGCCGATGGTGGGAGGGGACTGAGCCTCCAGGGCGCGGCGGACGATCCGATTCAGCTCACCGGTGGTGCCCCGTTCGCGTGATTGCTTGAAGAGCATCTGCGCGTGGTTCAGCAACTTGCGAACGTTACGCCCTTCGCTACCGGTGATGAAGGCGATCGGCACGTAGTCCATCGAGGCCAGATTTTCGCGCAGGTAATCGCTCCATGCCTGCGTGGGCATATGCTCCGCCATCTTGTCCCATTTGTTGACGACGAAAATACACGGTTTATAGTTGTTTTCGATGTAGCCGCAGAGTTTCAAGTCGATGTTGGCAATCCGTTGGCTAGCGTCGAAAAACATCAACACGACGTCGGCGTGTCGAATCGAGCGGTGGGCGCGGTGATCGCTGTAGAAGTCGATGTCGTTGCGGATGCTCTTTCCCCGTTTCAGACCAGGGGTGTCGATGGCCACCATTGTTTTGCCGTCAATTTCAAAGCGCACATCGATGCTGTCGCGCGTCGTGCCGGGAATCTCGCTAACGATCATCCGCGGGCTGTTCACCAGCGTATTGATAAAGGTACTTTTGCCGACGTTCCGCCGCCCTACCACGGCGATCTTCATTTCAGGTTCGGCGATTTCGTGATCCTCCACCTCGGCATCGTCGGGCAGGGCCCGAACCATGGCGTCCAGCAGAGCTTGCTTGTGCCGGTTATTTTTTGCACTGACCACGATTGGCGGCCCGAAACCAAAACGCTGGAACTCTTGAGCGGCGGTTTCCCAGTTTTCTCCGTCGCATTTGTTGGCCACCAGCAAGATCGGTTTTCCCAACGAGCGGAGGCGGCGCGCGATCGTCTCGTCGAGATTCGTCAAGCCGTCCCGAGCGTCGACGACGAACAGTAAGACCTGAGCCAATTCGATTCCCTGTTGGATCTGCGACTCGATCTCGTCATCGAGTTCGTCGACATCGTTGATCCCAATGCCGCCGGTATCGACGATTTCGAAATAACGGCCTTCGTGATTCAGCAAATAGGTCATGCGATCGCGAGTGACGCCGGCCATGTCGTCGACGATCGCCAAGCGCACACCCGCGAGCCAATTGAAGATGCTGGATTTGCCGACGTTCGGGCGGCCCACGATCGCAAATTTAGGAACAGACATGGGGATTCACGAAGTCGAAACGTGTAGTGAAACGTCGTTGCAAGGTTGAGCCGCGCCCGATCGGTGCCCGGCGCTGCGATCGACGACCGCAACTCTTATCGTGGCGTGAAAGGGGGCTCACGTCGAGGGGCGTGACGGGAATTCGCCGCCGCGGCTAGGCGATGGCCAGGGGATGTCCGTGCCCTACCCGTCGATCAGCCCCAAGGCTTTTCCCGAAACGATGAGCCGGAACGCGTGGCGTCCGGTTTTCACATGAGCGACGGCCTAGCCCTTTTTCGGCTAAAGGGGTCTTGGGGCAAAGTCGCGGTCCTTGCCCGAAAAAACAGGACTGCGTGACAGCTCATAGCGAGTAGGTCCCCCGCGGGTTTCGCAAGCCGGATTACGAGCCAGCGGGCCAATTGACCAAGACTTCAAGGAAATTTCTAGACCTCTTTTTGGAATGGCCCAAGGTCGACGTGAATCCGCAGTTCAGCGATAATGGAACCATGAACACGAGAACACTCAATTTCGGCTGGAGCGGAGCTTGGCTGGCCGCTTCGGCGTTGCTGGCCGGGCCATTGGCGCCATCGACGGCACACGATACGAACACGACGGCGCGAAGTCGTCAAATCGTCGCGGAGGTGCGTTACAACCGCGATGTGCGCCCCATTTTGTCGGACCACTGTTTCGCTTGTCACGGGCCGGACGCGAACCAGCGGCAAGCCGACTTGCGGCTCGATCGTCGCGAAGAGGCCTGGGCTGCAGGGGTGTTTGACGCCGAGCAACCGGAGGCCAGCGAATTCCTCCAGCGAGTCACCAGCTCAGATCCTGACGAGGTGATGCCGCCGCCCCATTTCTTGAAGCCGCTCAGTCCGTCGCAAATCGAAATACTCAAACGTTGGGTGGCGGCCGGAGCGCCTTACGAAGATCACTGGTCTTACGTTGCGCCGGTTAAGGCGGAAGTGCCGCCACGGGTACACCCCATCGATTATTGGGTCGATCGGTCAATCGCCGCCCAGGGCTTGCCAGCGGGACCGCAGGCCGAAAAGGAAACGCTGCTGCGGCGGCTGTTTTTAGACTTGGTGGGGATCCCGCCAACCCCGGCAGAGCAAACTGAATTCATCCTCGACCAGCGCCCGGACGCCTTCGAGCGCTGTGTCGATCGCTTGTTGAATTCTCCCCAGTTCGGTGAACGGATGGCCGCCGCTTGGTTGGATGTCGTCCGCTACGCCGATACGGTCGGATATCACGGCGATCAAAATCAAAATGTCTTTCCCTACCGCGATTGGGTCATTTCTGCATTCAACCGCAACCTCCCCTTTGATCAGTTCACGCTCTGGCAGATCGCCGGGGACCAACTCGAGCAGCCGACCACCGAAACGTTGATCGCATCGGCTTTCAATCGTTTGAATATGATGACCCGTGAAGGGGGGGCTCAACCAGATGAGTATTTGGCGAAGTATGCGGCCGATCGCGTACGGACAGTCGCCGGGGCCTGGCTGGGATCGACGCTGGGCTGTGCCGAATGCCACGATCACAAGTACGATCCGTTCACGATGGAAGATTTTTATTCCATGGCTGCTTTTTTTGCCGATCTGCGGCAGTGGGGGGTGTATCAGGATTACGAATACACGCCGAATCCGGACTTGCGCGGTTGGTCCAACGATCATCCGTTCCCGCCGGAACTTGTGGTTGAGGTTCCGTACTTGCAAGAGCGGATCCGGCGGCTGGAGCAGCGCCGCGCAGAGACCATCGCCGATTCTTTGCGCCGCCATCCGCCGGACGAGGCCCGCTGGCAATCCTGGCAGGGCGAGATCAAGGCGTTTTTGCAAAGTTATCCCGATGGCTGGGCTTTTGCCGACGGCCTCAAGCTGGAAGGGGAATCGCCGACGGGGCGCTGCGTCGACCAGGCATGGCGATGGGAGGGGGACAAAATCGATGCGCTGACGATTGTGCTGCCCCCAACGACGTTTCCAATTCTCGCCGTGTCGATCGAAATCCTCCCGGATGATTCCGCGGGCGGTCGCTTGTTCTCCGCCCACGAGATGCAACTGCACTGTGCATTTGCAGTCGAGTCGGCGGCTGACGGGAAAGGTCGCCCCGTGGCAGTCGAGTTCGCCGCTGCCGATCATGCCTTGCCTCGTTACGCGAACACGTTCGAGATTTTGGGAATTCAGGGAGGCTGGAAGATCGCAGCAACGGTACCCAGGGTCCGCGGCGTGTGGCAGTTCGCCGAACCGCTGCGGCTAGCGGATGGTCAGGTCTTGAAGCTCAAAGTTACCGGCAATCGAGCGCGCCATTGGCGAATATCGCTTTCCCCGTTGGTGCCACAGCGACTTGACCGTCCCGACGCTTGGCAACAGCAACTGGGGCAATGGCAAAACGGGGTGGCGTCGCCGGCCGAGGCCACCGAATTTGTCGGGCGGCAGTGGGCGTTGTCGGGAGATTCGGGCGGCGAGTTGGCGGCGACCATCAAGTCCATCGAGCGGGCGATCCGCGAATGTCGCGACGGTCGCTGGCCAGTACAGATTTCTCAGACTCAAGCCCCGCGAGAGACCCGCATTCTACCGCGCGGCAACTGGCAGGATCCGACGGGCAAGGTCGTGCAACCTGCAACACCTCACTTCTTGCCGAAAGGGCATGTCCAAGCTTCCTCTGTTTCGCGCCGCCTCAATCGGCTGGATCTGGCTAAATGGCTCGTCGCGCCGGAAAACCCCCTCACTGCCCGCGTCCAAATGAATCGGCTGTGGAAGCAGTTTTTTGGCGTCGGGCTAAGCGCTGTGCTCGACGACGTGGGGATTCAAGGGCAATATCCCAGCCATCCTGAATTGCTGGACTGGTTGGCCGTCGAGTTTCGCGAAAGCGGCTGGAACTTCAAACACATGGTGCGCTTGATCGTAACTTCGTCTGCCTATCAACGCTCATCGATTCCCACACCGGAGCAGCTTCGCTTGGATCCTACCAATCGTTGGCTGTCACGGCAGAATGCCCGGCGGCTCGAGGCCGAGGCCGTGCGCGATAACGCATTGGCGATCGCCGGGCTTCTGAACCTCGACATGGGGGGGCCACCCGTCTTTCCGTATCAGCCCGATCACTATTATGAACATTTGCAGTTTCCCGATCGGCGGTATGTCGCCAGCACCGATGATCGGCAATACCGCCGCGGAGTCTACGTGCATTGGCAACGAACCTTCTTGCATCCGATGCTGGCCAATTTCGATGCGCCATCGCGGGAGGAATGCACGGCGCTGCGGACCGAGGCCAACACTCCGCAGCAATCGCTCACTCTCCTCAACGACCCGACGTACGTGGAGGCGGCCCGCGTGCTGGCGGCTCACTTGATTCAAGAGCAGGCGGACGATACCGCCCGCGTCGAGAGTCTGTATCGGCGGGCAGTGGCGCGACCGCCGAACGCCGGGGAACGGGATTCGCTGATGAAGTTCCTGACCAAGCAGCGGGCCCACTTCGCCACGAATCTGCCCGATGCTGGCCGCCTGGTCCGTATCGGCTTGGCTCCAACTCCCGTCGATATCCCGCCTGAGGAACTGGCCGCATGGACGCAGACGGTGCGGGCGGTATTGAATTTGCATGAGACGATTACCCGATATTGACCTGTGATGCTATCTGATGAGGTGAAGTCGCCATGACCCGAGAAATCTCCACCGAGCGAATCGTACGAGCCCAGCGGCGAGCGTTTCTCGCTCACAGCGGATACGGCATCGGCGCTGCTGCCTTGGGGATGTTGCTGCGTGGGGATCGGCCGCTGGCGGCCGCTGACTACGGCCAAGAGGGAACGCCACGTGGAGCTTTGAAGGAGTTCCACCATACGCCCCGAGCCCGGCGAATCATTCATCTGTGCATGGCCGGCGGGCCGTCGCAATTCGAGAGCTTCGACCACAAGCCGAAATTGACGGAGTTGCATGGACAGCTCTTTCCCGCCTCGTTGACACAAGGACAGCAACTTGCGCAGCTGCAGAATACCGAGCTCCGCGTCCGCGGTCCGTTTACCAAATTCGCTCGTCACGGCGAATCGGGCCAGGAAATCAGCGAATTGTTCCCGCAGATCGCCACGGTAGCCGACGACATCTGTATCGTACGTTCGCTGTTCACCGAGCAGATTAACCATGACCCGGCACACGCCTTTTTCAACAGCGGATCGATCATCAAGGGCCGCCCGAGTATGGGCTCGTGGCTCTTGTATGGTTTAGGAGCCGAGACGGAGAATTTGCCCGGCTACGTGGTCCTGACATCCCACAGCAAGGCGGGGGGGGCACAGCCAATCTCCGCTCGCCAGTGGTCGGCCGGATTTCTCCCCAGTCGCTTCCAAGGTGTCAAGTTCGAATCCAAAGGGACTCCAGTCCATTATCTGGGTAACCCGGAAGGTGTCTGCCAAAGTGCTCAGCGTGAGCTCATCGAGCAGGTGAACACGCTGAACCAGATCGCCAATGAGCGGTGGCTCGACAGCGAAGCCGAAACGCGCATCAACCAGTACGAATTGGCGTTTCGGATGCAGACGTCGATTCCCGAACTGACAGATTTCAGCGGCGAGTCGCCGGAGATCCTCGATCTGTACGGGATCAAGACTCCCGGCGACGGCAGCTTTGCCTCGCAATGCCTGCTTGCTCGTCGCCTAGCCGAACGGGGTGTGCGGATGATCCAGATCTACCATCGGGCCTGGGACCACCACGGCAACATCGATCGCGAAATGCGGATCGCCGCTGAAGAAGTCGATCGAGCCAGCGCGGCCTTGGTCAAAGACTTGAAGCAACGGGGGATGCTCGACGACACGATTGTCCTGTGGGCCGGCGAATTCGGGCGAACGCCGATGGGACAAGGCTCCGGGCGCGACCACCATATCCTCAGCATGAGCGGGTGGTTGGCCGGTGGTGGCATTCAACCAGGAATCACCGTCGGCGAGACCGACGAATTGGGCTATCGCGCGGTCGTCGATCCGATCTCAGTGCACGACCTCCATGCGACCCTGCTGTACCTATTCGGTATCGATCATCTGCGCTTGACCTACCGGTACCAAGGGCGAGATTTTCGCTTGACTGACGTGTTCGGCAACGTCGTCACAAAACTCGTTCGAAGTTGAGTTGGCCGGCAACCATGCAGCGGCCGTCAACGATCGTGCTACAATGGCGGTTTCAGTCAGCAGCCGATTCCAAGACCACTTCTCCCCTGCCCTGCTTTGCAGCAGTTGAGCAGCGATCAAGGTGTGGGGATCAGCTCGCGATGCCGATGGGAACGCAGACTCGCAGCAGTCCGACAGCGAGACGCGACATGCCGGGGGCGGCTAAAATTTCGTGATCAGGCAGCGATATGAGGGATCCACAATAATTTTGCGAGTATTCGGGTTGTAGCCACCGTCGCCAGACGGTGGAACGGCCAAACCCGAAGGCAGACCACCGTCTGGCAACAGTGGCTACGTTGCTCGCGTTCATTGCGGACTTTTTTGGTAGGTGAATCAACAGCGTGTCTGAAGAATTGGCGATCGAAGTCGAGGGGCTTGTCAAGACTTACGCGGGGAGGCCCCCGGTCGAAGCCGTTCGCGGGATCGATCTGCGGATTCGCCGCGGCGAATGTTTCGGCGTTTTGGGGCCCAACGGAGCCGGCAAGACAACGACGATCGAAATCCTCGAAGGCATCCTGTCGGCGACGAGCGGCCAAGCAAAAGTCCTGGGCTGGGAGTGGGGGAAGGACGATCGCAAAATTCGCGAATTGATCGGCGTATCGCTGCAGGAGACCGAGCTCAGCGACAAACTGACAGTTGAAGAGACTCTGTCCTTGTTTCGCAGTTTCTACAGGACAGGCATCACCGTTGCCGAAGCCATCGCTCGCGTCGGCCTGCAAGACAAGGCTCGGACCTGGATCAAGAAACTTTCGGGCGGTCAGAAGCAACGGCTCGCGGTCGCCACGGCGATCGTCGGCGACCCTCAAGTCATCTTTCTCGACGAGCCGACTACCGGCCTCGATCCCGTCAGCCGCCGACAACTATGGGACATCATCCAAGGGTTCACGAACTCCGGACGCACCGTCTTGCTGACCACTCATTACATGGATGAGGCAGAACGGCTCTGCGATCGAATCGCGATCATCGATGCCGGTAAAGTCATTGCCGAGGGGACTCCCCATGAATTGATCCGCACGCTGGGCGCCGAGCATCGCATCGAGCTGACATGGGACGGACTTGCTCCGCCAGAATTGGCAGGTCGCCTGCGAGATCTGCCGGGGAGCGTGAACGTCATGCTCGACATGCATCACGCGACCCTGCACGTCGACCATCCCCATCTCGTGTTGCCCCAATTGATGTCGATTCTCGGAGAGTCCAAAATCCCGCTGACCAATTTGGCCACCCGGCATGCGACGCTCGAGGATGTTTTCGTGACGTTGACGGGCCGACATCTGGATGACCATCAAGCCAGCGGAGCGGGAAAGCCAGGACGATGAGCGAGCCTACTGCCGATCGCAGAGAATTCCGTCTGCACCCGATGTTGGCCGTGACCATCACGCGGCTGCGCGAATTCACGCGTCAGCCGGAAGCCATTTTTTGGGTATACGTTTTTCCCTTGCTCATGATCTTGGTGTTAGGTTCGGCCTTTCGCACACAGCCGCGGCAACAGTTGGCGTTCGATCTGGTCGAGTCCAGCGGTTCTCCGCAACTCGCGCAATGGCTGGGCCACGAGGGGGAGCTGTCCTGGAAAATCCTTCCGGAATCGGAGTGTCGCCAGCGGTTGCGCACGGGCAAATCGCAGTTGGCTGTCAAAGCCCTGGCTCCCGACGGAGCCGAAATCGAATATTGGTTCGATCCAAGCCATCCCGATGCCAATGCCCTGCGGAATGCGATCGATGGAAAGCTGCAACGAGCGGCCGGGCGCCGCGATCCGCTGCGGGTCAGCGACAGACCGTTCCAAGAATCTGGGGGGCGGTACATCGACTTTCTCGTGCCTGGTTTGATCGGCATGGGATTGATGGGGGGCGGTTTATGGGGCGTCGGCTTCGCGATCGTCGATCTCCGCATCCGTAAATTGCTCAAACGGTTTATCGCCACTCCGATGAGACGCTCCGATTTTTTGGCGGGAATCATGATCAGCCGAATGCTGTTCATGGTGCCGGAGATCATGCTAATGTTCGCCTTTTCGTGGCTCCTGTTCGGCGTCCGCATTCACGGCAGTTGGTGGTTGTTGACTGGCCTGATTATTTTGGGGGCCGTCCAATTTTCGGGGATCGGTTTGCTGGTCGCCTCGCGGTGCAAGACGCTGGAGGCAGCTTCCGGATTGATGAATCTCGTCATGCTGCCGATGTGGACCCTGTGCGGCATCTTTTTTTCATGGCAGCGATTCCCCGAGGCGATTCATCCGCTGATCCGGTGGTTGCCGCTGACCCCGTTGATCGATTCGCTGCGGAGCGTTGTCAACGAGGGGGCTGGCATCGTCGAGGTTTTGCCACAGATCGGCATCATGGCGGCTTGGGCGATCGTCAGCTTCGCGATCGCCCTGCGCATTTTTCGCTGGCGCGAGGACTAATGGGCTTCACCATCGAACGATGTCCGGTTGTCAAATGCCAGCGCGATTGGCTCAGGAGAGCGGAGCTTCGGGATCGACCTCGACTTTGGGCTTGAGTACCCAGTCTTTGTCGTAGTTGCGGCGAAGCCAGTAGTCGGCGACCTCATTGACTTGTTTGTCGAGATTAACCTTGAGCTCGCGGAATCGGTCTTCATTGCGGGCTTCGGCCAGCCGCAGATAGTACAATCCGGTCGCTTCCTCGTGGCGTTTCGCCGAGTCGGGGATTGTGCCGTTGAGTAACAAGTTATCGAGTCGGCTGTAGACGCAACTGGCCATAAAGATCTCGGTGGCGATATCCCCCAGCCGCGCCTGGACGAATTGTTGATCGATGATCTGCTGGCCGTACTTGACCAAGGCCATTTCGCAGGCCCAGGCGAATCGAGAAATCTGTTTGGCCAGATGTCGCGCGGCGAATCGCAAATGTTCATGCTGCACGGGAATGGGGGGTGGGGTCTTCAGCAATTTGTAGGCATTCCAAGGTTTCTTCGTCAGTTTGAGCATGTCCATGCCCAGATGGCGGAGACCGACGGCCGCGATGAAGCACCGCAGGACCTCGTTGGCTCCCTCGCCGATCATGTTCAGTCGAGCATCCCGCATCAGCCGTTCAAATGGTTGGTCGGTGAAGAATCCGGCCCCCCCCCAGACTTGGAGGCAATCGTTAGTGATTCGCCACAGTTGCTCGCTGGCGAAGACCTTGATCATCGCCGTCTCGATCATGTAATCTTCGGCACCGCTATCGATCAACGCAGCGGTGTGGTAAGTGGCACTTTCCATCGCATAGATGTCCGCCGCAGCTTCGGCGATCTTTTTGCGAACGAGTTCGAATTCGCCCAAGGTTTTGCCGAACTGGCGGCGATGATTCGCGCGGTGGACCATTCGCTCCAGGCAAAATTTCGCCGCCCCCGTGCAGCTGGCGCCGAATGTCGTGCGGCCGAAGTCCAGAACGGTGAGGGCCATCCGCAACCCTTTGCCCAGCGATCCCAAAATGTTTTCCTTCGGGACTCGCATATTGCGGAAGCGCAAGCGGCCCGTCGCCGTGCCGCGAATTCCGGTTTTTTCCATACGCTGCTCGACAACCTCGAATCCCGGCAAATCGGGGGTCACGACGAACGCGGTGATTTTCCCGTCGGGATCGGCAGGATCCGGGGTTCGCGCCATCAGAGTCAACACATCGGCGATGCCACCGTTGGTGATCCACCGTTTCTCGCCGTTAATGACATAGGCTGCACCATTATCCACCGGCTCGGCACGTGTGCGAACGTTGCCGGCATCGGATCCCGCCTGCGGCTCGGTCAGGGCGAAGGCCGCGATTTTCTCCCCGGTCATCAGCGGTCGCAAGTATTCCTTTTGCTCTTTGGTGCCGAACAACTCCAAGGCTCTCAAACCGATCGAATGATGTGCATTGACGAACACAGCTGTCGATCCGCAATGGCCGCCGATGACCTCCATCACGCGACAGTAGTTGAACTGAGACATGCCCAGCCCGCCCACCTCGCGGCCGACAGTCATCCCCAAGACACCGAGTTTTCCCAAACCGCGGATCACCGAGTCGGGAATTCGTGCCTCGCGGTCGATTTGCACGGGATCGATCTGATCGCGGCAGAATTTCTTGACCTCAGCGACTTTTGCATCACCGGCCGCTTTGGCTTCGCCGACCAATTCGGGATACGGCAGGATCGAATCGGCGCGGAAACGGCCAAAAAACAAATCTTTGGCGAAGCCTTCCTTTTCCGGGCCGGAAAACAAAATCTCTTCAGCCTGGGCAATTTGCTTTTTCTGTTGATCGGTCAAGGTTGCGGCCATTCCCGGTATCCCTGTAGGAAAGTGATGAATCGAAAATCGCGGTTAACAAATTGCCGGGCAGATGACGCTCCCGACAACGCGGAAAATTATCCTTGGCCACCGCAGAATACGCAACCACAGACGACCAGGAACTCGACAAAGCCGTAACGCGAACAAGCCGTCCGCCGCGGCCCTGCCAGCTTTAGTCTCACCCTGGCTACAAGCCATCGCAAGGCCGTCTGCCGTCGTAGACCGCAGCGTAAGCGAGAGCTTGATTTGAGATAAGCTCGGATATTTGACCGTAACCAGCCAAAGCGACAACGCGCTGAATGGCGGTTTAATCGAGACGCTTATCCGACAAAAAAACCACACCTACCGCGCGGCAGGTGTGGTGTTCGATGAACGTTTTTCCCGGAGCCCTTCCTCGCCAGTTTTTTTCTTACCCCGAGGCATAGGAATCAAGGTGATGAGTTAGGCCCAAAACTAAATCGGTCAAGCCCGACCGATCAAAAGTTCCCGACTTCCTCCCAGATCGATTCGGCCAAGACGGCGCGATCGACGTTGTGATCCTTGCCAGGCTCGCAAGCGACAGGGATCGAGCGATCGATGATGTAGAAGCCGCGATAGCGTTGACTTTGGAACAACTCGTTCTGCATTTCGACGCGCGTTGTCGCTCCGGTCACTTGATCGACCTCGAAGAAGCCGACAGTGATCCAGACCGCAAAGACGCTGGAGCGCGAGGTGACCATGTTCCCCAAACGCTGCCGCATTTCATTTTCGAAATACTGGCTACGCGACGAGTCCTTGGCCAGGCCGCTGACGGTCGTTAAATCGAAGAGCGGTTGATCACCGGCTCCAGTTTCACGAGCACGGAATAATGTCGGACCCGACGAGACACCCTGCACCCCACCGCGATGATACAGCAACGAATCGCCGGTAGGCCCGGCCGGTGGCACGTAGTTGGCCGCCTCGGCCGAACGATAAACCCACGGAAAATCGGTAGGCAAGCCGGGGGTGGTCCCGCTACGCGACAACGCGAAGGCATTCCAGGGCAATTCCCCGACGTAGCCCCCCATCAGCGCGTTGTAGGTTCGCTCCCGAATCGTATTCAGGTTGATCTTGCCGGGATAACGCATGTTCGAGATTTCGTTATTGGGATAGTTCAACCCCAAGCGGTAGCCCGCCGGGTTGTTGAAGAATCCGGAGTCGGAATACGTCTCGACGCCCAAGAACCGCGACGGCACCTCCAGGTAATCCAAGAACCGTTGCAGATTAAGGCTCGGGAAATTATCGGCGGTGGTGGGACTGTCGCCGTAGAAGTTCGGCAAGTGACCGAAGTTCGAGGCGAACCACAACCGCCCGTTGGTAGGATCCTCGGCGTTGGGAGGAGCGTACCGATTCCGCGAATCGTTCACCGTAAATTTGCACAGCATCAACGACGAGCGGAACAGCGGCACCGACGCCAGTTCCAACTGGCTCTCGTAGGGGCGATTGTTCCAAGTCAGCCACGGGAACGAAATCGCTCCGCCCGCATTCGCAAAATCGAGGCGGTAGCGATCGTTGAGCGTCCCCAAGGAATCTGCCAAGTTATGCGACAAGTTATGGAAGTCCCCCACCACCTGGGTCCGGGTCGGATCGATGTCAGTCATCGCTCCGTCGACATCTTCTCGCCACAAAACCATCGGCGCGGCTAATGGTCCCTCCCCCCGTTCGAACGAGGTGCATTCGATGTCGATCAACAATTCATCAGGATCGCCCGATCCGGGGGATTCTGTTCCATTGAACGAGAGCAAATCGACCGCATGCACGTCGACGGTCAAGTATGGATTCGTGTTGGGGTCGTAAGGCAAATCAGGATTCGCCAAACGTTGCAGGTGAATCGCGCGGAAACCAGGTACCGAAATCGCTCCCGTAACCGTGCCGGTGTACCGGATAAATAACTCCCAATCGCCGGGCGATTGCAACGTTTTGTCAATCGGTGTATCAAGAGTGATCGCGGTATTCGACGGATCGACGAAACGATACCCATCTCCAACGGGGAACAATTCCCGGACTCCCGGAACTGCGTAGCCCTGAACGGGATCGCTCAGGCCAAGCGAACGGGGAACCGGACCTGACGCTAGGTTATTCATCCCGATCGGAATAGCGATGCAATTACGGGATTCCTCCACCAGCGACGAGCTGACATTATCCCAATTCCAAACCTTGACGAGATTCGCCGTCGGTTGCAAACAAATCCGCCGCGTTTGATCGAGTTCGGCCGGATCGAGCGGGTTCGCCACGGCTCGGCGGCCAAGGTAGGTTCGGTACTCGGGCACTCCACTCCCCGGGTCGGCATCAGCGATTCCGGCCGAGCCGACGACGGCAAATCCACCGCGCGGCAGCGACGGCGCTGGATTATCCGGATAGTAGACCTTGGGGCCTTGATACTCGGGGCCTGTTCCCGCGGGTTGGATAAAGTACACGATCCGCTCGAGGTCGCCATTTCCTGCCGCTCGCGTAATGAACGGATCATCCAGGTCATAGAACCGTGGAATGCTCTTCCGAGTCGCCACCATTCGCCATACCGGATCGCCATTGGGAGCTGTCCGCGATAACGCGAGATTGTTGGACAGGTCGTACAGCGGATTGGGAACTTCGTTGTTGGCCGTGGCCGCAACCGATGTGCTGTAGGTCCACGGAGCATACAACTCGAAAAACGCCGCGGCATTTGGGACCAATGCACTGTCGTAGTCCGGATCGCCGCCGGCCACTGTATCGTTTTCGGCCGTATCCTCGGTGCGGCGATCGTGGTGAGCATACGATTCGGTGATCAGAAGTTCAGGCCGCTCGCAACCCCAAACGATCCCACCGTAGAGTTGTCCAGTCAGGGGATCAATACCAATGGGTGCCGTAAGGTCATTCTGGAAATTCCATGGCGACGGGCCGGCTGTTTGCTCAAACCACCCATTCCAAGGTTCGTAATCGAACTTGAAGCCGGTCATCACCGGATCCGGATCACGGAAATCGACGATGTTGACTGCCCACTGAGCCATGTCATGGCAGAACGCGCGACGGTCAAGGTAGTTCGAGGAGCCGTCCCGATTGTAATCGGTCACCGCTGCGAATCGATCTTCGAACAAGAGTAGCAACAGAATGTACAGGTGGCGAGCCAATTCGATCCGTTGGTTGATTCCTGAGCCCAAGTAGGTATCGAACGATCGGTTCAGGTTCAGCTTGCCACCCCGCCGCAGTTCCGGCGGCAGGTAATGATTGATCAAGTAGTTTCGCTCGGCGACATTGACGATACCAGCATTTGCCAAACGGCTGTTGAGATCATCCACCAAATGTTGCGGCGCAGTCGGCACCTCGAAGCTGTCGGTGGTGATCCAGAACCGAGCTTCATCGAGTGACGGGTTGCCGATCAAATCCACCAATCGCCGTGGCAAGGTTGGACCGTCTGGCGCATCGTGGCGGAGTACGCCCTCGAGCTCCTTGGCCGAGAAATGCACATCCTTCACGGTACCGGTGAACACCGGCGTGTAAGGGGATGTGCTGATATCGGCCTCGTACGCAATATCGACGCCCTCCACCAGCGGCGAGGCCAGAATATCAACCACAGGCATGCCCAGCGGTACCCCGAACAAGGTCGGCGAATTGGCCGAAACCCCCAAATTGAATCGCCCTTGCAGGTCGGCCGCTGTCGTGTAAGCGTTGCCGACGAGATTTCCAGGTGACGGAATCGCAGCGAATTTTTGACCCGTTGGATCATCGCGCAACCCGACAAGCCCCGGGACAGAGTCCGCTGGTGCATAGCCGTAACGTCCTGGCCAAACACCATTGCCTCGCATGATGTTGTTGGCTAACAGCGGATTGCCGATCGTCGCCCCCAACGGATCGAGTGAAATCTCGCCGACGCCATGACCGCGCCCCGTACGTCCCGGTAGGCTACCGAAGCCGTCGGCAAACAGGTCCCGCGTCGATACGAACAAGTTCGGATCCAGTTGGGTCGGGTTGCCGTGGAAATTCAAATTTAGGTTGGCGTCCAAATCCAAAATCGTGTACGAAACCAGCGGCCGATAGACGCGGCCTTTGACGTCCGTTTGCAGCGGCAATCCGATGTCGATCCAAATCCCATCGTTGCTCCCGTCGCCAATGTTGTCGACGTCCAGGGTTCCAGGAGTGGCCGTAAATGCATCGAACAGTGATCGGTGAGGAACGGTCGGACTGCCGTGATAGTTATGCAGCGACCGGCGGAAGAAACTCGGGATGAAACTGCCATTCCCGTCCCAGCCCGCCAAGAACATGTTTTGGTAGTCGGGAGCGTCGTAGTCTTCGTTGACCGAGCGATAGTCGTAATTCCCTTGCGACGAACCTAATGCCGATTGGCGCAGGTAATTATCGCGGAACTGAGTGCGTGATTCACCGATGCGATTGGGCAGCAGGGCATTCGGACCTAATGCTGGTTGGTTTTGAAGTGCTCCTGGATTGAATCCGCCGGCCCCATACCCGACGAACGGACGTCCGTTCATCGCGATGGTATTCCCAGTGACCGCCCGCAACAGGACAGTGGTGAGTTCCGAGTTGTCACGCCAGGTAGGTCGCAAGAAAAATGCCTGATTGGCGCCGTCGTAGGCCACGACTTGACAAGTCGTCCCGACGCTTTCTCCGGAAGTGAACGTGATCAAATGCCCAGTATATTGGTGATCGGCGGTGGACAGCGTGACCGGCGAATTATCCAACATCCGGCGGACGTTGGGTTGCAGCGTCAAACGATAGATTTGCTCAGTCCCCGGAACCTGATTCAGGACGTCGACGTCTCCCAACAGGCCGTAACCGTACATATCCTCGAGGATGGAATGCCCCCGCAATGGCGAGGTCGAGTCGTCCAGCGAAACTCCGCGGTAGACATCGTAGAACGCGCGGCTCACGAGGCTCCGCGCGTCGTCTCGGCGGACCTTGATATTGCCCGTGACCACCGCCGAACGCCGAAACTGATTGGCGATCAGCATGAACGATGTCCCCATCAGCAGGAACAAGACGATCAGCGACAAAACGAACAGCAGCGTGACCCCCCGCCGGTCGCGTGGTGCCAAAGATGTACGAAGCAGCTTGTTCATGATGATCTTTCTGTTACAAAAAAAATTCGGTACTCATGTCGTTATCCAGTCGTTGTGCGCCTCACGACTCGGAAACACTCGGTGCGATGGATCAGTTCGGCTCGCGATAGGTCTTCTCGAATACGGCCCAGACGTTGGGGAGATGGATCGCGTAGGTTCGCGATGGTGTCGAGGGGCTCAACGGGGCTCCCGTCGCGATGTACTCTCCGAACGTGCTGTAGTCTTGTACCGGCTGGGGAACGTTCGGCGCGACATAGGCCCAGCCGAAATCGAAATCCGGACCCCGCAGCGTTACCTGCCAATGCCCGGGCCCCGCAGTGACGAATGTAGCGTCATCGACCAGGTAAAAGTTGATCCGTCGCCGATAGCGGTTGGTGTCATAGTCAAAGTAGACGTTAGTCAGGGCGATCCAATCGCCGCGGCGAATCTCTTGCCGCTGCGTCGACAGGTTGTTCGCGGTCTGCAAGTTGTTATGCGTCAACGTGCCCCCAGCCGTCTCCCGCAGAATCAATGTCCCCCCCCCAAAGGCAATCCGCGCGTTGCGGAATTGCGGCAGGTTCGGATCGTAGGTCGGCTGATTCAACGGATGGTCGACCTGGTAGATTCGCTCGTAAGGCTGACGGGGCGAACCGGACGAATTCATCTTCGGACGCGTCTTCTCCACGATGAAATAGTTGCGGGTTTCGAAAACTTGATCGGCCGCGTCGAGATTCGGATTGGCGGGATAGATCAATGCGGGTTCGACATTAAAGCGGTCGGGTACCACCAAGACGCGCACCGACATTTCACCAAGCGATTGGCGCCGCACCGGAACCGCTGCATTGTTTTGATCGAAAATCTGTTGGGGCGGCGCCACATCCGGTGAAACATAAGGGGCCACTGCCCCCCGTGGCTCGGTCACTTGGAGATCATCCCGCCACATGAAATGATGCCGCGCGACAAGCGTATTGAAGGGGGCAAAAGGGGCGATCGACTGAGTCAAGTTGACGTTTTCGACATAAATCGTCCGGTCATGCGTGGGTAAACCAGCCAGCAACCCCGGATCAACCATCGGGAACGAGCCATGATCGGTAAAACCCTGGTCGGCGCGATCCGTGACTCGAATCGGATCGATCATGTAGCACCGCGCGGTGCGGGTAGCGACCGACGGGGCGTCGATCGTCCACCGCTGGCGATCGCCAAAGCCCTTGAGTTCGTATTCGCTGGCAGCATTGGCTCCGTGCCGATAGGAGATCTCTTGATCGAACCCGATTTTCGCTTGATCGACGGCGAAGGGAATTAAGATCATAACCCCGGCGACGCCAACCAAAGCAACGACGATCGCCGTCAGGACTTCGATAATCGACAATCCGTTTCTGGAGGTTAATTTCATCGATCGCATATTCATGAGATTGGTTCCAGCCATTACTGAGCCGCGTTCAGACCTTGGGAGGCGATTCCTCGAGCCTGCAGAATCCGGTCGAGTTGCAACATGTGGTTGCCTGTGTTCAACGAAGTGACGGGGGGGACTGAATCGACGACGGCGACCCGGCCCGTCAAGCAGTTCAACTGCACCCACAAAATCCCCGGATCATCCAACAAATCCCGCGGTGGCGGACTGCCCAGAGCGCTTCGCGGCCATTCGGCACCCGCAGCAAACGAGTACTGTGCATTGTCCGCGGTGACGCAAAAATAAATCGACTCATGCGAGTAATACACCTGGCCGTGTTCGCCGTTGGTGTAAATCCGCTCGACTCCCCCCGACGAGTTGAAGATGATAAAAATACCGTGTTCGTTCGGAACAATCGGGAAGATGATTGGAAAATTTAAACTAAAGTGGGTCCAGGTGGTTTGATCACCATCGACATTTGTAACATCCAGGGGGCCTGAATAATTCAAATCGATGCGATAGCCCGGGGGCAGATTGATGCGGGTCCCTGAACGAATCGCTGGAGTATTGCCGATCATCCGCGCTTGATAGAACTCGGTGCATGTGTAGTACACCGGATTGGCCGCGGCACCGCGTTGGTAGTTTTGATTGCGAATCAGCGCGATACCGCCGAAGCCCTTGGTCCGCGCCCGCAGCGAGGCCTCTTGGATCGCCGACCCAAGTACCCTAGCCGCCTCGCGGATTCCACGTTCTTTGTTGAAGATCCGCACTTGCGGGATCAACAATGCGGCCAGGATCACCAAGATCGAAATCACGACCAGCAGTTCGATGATCGTGAAGCCTCGCCGTCGGCTAGTTTCAGGGAGACGTGTTGGCGTTGAATAGTGCATGGCTCGGTCAGTTCAAATTCTTTGAAGTAATACTGATCACGATATTGTCGAGGCTCAGGTTGAAAGCGGTATGCGCGTCACGCAATTCTAAGGTCGGATCGACGTCAGCAAAAAGTTTGAATTGCAGCGGCTCGCCGTAGGCATCGACGATATAGGGGACGCCATCGTGCAAGCGCACATCGTCGGGTTGCAGGAAATGAGTGCCCCGTTTGTCGCCATCCCAGGAGTTGTACAAAATCATGTACAAGAGCTTGGACGACTCGTAATCGTGGTCGGAGCTAAAGTTCCCTGAACCGTAACGATTGACGTAATTGATGTTGCCGACATGCAGCGACGATCGCCGCGCGTTGAGGGCGTTGACGTAATCGGGATTGGCAGCGTAGGGATTTTTGATCGGGAATGGGAACGTGTCATCGAAGTCCTCCGTATGGCACGACATTTCCACGATCAACCACTCGATGTAGGTGTTGTTCCGCAAGGCGAGTTTCTGGGCGGCTGTCGGATTGGGACCAAGAATCGTCTCATAGCGGAAAGGCAAATTCCGCTCTTCATAATTTTCCAGCCGCGACCGGAGGATCATTTCAATCCGATTGATGAGCGATCGGGTGCGGGCTGCTGCGGCGTCCTCGCGAGCACTGAGCAAAAGACCGACCGTCAGCGTACTCAAAACGGCAATGATGCTGATCACGAGCAGCAGCTCGATGAGCGTAAAGCCGCCGGAAATTCGCCGGCGGCAACGTGTGCTGACTAGCATGGTAGTGTTCTCTCGGTCGTTATTCAGGGTTTGGTAGGCGATCGCATTGCCTCACGATTCGTCAACCAACGCGATGCAGGCCCTCCTGTGTGACAAGTTTTCGGGGATATCCTAAAGCTGCGGAACGAACTTACTGGACACTCAGCCGCTCCAACCGCCCTTCGGCGAAATTCGCGATGTTATCGCGCTCGCGCGGGTTGCCCATGGCCCCCGCGGCGTTTCCAGTCGTTATCGTCGTGGCCGACAGCAAGGCATCGAGTCCTGGCGAGAACAACTGGAATTTATCGAAAGCATAGTACTGGGTCGTGTTCAAGGCCGAATCAAAATACCAGTAAGGCCCTACGTCGACGCCTCCCAGCTCCAAATAGACCCTCCAGCGATGGACATTCGTGGCGGTAGCCAGCGTGGTTGTGGCCGCGTTCGGCAGAGGGTTCGGCATGTTGCTGGCCGAGTAGTAAATGATCGGCTCGTATCGTCCGGCCGTTTGCGAAACTACGGCGACGTTCGGGTACGGTGTCGAACCCGTACCGATTGCCTCAATCGGACTGCCTGTACCGGTACGCCACTTCATTAATGTTTTGAATTCATGGAACACTTCCCGCTCGACGTTGGTTGTCGCCGGGACGTCCGCAGGGCGGAAGTTATATGCAGGCAAGCCTCGCACGTTGCCCCCCGTGTCGACGTAGGTCAGCGGGTATTGTTTGTTTTTAGCGATGCCCGACAGCCAGAACGCGAGCGACGTTTCCGGATTCAAATATTGCCCAACCTGATCCCACCAGACGTCAATGCGACGAACGCCCGGCGAGACGAGTTGCAACTCGTTGTGATTGGGAGCGATTTGGTTCAAATAAGCCAAGAAGTCATTGGCATTGGTCACAAACCCAGGCTTTGGGTTAGCGGTCACCGTATCGACGTTCGGTGGATAAAACCCGTATTTGGTTCGAAAGGATTCCAACGCCTGAGCGATCTGCGCGTTGTCCTGTTGGATCGTGAATTCGATGGCACGATTGCGGGCCGACATCACTCCCCACAAGCCGAGCCCAGACAGAATGGCGATAATGCTGATCACCACCAACAGTTCGATCAAGGTAAACCCGCGTTGCACCTGTTTCGATTGATTCATGGGGTTATCCCCTCCAACAATATCTAGATCATGTTTTGTAGTACGCACTCGTTTCAGTTTGCCTCATGATTCGAGCGAGTAATGCAAGTTGTCGGCAAGCTCCGTTTTTCTGCCAGGCCGCTTGCGCCTATTTGCCACCACCACCGCCTGTCAGACCACCGATGATCGACATCAGCGGCAAGAAAAGCGCGGCCACGATGAACAACACAACCAAGCCCAAAAAGACGATCATCGCCGGTTCGATCAATTTGATCATCCCGTCGGTCAAGGTTTGGACTTCTTCTTCGTAGTAGTCGGCGACCTTGTAAAGCATCACGTCCAGTTCGCCCGTTTCTTCGCCGACCTCGATCATATTGATGACCAGGTCTTCAACCACCGGGCGGCGGAAGTACAGTAGGTAAAACGCCAAGCCGATCAACCCGAGCACGAGGCAGCCGTAGGCTACGTAGAACCAGAAATCGGGCTTGATGAAGAGGACAGCCAGCGGCGGCAAGGACAATGTCAGCATGAAGAAAAAGGCCGCCACCGGGTGGAATTTCGGACGGCTCTCCGCCTTCATCGGCTTGGCGATCGTATCGCCGTCGCGAATCGCGTCGTTGACCTTGAGGTAGATCTTCTCATACATCGCGTTTCCGGAGGTCTCGCGGGTAATCGCCAAACCTTCGAGGATCGGGACACCACTGGCGACCAGCGCGCCGAGGGTGCGGGTGGTGCGAGCCAAGTTGCTTTTCTCGATGATCTTCCCGAACACGGGGAGCTTGAGCAGATAGATATGGAATCCCATGCGGCCCGCCTTGAATTTGCAAATCAGAGAAACGAACAGGATCATCGTGATGGGAATGAGCGGGAACAGGAACCACAGCTTCACGCAACGGTCGGAGATGGCCATTAACAATTCGGTGATCCACGGCAACTTCAGTTCGAACTCCTCGAACATCTTTTGAAATTCCGGGATGATCCAGATCATGATGAAGGTCAAGATCAGGATCGTGACCAAAATGATGACAATCGGATAGATCAGGGCCCCGATTACCTTGTTGCGGAGGGAGGCCGTCCGTTCTTTGAACTCAGCGAGCCGCCGCAAAATAACCTCGAGCGAACCGCCTGCCTCGCCGGCCTTGATCATGTTGACGTAGAGCCGGTCGAAGACTTTGGGGGATTTTGAAAGGGCTTCCGACAGAGACGAGCCCCCTTGGATTTCGTCGCAGACGTCGATGAGGGCGTTTTTGAGGGCGCCGGGTTGGGCCTGCTCTTCCAGAATTTGGAGGCTGCGGAGGATCGGCAAGCCGGCATCCTGGAGAATCGAGAGCTGCCGGGTGAAGGTCACCATCTTCTTCGTACCGGCCCCGCCGATCGCGAAGGTTTTCTTTTTGCTGCTCCGCTTGCCTGCTTTGGCGGTCGATTTTTGGGCGGAAATCTTGGTGACAAAGTACCCCATGGAGCGAATGGTCGCCTGGGCTTCATCTTGGGTTTGGGCCTCAATGACGTCCCGAATTTCCTGACCCTGGGGGTCCATCGCTTCAAATTGAAAAGTAGGCATTGCTCAAACCTTGTCGTATAAATCGATCGCGGGCCCACTGCCCGAATGATCCGATCGTGATGGAGGACTTGTGTATTTGCTGGAAAAAGGGTGCATCAAACCGCGCGGGAGCGCGCCACTTCTGGGATCATTGTCGTCTGAATTCGCGGCAGGTCAAAAAAAACTTCGAAAAAATCGATTGATCGCGATTTTCCCAAAAAGCCGGGGATCGCCGCGGAAACGACCTGGGGCACCGACCTCCGGCCAAATTCGCCGGCCCCCGGGCGTGAACTGAGCCGCAGAACTGGTTTCACTCCAATCCGACTGGCGGGGCGGTGCGGCCGATTTGGGTCTTCGCAAGGAATTGTGAAGATTGCGAAGATTTCTTTGCCGGGCCCGCGTTAAACGTCTTGGATCGTTTCGCGGATGACCTCTTCGATCGAGGTTTTCCCCTCGAACGCGAATTGGATCCCCGCATCCCGCAAGACCCGCATCCCCTTACTTTTGGCCCGTTCCCGCAGGATGTCGGCCGAGGCGTTATCGAGGATCAGGTCGCGCAATTCGTCGTCGATAATCATCAGTTCAAACAGCCCAATCCGGCCCTTGAAGCCCGTATTGTGGCAACTGCTGCACCCGGCACCGCGGTAAAACTTCCGGTCCCCCAATTCTTCCCGCGTAATCTGCAAATCCATCAAGATTTCGTCGGACGGCTCGAAGGGTTCCCGGCATTCGGCGCAAATCCGCCGGACCAGCCGCTGGGCGAGGATCGCCTCAACGGTGGCCGTGATCAAAAAGGAGGGGATCCCCATGTCCTTCAGTCGCGTCACCGTGCTGGGCGCATCGTTGGTGTGGAGGGTGCTGAAGACCGTGTGCCCAGTGAGGGAGGCCTGGATCGCGATTTCAGCCGTTTCCAAATCTCGAATTTCCCCTACCAGGATTTTGTCGGGGTCTTGCCGCAAGATAGCTCGTAGACAAGTCGCGAAGGTGACGTTGATTTCGTGATCGATCGGGATTTGGACAATCCCATCGATATCGTATTCCACCGGGTCCTCGGTCGTGATCAGTTTGTCCTCGATGTTGTTGAGTTCGCTGAGTGCCGAGTAGAGCGTGGTGGTCTTGCCGGAACCTGTCGGGCCTGTCACCAGGATGATCCCGTTAGGTTTGTGCATGACCTTGCGAAAATCAGCCAGCGTTTTCTCATCCATGCCGACATTGCCCAAGTCCAGCGAAACGACCGATCGATCGAGGACCCGACAAACAACGCTCTCGCCGAACATCGTGGGAAGGACGCTGACACGCAAGTCGACCGGGTGGCCACCGATGCTCAGTTCGATACGCCCGTCCTGCGGCAGGCGTCGTTCGGCAATGTCGAGATTGGCCATGACCTTGATCCGCGAGGTGATGGCAAACGCTAGGTGCCGAGGCGGCGGAACCATTTCGTAGAGCACCCCGTCGGCCTTGATCCGGATGCGGAATTCTTCTTCAAACGGTTCGAAATGGATGTCGCTGGCGTGGTCCTTGATCGCCAGTAGCAGCACCATGTTCAGCAGCTTGCGGACCGGCGCGCTTTCCACCAACTCCGACACGTCGCTCAAGTTTATCGGGCCGCCACCAGCGAGTCGCTCGGAGGCTTCCTTGAGTTCATTGTCCTTTTGCAACTCGGCAATAATTTTCTCGATGCTTTCGGTTTCTTCGTCGAAGTATTTGTTGATCAGCTTGAGGATCTGCGACTCCGTGGCCACGAGCAGCCGAATATCGTAGCCCAGAAAACGCCGCAATTCGTCCTGCATCGCCAAGTTCTGCGGATCGCAGGTGGCGAGGGTCAAGATGTTGTCCTTCAGTTGCAAGGGGATCACGCGGTAGAGCTGGACCATCGTGTTGGTGATCGCCTCGCGGGCGTCGTCAGGAGGCACCACCCCTTCGAGGTCGACCGTCGCCAAATTGAATTGCTCGCCGAGAGCCTGCACGACCTGGTCATCGGAGACAAGCCCCATTTCTTCGGCGATTTTGCCGATTTTTTGCCCAGGATTCTGGTTTTGTTCTTCGACCAGCATCTCCAACTGTTCGTCGGTGATGAAGCCCAAGTCGACGAAAATTTGGCCGATTCTACGTACTGCCATAGCCGATACGCCTTAGTTATGGACCTGTTTTCAAAAGGGGTGTGGGCGGTTGCCTCGCAGGTTGCTCCGCGACAGGAACTAGGTGGCCATCCCGCCGCTCGGGTCGATCTCCATGCCCAGTTGCATTTGCCGGCGCACCGTGGCGATTTTTTTCGCAAGGGCGTCGGGATCATGGGCCTTGGCCAAGATATCGTCGAGCTCGACCTTTTCCTCCATCCACAATCGGTAGAGGCATTCATCCAGCAAAAACATGCCATACTTCCCGCCGGTTTGAATCGCGGAGTTGATGCGGAACGTTTTATTTTCCCGAATCAGGTTGGCCACGGCCGAAGTCACGACCAGCGATTCGAAAGCGGCCACACGGCCACCGCCGATTCGCGGCAACAGGGTTTGCGCCAGCACTCCGATCAGCGACGTCGACAACTGCGTGCGGATTTGATCTTGCAAGTTGCCCGGGAACGCGTCGATGATACGGTTGACCGTTCCTTGGCAACTGTTGGTGTGCAGCGTCCCGAACACGATGTGACCCGTTTCAGCGGCGGAGATCGCCGCCTCGATGGTTTCCAAGTCGCGCATTTCCCCGACGAGGATCACGTCCGGGTCCTGCCGCAAGGCACGCCGGATGGCTTCGGAGAAGCTCGGCACGTCGACGTGGACCTCGCGTTGGTTGATCGTCGACTTCTTGTGGTAGTGGAAAAACTCGATCGGGTCCTCGATCGTGATGATGTGCCGATCGTCCCGTTCGTTGATGTAGTTGATCAACGAAGCCAGCGTCGTACTTTTTCCCGAACCCGTCGGGCCAGTGACCAAAATCAAGCCGCGGGGCCGCATACAGAGTTGTGTGAAAACCTCGGGGACTCCGAGAACCTCCGGCGGGAGCATCTCGTTGGGGATTTGCCGCATCACCATCGAAATGTTACCGCGTTGTTTGAAAATCGACACGCGAAATCGGGCCTTGTCGGCGTAAGCGAAACCGAAGTCAGAGCTCCCAGCCTCTTGCAATTCCCGCTGGCAACGTTCGGGGGAAATACTTTTCATCAAGGCCACGGTGTCCTCGGGCTCAAGGACCTTGGTCTCCAGACGCCGCAATCGGCCGTGCAAACGGAACACCGGGGGCTGCCCCACCGTGATATGAATGTCGCTGGCCCCTTGCTTGACGCAAGCTTCCAGTAATTTGTCAATCAGAACTGTCGCCATTTCGTCCCCTATTTTGATTTGAAACTAGGCTTTTTCTCCAAACTATCAGCCGGAACGCGTCTGCGTCCGGTTCTCACGAGAGCCTCGGACAAGTGCCCGGCCGCTGACACGTTATGGCGCAAATCTTTGGGAATTTTGGTTTCTGTAAAGGCTTTCCGCAGGCCAGCGAGTACCCCTGCCCCCGTCACGATGGAATTGTTACACGCCGCCATGTCCGGTCTATCTCAGCAGCCGCCCAGTTCTGTAAAAAGAACCGCTTGCCCCCCTGAGAATCGCCCCGGCAATCGCCAACGAAATTTAAACACTCCTTTGAATTTATTTGTCTTGTTCGGTACGTTTGGCCACGCGGTAGACCTCTTCGAAGGTCGTGACACCGTTGCAGACCTTCAGTAGACCGTCTTTGAACAGCGTATTCATCCCTTTTTGGATCGCCGCGATACGGAGGTCCGTGGCCGAAGCGTTTTTGAAAATCATTTCGCGGATCATCGAGTCGATGAGCATCAACTCGTAAATCCCGATCCGCCCTTTGTATCCGGTTTTCTGGCAACTGTTGCATCCCTTCCCTTTCATAAAGGTCGCCTTGGCGACCTGCTCGGGAGTCAACCCGGCATCCTCGATCACCTGTTTTGGGGGGGTATATCGAGCGCGGCACTTGGGGCAGATCGTTCGGACCAGTCGCTGGGCAAGGATGGCGACGACCGAGCTGGCGACGAGGTAGGACGGGACCCCCATGTCGACCATTCGCGTTACAGCACTGGGCGCATCGTTGGTATGCAGTGTACTAAAAACTAAGTGTCCAGTTAAACTGGCCTGGATTCCCATCGAAACTGTCTCGGCATCCCGCATTTCTCCCACGAGGATGATGTTCGGGGCTTGCCGCAACATCGACCGGATAATCCGAGCGAAATCGAGTCCGATCGAGTGTTTGACCTCGACTTGGTTGATCCCCGGCAGGTAGTATTCCACCGGGTCCTCGGCCGTAATGATTTTGCGGTCTGGGCGGTTCAGCTGGTTGAGGGCGGCGTACAGCGTGGTCGTCTTCCCGGAACCGGTCGGACCGGTCACCAGGATGATCCCGTTGGGTCGGCGGATCAGCTGGTTGAAGGTCCGGTAGGTCTCGTCGGAGAAGCCGAGTTGGCGGACGCTAACCCGAATATTGTCCTTGTCCAGTAGCCGCATGACGACCGACTGGCCGTGGTTGGTGGGGATGATGCTGACTCGCAGGTCGAGTTCTTTTTCCCCCACCGTGACCTTAATCCGGCCGTCTTGGGGCCTGCGCCGCTCGGCGATGTCGATTTTTGCCAAAATTTTGATGCGGGAGACAATGGCTCCGCTTTGGCGTTTTGGCAGGGTGTCCCGTTCGTGGAGGATGCCATCGATGCGATATCGGATGCGGACGCGATCCTCGAACGGTTCGATATGGATGTCAGAAGCCCGCAGTTGGACTGCTTCCGTGATCATCAGGTTGACGAGCCGGACGATCGGGGCGCTGGAGTCGTCCGTCGCTTCGGCCTTGGTGCTGGTGACCGTGTCTTCGGTTTCGGTGAAGTCGATGGCCGTATCGGTGAATTCCTGGAGGATCGAGTCGGCCGATTCCCCTTCCACCTGCCCGTATAACTGGTTGATGTATTCCAGGATTTTCGTGCGTGGAGCCAGGGAAATGGCAATATCGCGATTGAGGATAAACCGCAATTTATCGAGGGTTTCGATGTCGGCGGGGTTGCTCAGGGCCACCAGCAGACGGTTATCGTCCAAGGCAAGCGGGAGAACCACGTTTTCCCGGGCGACCGATTCGGGCATCAACTCAATCACGCGGTCGGAAATGGAAATGCTGTCCAAATCGACATAGTTCAACCGGTGGACCTTGGCTTGGGCCTTCATCACCTCGGCTTCGGTGGCATAACCCAACTTGATTAAAGCCTGCGGGAGCCCGACGTTGGTTTGCTTGGCCAGGTTTTCCGCGTCGACGACCTGGTCCTGACTGACGATCCCCGCTTTAAGTAAGACAGCGACGAATCCGTTGTTGTTTGCTGACATAAGACGCCCCAGAAAGCCCCGCGGCTGGCGGCGCCGACAGCGATCGGCGGCCAGAAGATGGGGGCGAGATTGCGCATACACCCCGATTCGGCCTTATCGGGGACTCACCATCATCTTATCTCGAAGCGCTAGGGTTTGAACAGCAATCTCGATGAAAAAACTGCGGGCGATCCGAATTTTCCAGGGCTGCTACTTTCCGATTTATTTATTCGCTACTGCGGGACAGACGCGCCCGGCGAAACGATTGAATCGACATGAATACGTAAACCCCACACAGAAGGGCCATGCCGATCAAGAACCAGGTCGCACGCGACACGTCCCCCTCGAGCAGTTTTCCCAGCCCCATGGCAAGTCGGCCCGCGGCCGCCAGAAATCCGATCAAGCCGACGGCAGCCGCGACATGCATGGCGTGTTTTCGCAGGTTTTCGAGCAATCCCAGCGTGCCGCACAGCATCAGCAGAAATCCAAACGCGGCAGGGATCAACGCGGTTTTCGCAGACTTTGTTGGGACCGCCGCGTCGGATTCGGCCGTTGCAACCGATCCGGAGCCCGATCCGGCCGGCGGGCTTGCGGATGCTGAAGAAGCTCCGAAGTAACCGATCAGCCCCAATGCCACCAATAACGCACCAAAAACGATGGCCCATTTCGGCATCTTGATTCTCCCCTGAAAATTTATGTCCGAGGTGTGTTTTCGTCCCCATGCTTGGCCGGAACCGCTCGAAAGACGAGAACGCAACCAGCAACCATCGGCAACACCCCGAAAACCAACAGCATTCCGATCCCGACCAGTCGATCGGTCAACGGGATCGGTACTTCCGGTTGACCAAGGCGCAAGAACGAGAAGACAGTGGCCGCACCCAAGGCGATCAGCAGCAAGCCACTGGCCATCCATCCGACGACGCGAACGGTCGCTTGAGCCAATTCTTGCTCAAGTCGATCATCAGCCGATCGTGGCGTTTCGTTTTTTTCGTGACTCATGAATTGAGAATGGTTCAACGGGGCGTGGCTTTCCATGAGAGCCTGTTCCTGAACCGTGAGCCACCGGAATCCGCAGCTCACGGGTTGGGCCGGTTCGGAATCGACTTTACCTTGCACCCAGCATGTTAACCCGTCGTCGCTCTCGGGGACAACCAAGCATTTTCGCGACATTTCACCGCTCAACGCCGGGCGATGTGTCCTTGTCCCAAGCTGTGACGACCGCTAATTGCCCGATTGGCATCGAATCGACGGGTATTCCGCCAAAGGAGAATCGAGATCGCATGAACTGGTGTCCGTAAGTTATCGCAACATTCGCGCGGCAGAGTCAGTAGGCTTGGCCCGTGGGCAATCGGGCCTAGCGATGCGGTCATCAAGCCCACTGGTCGCCAGCGATCGTTTCGTTCGCTTAGAATGTCTGAACAACGAGACGCTACTTTCGGAGATCTAACATGAATTGTCGATTGCCAGCCGCGCTCTTGAGCCTGACTATCGCGATGTCGTTCGCGTTGACGGCTCCGGGCCAAAATCCCCCTGAGACCATTACTGTCAAGGCGACTCCGTTTTACCTGGTCGATAACGTCGAGGCGCGAGTCGAATCGAAATCTGAAACCGCTGTCAAAATCGCTGCCGAGAAGTGGACGCAGTTCCGCGTCGAATCGGTAGTGGCCCAGGGAACGTCAGTTAAACCGGGGGACCAACTCATCGCCTTCGATGCGACCGACATAGGGGCGCGCCTCAAGGAGGCCAAGTTCGAACTGGATTCGCTGAAGATGGATCTCGACGCCGCGGCTGTCGAGCTTGAGTTCTTGACAAAATTGGTCCCCATCGACGAGAAACTCAATCAACGCATGTGGGAACAGACCCAGCAGGACGCCAAATATTTCTTTGAGATCCAAAAGCCGATGTCAGAACGCGAAGTCGATTGGCAACGGCGCAGTTCCGAGTATTACGTCGAGAACGCCCAGGAGGAGCTCGATCAACTGAAAAAAATGTACGACGCGGACCACCTCACCGAAGAGTCCGAGAAGATCGTCCTCAAGCGAGCTGAGCGTTCCCTCGAACAGGCGCAATTTTATTTGGAGCAAAACCGGATCGAGACGGCGCGTCAGCTCGAGGTGGAAATACCGCGCTCGGTGCGCGATCGCGAAAACGCCCTGGAGCGTGGCCGCTTGGAATTCGAGAAAAAGTCGATCGAGCTGCCGCGCAGCCTCCAGAAGAAAGAGCTCGAATACGCCAAGCTCAAATTCGCCTTCGAGCGGAAGCAGCGAGAGCACGACGAATTGCTCGCGGATTCGCAGTACATGAAACTCACCGCACCCGTCGCCGGTACCGTGTATCACGGCCAAATCCAGCGCGGTATTCTTCGCAAGGGAGCCACCCCCTCCAATCGTCTCATCGAACCCGGGGATGACTTGGCGGTAAAGCTCCCCGTGCTGACGCTTGTCGATACGAAAAATCTCCAACTGCGCTGCGATCTGGACCAGAAGCAACGGGCCAGCCTCAAGCCGGGCGCTACGGTGCTCGTCTCATTCGATGATCGTCCCGAGCAACGTTTCGAAGGGTCACTGACAGAGGTTGGTCAATTTCCGCTGGACGATGGCAAATTCGACGGCATCATTCAGGTGCCGCAATTCCCGGCGGACATCATTCCCGGAATGACCTGCCGGGTGAAAGTGGTCACTTATAAAAACGACCAAGCGATCATGGTGCCCAAATCGGCCGTGTTCACCGACGATGGCGGCTTGAGCCAATACGTCTACATCATGATCGGTGAAACCCCGCAGAAACGTCCGATTGTTGCCCTCCGCGAACACGGAGAGCAGTTGGAGGTCACTCAGGGCTTGGCTGCAGGGGATAAGATCCTCAAAAGCAAGCCAGAGTAAGACCACCCAAATGTCCAGGGGTTCTCGTCGGGTTCCTTCAGTGAGGTTCATGATGATTCGGCGTGTCGTTAAGATGATGTCTTGCGGTATAGCCATATGGTGGGTGATCGGTAACCCGCTGCTGATCGGTCAACAGTCTGCGTTGCCGCCCCCCACAGCCGAGGCCCAACAAGATCCGCAGGCTCATCAAGACAAGGAAGATCCGCAGTGGATCGAAAGCATCGCGGCTTCGCAGCGGCAGTCGATCTTGGATGATCCCTTCGATTTCAGCCGCGATCCGGTGTTGCCCCAGCTCACCCCCCCCCCACAAGAGTCGATTGCCGAGGCCATCGAGCGGGGCATGCGATTCTTACTCGAAACCCAAAACCCCGATGGCTCTTGGGGCTCGGCTGACGCCTCACGACCGTTTCAGGTCTACGCACCGATCCCCGGCGCCCATCATGCCTTCCGCGCGGCGGTGACGGCCATGTGCGTGGCGGCGTTGATCGAAACGAAGTCGGGAACGGCAAACGCCGATGTGGAGGCTGCGATTGATCGCGGCGAAGCATGGTTGCTGAAACATCTCAGGGATGTGCGCCGTGCAACGGGGGATACGATGTACAACGTCTGGACCCATGCCTACGCCATCCAAGCCCTGGTCCGTCTGCACCAGCGGGCTGCCGGTGACGTCGGCAAGCAAGAAAAACTGGTGGCCTCGATTAAGCAGCAGATGAGCATGCTCGATCGCTATGAATCGGTCGACGGCGGTTGGGGCTATTATGACTTCACGGCACAGGCGGTCGTGCCCACCAGCGCTTCCACCAGTTTCGTCAACGCCACCGTGCTGATCGCTCTGAAAGAGGCGCAGGATTTGGGAGTCGAGCCAAAGCCGAGGACGGTCGAGCGGGCGATCGCGGCCACCAAGCGGCAGCAGCTCCGCGACTACTCGTACCTGTACGGAGAATATCTCAAGTATCAGCCAGGCCGCGGCATCAATCGCCCCGGGGGCAGTCTGGCACGCTCTCACGCCTGCAACGTCGCCTTGCGCCGGTGGGGGGACGAGACGATCACCGACAAGATTCTCAAGAATTGGCTCTACCGCCTCTACGTCCGCAATGGATGGCTGAGCATCGGTCGCAAACGTCCGATCCCGCATGAGGCATGGTTTCAAGTGGCTGGCTACTTTTACTACTACGGCCATTTTTATGCTGCCTATGCGATCGACGAGCTACCGCCCGAGGAGCGCCCCCCCTACCAAGACCATTTGGCAGCGATCATCCTGCAATATCAAGAGACCGACGGCTCGTGGTGGGATTATCCCTTCTACGATTACCATCGGCCCTACGGCACGGCCTTCGCCTTGATGACCTTGCAACGCTGTATACGCCCTTAACTAACTGTTTGGAGATCGATAGGCATGACGAAAAAACTGTTGCGGATTGGCATGATCGGCTACGGCTTCATGGGGCGAGCGCATTCGAACGCGTACGCCAAGGTCAATCATTTTTTTGATCTCGAATATCGGCCGGTACTCACCGCTGCCTGTGCTCGGAATGCTGAAGCCGTCCAGGCCTTTGCCGATACTTGGGGTTATGCCTCGCTCGAAACCGATTGGCGCAAGCTGATTGCTCGCCCCGATGTCGATGCCATCGATATCTGCGTCCCCAATCATTTGCATCGCGAAATCGCTGTCGCGGCGGCCGCGGCGGGCAAAGCGATTTTGTGCGAAAAGCCTTTGGCGATGAACGCTCAAGAGGGGGAGGAAATGTGTCGAGCGGTCGAGGCCGCCGGAGTTCCCAACATGGTCTGGTACAACTATCGCCGGGTGCCAGCGGTGACCCTTGCCAAACGAATCATCGACTCGGGACAACTGGGGAAGATCTTCCATTACCGCGCGAATTTCTTGCAGGACTGGACGATCTCCGCCGACGTTCCCCAAGGGGGGGGCGGCCTCTGGCGGCTCGACGTCGCGGCCGCTGGCTCCGGAGTCACCGGCGATTTGCTGGCCCATTGCATCGATACGGCTATCTGGCTCAACGGCGGAATCCGCGACGTGACGGCGATGACGGAAACGTTCGTCAAACAGCGAAAACATGTCGAGACGGGTAAACTCGAACCCGTCGGCATCGACGACGCGTGCGCGTTCTTGTGCCATTTCCAGAACGGGTCGTTAGGGCTGTTCGAATCCACCCGATACGCCCGCGGTCACAAGGCGCTCTACACCTTCGAGATCAACGGCGAACATGGTTCGCTCCGCTGGGATTTACACGACCTGCACCGGCTCGAATTCTTCGATCATCGCGATGCCGGCGCTCTGCGCGGGTGGCGGAGTATCCACGTTACCGACCACGGTGGCGAGCACCCCTACATGAATCATTGGTGGGTTCCGGGTTTGCAGATCGGTTACGAACACAGTTTTGTCCACCAGGTCGCCGATTTTCTGGAGGGCTATGCCAAGGGACAACCGGTCGCTCCAACCTTCCGGGACGCCTTGGAGACCCAGAAAGTCTGCGATGCCGTCTTGGCCAGCGCGAACCAACGCCGTTGGGAAAACGTTGTATAAAAGGTGTAGACACGGCGGCGACACAATCGCCGCCAATCATTCTGCAAACGCTCGTTTCTGGTCTCGGCGGAGGTGATGATTACCCCTCCGCCCAAATCCTTGACGGCAGTGAGAGTTGTGCCTACAATCGAAAGGTTGGGCGAAGTAAGTATCAGTAAGGTAACGCGATGCATCAGACCAAAATAGCGCGAGCGACTCTGGCTTGCTGTCTGATCGCGTTTTGCCTGCTCGGCTCGCCCGGGTTGCATGCACTCAAGTACATGCTGCTCCAAGGGGCGTCGTCCTCCGAGGGCCCTTCGGTTGTTTGTTGCGACTGCCACGGACTACCGACCAGCCCATCAACTGAGTCGACTGCCAGCCTGGTTGCTGATTTCGACCGCTCACATCTGCCGTGTTCGATCGGCAAATTTTTCGCCAAGAAATTCTTGGCAAACTCGATAACTCAACCAGTCCTTTCCTTCTTGGTCGTTCCCTGCGACCAAGTCACGATATGCCGGCTGCTCGAGCGTTGCCGGAGTTCTTACCTTGCCCGCGGTCCGCCACACTTTTACCCCAGTATCTGAGCGCGTTTAGTTTGATGGCGAACTAACCCTTTCTGCTTTGGCATGCGCATCGACCAATTCTCTGACTCTTCAGAGAACAGAGCCCGATTTGCTGCCAACCAGGTCGCTTCTTCTGCTGAACATGCACCGTGATCGATTTCGCAAGCGAGAGAGCCATCACGTGGTTCATGGTCATGCCGCAGTAATGTCGCCGCATCGCAGTACCTTCGGTCAGTTCGCGGTTCTCTCCAACGTTATGGGTAAGGTGTTCTATGCAATCGCGCAGTTATTCCAGATCGCATCTGCGGCTGGGTTTTACTTTGATCGAGCTGCTGGTCGTGATTGCCATCATTGGGATTTTGGTCGGATTATTGCTGCCTGCCGTACAAGCGGTACGTGAAGCGGCGCGACGAACGTCCTGTCTCAATAATCTTCGCCAGGTCTCCTTGGCTGCCGCGCACTACGAAAGTTCACTGAAGGCCTACCCGGTCAATATGATCGGGCCTGGCCCCGATGTAAGCCCGACGAAGGTAGGGACCGGTTACTACAGTTGGCTGTTTTGGATTCTGCCGTATCTGGAGGGCAACAACCTGTACGATTCGGTTGACTCGTCATTCAATATGTCGAGCAACATCGTGCCAGGTGGTCCTCATGCGCCCTTCTCGATTCAAATTGAATCGACGCATCCTAACGCCGGTGCCGCGGCGACTCCCATTGCCACCTACCTTTGTCCGTCCGATACGACGTCGCATCAAAATGCGGTGGTGTTCGGCAGCGCCAATCCGGCGAGTGGGAGCTATGCGGGCAACATGGGCTGGCCCAAAAGCGTGACCGGCTATAGCGGTGAGCGACCGATTCCAGGAGCGTTTAACGGCGTGATTCCGATACGCTACCCAGCGCCCAGTGCGAGTTTGGCGGCTCAATTGAGCTGGCATCCCAAGGGGCGTTGGTCGTCGCGTGACATTGTCGATGGGTTGTCCAATACGTGCATGGTTGCAGAACGCCTGATTCAAAACGGGCAATCGATTCCGGAGATCACGGCTTCCGATCGCCGCTTGCAATCTCATCACGTTTCCCGTGCCGCTCAGACCTTGGCCGCCTTGGCCAATCAATGTGGGCCTCCCACCCACACCGACGCACCATATTCCGCGTACGTTGGCCGAGCTTGGATCATTGGCTGGCCTCCGGCTGGGAATATGTACATGCATCTCACCCGCCCGAATTCCAACAACGGGCATTTCACGGGAGGCAATCAATCGAGTGAACGTCAGGGAGACTTCATTGTCGCTCCCAGTAGCCGTCACCCGGGTGGCGTCAACGTCGCCTTTGTCGATGGATCGACTCGCTTCATCACGAACGAGATCGATCTGCCGACCTGGTGGGCACTGGGGAGCAGTATCCAAGGAGACCTTCCTGGCCCGCTCGATTAATTGTGTCCAGCAAGATGCTCCCATTGCTCTTGCATCGCGTTTACCCGCCCCCTTCGAAGGTGTCGAGCGGGGCGAATCCTGACTCGAGAAAGATCACAGGCGCTACAATCATTCGTCGCCCAGTTGGTATTTCTCATCAATTATCTTCAATGGAGAAATCTGATGTTTCGTCGTTTGTTCTTTTACGGAGCAGTATTGACCCTGCTGCTTCCCATATCCCCGGCCTTCGCTCAACATGCGGGCGATATCGAGTTCGATATTGATGGCAGTATCATCGAAATCGAAAATGGTGAACCGAGCTTGCTGTATGCCGACAAAATGTTCGAAGGTGTATTCAAGGTCGGCGGGCTTTTCAACCGCACCACTGATGACCCCGGCTTCGAAGCCCACCGTGGCTTGCCCGATTATGCGGGGCGCCTGATCGGATTCGACTTGGTTGCGGGACACCATGGTCATTTCCTGCATTTTTTCGATCCAGTCACTGGATTGATCGCGGCGAGCCATGGCTATTCGATGCAGATTAGTTGGGGTCCTACCCCCGCACAAAACCTGACCCTGACATCCACCAGCGGTGGTAGCGGATTGATTGGCGAGATTGCTTCGGATGGAGCAGCACATTTCCATTTGGATTTTTGGATTCATCCCGATTTGCCCCCCAGCGCCAACGGAACCTTTGGGGCCTACGGTTTATTGATGAATTTGAATATCGATGATCCCTCAATCTCGAACTCTGAACCGTTTTGGCTGATATTCAATTACGGGATGACCGAGGAGGACTTTTCTGCTGCCCTTCCGGCGTTTACGGGAATTCCTGAACCCAGTTCGGCCGCACTACTCGGACTGCTGGCCTTGACCGCGATGCTGCAGCGCCGACGAATTTAGAGGTTTATCTACGCCAGGCGACAGCAAAGGACGACCTGAACAGGCCCGCGCCTGTTCAGGTTCTTTTTTTAGTGAGACAGGCGATGAGTCGACATTCTCTTCGTCACCATAATCAAAATGAGTGTTCAAGCGATGAAACATGCCCGGATTACTTGCGTGCGGCAAGTGGCTTTGGCGCATCTCCCCGCTCGACTTGGTACAACACGAACCGAGCATGGGACGCCAACCTGCGGATCATGATGTTGGAGAGCTGACGCGACGATTGAGGCGCTTTGCCGTCGCGAACAAGCGATTCGAGGGAAAAGCTGGGGGGCGCGATCAGGACGATCTTCTGGAATCGCCGTAGATGGGAGTCAAGGGTTTGCCTGTCATATTTTTTGCAAATCAGGCAGGCGTTCCGCTGTGCATAGAATATTACATCGTAAAACGGCTTTTCAACGACGACCAACGGCGAAGCCTGGCTGACCAATTCTCGCGTTTTTTCAGAATCGGCAGTCCCCAAGCAAGTTGATGTTTCTCCAGCGTTCGGGAGCACGCAGAAGTTGATCCAAATTGAGAGGGATAGGACCATGCCGATGCTGCCGATCCACCACGGATTCCGCAACCGACAACGGAAAAAGAAAATCCCCAACAGGCAAATCAAGAATGCCAGGTTGATACCGAAAATGCCTGCCAGCCGATACTCAGGCAACCAAGGGACTGGAGTGAATACCAGGTAGGCATTGACTGCAATGATGGTGCCGAATATCGCGATGATCGGCGATTGAACGCGGGCGATCGTTTCAATTCGGGAGTTGGCTGGGCGACTGTAAAGGTCGAACAAAAAAATGGCCATCGTTATCGATAGCGGCGCGGCAGCTGGCAGAATGTAGGTCGGCAATTTTCCACGCGAGATGCTGAAAAATAGGATGCACCATAAGCCCGTCACCAGGAGGTAAGCGAAAGTGCTGGGGGAACATTCGTGGAACGGACGTCGTTGCCACAGGCGATGAAGGAAGGGCAATGCCAACGTGGACCAAGGATGCGCGGCAATGAAGAATATCGGAATAAAATACCAAAATGGCTGATCGTGAAAGCGGCCCAAAAAGCGTTGCGCGTTGTGGAGGATGAAAAACTCGGCCAGATAATCCGGGTTGACCGAAGCAGTCCAGATCAGCCAAGGCGTGACGACCAAGCCCCCGGTGATCACGGCCCAGCCAATCGCGATCCAATTCATCGTGGATTGGCGATGAATAAAAAAAATGGCGATCAAAAAGGGTACACCGCAAAGGGCGAGAATCGCCGGCCCTTTGGTCAAAACGCCCAAGCCGCAACATATCCCACAAATACCCATCCAAACACGACCGTGTCTGGTCTGGGCTGGGTCCATGGCGGTGCGAATCGCCTCATAACCGGTCAACGCCGTCGCGTTGCAGAAGAAACTAAACAGCGGATCGCACACGAGAAATCGGCTCAGGCCGAAAAAACCCGCGGAAAAAAATAAAACGAATCCGCTCAGCAAGCCAACGCGTGCGTTGAACCAGCGAGATGCGAACCAGACCGTCAATGCGATACTGCCCCATGATGCCAATGATGACACCAACCTCGCGGCGAATTCGTTGACACCAAATACAGAAAAACTTGCCGCACACAACCAGTAAAACAACGGTGGCTTATGGTGGTAGGCTTCGAAGTTCAGGTGCAAGGTCGTCCAATCATCCAAGACTAGAATCTCACGGGCGACTTCAGCCGCACGAGTTTCCGTGACATTCAGGAGAGGATAGTTCAGCCCTAACAGCAGATAGAGCCCGGCAAGCGACAAGAAGCCAAGGGTGTAGTTTCGAACATGTCGATCGGTCAATCTTTGCGAATGCACCAGCGAAAACATTTAGTGGTCTTTCTGGTTTCAGCAGATATTGAGAGTTCGTTAATCCAATTTCGCACGGCCTCGCCGTGCCCAGCTTTCGCCTTTTTTTCGCCGATGGTTCGACTTGCGTTAACGCGGATGGATCGGCAACCTTTAGCGACCGCAGCTTGTTGGTCGACGCAATGATCGATCAAAGCAGACGACTTGAAGCGGTATCAAACGTGTCCAGATTGCGCCAAGAACCTATCCCAAAACCGACAGCAACCGTAGCCCGAAGCGTAAGCGAGGGCTGGTTTTGGACTAGGCTCTTATTCGATCCAGGTTCTAAACGCAGTTATCCCACGGCGAGCTTGTGAGGACTCTAGCGAAAGGCTGTTCCTGGATCAAGACAAAAGTTTTATGAACTGGATCGAAAACAAGGTTTGAAAAAAAATCAACCAAACAGTGGTCAATGTTTTGCCATCAGGCGATCGAGTCTGATAGCAACGGCGATCGCTGGCGAGTCCCCAGGGCGTCGCTCAACCGCTAGGCTATGTTCCAAAACCTGTCAGCCGCAAAGCTTGAGCCCGCCGTTCTCGCGATATCCGGACGCTAAACCGTTCCGGCTAATAGTTTGGGGGCTAATCCCAGGTTCAACATCAGCCGTAGGGAACGAACCTCAATTGCGTGGCAAAAGATACCGGTTATCGCTCGCCGGCGAAGTTCACCACTTCAAAAATCTGCGGCCAATTCACAGAGCTCATTCGCCGAACAAATCGTGGGGCAGTGGTTCAATGAGGTTGGATTGGTCCGTGCGGGGAGAATTGACGTCGCTGCAGACTTCGTAGCGATCCAAGAATTCGGGGGGAGCTGACCGAATCAAGTCATGCAGCGAATCGGGGTCGGTCGTTGGTTCAAGCCAAGTTCTCAACGCAGCGGCGGGCAGAATGACAGGCATGCGGTCATGCAGGTCCTTGAGAAATTCATTGGCCGCGGTGGTCACAATCGTGGCCGATTCAATCGTCTCCTGTGGCGACTCCCAATGTTCCCACAGCCCGGCAAAGCAGAAGGGCTGGTGCCCCTTGGCGAAAATGTAGCTCGGGCGTTTTCGCTTCCCATCGCGCCTCCATTCATAAAACCCATCCGCGAGAATCGCGCAACGCCGCCGCTTGAACGCGCCGCGAAATGCCGGCTTTTCGCCGAGCGATTCTCCGCGAGCATTGATGAGTGCGTTCGCTATTTTTTTGTCTTTAGCCCAACTCGGGATCAGGCCCCAACGCAATTCGCAGAACTCCGGTTGATTGTCTTGCGACCATCGCACGGCGGCAATCATTTGCGTCGGCGCGATATTGAAACGAGGCTTTAGCGACGGAATGCAAACGTCTACGGTGCCAGCCAAAAAATATTTGGCAAAGGCATCAGCGGGTGTGCGTAAGGTGAATCGACCGCACATCGCAAACAGTTAGCTCCAGTTGCGGCAGTTTTTGATTCGTTCGTTTGAGTCTAGTTTAATCCCCCGCACTTGGGAACTACCATACAAGTGAGCGGAACCACGCACGCGGTGAGTTGTTCCTTGCGTTCGTGACGTTCGTGATTGTTCGATGTGATTGGATTGAATCGCTGAAACCGCCGAGAGTTGTTCGTGAAAACGAAATGCTTGCTTATTCTTTGCCTGGGGTTATTTGGCCAACCAAACTGGAGCCAATCGCAAGTTTCGATCGGGCGCCATGAAATTGAGCCGCACTGGTCGTCGGACTGCAGCCGATTCTGGTACCACGTCGATTCGCTGGATCGGACTCGTTAATTTTGGTTGGTGGATGTTCGGCGTCGCACGAAAACGGTCGCCTTCGATCCCGAAGGATTTGCCCAGTTTTTTCGAGCGATCGGCAATGCGCATGACCAGTCAAGTTCCAACGACGTGCGGCGTATCGAGTGAATCGACGAGCAAGGCGTTTGGTTCTACGCCATCGGTGTTTATCCGGATCAGGATCCCTATCATGAGCACTTCTGTTATGCGAGTCTCGATGGAAAAAACTTTCGAGTTCTCACGTCCGGCGATGGAACGTATTCGATCGCTTGGTCTCCCGATCAATCGGCCTTGATCACAACATACTCCCGCGTGGATCTACCCCCGGTCACGAAGTTGCGCGACGGGCGATCGGGCGACAAGAAATACCCGCAACGGCATCAGCCTATTCATGACTCAAGTTTTCAGCACTTTGCTGATCAGCAGCATGGCAAAAAAACAAAAGAAAACAAAAGGAAAACAAGAAAAAGAACAAAAAACACAAAAAAACCAAAAGGACAGGCATTATCTTGATAAACCGGCTGAGAGTTGTCAAGCTGATTAGGGAATCGCACGGAACTTTGAGGCTTTGACATGACCGTGGCCCGTAGCTAGCTCGTTGATTTGGAAATAACCCGCTAATACCGCTGCATCTCTCGTTGCGTGCGGAGAGCGTTCCTATGTGGCGAAGGGTTCGAGCATCGCAAAGCGGTGGATCGAAGAGCGACTGGAGTTGCTGGCGGGGAACTTTGCTGTTTCGGTTTGCGGATTTTCGATCATGGACAATCACCTGCACGTGCTGTGTCGCCTGGAGCCGGGGGGTGCCGAAAGCTGGACAGACGAAGAAGTCATCCGCCGCTGGATCGCCGTCTAGCCACCCCGGACGCTGGATGTTGACGACCCGAAGATTGTTCAGATGTGGGTCGACCAAAAGTGCCAGAATCCGGAGAAAGTGGCCACATACCACCAGCGGCTAAAAGATTTGGGCTGGTTCATGAAGGCTTTGAAAGAGTCGCCGGCCCGCATGGCCAACAAAGAGGACGGCTGCAAAAGGACGTTTTGGGAAGGCCGCTACAAATCGATCGCCGTTTTGGATGAAGAGGCACTTTTGGCCACCTGTGCCTAA
>CALDHM010000045.1 GCA_937941455.1 uncultured Pirellulaceae bacterium | reverse complement strand
CTCCATCCTGCGGCGGATCCATTCCTTGCGAAAGGAGTAATCCCGGCCCGTTTTCTCGTCTTTTCCAGCCAAAAAGGCCCTGCGTACGCACCTCTGAATGGCGTGCACGATGCACACCTCCCCAGCACCAAACTGCTCCACTCGCAACGGTCGTCCCATGGCGTTGCTCCTTTCAAAGTTGTTGATGGAAACGAGTTTAACGAATTGGAGCCGATTGTCAATGTATATGGATGGCACCAAATGAAAATTCCAAATGAAAATTTGGGAGTGGTTGCGGTGCGGTATCGAATTAGGAGAGCCAGGCGAATAAGGCTTTGAGGTAGCTCAGTTCCGGCATGGATGGCAAGCTGGGATGGTCGGTGGATTGTTGGCCGATTTCAGTGATCCTTGCCGATTTGTCCACGAAGGCGGCGGCATGCTGGACGATCTCTCGCAGCTGATCGATGGGTAAATGGTAGGAGCACGAGCAGCTGACCAATAACCCGTGAGAGCTCAACAATTGCGCTGCAAGCCGATTGATTTGGAAATAGGCTTGCAGACCGGCGTCGAAATCCTTTTTACGCTTGATCAGCGCTGGGGGATCGACAATCACGATATCGAATTTTCGTCCTTGGTCGATCAAGGATCGCATAACGTCGAAGGCATCTCCGCGGATCGTATCGAGTTGCGACCCGTTGAGCTGTGCATTGGCGGCAGCGTCTTGCAGGGCTTTTTCGGAGCGATCAACGCAAGTGGCCGATTTGGCTCCGGCCACCAAAGCGTGGGTTGCCCAGCCTCCGGCATAGGAAAAAACATCGAGGACTCGTTGCCCGGCAGCATACTTGTGTAACCGCAGCCGATTGTCGCGTTGATCGAAGAACCAGCCCGTTTTTTGGCCGCCAAGGAGATCTACTGAGAACTTTACAGACCCCTCGCGAATTTCGACCCGTGGGGGAACGTGGCCAATGACATGCGGATCAGCAGTGGGAAGCCCCTCTAAGTCGCGAAAGGCGTCGTCACCTTGCCATAACATCCCTTGAGGTTGTAGGACGGCAGTAAGTGCCTGCTCGATCTCGGCGCGGACTCGTTCCATGCCGGCGGTAGTGATTTGCACGGCCAAATATTCCCCAAAGCGATCGACGACCAGTCCGGGAAGCTGGTCGGCCTCGCCATAGATCAAGCGGTAATCATGATGAGTGAACATTGCCGAGCGTAAAACGAGGGCTTCGTGGATTCGCTCGGTGAACCATTGGGAATCGAGGTAAGCCAACGGGCGGCGGCTGACGATACGAGCGGCAATCAAGGGTTTGTGGTTCGCGTAGGCCGTCGCCAGGAATTTGCCTTGGTGATTGGCCAAGTGCACGAGGGAACCGGGGGCCAGTGTTTTGAGGGTGGCGTGGTCTTGTAGTTCGTTGCTGAATACCCAAGCGTGTCCCCGCAGCAGTCGGCGATCGGTCCCCTTTTTAAGCTTGATCGTGACAGGTCGAGCGCCCGATGGAGACGCAGAACATCTGGGAAATTCTCGATCCATGGACATCAGAACGTTCAAGCTTGACCGCAATCGCCGCAAAAAAAGGCCGCATTGCCGCGATTTTCCAGTTAGCCGTTGCGGAGCAGGCCGATTTTGGTATATTGAGCGATTCGGAAATTATCGCGAAGTTCAACGAAATCTAACATCGTTCATTGTTATCGACGACGAGGATCTAGCACAATGGCACGCGTTTGTGAAATCTGTGGCAAGGGTGTCCAAAAAGGGAACAAAATCGAAACGCGTGGCAAGGCCAAGTATCTGGGCGGCGTGGGTACGAAAATCACGGGCAAAACCCGTCGTGAGTTCCGACCGAACTTGCAAACCGTCAAGGTGTCGAATGGCAGGGGAGGCAACGTTCACATGCGTGTCTGTGCCCGCTGCATTCGCAGTGGAGGCGTTGTGAAGGCTGTCAAACAAAAGCCGTTCCAACTCCCGACCTAGTCTTTTGTCGAAGCGCGGTATCCTGCTTCTGTCACTCGGCTTTTTCACGGCGAAGTGGCGTCATGTTTTACTGAGCAGACGAGCGAAGGCCTGCTGGTCCACCCGAGATATGGGCTCCGTCGTCTAGGGGCCAAGCGGCTACCTGGTAGCCTCGCTCGCGCAACCATTGCTTGAGCTCGAGAAATTGCGGGTAGCTTTCGGGATAAACCCAAACCGAGACTGTGGTTTTACTCGGGGTCAAACGATTGAGGCGCGAGCGAAACTGTGAATCCTCTTGCAAGGCATCGCGCAAGTCTTCGCTGGGGCAATTCGTGACGGGGTACATGACGAAGCCCAGAAACTGCACTTGCACGCCGCGTTGATCGCCCCGTTCGTAGCGTTGCCCAGCCAGTTGGTATTCCATCATAAAGCCGGAGTCGGGACCGATCACGCCCGAGACGATCGGCGATTTGGTCAGTTCGGCCAAGCGGCTTTCGGCCTGGGCCTTGATTTTTTGCAACATCGCATCAAGCGGCACGAAGCTGATGCGACCATTCTGCAGGCGGAAGTGAATCTCATCTGAGAAAACGGTTTTGGCGATCGGCGTCGGGTAATGCAAGATTTCGGTTCGCTGGGTGATCACAACCTCGGCAGCCGTCATTTGGGACTTGAGTCGTTCGACCGTCCGCTGGAGCTCGCTGATCTCGGCCGCTTGATCGATGCGCTGGCGATCGTCTTGCGAGGCGAGTTCGCGGCGCCGCTCGATTTCGATTTCGAGTTCGCGGTTTTCGATCAAGGTTTGGCGGAGGACTTGTTCCGCGACTTGCTGGATCATGGTTCGTTCGGCGATCGCTTTTTGCAGATCGGCTACTTCGGCCTCGATCGACAACGAAGCTTTTTCGTCCAAAAATAAGGCTTGTTCCTCGGCCTGCACCCGGTGTGTTGGCAATTCCTCTGCAGCTTGGGAGCGGACCCAGCGTCCCGCTTGCACGCTGACAACGGCGACGAGAATGATCAAGACGCCGACGAGGTTGCCGACCACGTCGAGGAAGGAGTCTTCGCCTACCAAGGCTTCTTGTTGCTGGCGTCTGGTCATGGCTGATAGGTGCTTACCTCGATACCGCTGCGGGAGAGTAATTGCTCCAAGTCGCGCGCACGAGCGTCACCGCCGGGATTGATGTGGATTTTCAATTCTGGTTTCCAGTATCCTCCCGGCAGCGCAGGTCCCCAGGCATCGATTTTTTTATGGATTCGCGAGAGCAACTCCGGGATGGCCTCTGCGGTGGCTCGATTTGCTAAGGCGATGGACTGGGCTTCGTCGGTCGTTCCATGTTCGGACCAAATCACTAGCCGATCGGCATGGCATGAGATACGAACGGGGCGTACCATTCCGATGGCTTTGCCTTGTGCTTGGGGGATAGCCCAATTCTCGCCTTGGCGATCGGCCAGGCAGGGGACCGATGTTGGTGTGGTCGACGCCGACGGCGACTCTTGTCCTGTCAAGTCGGGGTCGGCAGCACCTGTTGGCGCGGCGTTTGTCGACGCGGCTCGAGCGTCGCCCGGTGCCGCGGCCGGAGGTTGACCGCGCGAGTTGAATCGGCTCGATAACGCATCGCGTGGATCGGTTGCCGTGCTTCCCGCTACACTAGCCGCATCGCGTTGCGGATCGCTGATTCTCTCGCAGTCCCTAGGACCGGCGGCTCGGTGCGAGACATAGTTGACCGCAGATCGCGAGGCACCGGGTCCGACCCGTTTGAAGCCGCCATTGACGGTATCGACTTCGAGAGCCGTTTCTCGAGCGGTTCTGGTGGCTGGGGTCGCACGGCTCGGCAAGACGTCGTATTGAACTTGGGGGCGATTTAGATTGCGGGCCAGAGCGTCGAGTTTGGCTGCTTGAACTGCTGACACGACGCGCTCGGTTAATTCTGGTTGGGCTGTGCCGAAATCGAGATCCAAGCTTTGGTCAATCAACTCATAGCCGAACTCGTCGTCCCATTTTGCCATGGCACGGCGGGCCAACGCATAGGAGGAACTCCCGTCCGGGCGGACGATCAACAAAGGATAAGGGCGCAGGCCAGTCCCGGCGTCGGGGATATCGCGATAATATCTGCGGATGGTGTTGAGAGCCGCCTCGAGAGGGTTGCCGAGCTGAAGATCATAAGGGAAATCGGTCTCGGCCAGCTCGATCCCGTACGGTTGGATCACGATCTTTCTGTGGCGACACTCGATATAGATCGGCGGCCGTGCCGTGCCGTTGGGGCCGGTATGAGGCACGACCGAATAGAGTCGTTGCGGGGCTGGTTGCTGCATCCGCTGGCGGTGCTGTTCCAGTTCTTTCTCCAGCCGCTCGGCCTCCCTGCGTAATGTTTCCAGCCGCTGGTCGATTTCGGTTGCATGCGGGGGCAGTGATTCGCTTTCGATTTGTGCGAGTAATGCTGCGAGTTCACGTTTTCGCCGCTGGGCCTCGTCGAGCTGTAATTCCACTTGCAGATTGCGAGTGACGAGAGACTCGCGCTGGGCGAGTAGTTCGTCACGCTGGGCGAGCCAACCGGCCAGGCGGACCTGGTGCAGATCTCGTTGGGCGGCGATCTCGTCAAGTCGTTCTTGAATCTGCCGCTGCTGCTCGCCGTGCAACGCCTGGGAGTCGCGTTCTGCAACGTTGACGGCCATGACCAGCATGACGATCAAGGCTCCCATCGTCGAGATAAGAACGGTCAAAAAAGGAAATAGAGAGACGGCAGGGCCTGGGGGACTAGGTCTGCGTTTCATCCGGCCTTCCGCGTTCCTGGAGCGATTTGCAAGCGGAATTGCTGATTCGATTGCTCGGCTCGGGTTTCTTGCGTCTGCACCAATTCATCTTTCATGAGTTGCATGATTTCGACCAGTTCGACAAGATTGTCCCGCAGCAATCGATGTTCCTCGGCGTGATGGGTTTCGAAGGCTCGGGCATGGCTGTCTTGAAACGCTTTTTGAGCGACGTCGAGACGCTGGATCATCTCGCGGAATAGATTCAGTTCATGTTGGAAGCGATGGTGTTGTACCTCTTGTTGACGGGTCTGTTCATCGGCGAGGTCGCGCCAACCTTGCTGGCTTGATTGCAACAATTCCCGGTGCGTTGCCAATTGCTCTTGGTATGACATTTCCAGTTGTTTGAGGAGGCTGGCCAGCAAATCGCACTGAGTCTTGCTAAGCTCTTGCTGGTGGCTGATGGTCTGCGAGACCTTCGTCAATTGAGTTTGCCACTGCTCGAGTCGCGTCCCAATGCGGGCCTCGGTCTGTTCAGCGATACTTTCTGCGGTTTGCACGAAGCGTTGCATAACCTCAGCAACGGCGGTGGAAATTTGGCTACCAGTTTCCGTCGCGAAGCGTGCTTGGGTAGACGACCAGGCGTCGTCGACTGATTGCATGGATTGCTGCCACAGCCTAGTTTGTTCCTTGATCGCAGCACGGGCCGCCGCCAGCAATTTTTGGCCAACGCGGCGGACGTGGTTGTCAGCGACGTGGTCACTGGTTGCTTCGCCGGGGAAGCAACGCGTCAGTTGCTCGAGCGTTTGCTCGTCGACCTCGCGTAGGAACGATTGCTCGACCCTTTCGACGAAGAACATCCCGAACATCATGACCATCGATAGCAGCAAGGCCAGGGCGGTTGTGTCGAAGGCGACATACAGGTTGCTCTGGAGATTCCCCATCATCGCTTGCAAATTCTGGTCGGCGCCGACATTCAGGCCCCCGAGGGCTTGCGAGATACCGATGACCGTTCCCAGAAATCCGAGCATGGGAGTTGCCCAGATCAAAATTTTGACAAAGCTCAGTTGCTGTTGCTGCCGCTCAAGTGCCAAATCGGAGGCGTGTTTCAGTTCTTGGTCCAATTGTGTGGCCGAACCACTTCGCTGGACGAACCACAACAAATGGTGTAGGCGCTGCCAAGCCTCGTTGTCATGCAAGTTGGAAGGTTTGTCGTTCAATTCCTCGAGCAGTCGGGTGGCGATTGCCCGATCGGCACCGCCGTCATCAGTCGAATCCGCCTCATCTGCGGTGGTGAGAGTTAGCAAGGGAAGTTGCCGTGATTGACGCAGAACTCTCCACCAGGTTCCGATCAAGGAGATCATACCGATGCAGAACAATAACGTGGTCACTCGCGAGATGGGGTGACCTGTCAAGTAGCGAACGGCCAATTCATGCTCGATAATTTTGCCATCCAGTATCGCCGCTAGCAGCAGGTAGACTGCACCACCCCAAGCGGCCGGGATGATCAACGACGTCACCGAGGTGGATTGTTTTGTGGCTCTATTCACGGAACTATTCGCGGCTCGTACATCGAAACCAAATGAGGACGTTTCGCCATCAGATAGTTTCGGTCTGGCAGGCCGCGCCGGATTAGCTTTTGGATTCGGAAAAGTCGATTTTTTCCAACAAGATTGCCCAGTCCGGTCTTTCCGAAAACTTGTCACAAATTTGCAAAGGAACCCTCACAAACGACCGATAACTTCTCCTGTCAACAAAAACAGTGGGATCAGGTCGCTTACGACCATCCCAGGGGGGTAAAGCCCGCATCGGTGCAACGCCATGCGGGCTTTTTTCGTGCCTAGCCGCAACGCCGAACAAGATCAAAGGCCATTTTGGCAAGGTCGAGGGATGGGTTTCTGGCTAATCTTTGTCTAAAAACCACGAGGCTGAAGGTTTTCCTGTCCGGTTTTGGTGAGAAACGCGGGTTAGTGCCCCCGCGTTTCACGGGTTTCGAATCGAAGCCTTGATTCGTTACCTTCGTGGCGAAGTTCGTTCCAGTGATCGCGTTGAACAACGCGCTCTGTCGATGGCTTGGGACAATGAGCTCATGGATGATCCTTTATTGAGACGCGGTAACGACGATCGCGAAACAGCGAGAGCCAATCTTAAAAACCCTTGACGTAAATAAGCAAAGGTATGCGCATGTGAGTTGAAGCACGCACGGATTCGTTGTTCGGCGGTGAAACCAAGCCTAACGAGTTGCCGATTTGTTGAAACCGCATGTTGATCTTGATGTGACGTTTCTGATGCGATCGTCGAGTCCATCTGGCTCTGTAGAAAACTGATAAAACGCGGGGAACCATATGCGAAAACATTTCGTATTGGTGGCCCGTGAGTACAACGAGCAAATCACCGAAAGATGTACTATTTGAGGCTTGGAGCGTCGCCGCACAAGTTTTCCCCAATT
>CALDHM010000044.1 GCA_937941455.1 uncultured Pirellulaceae bacterium | reverse complement strand
TCGCCAAGAGCGCCTCTTCGTCCAGGATGGCGATCGACTTGTAGCGTGATTCCCAGAAGGTCCCCTTGCAGTCGTCTTCTCGATTGGCCAGCCGGGCCAGCGGCTCCTTGAGGGCCTTCATGAACCACCCCAGATCCTGCAGCCGCTGGCGGTAGCAGGCCACCTTCTCTCCGTTCTGGCACTCGTGGTCGACCCACATTTGCACGATCTTCGGGTCGTCCATGTCCAGCGTCCGAGGCGGGTAGACGGCAATCCAGCGTCGCACGACCTCTTCGTCGGTCCACTGGTCGGCTACCCCCGGATCGAGCCGACAGAGGACGTGCAAGTGATTGTCCATGATGGCGAATCCGCAGACCGAGATGGCGAACTGCCCGGCCAACAGTTCGAGCCGCTGTTCGATCCACTGTTTGCGGTGCTCGAAGCCTTCTCCGCAGAGAAAGGCCCTCCGCACACACCGCGAAATGCAGTGGTAGTAGCGGGTCACCTCCAGATCCACCAGTTGCCGTCGTGCCACCGTCATGAGCCGATCCTCCGCATTACGCCGTCGTTTTACTCCACAGTTCGCCGCCAGAATACCGCCAATCTACCGAGTTCTCAAGCTGCCGTCAAGATAACGCCTGTCCTTTTAGTTTTTTCTTGTCCTTTTAGTTTTTTAAGCTCGAGGAATCGAAGCAGTAAAAAGATCCGTGAACATACAGTATTTGCGTTTCGGAGGAGTGAACTCAGAACGAGTACGAGTACCGCGACTGAGTATGAGTGCGCATCGAATGGGAAAGGCTGGCGAAAGAGGCGATGTATTGGGGTGGAATTGATGTTGGGATCGAGTCGCGCACTCGAAAACTGTCGCGAACCTTCTGCTTGGCACTCGCCAACGTGATTCAGCGCTATCCATCGCCGCCCGAAGAGCCATTCACAAAACCGTCCCTCGCTTACGCATCGGGTTACGGGTACTGTCGGTTCTCTTTCTGTCAAGATTTAGTGTGATCGGCCCTATCCTCGCTGACGCTTCGGGCTACGGATGCCGTCATTTTTGGGATCGGCGCTAATTCCGCGGAGATGCCGCAACACTTGCTGGTTGGGAAGGGAGTGCGATGTGTGCTGAATGATGTGTGCTGAATGGCGCGCTACTGGATGAGCGATCTCAATAAAATCGCGGTTTTCCGTTGATTGATATAAAAGCCCCTGGGTGGCACGAAAAATGCTCAAGTTTGTTCGCGGGCGGCAACGTCAGGCATTGGTTGAATTCTGCCTGTTGGTGACGTTGACGCCGCAGTTGGACTTTACCCATCACGGAGCATTTCAAATGGCGGAAATTTTGACGGTTACGGTCTTGGCGGCGTCGTTAATGGCCTTTTTGTTTTTCGTTGTGCCGTTGCTCAACGAAAACTATTCTAAATGAAAATCAATCTGAATCGGATCGGTCGCTGGTATGCGAGCGGTTAGTTCCGAGTTGATATTGTATTTGGGCGGGACAAGTTCTTCGTTCGGATCTTTTCTGGTGCGAAATCCCTGAGGGGAGCGCGTTACTTCGGCTAGCCAGTAGTCTTCTGGGGTTGATGCCCGCAGTTTCTCGAGTTTGCTGATCAATACCCAGTGGCGACCGACGGGCGCGCCGAAGCGGGGACGTTGTCCTTCATCCCGACAACTGAGGGCGTACTTTCCCTCGGCATCAGTAACCCCCCAGGCAACGGTGACGACGGATTTCTGTTGATACGCGTAGACTATGGGGATGAAAAGGACGCGGGCATTCGCCAAGGGTTGGCCCTGAAGCAGCACCACACCGGTGACCTCACTGGCGAATTGGGCCGGTTGTTCAGCGATCGGCTGCGACCGCTCGCAGCCAAGCAACAGCATGACGAGCAAACAGCAAATCGAGAGCCGTCGTTTTATTCTACTGCACGTCATATCAACTCCGCTAAATCAACTCCACGCGGTCAGGCCCGAGATATTGTTCCAACCGCTCGCGCAACTCGGAATTGAAGTCGATGCGGATTTCGGATTTCAAGCGGACTTGGTTGCCATCATCGAGTTGCAGTTGCAATTCAAGGGGACGTCGCCCGGGATATCCGCGTAAAATTTCATAGACGTCTTTCAGGCCTCGCTCGCCGGATTGCTGTTGATAGATGGTCAGGAGCAGTGTCTGGTTGGTCGATTCGGACATTCTGTCGAGCGGCGTGATTTTTTCGACGATCAAGTTGGCTTCATCGCCACCCCGTTTATCGACCGTCGCTTGAATAACGACAACGGCATCGGGTTGCACAAAATGCCCTTGCTCGGCGAATTGCGTCGGCCATTGAATGCAGCGAATTGCGCCCTTGACGTCTTCCAGATCGAACATCACATAACGCGTCGGCGCACCGACCTCGCGGACGCGATTGACGTTGGCGTACTTGATCGAGCTGATCATGCCACCGACGACGACTTTTTGGCGGTCTTTGCAATCGGCGATGCCGGCCGTGGTGTATTGGCAATACTTTTTCAGTTTGTCCAAGTGCTGGGATAAGGGGTGAGATGTCAAGTAAAAGCCGAGCACATCTTTTTCGGCGGCCAGTTTTTCACGCTCGTCCATTTCGGGAACATCGGGCAAGGCGATTTTGGCTTTTTGATCATCGCCGTCCTCCGCATCATCGAAGTTATCGAACAAACCCTTTTGACCACGGCGGCGATCGGCCTGCGCGGACGCTCCAGCTTGAATCGCCCGATCGATGACGGCCAGTAACTGCGCACGCCGCGCCCCGAAGCAGTCCATCGCTCCGGCCTTGATCAGCGTTTCGATGGCCGTTCGATTGCATCGGCTCACATCGACGCGTTCGCAGAAGTCGAAAATATCTTTGAACGGTCCACCATTGCGTCGTTTCTCGACGATCGCATCGGCTGCTGCACCGCCACAGCCCTTGATGGCCGACAGGGCGAAATATATTTTGCCTTGATGGATTTGGAAGATCGCCCCCGAGTGGTTGACGCATGGTGGGATGACTTCGATCCCCATGCGGCGGCAGTCTTCGATGTGCTCCACCAACGAATCCTTGCAGGAGAAATTCCGTCCGGGGATGTCGCCGTTGAGCAGGGCCGCCATGAATTCGACCGGATAATGGGCCTTCAGGTAGGCCGTTTGATAGGATACCAGCGCGTAGGCCGTCGAATGGCTTTTGTTGAAACCATAGCCAGCGAATTTGAGAATCATGTTCCACAAGGCATCGGCATCACTTCGCTTCAACCCCTGGGACATCGCCCCTTCGATGTACTGGTCGTAATTCTGAGCGATGATTTTTTCTTTTTTCTTGGAGATGGCTTTGATGCACGTGTAGGCGGCCGCCAGCGGAATTTTCCCCAAGCGGTTGAGGATTTGCATCACTTGCTCTTGGTAGACCATCACCCCGTGGGTTTCTTCGGTGATTTCCTTGAGAACCGGGTGCAGATACTCTGCCTGGCGCCGCCCGTTTTTGACGTCGACATACTGCTGAACCATACCTCCCTCGAGCGGTCCGGGGCGATACAGCGCGTTGGTCGCGATAATGTCTCGAAAATGATCCGGTTTCATTTTCTGCAGCAGATCGCGAATGCCGCCGCTTTCCAGTTGGAAGACTCCTTTGGTCTCGCCGCGTTGGAGCAGCGCGAACGTTTCGCGATCGTCCAGAGGGAATTGGAGAGGATCGACCCGTTCGCCCCGCGTTTCCTCGATGAGCTGTACGCATTTGCTGAGGATGGTCAGGTTCCGCAGGCCGAGGAAGTCCATCTTCAGGAGTCCGGCCGCTTCGACATCGGCCATTGCCCATTGCGTGATCACGTCATCCTTACCAGCAACTCGGCAGAGCGGGACATACTCGATCAACGGTCGGTCGCCGATCACGACGGCGGCTGCGTGCGTGCCGATGTTTCTGGCGAGCCCTTCGAGTTTGAGTGCGTAGTCGATGATCTCGCGGACTTCGGCATCCTTCTGATAGAGTTCGCGGAGTTCGTCGACCTCCTCCAGAGCTTGTTTGATCGTCGCCCCCGGTCTGCTGGGGACCAGCGCGGTGATTTGATTGACACGGGCCAAGGGAAAATTCAGCACCCGGCCGACGTCTTTGATCGCCGCGCGGGCCGCCATGGTGTTGAAGGTCCCGATCTGAGCGACGTTGTCTTTGCCGTACTTGTCCTTGACATATTGGATGATTTCCCCGCGGCGCTCTTGGCAGAAGTCGATATCGATATCAGGCGCCTCGAGTCGATTTTCATCCAGGAATCGTTCGAAGAGGAGACCGTACTTCAGCGGGCAGACATGACTCAAATACAGTGCATAGCACACCAGCGCCCCCACCCCGCTGCCGCGGGCTGTGGCCGGAACATTGATCGAGCGGGCGTGATTGACGAAGTCCCAACAGATCAAAAAGTAGTTCGCGAAGCCCAACTTGTTAATCACCGCCAGTTCACGTTCGATCCGTTGCACCAAGACCTCGGACAATTCCCCGTTCGGGCAATATTCGGCGCTACCGGCATAGCGCTCACGGAGCCCTTGGTAGCAGAGTTCGCGGAGTTTCTCTTCGGCGGTGATTCCGGGCGGTAGTGCGTAGACCGGGAAATAACGCTTGCCCAGTTCCAGGTCGAGATCGACTTGATCGGCGATTTGCTGAGAACGGGCCACCGCGTCCTCGAGGCCCGGGAATTTTTGATACATCTCGTCGGGGGTCCGCAAATAGTATTGCTGCCCGTCCATCCGCATGCGTTTGACATCGGTGCGGATATGGCCCGTGTTGATGCACAGCATGACATCCTGCGCATCGGCATCTTCGGGATCGACATAATGGCAATCGCTGGTGGCCACTAGTGGCAGGCCCAGGTGGTTGGCCAGGTCTACCGACGCCTCGAGCGCCAGGCGTTGCACTTCGACCCCATTGTTCATGATCTCGATAAAGTAGCGGTCACCGAACAAATTGCGGAACCATTCGACGACGTCGGCGGCGGCGCGCAAGTAGTCCTCGATCCCCGCGGTCTTGCAAGCGAGCAAACGCTGGCTCAATTCGCTGCTGACGCAACCGCTGAGGCAGATCAGTCCCTCAGAACATTCCTTGAGAATGTCCTTGTCGATTCGCGGCTTGAAGTAAAAACCTTCCAGGCTCGCCGCAGACGCCAGGCGAATTAGGTTGCGGAAGCCTGTGCGGTTTTTCGCCAGCAAAGTCAGATGATAGGTTTGCTCGCGGGCTTCGGAACTTTTCGAGAATCGGCTGCCCGACGTAATGTAGGCCTCGTAGCCGACGATCGGATTGATTTGCGCCTCTTTGGCCTTGCGATAAAACTCCAGAGCGCCGTGCAGGTTCCCGTGATCAGTAATGGCCAAAGCATTCATGCCGTAATCCTTCGCGCGCTGGATCAGGCGATTGATGGAACTGGCACCGTCGAGGAGGCTGTAATGACTATGGCAATGCAGGTGAACGAACGGGCGTGAATTTTCCGTGATCATGGGAGTCCTCCGGTGACAAATTTACGGGTCGTGCAGATTCTACCGAAAACTCGCCCGCGATTCCAACGACGGCCAAACAACTGCTCTTCCGCGCCGGTCTAAAACGGCCAAAACCTTTAAAATTCGATTGCCAGTCTACGGATCGTGACCTACAAACCTAGGGCGGATTTACCAAAGTTTTGCCGCGATCATCTTGCAACCATCCTGCAGCGCGGGACCGCCGAATCCCTCCAGCATTTTTGCCAATTGATTATCGAATGACCGTAACTATGCCGCGTACGAATCGTTCTCCCAATGCCCGCGACCAAAACGCCGAACACGGAGTCGCCAGCGACCAAGAATTGGCAGCCGTACAACAGGACCTTGATTTAAGGCTCTTTGAACTGAGTCAAAAACTACTCGAACGAATCGAACAACGTTTCGATAGCCTGGAATCGATGCTGACCCAGAAATTGTCCGAAGCCTTGTCCAGCCTCCCATCGGGTCCAGCGAGCGCGACTAACAGCCGACAAGCTCCCACTATTCCGGCAGATATCGACCAGGAACACGCCGAAACTCTCCGCGCCTTTCATGAACGAATGCGGGAGGCATCGCAGCCTGGCTCGACGGCGGCCCACCGCGATCGGTCGCAAGCCGGACCAAGTCCAACCTCCAGACTCGACTCTGACGATGAAATGCATGACTTGCATCTCCTTGAACGCCGTATCGCGCAGAACGGGACACCAAGTGAGGTGGACCAAATCCAATTGCTCAAAGAGCAACTGGAATCCATGTTGCGAGAAACCGAAATCGAATTATCGATCGAGCGAGCGAAAATCACGCAACAGCGCGCTGAACTGGAAGAAAAGGCGATGGACCTTGCCCGCCGCGAGCGAGAACTACTGCGGCGAGCCGAGAGCCAAAGGGGCCAGCGCGACCCCGCGGGGGGCATGCTCAGTCGCATGAAGCACTTCCTCACTCCCCGTCGTAACGACACGCCGAATCGCGAGTCGGAGGGGGGCGAGTGATCGCTGTTGATTGCCGCCAGGTAGTGCCCCAAAACGAATCGTCGGAGCGCTCGAACGTCCGATTTTCACGAGATCCGCGAGCGGGTTCCCCGCGGCTTGCGGGGTCGCGTCCCAAGCGTCAGTTTGCCGACCGGAAAACCCCGGCACAATTCTGAAGGAACTCAGTTCGCCAGGGTTCACGATGCGCACAGGCAGGCCGTAATGGCCGCCACATTGATGATGTCATCCGCCGAGCAACCGCGCGACAAATCCATCCAAGGGGACTGTAGGCCCTGGATAATCGGGCCGTAAGCGGCCGCCTTGCCGATTCTCTCAGCGATTTTGTAGCCGATGTTACCGCTGTCGAGATCCGGAAAAATGAAAACGTTGGCTTGGCCGGCGACCGGCGAGTCTTTCGCCTTACGCCGCGCGACTTGGGCCGAGTAAGCGGCGTCGAACTGCAATTCGCCGTCGATCAGCAGTTGTGGATCGATCTCCAACGCTCTCTGTTTGGCCCGCCGGACCTTGTCGACTCGCAGATGCTCGGCGCTCCCCAGAGTGGAGAATGACAACAGAGCCACGCGAGGCTCGGTACCCGTCAACCGCCGATGGCTGCGGGCGGTCGTCACGGCGATTTCGGCCAACTGATCGGCATCGGGGTCGGGAACAACCGCACAGTCGGCGAAGCTCACGGTGTTGCCCTCGGTGAATTGGATCAAAAAAAAGCTGGAGACCAAATGTCCATTGGGCAGCGTGCCGATCCCGTATAAACCGGCGCGTAAGACGTTGGCGGTCGTCGCCAGGCTACCGGCGATGCCAGCCTCTACCTTGCCGAGCTTCACCAGCGCTGCCGCAAAAATTAGTCGATCTGCTGCCACCGCTTCGCGCGCTCCCTCCGGCGATAATCCCTTGTGTTGGCGATTGCGATACAGTTGCATCGCGGCGTCCTCGCGCAGAGCATCATCCTGCAAGCTCATCGTCTCGATCGCAGGATGAATTCCGGCCCCTTGCGGTGGATCGAGCAGGACGGGCGTGGCGATCCCCCCCTCCGCCAAGCGGTTGGCCGCCTCGATCACTCGCGGATCGTCGCTTTCAGGAAAAATAATCCGCCGCGGTTGCTTGGCCGCTCGCTCCCGCAGTCGCTCGATCACCGAACTCATGTTGGTTTTCCGTAACGTTCCTCGAAAAATTTTTTCAGTTGTCCGATCTCGACTTCGTAGCCGCCGGACAGGATCGGAAAACGGCACCAGGTCTTCGGATCCAGGTTCGCATCATCCAGATGGAACGACGGTGCGTAACGTTCGCGTTTCCACTGGTTGCGGCACCAGAGCCTGAAAAACTTGATCGTCCACTGGCAAAGGTCTCCCGGCGAGTAGGGCCAGCCGTCGGCCGCCAGATACTGGAACACCTCCAGTGGCATCAACTTGTCGCGAATCGCCAGTCGTTCGATACGATCGAGCACTTCATAGGGCATCAAGTCGTCTTCGTCGGTTTGCTTCGCGGAGGGGGGGCGCAATTCGGCGGTCGGAGCTTGCTGATTGACCAGTCGCAAGGCTGGCAGGGGGGCGAGGCCGGCCGGGCCTGTGGTTTCCATCCACCGCAGCCAACGCCGCAGGAACGCCTTGTCGATGCCGGCAATCGGGCTCAAGCCGCCGCTGGTATCGCCATCCATCGTTGCATAACCGACCGCCGCCTCGCTCCGATTGCTGGTCGACAGTAACAGGGCGTTATTCAAATTGGCTAACAACCAAGCCCCCGGAGACCGGACGCGAGCTTGGATATTTTGGAGCGGGATATCATCCCGCTGCCAGTCCAGTGGACGGCCGATCGCCTGACCCACGCGCTGGGTATAGATGTGCACCAAATCGTCGATGTCCCACTCGTAGTGCGTAGAGCCGATCGCGGCGGCGACGGCAGCCGCCGCCTCGCGCGTCGTCTGCGAGCTGTTCCGCGTCTTTTGATAAACGGTTGTAAGTATCGCCGCCATGAACTTCTGGGGATCGCCCACGAGCGACTCCGGCAACCCCAAGTGCTCCGCACAGATCTCGATGCCCAATTCGGCCACGGCGCGGCGACACATGACCCATACCAGCACGCTGACCGCTGCCGAATCGACGCCGCCACTAAGGGAAACGACAAAACCCCGCGAGCGACTCTTGCGGAGATAGTCGAACAACCCGAGGCTGACTGCCCGCGTGAATTCTTCAAATTTCACATCAGCCGATTTTTCCCAAGGCTCCACCGGCAACGGATTTTGGCTCAGTTCGATTTGCGGCCACTGGAACGGAACAGAAATCATATCGGTTTCGTCGCCGTCCACCTCCGGTTCGAAGCTGACCGTCCGCGCTCTCAGCATCCGATTGGCGTTGACATCGACCGTCGCACTGATGACCGACGTGGAGGTCATCGCCAGGCGGGGACCGCGAGCGATGAGCGATCCGGAACTGGCAATCATCACGTCGCCGTCGTAGATGGCTCGTCCCGATTCGTTGCCGACCAGATTCGTGTAAACGTAGGTCACATTGAACGCGCGGCTCCCCTCCAAGACAAACCGCTCGCGGACTGCATGTTTGTCGAAGGCGAAATGGCTGGCGCTCGGATTGAGGATCACATCGACGCCGCGCGAGGCCAGGCTGCCACCCGGTCGTTTCCCCACCCAAGCATCCTCGCAGATTTCGAAACCGATTTTGATGCCGCCAATGTCAAAGAAGATGTCGCCGATCGGAAAGGATAGCCCGCCGATATCGACGCGGCCATGGATCCCGCGGGGCCACGGCTTGAACCAGCGCGGCTCATAATGAATGCCATCCCCCGGCAGATGCTGCTTGGCCACCGCGCCGACGATGCGGCGATCCACGATCAGGCAAGCCGTATTGAACAGGCCCCCGGCGTACATCAACGGCAACCCCACCGAGACCGCCATACCGTTGGTGGCCGGCAGGAGTCGCTGCAGCATGGTGACCGCCATTTGCTGCACCCCCGGGGCGTGAAAGGCATCCTCGCAGCCGTATCCGGTCAGCACCAGTTCCGGCAAACACAGCACCGTCGCCTTGACTTGCCGGGCCGCATCGATGGCGGCGCGGACATTGCGAAAATTTCCTTCCCAGTCGAGCGGAGTCTGGTTCAAGACTGCCGCCGCCACACGAATCAATTTCATCGATACTTGGCTCCTCTCCCCGTCAATGTCCGCCCCTCCTGCCCGATTGTAGTAAGACTCATCGGCGAATCACCGCGGCGACGAAAGTCTGGCTTCGAATCCGGCTCGCCGCCCCGAGTTTGGCGTCGAGAAAAGCTCCGCAGCATTACGCGGCCATGGTGGAGTTTCAAGCGATCCATTCTATAATTGAGCGTGGCCTTCACCTAGAACGATATCACGTGAACCGCACAACGTCGCCGCTCGGTCACGCTGCTGAATTTTTGTCGCAAGTCGACCTGCGGTGCGGTTGCCGCGGCAGAACAACGCCGCCGGGCCAGCGCCGCCGCGAGGCTAGGAACTACCGGATGTGCTCTCGGTCAAATCGATGATTGAATACAAGTGCCCCCACTGTCAAACGGAACTCGAAGCCGAGGACGATCAAGTCGGCAAGCGAGTCTTGTGCCCCGAATGCAAGTCCTCGGTTTTAATTCCGGCTTCCCAACATCAGCAGCTTATCGATCAGTTGTTGGAGCCGCAAAGCGGGGATGAGGAGCAAGCCCGCAGTCCTCACCAATTCGATTTTGAGTTCGATTTCGACCAACTCTCCGCACGCGACATCGAACCCTTTTTTGAGCAACAGAGCCATGATCCTCCTTCCTCACCGAACTCTCCAGAATCGTCAGAGTCCCCCGTCACTCCCGCAGGTCGGAGCCCATCGCCCCTGCCTTGGCGAGTAAATCAGCGGCAAGACGACACCAGGCCCTTTGGCAACGAGAAACCCGAGAAAAAGAGCCGCGAGGAAGACCTTTCGCCACTCCGGATCGATGACATTTCGCCAGAGGTCGAAATCGGCGAGACAGCTTCCGTGATTTGCCGGATCTGCGATACCCGGATTGTTTTTCTGAAGAGCCAGATTGGGACCAAACTCAAATGTCCCGAGTGCTTTACCATGGTCGATGCCGTTCCGTTGGATCGCCCACGCGACCCGAACGCTTATTTTCCGGATTCGACGGAAACGCTCGAAGTCGTTGCCGCACCCGATGGAGATTTGAGACTAGCCGAACCTGATCATGTCAAACGCTACCGCGACCAGGATGACGAACTTAAGGGTGTGTCATCCCACCGCGAATTCAACGACCCCGACGGTGAATTGTTCGGCGACGTCGGGGAGGAACTCGCGCCGCTTACGGGAAACTTCCCCCCCCTCGTCAGCTTGCCGCGGTCGCCAGCCGATCCGGCTCGGAAAGAAACGCCCGGTAGGGAAAACGATGACGACGAACTCAAACTCGAAGCGGAAACGCCCAAGGTCAAACCGCAGCACTCCCTTTGGATCGAAACCGAAATCGGCCCGACGGACGACCCACACGCAGCGGACGCGACCCCTAGTGAACAGCAACCTGGCGTGACCACGCCGACAAAAACGGCATCCACGAAGCCAGGGGCAAAATCGATCTCTCCGCAGTCAAACCCGGTCCCCCGGCCGTCCGGAAACGCCGAGCCGAATCGTGGACAGGCTCGGGCTCAGGCCCCCCCCCAGTCCGCCGCTCCAGCAGCCGCGCTAGGTGCTTCGGCAGCCACGCCAGGCCCGAGGCCGCAACCTACCTCAGGGAATCCGTACCAACCGCCCCCCGCCGTTGAGTTGGAGGAAGAGGAACTCGAACGGGAGCGGAATCCGCTGGGGATGTCCATGAAGTCGCTCAATTTCGGCGACAACAAACTATTTCAATGGTTGCATCAGGTTTACGGTGATTGGCAATTGTCGTTGCGACTCCTGATCATCGCCGTCGGGCTGGCTGTGGCTTACTGGCTCCTCGGCATCGCCCAGTCGTACGCAGCGGACGAGCACTCCACGGCAGCGACGCGCTCGCTGTATTCGGTGGTGTGCGGTTTGCCAGGGTTGATACTGTTTTTGCTCGCCTGGGGGGCCCTATTCGCGATCGGAGGGTTGCTGTTGCAGGCGGCGGGGAATCGGCGGCCCAGGGTGGAGGATTGGAGCGGTCAGACCTTTGGCAATTACTTGCAGCACCTGGTATTCATGCTGTTCGCCTTTTGGCTTGCGGCGCTCCCTGGTTTGTTTTTGGGAGTCGCCCTGTATTTGTTGACGAAAAGCTTTTTAGGAACCGGTTTGCTCGTGGCTTTTTCCGCTTACATCTTGTCGCCCCTCATGTATTATGGAGGTTTGTCGAACGGGTCGGCATTTTGGATCATTCCGCGGAATCTCGGGGATCTGTTTGCTAGCACCTCGATCGATTGGGTTCGATACGTTCCGGTTAGTTTGATATGTTGGGGAATCTTTTTGGTTGGTTCTTTGCTGTTGATACCCGGTGGGATGCTGTGGTGTCTGCTCGGTAGCCTATTGCATATCGGCTCGTTTACGGCGTTCGCCTCTCAGATTGGGTTGTACTGTGGCCTGCTTGGTGACGTCATGCGAGAGGAAGAAGAGCGAAAGGCACTGTTGGAGAAACTCAAACAAAAAGCCGAGGAGAATTCCCGGTGATCGCCGGCGATTCACTGCCAGGACAATCCCTGTCATAGCGTTTCCATGATGGAGAAAGCCTATGCCAATGCACCCGACACGGACGGTACTTTTATTTTGTTTGTCCTTAACGTTTGCTGTTTCAGCACAACAGTTTGCCGCGGGGCAAGGTCCGCGGGAATCGGAGTTGTCTGATCGTGACATGGCTCCATGGATGAAATCGGATGGAGCTCTATTCTTGGTGGGGGGCGGGCGGATTTCCAACGATCTGCTTGAAGAGTTTTATGAACTCGGAAAGGCCGGCGTCCTTGTCCTGATTCCCGGCGCGAGCAAGGATGCCGAGACCGAGCCTTGGTCCGAATTGGTACGACCATGGAACCGTTTTGCCTGGAAAGCGATCCATTTGTGGCAGCCCAATCGTTCTTTCGAAGAGAATGAGACACAAGACGATCTGTCGATGATTCGACAAGCGTCCGCGGTCTGGATCGGCGGCGGTGACCAGAATCGACTCGTCAAGTTATTCCGAGATATTCCGATTGAAACGGAACTACAGGCGATCCTCGCCCGTGGCGGGGTCATCGGCACGACCAGCGCCGGCACCGCCATCGCGACCCGTACCATGATCAGCGGCGGAATCATGAGGCCCAGGCTGGCCAACGGGTGGGACTTGCTGCCCAATGCCATCACCGATCAACATTTTTCCGAGCGGCGGCGCACCATTCGCTTGGATGCCGCCATTCGAGCTCACGGTGAGGCCGTAGGAGTCGGCATCGACGAGGGTACCGCCTTGCTCGTCAAAGGGGGCGAATATCGAGTGATGGGCCGCGGCAAGGTTCATCTGCTCAGTACGGCACAAGCCGCTCACGAAACAGTCCCCTGCAAACGCCGGGAATTGCTGTCCGGTTCGCGTGGGAATTGGCCCCCCATCGCCGAATGAGGTCGCGGGTTTTTGTTTGGCTTGCCGCATCCAACGTGCGAGTCTGCCATAACCTTAGCCACCCTCCCGCCGGGAGGGGCGAGGGCGCAGCGTAGCGAGGCCGCGGGGAGGGCGAGCATCGAGCGGCGTCAATGGCGTCAGTGGGCAACAGCCCACAACCTGGAAAACCCACTTGTGACCGATTTGAGCAACGCCCTGCGATCGTTCACAAAATTACGATCTTCTTCTCTGTCGTTCCCGCATCACCGGGGTGGTCAGGTCCGGCACCGCACCTTCGCCCAATGTGCAAGAAATCTCGAACTTTTGGGAGGGCCTGTGGACGCCGTGGCCGACACATCCCATCGTCTTCGCCAGCGCGTCCAAATCAGCCGGCCTTTCCCTAAATTTCACGCAGAATTCATCGTTGCGGGATGAAACCTGAGCAGCGTTGTTATACAATCGGTCCAAGGTCAGTAGCCTCGCATCAACTGCGGAATTTCTTAGGAGCTTTTCCCAAAAAAACGTCCGCTTTGAAAGCCCGAAGCGTGAGCGAAGGGGCGCTCGGGAATTGACTCCAGGGACATTTGAATCGGTCCGCCCAAACCATCGGCAAGCCGCGGCCGAGATTTGATGCGCATTTGGATCGTCTAACGTGAGCAGTGTTTTGAAACCATTTGGTGACAGCCCATTGCGATTCGTCGCCTTCCCGGGGACGGGTTATCAGCTGAATCCCGGTAGATGGCAAATCCAGTTGGGAGGTGTCATCCAGCATCCCTACCAGCCGAATCTTCGCAAAAAAATGCTGCTCAAGATCCTGGCGAATCTGCTCGGCATGACCGAGTCGGAATTGATGTCGCCGCATTGTTTTCGAAGGATCGCGCCCTTTGTCAGTGACGGGGCGAAAGGCCGGCGCATCTTTTTGCAACTTGGGGATGGAGCGCAGCGGTTGTTGCTCCCCTGCAAGACGCGCAGTAATGGACACTTTCTGCAAACCCTGCACGTGCCCGACTCGCTGATCGAACGGTATGTCGAGCCCCCCCCTGGGCGGGACCTGGCCGGTCGTGTGCGAACGACCTTTGTTGCCGCCGATGCTGAATTCGCCAGCGCGGAATCCGTGTTGCACTTGCTGCCCCGCCGCGGCTTGTCCATCATCTCGGACATCGACGATACGATCAAAGAATCCGAGATCAGCGACCGTCGCCAACTGCTGGCCAATACCTTCATGAGACCCTTTCGAACGGTCCCTGGTATGGCTGAGGTTTATCGGGAATGGGAGGCCCGTGGCGCGTGTTTCCATTACGTCTCGTCCAGCCCTTGGCAACTATATCTCCCCTTGGCCGACATGCTGGCCAGCGACAGTTTTCCGATCGGGCCCGTTCATCTCCGATATTTTCGGCTGCGCAATCACATGCTGCAGCGAATGGTCCGCATCAAGCGGAGCGGCAAGGCGACCACCATCAAACGCTTGATCCACGGCATGCCGTTTCGCCAATTCATCCTGGTCGGGGATTCCGGCGAAAAAGACTTCGAAATTTATCGGGGCATCGCGAATCGTTTCAGCGAACAGATTCTGGCCGTTTTGATCCGGAACCTGCCGCACCGCCCGCTACCGTCGGAAAAGATCCAAAAATTCCGGCAGGCTCATCCCCGCGTGGTCTGTCAAACCTTCGCTACCACGGCGGAGTTGGCGGCGCTTGGCGAACAGATCATGGACGATTTAGCGAGGTAATCGAGCTAACGACTGCGAAACTACCTGCCAAGCGGCGGGCTCGCCCCGTCGGCCTCCCACAGCGAAAATCGGCAACGACGGCTTGGTTGGACCAACCCCGCTGCGTTCGTTTTTGTCGCAAAATGGCGGGGAAAACGTTTTCCCCCTTGTGAATCTGCGGCGAATTCGTACCATAATGAACTGAATTTTTCGTCATTGGTGCCACACCGGACGCTCCGGTGATGGTCCGTTTGCTATTGTCAGGAGAATTGAATGTCTCGCTACACTGGTCCCAAAGGTCGCGTCAATCGCCGCTTGGGGACTCTGGTTTACGAAAGTGGCGGTGCCTCCCGCGCTATGGAAAAACGTGGCACGCAACCGCCGGGAATGCACACCCGCGCCAAACGGCCATCCAACTACGGCCGAGCTCTCTACGAGAAACAAAAAATCAAGCATTACTACGGTCTAGGCGAACGACAATTGCGACGGTTCTTCGACAAGGCCGGACGCATGAAGGGGAACACCGGCGAGAACTTGCTGATCCTTTGCGAATCTCGACTCGATAATGTGATTCGTCGCGTCGGCTTGGCCCATACTCGTCCGCAAGCTCGCCAAGGAGTCACGCACGGCCACTTCCGCGTCAACAACGTGAAGGTCGACAAGCCGTCCTACTTAGTACGTCCTGGAGATGTCATCACTGTCCGCCCGCGTGCGAACATCGTTGCCGCCTATCGAAATATCCTCGGCACGGGAGTTGAAGGGACCGGGATCGAATGGGCGAAGCTTGATCCCGAAACACTGACCATCAATGTTGTCGGTGCCCCGAGCGCCAGCGACATCAGTCTGCCGGTTGACGGGAACGTAGTCGTCGAGTTTTTGTCGCGTTAGTTCTGACGTTCCTCTTGGCGGAACCCATGCATACTCAGGTAGTTGTCATCGGCGGCGGGCCCGGAGGCTACGCCGCTGCTTTTTTGGCGGCCGACGAAGGGCTCCAAGTCACACTCGTGGAAAAGGAAGGGCGTCTCGGCGGCACTTGCCTGCTGCGAGGCTGCATCCCCTCTAAGGCTTTGTTGCATGTCGCGAAGGTGATGTCCGAAGCCGAAACGCTTGGGCACGAATGGGGGATCGCGTATGCGGCCCCCACGATCAAACTCGATGCCTTGCGCGCGCGAAAGGACAAGGTCATCTCTACCCTGACCGGTGGACTCAGCCAACTGGCCAAACGACGCAACGTGCAGATCGTGGTCGGCGAAGCTTCCTTCGTCGATGCCAAGACCTTGTCGATTCGCGGCGATCACGAATCGATTCCGCCCTGCGGAAAAATTACCTTCGACCATGCCGTGATCGCGACCGGCAGCGTTCCGGCCATGCCCGCAGCCTTTCAAATCGGGTCCGATCGTGTGATGGACTCCACCGGTGCCTTGGAATTGAAAGAAATACCCGAAACCATGCTGGTCATCGGCGGCGGTTACATCGGCCTCGAAATGGGATCGGTCTACGCCCAGTTGGGTACCAAGGTCAGTGTGGTGGAACTGCAAAACGGCTTGCTGATGGGAGCCGATCGCGATCTGGTCAAGCCTCTCGTGCGGCGACTCGAAAAATTGTTCGAGAAACGGATTTTTCTCGATACGAAGGTCGGTAGCTTGGCGGCAGTCGGCGACAAGATCCAGGTCGCCTTTGAAGGCCCGGGCAAATTCGGCACCGAACAGTTCGACCGCGTGCTCGTCTCGGTCGGCCGCGCACCAAATACAAAAAATCTCAATCTCGCAGCACTCGGCATCCAGACCGATCGCCGGGGCTTCATCCCGTGCGACCGCCAACTGCGCACCTCGGTGCCCAACATTTTTGTAATCGGCGACGCAGCTGGCGAACCGATGCTGGCCCATAAGGCGACTCACGAAGGCCGCACCGCAATCGAAGCGATTCGGGGGCACGCCGTGACCTTCGACAAACGTGCGATCCCCGCCGTCGTATTCACCGATCCCGAAATCGCGTGGGCCGGCTTGACGGAAGAAGAAGCCAAACAACAACAACGTCCCTACGAGGCTTGCCTCTACCCATGGGCCGCCAGCGGGCGGGCTCAAGCCCTCGGCGTTACCGATGGCTTGACGAAATGGCTGATCGATCCTGAGACCGAACGTGTAATTGGCTGCGGCATAGTTGGTTCGGGAGCCGGTGAGTTGATCGCCGAGGCGGTCTTGGCAATCGAATTGGGCTGCCATATCCGCGATGTCACCGAAAGCGTGCATCCTCATCCGACGCTCAGCGAAACCCTCATGAACGCCGGCGAAGTCTTCTTCGGCACCGCCACCGAAATTTATAAGCCCAAGAAAAAATAACCACTATCGACTGCATGTTTGGCAAATCTCGCTGGCTGCAACGAGGTTTAGGGGGCTTGCCGTTTTAAACGCGGAGCCAACGGAGCTATACGCAACACCGACTCGACCGCCGACAACCAATCCCGTGCTTGCGAAGGGACTATCCTGATGGCCGAAACGAAGTACCGCCGAATTCTCCGCACCCCGCGGGAAATCGCCAAAATGCGAGCCGCGGGCTTGGTGGTTTGGGAGGCCCATCAGGCTGTTGCTCGACTGATGCGCCCCGGTGTCACGACGGCTGAACTCAATCAAGCCGTCCGCCAAACCTTTGCCAAACACGGAGCCGAACCACTGTTCCTCAATTACGGTGGCCCGCCCCCCTTTCCGGCTGAAACCTGTATCTCGATCAACGAAGAGTTGGTTCACGGCATCCCCGGCCCGCGCCGAGTCCGCCAAGGGGACCTCGTCAAAATCGATACCGGCTGCCGCCTCGGCGGATGGTGCGGCGATGCAGCCTACACCCATGCAGTGGGCAAGGTCAGCGAACAAGCGCAACGCTTGTGCGAGGCCACACTCGGTGCCCTGCACCTGGCCATCAAACTCATGCATTCCATGACGAAGTGGAGCCAAATCGCCCGGGAAATGGAGGCTTTTGTCAATGACTTCGGCTTTCATGTCGTCGATTCGATGGTCGGTCATGGCATCGGAAAAAATTTGCATGAGCCGCCCCAAGTGCCCAATCTGTTCGACCCCGCCTGGGCCGCCCGCGAAGATTTTGATCTCCGGCCTGGCGTCGTGATTGCCGTCGAACCCATGGTGAACATTGGCACGCACCGCTTGCGGGAACTTTCCGACAAGTGGACACAAGTCTCGGCCGATCGCAGCCTAACCGCCCACTTCGAACACACGATCGCCATTACCGCCGACGGTCCCCGCTGCCTTACCGGCCCCCCGCAAGGCGATGAACTATCTCAAGTCTCCGAACCCTTCCGCCAGCCCGCCACATGGCTTACTTGGTAGCGCAAACCAAAATTCGCCACCCACAACAGAAGAAAAATAGCAATTCACGGACCAAAATATCGGCCTAGAATTAATTTGCAATTAATTGGTGCCACCCAATGAATTAATTGGTGCCACCCAATTATTTATTGCAATCCGCTGAAAATTTGTTAGACTTTGCCTAATTAGCGAATCTTGCAGGAGGACTTTCTATGGGACGACCGTTGCGAGTGGAGCAGTTTGGGGCTGGGGAGGTGTGCATCGTGCACGCCATTCAGAGGTGCGTACGC
>CALDHM010000043.1 GCA_937941455.1 uncultured Pirellulaceae bacterium | reverse complement strand
ACCCATCGCCAAAATTCCACCTTCTCCGACTGACGTCGTAACATCACATAACCTTTCAAACTGAAGGTCAAAAAACTCCCAGTTTAAAAGACCCGTCAACGTGCAGTTCAAAGAACGCTCACTTTTTTTCGCGGATCCATTGACTCGAAAATCGCTAAGATTAACATAACGTGTAGGTCGTGATGACAAGCGGCATAGTTTCGCTATCTTTTTTTGAGGTACCCAAATCAATGAAGTTGCCCATTTTTTCTCGCATTACTCTATCGCTAGTGGTCGCCATCGCCTATTTAGTTGGCGGCGTTGCTCCCCTTCAGGCCCAGTATGTAATGATGCCGGACTCGACCAACAACCGGCTGGTCCTATTCGATTCGAACGACGGTTCGGTTTTCAATCCCAACTACTTCGGATTGGCAGGAGGAACTCCGATCCATGCTATCCAAGTTGATAATGAAATCTGGATTTCTGAACAAGTTGGCGATCGTGTTTCTCGCTGGAGTTTGACCGGAAGTTTTCTTGGCGCGATTACCGGAGGACTTGACAACATTCGGGGCATGGGCAAAGTGGGTGGCACTGTGTACGTTACGAATTTCGGAACAGCCAATAGCGCTCCAGGCCCCGCAGTGATCAGTTTCGATACGGCTGGAAATAATTTGGGGTTTTTCGCTACCAATTCAACATCTCCCAGCCCCTTTGCAGTTTTACGATATCAAAGTGGCCTGTTGGTCGCTTCTTCTCAAGCCAATGACGACATTCACTATTACAGCTCCACCGGAACTTCGTTGGGGACCTTTCACAACTCGTCAGGCCTTAACTTCGCCGAACAAATGGCCTACCGAAACAACGGCAACATTTTGGTTGCTGGCTTTTCGAGTCCAACCGGGATCTATGAGCTGGATGCCACCACGGGCAACATTGTTTCCTCATGGACAGCCAGCGGTCCCCGCGGCGTCTATCAATTGACCAACGGGAACATCCTCTGGACAAATGGTAGCGGAGCGTTTGTTTTGAATCCCGTGTCTGGGATCAGTACGCAAGTTTACACAGGGGGTGGTCGTTTTCTGGATTTTGTGAACCTTAATCCTGTTCCAGAACCTACCAGCGGCTTGCTGCTGTGCTTGACGACGGGACTGAGCGTGTTTATCCGCCGAAGAGCGTGCTGATTCTCATGCAGCTCGATTTCTTGAAAAGGATGGGCGAAACCAAGCCCATCCTTTTTTTTGTACCGCCATCAGGATTGACGTACCGCGTCGGCTACGGACATTCCCGATAGGACGGTCGTTGAAATCAGTCGGCGCATTGATGGGTATCCAGGCTGGCTTGGCAGCTCTGTAGGTGGTTACCCTATGTCGAACGGATGATGTGTTGGAGTTTAGACGATAACACCGACCAAGCGGAATTTCCGCTTGAAAAAATCTCTCGGCCGCGGACCGAAAAGGTGGCAGCGAGCGGAAACGGTCAGTTCTTAGTTCCGACAAGTTTTCGGAACCAAGCAGGAAAATGGTCCGCTTGCCACTTTGGTGGAACATCGCTTCTTGCCTGTGCGGGCACTACGGCTGTGCGCTGACGAATCGCCAAGCACTGTGTATCCACAAACGAAAAAAAGCAGGAGAAAAAAAAGAAGGAAGGAAAAAAGAAAAAAAAGGGACAGGCACAATAGCACAATATTGTTCGGCACGTTGGTTGCTGGATCGGAATTGGCAGCTGACACGAAAAGTGTCAGAATGGCACCAGCGGCCAGGAGGGAAAATGCATGATGATTATGTTCGCCCGGCGCGGGGAAGGTTACGCCTGGCCACCGCGCAGCAATTGGGAGAAATGAATGAGGAGGAAAAAAATGGGGGAAAAAAAGACAGGCGTAATCCGGCTTGTCAAAACGCGCTGCCTGGAGGGTTTTGCGAAGCCGCAGAAAACAGCGTCTTTGACCGGTAAGATCTCAGGTCTAAATAATGCCTGCTTGCAGGCCTAAATAATGCCTGTTTTTTGTTCGCAGGTCTGAATGATATCTGTCCTTTTTCTTCTTTTCTCTTCCTTTTTTTCTTCTGAGCATTGCCCACCGTCATGACTTGGACATCTGGTCGTATGTCCACGACGTGTTGAGCCGACTCTTGAGTGGCGAAACCGACTATGAAACGCTGATGCCGTGGAATTGGGCAAAGTCGCATTCGACAAAGATCAACGAATTTCGTCAACAAGAGCGTTCGGACCGCAGCGCGAGAAAGCAACATCGTCGCCACACCCGCCGAGCCAAACAACCCACCATTCGATAACCGCAAACGGCACTGTTGTACGTTTTACGATGTGACGGCAACCCCGAATTCTTATCCTGGCGAAGCACTCGCAAAACCTTTTCGTGTCTCCCCTCTGACCCAACCGGACCGACTCCACCAAAGGGTGAATTAGACTCCAATGCCGGGGCGATTTCAATGATTTTCCCGGTTGATTTGCGCATCGGCGATCAGATCCTTAATTCCGCTCATCGATTACAGCGACTTGCGAAGCCGACAAGCGTTTCACGAGTTGCTCGCGGAGATGTTCCATTTGGTCGGCACTCAATTGTTGTCCAATTTGTGCGGCAGCGTAGACACCCAACCAGACGAGCGCGCTGCCGACGGCCAGCCAATAGCCCCAGGGGTAATGACCTACCAGTTGTTGGGTAGCTCCGATCACAAGGGCAAAGAACAGAGTAAACACGGCCAGTAAATAAACGATCCACACCACGCACCAAACGTTGACGCGCGGCGCGAAGCGACCATACAGCCGACTTTGTGCTCCGTCCTCCTGAATGTTCCATGACAAATGCGGCGACCACAGCCGATGTTCGCTGGGTGGCAAATGCAACTCCCCATAATCGCCGTAGAGCAGGACTTGTTCCGTGGACTGGACCGACGAGAATCCTCGCCCGATTTTTTCCAGAACCTGATCGCGCGGTTCAGCCAAGGAGATCGTGAAGGTCGGCCGCAAACGAAACCAAGGCATAGGTTACCTCCCAGATCATGGAATTGCCTCAACACGACAACACGGCCGATGCCAGAGACATCGACTTTGTGACTTCTTCTTGCAATTCGGCGGAATGAACATCGGCGAGTTAGAGCCGATCCCATAACCGAACCTCACTTACGCTTCGGGCTACGGTTGCTGTCGTTTTTGGGAAAGGCTCTTCTTACCCCAAACGTCGTTCGGTCCGGTCGTTGCTTGGCGGTGAACGCGACCTTGAGCATCCCGCTCGAGCATGAGCGTTGTCCTCGCGGTTTGCCGATTTCATTTTAGCTCGAACTACTCGTCGGAGTCATCGTCCGCATCGATCAATTGCTGCGCGGTTTTGGCATCGAGCCGGAATCGGGTTATTTTTTGCGCTTTACCGGTTCGCTGGTCGATATCCAAAATCGCGCCGTTCAGTCGTTGGTCACCGCTGGCCACAGAAAAGGGAACGGGCCGGAAGGTGAGGGTTGCGTGCAGCACGTTCTCGATTTCCCGCCCGAGGATACTGTCATGGGGGCCGCACATGCCGACGTCGCATTGAAAAGCCGTTCCTCCGGGGAGAATCTGTTCTTCGGCCGTAGGGACATGTGTGTGCGTTCCGAGGACTGCCGAGACTCGCCCGTCGAGATAGCGGCCCATCAAGTATTTATCGCTGGTAGCTTCGGCATGAAAGTCGACGATGCGCACGGCGACGTCGGCGGGCATCTCGGCCAGAACTCGATCTGCCGTATGGAAAGGACAATCGACGGGTTTCATGTAGACGCGCCCGATGAGGCTGATCACCCCGACGGCGACTTGATTTTCGGTTTGGAAAACGGTCCAAGCTCGCCCTGGGGCTTCGTTGGGGAAATTCGCTGGTTTCACGATGCGATCGTGGGTTTCGAGGACGTCGATAATCTCTTTTTTGCGGTAGATATGGTCTCCGAGCGTCACACAGTCGACCCCTGCCTTAATCAGCCTGCGAAAGATACTGGGGGTCAGTCCGGAACCGCCGTCAGCGTTTTCAGCGTTGACGATGACGGCGTCCAGCGATTGTTGGCGGCGCAGGACCGGTAGGGTCTCGACGACCAAATCGGTCCCGCCGCGACCAACGATATCACCAAGAAACAGGATTCTCAACGGACGATCACTTCCTAGAGGCGTAGAAGGAGCCTCGCATTATTTGGCAATTTCAGTAAAACGGGACTCGCGAATGACAGTCACCTTGATTTCACCGGGATAGGTCAAACGCTCCTCGAAGGCGTTGGCGATGTCGCGAGCGACCTTGGCCGCCCGCATGTCATCGGTATCTTTCGAGCTGAGGATCACGCGCAACTCGCGGCCGGCCTGAATGGCAAAGGCTTGCTGGACCCCTTGCATTTCCAAGGCGATCGCCTCGAGCTCTTCCATCCGTTTGATGTAGCGTTCGAGGGATTCGCGGCGGGCGCCGGGGCGCGAGGCGCTGCAGGCGTCGGCGGCGGCCACCACGACGGTGTACGGGTGCTCGATCAGAATTTGATCATGGTGTCCCAGCGCGGCGTGCACCACATCGAGACTTTCATTGTGGCGTTTGAGGATGTCGGCGCCGATTTGCGGATGCCCGCCCTCCATTTCATGATCGGCGGCTTTGCCAATATCGTGCAACAGACCGCACCGCCGCGCGAGCGTTCCGTCGAGCCCGATCATTTCGGCAATCATGCCTGAAAGATAGGCGACTTCGACACTATGCCGCAAGACGTTTTGGCTGTAGCTCGTGCGGAAGTGCAAGCGACCGAGCATTTCAATGATGCGCGGGTGCAGATTATTGACCTCGACCTCTTGGGCGGCCTCCTGCCCCTTGCGATTCATGTATGTCTGGATTTCGTTGGTGGTCTGCTTGACGATTTCCTCAATTCGCGACGGATGGATCCGGCCGTCGTCGATCAGTTTTTCGAGGGATTGACGCGCGATTTCGCGGCGTACCGGATCGAAGCAACTGACGATGACCACTCCCGGCGTATCGTCGATGATCAGGTCGACCCCAGTCTCCTTCTCGAAGCTGCGGATATTTCGGCCTTCGCGTCCGATAATTCGCCCCTTCATGTCGTCATTGGGAATATCGACGGTGCTGGTGGTCGTTTCGGCGGTATGCGCCGCCGCGAATCGCTGAGTGGCCATCAACAGAATCTCTCGGGACTTTTCCTCGCAGACATCCTTGATGTGTTGTTCGTGTTTCAGGATGCGGGCCCCAACCTCTTTGGCCAGGTCGTCTTCGAGCAGTTTCAGCAAACGGGTCGTGGCTTCCTCTTTGGACAGTCCGGTGATTTTATGGAGTTGCTGCTGCTGGCGATCGAAGATCTCGTCCAGGTCTTTGCTCCGCTGCGTGGCCTGTTCCAGTTTGGCCTTGAGGCGATTTTGAGTTTGCTGGACGATCGCCTCTTGTTTGCGGAGGTCCTCGGCTTGTTGATCGAGTTGGGATTTGCGTTTGTCGAGCGCCTTCTCGCGCTCGTGCTGAGCCTCGCGAGCCTCCGCGCGGAGCTTTTCGATTTCGCTCTTGGCATTCAGCTGGGTTTCTTTGGCGCGGAGTTCAGCCTCCTTGAGCGTATTCTCGGCACTGCGGTTGGCTTCATCGACTAGCGCTTTGGCCTTTGTCTTTGCGTCCGTTTTTGTCAAATAGCCGATGGTCCAGTGGACCAAAAAGCCGAGTGCTGCCCCTGCCAATCCAAAGATCCATTCCCTCATCGCCGCCTCAATCGGTGTGCTAGAATCGCCGAGAAAGGCCCAGCAACAGACGAGGGGGATTCGGCGGAGCAACTTCGGATAACTTTTATAACGCCGGCGCGTCTTCACTAATTGTCGGTGGATCGCCGGCAGCGCAGCTTCGCCAGCCAAGGGGGATAGCCCTTCGTAGCCCTTTTGCGCCGATTCAAACCGATCGGCATCAACTCCGAGCAACCATGTGGACCTCGAATCTGTTGCTCGTAGACGAGTTCAGAACAGAACTCGCGGCGGGCGGATCCGCACGACAAAGCGGAGTATCGCAGGGCGGATCGGCAGCGGTCGACCACATGCAGGCCGCGGAGCAACCCTCCGACAAAAACGATTAACCCAACGATTAGAGGCCAAAATTCCATGGAATACGACGAATCAGACAATTTAGCGAGTCAAAAAGTTTCCTTCGGTTAAACCGCGAAGTCCCACCTCGGCTGAGGAAGACCATCCCAGCGCGTTGATCGGTTCATTCATGGTTGATTTTCCGGCCGCCATTGCCAAACCGGCAGCCGAACCCGGGCCTTCCCGCCCAGTCCCTTGTCATAATAACAGATATGCAAAGTCCTGAAAACCAGCGCGACCAGAGTGATTCCCAAGAGCTTGCGGAACGTCTATCGGCTCGAATCCGGGAGGTTTGGCCGGTGGAACGTTGGGGCTCTACGCCTGTGGTGGTCGGGGTCTCCGGGGGAGCCGATAGTGTCGCTTTGTTGTTGCTTTTGCGTCGAATCGCGCAGCAAATGGAAAATCTACAAGGGGCTAGTTCGCCGCGATTCGTGATTGCCCATGTCAATCATCGCTTGAGGGGAACCGTATCTGATCGTGATCGCGATTTCGTCGTCGAGCTTGGGGCGCGTTGGGAAGTGCCGGTTCGCGTGCTCGAGTCACCGCGGCGACCGCCCGAGTCGCGCAGCGAAGCGGATCTCCGCGACGAACGTTACCACTTTTTCGAGTCGGTTGCTTGCGACAACGGCGCACGCTACGTAGCCACGGCACATCATGCCGACGACCAGATCGAAACCATCCTGTTCCGTCTCTTCCGTGGCAGCGCTGTAAGAGGCTTGCGGGGGATTCCGGCAACTCGGTTGCTTGCGCCGCAGATCACATTAGTCCGGCCCTTGCTCGGTTGCCGACGGTCCGAATTGCGCGAATTTTTGAGGGAAATTGGCCAGCCATATCGTGAGGATCGAACGAACTCGTCGTCAAAGTACGCCAGAAATCGGATCCGTCATCAGATCTTACCCAGGCTGGAGTCTGAATTTGGTCCGCGACTGACCGATCGTTTGCTGCGGTTCTCCCAGCACATGGGTCGCGTCGACGCTTTTTTGTCCGGTTTGGCAGAGCAGGGGGGTGAGCGAGCGATCCTACGCCGCGACGTGGACGAGATCGTTTTGTCGGCAAGCCGATTCAACGAGCTGGCAGAGGTAGTTCAGCGTCACTTGGTGGTGATGCTGTGGGATCAACAGGGTTGGCCGCGAGGCGACTTGGGGGAAAGCGATATCGACGATGTCGTTTGCTGTCTTGCCGCTTTCGACTCGGTAAGCGTGCGACATCAGTTCCCCGGAAAGATCATGATTTCAGGAAAAGGCGATCAAAAAACGATTCGGCGCATCCTGTAGCCGCAAATCAACAATCTTCCAGGCCCGGAAAACCACATGGATTTGATGCGAGATTTTGTGCAGCCCCTCGGCTTTAACAGCCTATCCCAACACTTTCAGGCCCAGTAACCCGAAGCGTAATTAAATGCACGATTTGGGATAAGCCCTAAACATACCATTCGACGATCCGGCGCGAATAGGAATCGAGTTGATTGCGATCGGGTATGAAATACCGAATCCCGAAAGAGTCGATGATCAGCACGCCGTGCTCGCCAAGTCTCCGCACATCATCCTCGTGCTTGACGATAAAACTGGTCTTGCCGCGATCGGTCTCGACGCGCCACTCGCAAGGTTCGGAATTGCCCGAGACCCAGTTGATTCGTTTGAGGATCGGTACAAATTCCCGCTTGGACAATTCCGCCTCCATTACGGTCCGCTGGCGATCGGGCAGTTTGGCAAGATCGTCGATGCACAGAATTTCCTTGCCTGTTTGATTATCGACGAGCGAAATCCATTGATTCGGTTTGGAAAGTGGAAACAGGCGAATCGGATTGACATCTTCATACAAGGATTCCCCATCCCGGACCATCAACTGACCGAGCTCGTCGACGGTGAAACTCAAGGTGTCGTAGGGAGAGTCTTGCTTTATCGATGAATTCATGATGGGCTGTCCATGACTAGTTGCCAACCCGGTGTTGCGCATGGGGCAGCATCATCTACGCCCATCGCTCCAGCTATTGTCGATCGAATTTTCATGGCGAATTACCGGTTTGACTTTGTGCCAAAGCACGTCAACCGCAGGGCGCTAATCCGCAATTCCCGCGAGAATCGGAGGCTAACGCGTTCCGGCTAACGATTTAAGGACAAAGTCTAGACTTTTTCATAGGTTAAATTTATGGCGCACATCGGCAACTCGCGAAATAAGCGGATTCCCTAGACGCCAACTAACTTGTCAACTCCAGTTGGGCATGATGCAACCGGGCGTAGACGCCACCGAGTTTCAGCAACTCGTCGTGCTTGCCGACCTCCACAATCACACCATTTTCCATCACGACGATCCGATCCGCATTCCGCAACGTGCTCAAACGGTGCGCAATCGCGATCGTCGTGCGGCCTTTGACCAGGTTGTCGAGGGCGGCCTGAATTTCCCGTTCGGTTTCGTTATCGACGGCCGAGGTCGCCTCATCGAGAATCAGCAAGCGGGGATCGGTGAGGATCGCTCGGGCGATCGAGATCCGTTGCCGCTCGCCACCGGAGAGTCCATGCCCGCGCTCGCCGACCAGCGAATCGTAGCCGTCCGGCAAGCGGCTGATAAATTGATGCGCATTAGCCGCACGGGCAGCAGCGATGATTTCCGCCGGACTCGCCGTCGGGCGGCCGTAAGCGATATTCTCGGCGATCGTGCCGAAGAACAAGTAGGGCTCCTGCAAGACAATGCCGATATTGCTGCGAAATTTTTCGATGGGAAAGTCGCGAATGTCGTGACCGTCGATCAGAATGGCTCCCTCGGTCACATCGTAAAATCGACAGACCAGGTTCACCAACGTACTCTTCCCCGAACCACTTGGTCCGACCAAGCCGATCAATTCGCCCGGTTGTATGGTGAAATCGACACCGCGGATCACCTCGCGATTGCTGTAGCGGAATCGCACGCCGCGCAGTTCCACTTTCCCGCGGATGCGGCCAGGATCGACCGGGTTTTTCGATTCCATGACGCTCGGACGTTGATCGAGCAGTTCGAATACTCGAAACGCGGCCGCCGCAGCGCGCTGCGTATTGGCCAGCATGCGACTCATCGAATCGAGACGGACGTAGAAACGGCTGATGTACGTGATGAACAGCGTCAACTTGCCGACCGTCATCGACTGCTGCGAGACTTGCCACGCCCCGTAGCCCCAAATCAACAGCAAGCCGATCTCCGTCAACAGGGTCACCGTAGGTCCGAAAAAGGCCCAAAGCTTATTGATGCGGACGTTCGACTCGAGCACGTGCCGATTGGCATCCTCGAACCGTTGGATTTCACGCGATTCTTGCGCGAACGCCTTGACGACGCGCACCCCCGGGATCGCATCGGCCAGCACGCTGACCATTTCGCTCCACGCGTGCCCCGCTCGGGCGAAGCCATGCCGCAAACGAATCCGCACTCGCTGGGTCAACCACGCGATCACTGGGAAGGGGAGCAGTGCCACCAGCGCCAGCCAGGGATCAAGCCGCAGCAAAATCACCGAGGTCAGGCTGATCATCAAAATGTCGGTCACGAAATCCAGCAGATGACTCGACAAAAAATTGCAAATGCGATCGGTATCGCTGCTGACGCGCGCGATCAAGTCACCCGTCCGCTTGGAACCGTAAAAGTCCAAGGACATTTGCTGCAAGTGTTTATACGTGTGATTTCTCAAGTCCCCACTGATCAATTCGCTGATGTAACTGATGACGTAGGTTTTGGCCCAACCCAAGGCCCAGGTGAGCAATGCCGCCCCTAGCAGGCCGATCAAATAAGGCAAAAGCTTGACGAAAAAGTCCGCGTTGGAAACCTGCGATGATCCGTTTTGCCAGGGAATCAAGACGTCATCGATCAAGGGCATTGTCAGGTAGGGCCAAATCAGTCCCGCAGCCGTCGCCCCCAACGTCAGGCCAATTCCGAGGATAACAATGCCGATTCGATTGCGGGTGAATTGAGCCAATCGCAGCAAGGTCTTGGTCGGCGCCGGAGCGGCCGCGGTGATCTGCTGCAACTCAGCGGCCTCCAGCGAGTATTTGTCCAACTGACGCTGCGCGACGGCATTGACCAATGCGGCAAACCGGCTGACCTCTGCTCCCTTGGCGGCCGTAAAATTCCATTTGGCTAGAACACGCTTCCCATCGGTCAAACTTAGGGAACCCAAGCCCGAAAAAACATGCGAACGGAGGGCCAAGCCGTCGTGCAGGCTCCACGAGTTGACAGAACCTCTCGCAGTTCCCTCGATTAGGGCGGATTCGGTCAAAACCAAGACCGTTTCCTCATAACAGCGCCGCTCGTTGATATCCAGCACAACAAAACCCATCACGCGCTTACCCTGAAATTCCCTGTCAGGAATTCGCTGTCTAATCAGCGGCGGGATTTCGTCGGAAACGGGATTGGTCATAATACCGCGGTAAAAACCTGGAGCTTTGGTACGACTAACAGCAACAACCGATTTGATGCTCGGCAACAAGGGTAATCGTCACCCATGGCCAGTGCGAGGCTCGCTTCGCCTTCGTTTGCACTCGTGATTTGCCTACCAGCAAAACGCTAGTTCGCGCGACCAAATCACCTTGCCGACCCCACAATGGACGGCGATTTATCATTAGGAGCCCTCGCAAATGATCCCAGCGTTCGGGAAAACCAGCCCGTAGCAAAACTCGACAGCTTCAATGCTATCGTCACTGCCGAACTTGGCCAATCGCAAATACGTAGCCTTTTCGAGAGAACCGCGGTGCGATATGCCGCTTGCCTATAGCGTTCGTTTGAAAACCAACGATAATTGCGGTGGCAGGTTTGACAAGTACCGCAGCATACCACGATTCCAAAAACTCGGCGATCGGGAGTTTAGGGCCCTTGGGAAAGCCGCACAAAGAATCGCCGACGTTAACAAGGTTTATTTCGGGACGAACCTGCCGCAGTGCGATACAATCAAAGAGTTCAGGCTGTTTTGACGATGACAGGTTTGCTTTGCGCGCCCTGAAATCGGCTTGACCCACGTGTAAACTTCCAGGCTTCGCCAATTATTGCCGTCCGTTGTTGCCATGTCTGATCCAGTCACCCCCGAGCCCCTTACGTTTCGTCGCATCGGCGTTTTGCGCGGGCCGAATATCTGGGCGAATTTTCCTGTTCTCGAAGTCATCGTCGATCTGGCGAGTCTGAAAGACACGTCGTCGGAGATGATTCCCGGCTTCAACGAACGCTTGATGTCATGGCTGCCGACGATGATTGAGCATCGCTGCAGTGTTGGTGAGCGCGGCGGTTTTTTCCAGCGACTGCAACGTGGCACTTACATGGCGCACATCCTCGAGCACGTTACGCTCGAGTTGCAAACGTTGGCGGGAAACGAAGTCGGCTTCGGCAGGGCTCGCGAATTGGACGAGGACGGCGTCTATCGGGTGGCCATTGAATACGTTGACGAACATGTCGGCATCGCCGCGGTCCAAGCTGCGCGGCGTGTGATCCTGGCGGCCGTCAACGACACGCCAATCGATATCGAGGCCGAGGTCAAAATCCTGCGCGATTTGATCCACGAACACTGCCTCGGCCCGAGCACCCAAGGCATCGTGAACGCCGCCAAGGCCCGCGGCATCCCCCACATTCGTCTGAATGAGGGGAGCTTTGTGCAACTTGGCTTCGGCTCGCGGCGGCGATGCATCTGGACGGCCGAGACCGACCGCACCAGCGCGATCGCCGAGACGATCGCCCAAGACAAACACTTGACCCGCAAACTCCTGCAAATCGTCGGCGTGCCCGTGCCGGTGGGCTACGTGGTGAAGTCCCGCGAGGAAGCCTGGCAAACCGCCATGGAAATCGGCTTGCCCGTCGTCGTCAAACCGCAGTACGGCAACCACGGCCGCGGTGTCACAACGAACCTCTACACACAAAAAGAGGTCGAGACAGCCTTCGACAACGCCTACCGCGAAGAACCGACCGTGATGGTCGAAAAGTATTTCGAGGGCTCCGATTACCGGATGCTAGTGATCGGCAACAAGTTGGTCGCCGCGGCCCGCCGCGAGCCCGCTCAGGTGATTGGTGACGGCAAATCGACGGTGCGGCAATTGGTGGAAGAGGTCAACCGCGATCCACGCCGTAGCGATGGCCACGCAACGATCCTTAGCCATATTCCGCTTGACGACGTTTCCCTAGCTGTGCTGCAACAACAAGGGTTGACTCCCGACTCCATTCCCGAGGCGAATCAAACGGTCTACATTCGCCGCAACGCGAACCTGAGCAGTGGCGGCACGGCCCAAGACGTCACCGACATGGTCCATCCGCAAGTCGCAGCGCGGGTTGTCGAAGCCGCTCAGATGGTCGGCTTGGACATCGCAGGTGTTGACGTCGTTGCCAAAGATATTTCCAAATCTCTCGAGGAACAAAACGCTGGTATCGTGGAAGTGAATGCGGGACCAGGCCTGCGCATGCATATCCAACCGAGCGAAGGGAAACCGCAACCGGTCTGCGAAGCGATCGTTGATATGCTATTCCCACCCGGGAACAACGGCCGCATCCCGATCGTGGCGATCACCGGGGTCAACGGCAAGACGACCACCACGCGGTTGATCGCTCACATTTTCCACTTGTCCGGCAAACGGGTCGGTATGACCAGCACCGACGGTGTGTACATAAACGGCCGCCGCGTGGATGACGGTGATTGCAGCGGACCCAAAAGCGCGAAACGTCTTCTCATGAATCCGAACATCGATGCCGCTATTTTGGAAACGGCTCGCGGGGGTATCGTGCGCGAGGGGTTGGCCTTCGATCACTGCGACGTCGCCGTGGTCACCATGATCGGCGAAGGGGATCACTTGGGGCTCAATTACATCAATACTGTCGAGGAATTGGCGAAGGTCAAGCGCTGCATTGTGGACGTCGTCTCCCCCAACGGCTTCGCCGTGTTAAACGCTGAAGATCCGCTGGTCGCTGCCATGGCCGATCATTGCCCGGGCGAGGTAATCTACTTCGCCCACCGAGAAACTCATCCGCTGATCGTGAAAAACCTCGAAGCCAATCGCCGTGCGTTGTTCGTACGCGATAATGCTATCGTCGCCGCGCACGGCAAAAACGAAGTCGTCGTGCATCATTGCGAACGCATCCCGTTGACGCATCACGGAAAGGTCAAATTTCAGGTCGAAAATGTCATGGCCGCCGTCGCGGCCGCCTGGTCGCAGGGGATCCCGGTGGAAATCATTCGCACCGCTTTGGAATCGTTCAGTCCATCCGCCGACGGCTCGCCCACTCGGTTCAATATTGTGCAATACAACCAATGCACCCTGATCATCGATTACGGTCACAACAGTTCGTCGCTCAAAAGCATGCTGGACGCATTGGCGAATTTCCCCAACTCGCGCCGCACGGCGGTCTACTCGGCGGCCGGCGATCGCCAGGACAATGACATGATCCGGCAAGGGCAAATGCTGGGTCACCACTTCGACCGTGTGATCTTGTATGAAAGCGGCTATCTCCGTGGACGCAAGCCGGGGGACATTGTGCAACTATTTCGCGAGGGTTTGGCACTCGGTGCCCGCGTTCGCGAAAAACAATGGTTCTCGACATGGCGAGAGAGCGTTACGCATGCCTTGGATACGTCGATGCCCGACGAGCTGATTCTGATCCAAGCCGACATTGTGGACGAAACCATCGAATATTTTTCGAAGCTCCCGATCGTCGACTTTTCGCTGGGACCTCCACGACCGCCCCAGGCTATCGCTGAGAATCTGGCAGGTGACGCCAATGCCGTGACGGAGCCGACTTCCCAATTGGGGCACGGCATTTAGTTGGACAGCTCCGTTTTTTGTAGTCACGCTCGCTAGAACGCAGATAATTTCGGAAATCTACCGTCTGGCAAGGACAGCTACGTTCAACCAACAAAATTTGGCAGAATCGATTGAAACTGACGCTGTCCGATGAGGCAACGCATCGCGATCGGCGAGGCCAGAGTGTCGGCGGTGACCATTAGTTGGCAAGGCTGCCGAACAATCGCTGGATTTCCCGATGGACTTGGCCCCTCGTCATTACTTGTCCTCTGCCGAGCTCGACACCGCGAGCCAGAGCGGTCTCATCGACATGCTGCGCATAAAGGCAAACGAGCGGTGACGAATCGCCCGCAACCGAACCGATGAGCGTCTTCAGGCGATCGAAGTCCAGTCCAGGGAGTTGCAAATCGACCAGCACGACCGCAACATGATCCGGAAGCGTCGCCGAGGGGAGTCGCTGTAAACTCGGAATCGCCACGAACTCCAATTGATGTTGCTGAGCCGCAGTCTTTACGTTCGAAACCATCATCAAATCTGACGCGATGTGCCAGACGGCTTTGCGGTCCATTGTCGGGTCCTTTGTTACTTTGAGCCTATCCCAAAACCAGCCCTCGCTTACGCTTCGGGTTTCGACTGCTGTCGGGTTGGGGACAGGTTCTTCGGTGCTTTGTGGCGATCGACTTACCCCCCCCTCTTATCAAATCGTATCGATCAAATCGCCCCCGGCCCACGCTTTTCCGGGTGGTACTCGATGGCTTGATCCAGCGGCAGTATGAAAACCTTGCCATCGCCATCGCTGCCGTAAGCTCCGCTGCGGCCCACCGTTTGAATGACTTCTACGGTACGGTCGAGATAGTCGTCGTTGACCGCAATCTCTAACGTAATTTTCCGGAGAATATCGGCGCGGTACTCCACGCCGCGATAAACGGGAACGCGCCCCGTGTACCGTGCGAATTCTTGGGAATCGCAAATCGTGATTCGGGGGACGCCAATCGCCTCCAAGGCCCCTTTGACGGCCAGCAGCTTCGTCGGCTGGATGACGGCAATGATCATTTTCATGATTGGATGATAGCAAATTTGGACTTGTCGTTTAACCACAACACTTGGTACCGTTCCGCAGTTCCGTGGAGGTGTTCGTCCTCCAGCCGACTCGCTAACAGCCCGTCGAAGGCGAACTCCCTTCAAGGCCGCCTTTGGTTCCGAGGGACGTTGGGACGGAAGTCGGTCGCGGTGGAATGCCGGTTCAATAAGCAGTATTACTGATCCCCCATGAAGCCCGTCAGCTTTCTTTTGATCGCGTTTCTATTAACTAGTCTCGGATTCGGCACGGCCTGCGGGCAAAGCCTGCTGCCGAAGAAAAGTTCGCTCGGCGCTGGTTCCGCTCAACAACCAGAAAAGCCTCCCGTGCAACTATCGACTCGCATCGAATGCGAAGCGGATCGGCGCACTGCCTATTTGATTGTTGCTGCCAAAATCCCTCCCGGCGGTTATCTCTATTCTTTGACACAACCCGGCCCCTCCGCCACAAAGCTAGAAATCGCCATGAATGACGGGTTTCAAGTCGCCGGCGCGTTCCGGCCTCAGCAGGCCCCGCACGTCGAGGGAGATCCGGGAGCAGACGATCGCATCGAGACACATCACGGCGACATCGAATTTCATCTGCCGATCCTGATCACGCACGGTACCAATCCCGAAGATTTAGTGATAGACGTACGAATCAACGGACAATTTTGTCAGGACAATCAATGCCATTTGATTCAGGATCGCGTGCTGTCAGCCAAACTGCAACGGTTCCGGCTACCTGAACACACCGCGCGCGTCGCTGTCCCTGTTAACCGCTGAATTCTCGCTTCCATGGGTGTTGATTAGGGAGCTTCGCCCTTGGTGGTCGGTTGGCATTTTTACAAGTTCGCGTCACCAGGCCAATTGGCGAGGACGCTCGCCGCACCTCGCAGACTTCGCCGTCCCTTGTTCGTCATACCAGGTGGTGTCCACTGCGATCTCTCTCGATTTTTTTAACACAACTTGCTAGATTGTGCAGGACATTCGTAAGATCGTAGGTGCGGGGCACACATTGCATCGCCCAAAAACGACCGCCGGGTTTCGATTGAGTTGAAACGTAGCTGCCTGAATTGGAAGCAGCGTTTTTTTGGCGGTCAACCCAAATTAGCAAATAACAAAGTACTCATGGCAAACGAACTTCTGACACGGGGACATTGGATTTCTCTGTTCGCCGTCTTCTTCATAGTTTCGGCAATTAACGCCCATCCGCTGGTTGGCCAATTCCCCTCCCGTGCCTCCGGCAAAAACGGAGCGGAACCGGTCACATTCAACGCGTCGTTCGCGACCTTCGCCGGTGGTCGAACCGGATTGTTGAGCATCGAGACCACCCTAGCCCCACATCTTCACATCTACTCCTTGACGCAACCGCCCGGAGGACCGATGCCAACTCAAGTCAAGGTCCCCGCGGTTCCACAATTCCGTCTGCTCGATTCGTTCAAGGAGGATCGCGCACCCGAGGTCCTCGACCCTGACCCTGTCTTTGGCACTCGCGTCGAGCAGCATTCGCTCGCGGTTACATTCTTTGTTCCGATCGAGCTTGCCGAAGGAGTCGATCCGCAGCAATTGACGATCGATCTCACCATCAATGGCCAACAGTGCAACGACCAAGGATGTTTGCCGTTCAAAAATCCGCTGAAGGCTAAGTATGCCGGGAATATCGCTGTGCCCACGGGGCTGGACATCGAAGCTCTGGTGGCAAAGGCTGGCCCCTGGCCCAGGGACGCTTCCGGACCGCCAGCTGAGGCTACCAAGACCGCCGTGCCCGCCGCTGGCGAAGGGGTACGCGACAAGGAAGAAGCCCCGCCCAAGATCGAGAAAGCACCTGCCGAAGAATTTGCGAAACTCTACGATCCCAACTCGAAAATTCACTATGTAACGCTGCGAGAGACCACGGCCACCTACTCGTTTTGGCCAGCGGTGTTTGGCATGTTGATCGGCGGGTTGCTGTTGAACTTGATGCCCTGCGTGTTCCCTGTGTTGGGACTGAAAGTATTAGGGTTTGTTGAACTCGGCGGTAGCGACCCGCGTCGTGTCGCCTTGCATGGTCTAGCGTTCACTCTCGGCGTCATCGTTTCCATGTGGGTTTTGGCGGGGGTGATTCTCGGCATCAAATTCGCTCTGGGTAACGAAGTCAATTGGGGGCAGCAGATGGGCAACCCCTATTTCGTCGGCGGCATCATCATCTTGATGTTCGTGTTGGGCTTGAATCTGGCCGGCGTCTTCGAGATGGGGATGTTTATGACCCGGCTGGGCTCCTCGGGTAGAAAGCAAACGGGATATGCCGGTTCGTTTTTCGCGGGGGTGTTGACGACCTTCGTCGCCACACCGTGTTCGGGGCCGTTCCTGGGTGCTGCCATGAGCTACACGTTGTCCCAAGAACCGGCGGTAGCATTTACGTTGTTCACTGTTTTTGCGATCGGGATTGCCCTGCCGTATCTAGCCCTCTCTCTGTTCCCGAACATGATTCGCGCGTTGCCGCGGCCGGGGGCGTGGATGGAAACTTTCAAGCAGTTGATGTCGTTCGCCTTGTTCGCCACGGCAGCTTTCTTTTTTCGCAGCTTCGCCAAGCAGACCGGTACGGAGGGCGCGTGGTGGCTGACCATGGCGCTGTGTGTCATCGCCTTGGGATTTTATTGCTACGGACATTGGTCCTTAGGACATGTTCCCGGCTTGAAACGATTTTTATGGGGCATCGTGACGCCAATCCTCCTCTGTGCTGCGGGCATCTGGATGTACTGGGACGCTGCGCGGTTCACCAACGAACATCGCAGCGTTGAAAGAATCGGCGGCTTGCCCTGGGACGCTTGGGTCCCCGGTATTGTCGAACATCGATTGGCGCAGGGCAAAATGGTCTGGGTCGATTACACGGCGGATTGGTGTCTGACCTGCAAACTGAACGAAAAACGGATCTTTTCCAATTCAGCAGTGATCGATAAGGTCAAACAACTGGGCGTGCAGATGGTGCTCGTGGATATGACGGCGCAGGAACAAGAGAAAACGGACGACTTGTCCCGTGCGGATCGGAAAATCATTCCGGTGAACTTGATTTACCCATCGGATTACCCGAATCGCCCGGCGATTTTGCTCGAAGAAATGATCGGCCCGGAACAAATTCTCGAGGCTTTGGAGCGTGCCAAGTAAGTCTGCGAACGACGCACTGCGCGCGGCGGCTTCTACGGTGACGGCGACAATTTGTGGCGATCGCTCTACACCGTCTCGCGATCGGAACTGCGATGAAGCGGAGGCGGTCTGCCGCGTCGCAACCAGCTGACGACGCACCGATCCCAAGGCATTATCCGATACTCGGCGCGGAGCTGGCGGGAACCCACGCGGCCCCGTACGCTTGCAAATTGTCCCCGGATTCGCTGTAATTCAGGGATCTGCCATCGCCGCGCGCCTGAGCAGCGGCGCAGCACCCCATAGCTGATTTTCGGGCGATGCCTGATGTTTTCGATTCGCAGTCCCGTGTAGCTTTCGCCCCGACAACCCGAATATGCCGAACGCGATCGAACTAAAGGGAGTCACCAAGCGGTTCGGTAAACAAATCGCCGTTGATCACCTTGATCTCGAAGTTCCCGAGGGAACGATCTACGGCTTTATCGGCCCCAATGGCAGTGGCAAGACCACGACGATTCGCATGATCTTGCGAATTTTGCAACCGGATGAGGGACGCGTGCTGGTCTTGGGTCAAGCGGCGGGGAAAGTCGCCGACGACCGACTTGGCTACCTCCCCGAAGAGCGCGGGCTCTACAAACGCATGAAAGTCCGCGACATCCTCAAATACTACGCGCGGCTCAAGGGTTGTTATCAATGCCAACCCGAAATCGACTATTGGCTGGAACGTTTGGGAGCCACCGAGTGGAGCAAGAAACGAATCGACGCACTCTCAAAAGGAATGGCCCAAAAAATTCAGTTCATCGCCGCGGTGGTCGCTCGCCCGCAATTGGTGATCCTGGACGAACCGTTTAGCGGCCTGGACCCCGTCAACATGGAATCACTCAAAGCGGCAGTCCTGACGTTGCGGGAGCGGGGCACAACGATCGTGTTTTCGACGCATGACATGGCAATGGCCGAACAGATGTGCGATACGATCTTCATGATCTTCCGCGGCAAAAAAGTTCTCGATGGTACGCTGGAGTCCATTCAAGCGCAATATCCGGCGGATCGGGCCCGGGCCACTTGGATCGGCAACGGCACGCCACCGCGCTTGTCGGGAGTCACGGACGTCGAGATCAGCGGCCGCGTTATCGAATTTCGGATGTTGACCCCACATGATCCCAACGATTATTTGCGGCAATTGATGCAAACTCATACGGTCGAGGGCTTTCACGTGATTCGACCATCGCTGCACGATATCTTTCTGCGGATCGCCCGGCCAGATATGTACCCCATCGCGTCAGACGACAATCAGGAGCGATGTCCATGAGGAAAATTCTGACGATTGCCGCCCGCGAGTATCGCGCGATGGTGGCCACCAAAGCATTTTTGATCTCGATTTTGATGATGCCGATCCTGATGTTCGGAGGGCTGGCGGCGATGTCGCTGTTGGGCTCCATCGGCGAAGTGAAAGAACGGCGGATCGTGATCTTCGGCGGCGATGAAAATCCCGGGATCTTCGCGGCTCTGCGAGAAATCGCCGAGCGAGAGAACTCGCAAAAACGGGAGGCTCAAACCAATCGTACAGCCCTCGCAGGGTTGGAGCGGGATGAATTTGGGGCCATGCCGCAAGAACTGTATCTGCTCGAGCAGGGGAACGGCGTGTTGGATGATGATCGCCGCGCTGAACTTTCGGATCAAATCCGCCGCGGGGATTTGTACGCCTTCGTCGAATTGCCGCCGCGGATGATTACTCCGGAAGCCGAATTGTTGAAGGTGCCCTTTTACGCTCAGGACTCGAGCCTTGCGGAGGCCCGCCGCTGGCTGATGCAGCACCTTAATCGCATCGTTCAAGAATCTCGGCTGAAGCTGACCTTCAGCGACGACGAGATCAGCCGCATCGAGCGTGCGCGTGCGCCGATCGTCGTGGCGGGCTTGGGTCTGGTTGAACGGAAAGGGGGGAAAATTTACAGCGCTGAGGAAAAAAACGAAATCGTCGATATTTTCCTACCCATGGGGCTGATGATGCTCATGTTCATGGTGATTTTCATGGCCGCGCAGCCGATGCTGGAGACAGTGCTTGAGGAAAAGTCGCAACGGATTGCGGAAGTCTTGCTGGGAAGCGTCAATCCCTCGCAGTTGATGGCTGGGAAGTTGCTCGGCACCGTCGCGGGATCCCTGACTGTATTCGCGATCTATTTCGCAGGGAGTTATGTTGTGGCCCAACAACGGGGCTGGACCGAAAATCTGCCACTGCATTTGCTGCCGTGGTTCATCATGTTTCAAATTTTCGGCGTGCTGTTCTACGCGTCGATTTTCATGGCCGTTGGTGCGAGCGTCACTCAGCTCAAAGAGGCGCAGTCACTGCTTCTGCCGGTGTGGATGGTGATGATGCTGCCGATCTTCGTTTGGCTGCTGATCATTCGAGATCCGTTGGGGCCACTCGCGACAGGGATGTCATTTTTCCCACCTTCGACCAGTACGACCATGATCCTGCGACTGGCGACGAACCAAACCATTCCCACATGGCAATTGTTGGCCAGTCTCCTGATGCTGGCAGTGTCGACCATCGCCATCGTGGTCGTGGCCGGCCGAATTTTCCGCGTTGGCTTGCTGTGGCAGGGCAACGTCCCCAAACTCAATCAATTGTGGCAATGGGCCTGGAGGGGTTGATGTTCCGATACGGTGACCCGATCCAGTCCGTTGCCGACCAGCCACCCTTCGTATGTGACAGGAATTGACTCAATGTCTGGTGCCAAGACCTCACTTAGTCGCTTGGATATCGCACGGAATTGGCTGCCCCGTTACACCGGAATGCCGATCGATCGATTCGCGGACTACATATTGCTCACGAACTTCCACGACTACGTCACGCGCTTCGCGAACAAATTCGACTGCGAAATCTACGGCATCGGCCGGCCGATGCAGGCCGCAACCAATAATCAAGGCCTGTCGATCATCAACTTTGGCATGGGCTCGGCCAATGCCGCGACCATCATGGACCTTCTGTCGGCACGCAATCCGAAAGGGGTCCTCTTTTTGGGAAAGTGCGGCGGACTGAAAACGACGACCGAAATCGGCCACTTCATTTTGCCGATCGCTGCTATTCGCGGTGAAGGAACGTCGCTCGACTATTTTCCTCCGGAGGTTCCGGCGCTGCCTAGCTTCAAGCTGCACAAATTCGTGTCCGATCGACTGGTCGAACGCAATCTGGAGTATCGCACGGGAGTGGTTTATACGACCAACCGGCGTCTGTGGGAGCATGACGAGCAATTCCGTCAACGGCTCGTGCGGATGACTTGCATTGGCATCGAAATGGAAACGGCGACGATCTTCATTGTCGGGCATCACAATGCGATCTCGCGCGGAGCATTATTGCTGGTCAGCGACGTCCCCATCACACCCGACGGGGTCAAAACCGAAGAGTCCGACCGATTCGTCACGTCGACTTGGTCGGAGGTTCATCTCGAGATCGGTATCGAAGCCATGACCGATATCGGGACACGCGGAGAACAAATCCGCCACTTCCGCTACTAGGCTTTGTCCCAAAACCATGAGCCGAAACGCGCTTGCGTCCAGTTTTCGAGAGACTCGAGGGTTCGCGCCCTGCGGCTAACGAGTTTTGGCAGACGGCGCAGCCGCTGCTGCCACCAGGCCGCGCCTCGACGAACTCCCGCGTTTGAAATATTGCGGCTTCGTTTAGGCTTAACGACTGTTAATTGCTAGCAGCTGTCGTCAAGTTTTCCAATTAAGGCAACGACTAAACTTGGCGGGGCAGGGGAGGAAGGGCGAAAGAATTAGCCTTGACCGTAGCGTTTCAACAAGCCGTTCCGATAGTGCCGATTGTATCGAAAGCGGCGACTTTCCAGTGAAATTTACCGATTTTTTCCCGACCTGTCGGGAGAAAGCATACCAGATTTGAATTGAACGAAGCACGTTTTCGTTCGTCTTGCCCGCCTCGCCAGACGCTGCCCAGAGTAGTTGCGTACCCTCGCGGCTCAAGGACAAACCAGCGACGAAGCGTGGCTGAGTCAAAACTTGGATGCTTAGGAGTCGCCATGACCAGACTCGTTCATTCGCAACAGGGGATTGCCGAGTTGCTGCTGCGAACGTTGACACTAGCGGCGCTGATTTGCTGCGGGGCGTGGCCTGACAGCAACCTTGCCGTTGCGCAGGCACCTTCGATTCATACGGGTAATTATCGCGCCTATCGCGAATGGGTCCCTTTCGACCCGCAGCCGCGACCAAATCCGGCCCCACCCGCACAATTCGCGTCTGATCGCGAAGCTTCACCGCCGCTGGGTACTGCGCAGCGTTTCGATGTCGGCGATACGCGTGGTAGTCAATCGGCGGAGGCCCGAAACATGTCCCCACCGCACTGGGGCGAAGACCCGGAACCATTGCCTCCGGCCCGCAGTTCCGGCGATAGCCGAGTCGCACGGGACTGGGTGCCGCGCGAGCCCCAAGTCGCAGGAGGCCAGCCGTTGCCGGGACAACTCGACGACAATCCCTTTGCTCAAGCCTCCCTGCGTCGCGAACCAGCCGGATTTCGCCCTCGTTCGGTCTATCGCAGTACCCTCGATCCAGAGTTTCTGGAATCGCTGAATCATGAAGGCTGGTCACCAAACCTGACGACTCCTGGGCAATCGCCGTTTGGCAGCTCACCAGGTCAAGCCGCACCGCAGCAGTCAACGCCCTTTCGCCAGCCGCAGACGATTCAAGAGCGTGGTTATCGCCAGCCCCAACCGTTCTCGCGAGGCATTCCGTTCGACACGGGTGCTCAATTCGATTTCGAGAACAAGCACGAGCAGTTTCCGCCGATGCGTGAAATTTTGGCCACCGGGCGCTACTTCGCGATGGGGGAGGTTTGGCTGTTGCGCCCGCATTTCAACGGCAATCACGGCCTAGCGACCGAAATCGGAAATTTTTTGAGCACTACACCTGCCGATCACGCCTATGAAACGGCTCCCCGATTTCGCGTGGGCTTCGAGTCGTCCTATGGGCCCGGAGTCGAGCTAGGCTTCCTACATTTTCATCATCGCTCGAATCCTTTGTCCTTCACCAGGAACGGAGCGGCTACCGGCTCGACCTTTGTCGAGGTGATGGGCTCACCGAACGTCGTCTCGCTCTCGGCATCCGCACCGGGCCAGCGTTTGGTGGTCGGTCAGTCGCTCGAGTTGCACTCGTTTCAAGCCACTGTCTTCAAAGAGATTCAATTTCGCCGCGCTCGCATCAACGGAATCCTCGGCATCAAAACCGCCGCGATTGATCACGAATTTCGCAGCCAGCTTTTCAATCCTGCGGGTACACTGGCTGACTATCTGAATGCCAACACGACATTCAACGGATATGGTCCGACGTTTTCCATCGAGTACTACCGACCGGTAGGTCACACCAAGCTGGAGATGTTCGGAGCCGCAGCCGGTTCGACGCTGCTGGGAAACCGAACTCAGTGGATCGACAGCGGCAGTTTCTCCGCGCTGCGCACCAACAGCCTGGAATTGCTGACGATTGCGGAAATCAATATGGGCGTTCAGTATCAGTACCACTACGCAGAAAAACGATGCGTGTATGGTCGCTTGGCGGCCACCCATCAATCGTGGTTGGGCGGAGGTACTCCCACGACGCCGACGGGAGATTTTGGCTTCCGCGGATTCGCCTTTGCCGTGGGCTTAAATCGCTAGGGCTTCAAGTATCGGCTTAAGGCAGCGATTGTGTCCCGCGCCATGGCTCGCTCGTTGCGCTGTTGCAGGATGTAGTTTCGCCCTTGTTCGGCAAGCCGTTGCCGCAGCAGCGGGTCTTGTAGCAAACGCTTGAGCGACGCGACCAAGTCGGCCAGGTGGCCGTGTTCGAATGAAAGCCCACCACCGCTGGCCGCGATCAACTCCGTGAGGGCTCCGCGACGCGGTAGCACGACAGGTGTCCCCGCAGCCATAGCCTCGAGCGCGAACAGCCCCTTCGGTTCCTGATGTTCGACGGGGACGCACAGCAAATCGATCTCTTGCAGAAACTTCAATTTGGCCGTTCGGTCGATCACCCCCTCGTAGTGAAAATCGTCGCCGAGCCCAGCCTGTCGCAACCGCTGCCACTGCTCGTCGACGAAGCTCCGACACTCCGGACTCAACCAGCCGGCAAGGCGTAGTTTCACGGCTCGAAATACGTGATCCCGCTTCAATTCGATGAAGGCCGACACCAGGTGTTGCAATCCCTTCTCCGGAGCCAAGCGGGCCAGATAGCCGATGACCTGTGCCGACCGCGGCGTGATCGGCGTCAAGTTGCGGAAGTCTCGGGTATCAATCCCCAACGGCGTTACCACGATTTTTTGGGGATCGATCGATAAATACTCCGCCATGTAGTCCCGAAAGGCGAAGCTTTGGGTAATGTATCCGTCGATACTGCGGTCAATTTCTCGAATCTGAGCCAGACACTTGCTCCGATCGGCCGGCGGCAATGAATCCAAAAAAACATCGTCACCTTGCAAGGTCACAATGACAGGCGTAGCAACGTGCTGCTTGAGCGCCGGCACGAATCCAGCCACCAGGATATTGGTCACCAAGATGATATCGGGGCGTGCTTCTTCGACGAGCCAACGAACCACGCGACGGACTTCCTTGCGCTGGTAGCCCATAGCCCCTTTGAGCATCGACAAGGCCATCGACCCCAGCACGGCCGGATTGGTTTCGATCGCTCGTGACGTAACCCTGCGGATGAAACTCGGCGAATCCAACCAGCCATCGACCCACTTCGGCAAGTAACGGAAAAGCCAAAATTTTTGTTGCAAAAAGACATTCACGCCGCCGAAAAACACTTGGTCGACGCTGGTGTCTTCTTCGTCCGTGCGGATCGGTGTATAGAAAGGGACGAATTGGACATCCCACCCTTCGTGCTGCATGGCTCGAGCGAGTGCGTTGTCATGCAGACAACTGCCGCAGAACATCCCCCCCGCACCGGCGGTGATGTAAACCAATTTTGGAGCCATGCCGTTTCCTTGAAAACGATGATGAACGCGTGGCAAATTGTTGCTGGGCCGCGGGTTCGAGAATCGGCGGTGCAGCCGGCCGACTTATGAAACCAATGACGCGCCCACTTGGGACTGGCAAGCCTCGATCACGGATCGGCAAACGTCATCAACCTGTGCACCACTCAACGTGCTCTCCCGGCTACGCAGGGTCAGGGATAACAGCACTCGTTTTTTTCCTGGCCCATCCCGATTCGGATCGCGGAATGTCTCGCGATATTGAATCGACTCGAGCAGGGCACCACTGCTGACTCGTACCGTTGCCTCGAGTTGTTTCCAGAGTACTTCTTCGGCAACGATGAAATTCAAATCGCGAGTCACGGCAGGAAACTCGCTCAGTGGGCTGAAGCGGCGAATCAGCACCGCACGCTGCGAAAGGGCGGTCAGATCCAACTCGGCGGCCGTCGTAGGCTGACGCAGGCCGAACGTCTTCTTTCCTCCCGGCGAGATCGCGCCCACGTAGCCGACGACTTTTCCATCGGCGGAGATGGTTGCCGAGTGACTTTGATCGAAAATCATCAAGTCGGTCGGCGAGAAATCGAGACTAATCGCGGGATCGATTTCTCGGCAGACGTTTTCAATCACCCCTTTGACGTCGACATAACTGCGGCCTGAGACGATTCCCAACATCAGGGGTTCGAGCGGCAATCCTTGTTCTTGCGGCAGGTAGACGTGAGCGATTTCGAACAGATCGATCTCGTCGTTTGCGCGATATTCGTTGATCCGCTTGGCTTCCAGCAAGCTCGCCATCAGAGTCCGTCGCAAATATTGGACCGGCCCCAGATTCTGCGACCCTTTTTCCAAGACTCCCAACATCGGTTGTTGACTGACCAGTGGCTGACGATCCGTCCATGGCGAGCAAGCAGATGACCACGCTTCGGGTATCAGGCTGGGAGACATCGCCTCGTCAAAGCCAGCGGCGCGAACCACGTCCCGCACCTTTTCGAGGACGCGAATCCCCTGCGGCTTGTAGGACGAGGTCATCGGCACCGCGACGTTGTCGGGCACTTTATCGTAACCGTAGATGCGACCTACCTCCTCCACCAGATCGATTTCGCGGGTCAAATCTCGCCGCCAACTCGGCGCGAGACATCGACAACGCTGACGGTCGTGATCGAGAACCTCCACCCCTAGTCCACGCAGAATTTTCACTACGATATCACGGGGAATTTCGATACCTAAATTTCTGGTGATCCCAGCGAACCGAAATTCGATCGGATGACGCTCAGGAAAACCGAACTTGACGTCGATCTGCCCGGGGACCAACTCGCCACCCGCGAGTTCGACGATCAATTGAGCACAGCGGGCGCCGGCCCACGGTACCGCTTCTATATCGACACCCCGTTCGAAACGGAACGAGGAATCACTGTGAAGATTCAACTGGCGAGCGGTGCCGCGGATCGAACCGGGCACAAACCAAGCCGCTTCGATTAGGACATCCCGAGTGCTGGGCGAGATCTCTGTTTCCGCCCCCCCCATGACGCCCCCAATCGCCACCGGTCGTTCCGCATCGGCAATCACACACATCCCCGGCTCGAACGTATAGGTTTGATGATTGATCGCCACCATCTGCTCGCCCTGTTTCGGCTCGCGGACAACAATGCGATTGCCGCGGAGCTTCGCAAAGTCAAAGGTGTGCAGCGGTTGCCCGCACTCCATCATCACGTAATTCGAGATATCGACGATATTGTTGATTGGCTCGATGCCAATCGTCTTCAACCGCTGAGCCAACCACTGGGGGCTAGGCCCCACCCGCACTCCGCGAACAAGGCGGGCAGTGTACCGCCGACAGAGGTGCGAGGCCTCGACGGTAACCTGACAATACTTTTCGATTTCCCGGTCATCATCCCGCGACAAGTCAACGCTCGGCATCCGCAGAGGCCGATCCGTGAGCACCGCAACCTCGCGCGCGATCCCCAGATGCCCCAAGCAGTCAGGGCGGTTACTGGTCACCTCTAAATCAATACACCAATCGTTGCCCACTGCCGTCGTCGATTCGTGGTTCAGCCCCGACATGGTCAACTGTTCGACAACCGAATCGGGATTTGCCCCGGGGTCAACGTACTCCCGCAGCCAATTCCATGAAATATCCATCAGGCCTCCCTAAAATTGGCGTAGGAAGCGGACGTCGTTCGTGTACAGATTCCGGATGTCGATGATGCCATGCCTGATCATGCACAACCGCTCGACCCCCAAGCCAAAGGCAAATCCGGTATAGCGCTCCGTGTCGTAGCCGACCGCTTTAAAGACGTTGGGATCGATGATCCCCGCACCGCCGAATTCTGTCCACTTGCCGTTCCAGAAATAGTCCGCCTCGACACTGGGCTCAGTGAACGGAAAAAACGAGGGGCGAATCCGGACGGGTACCGACGCGCCAAGGTAGTTGGTGGCGAACAATTGCAAGACGGTCTTGAGCGTCGCCAGGTTGACATGCTCGTCGACCATCAGCCCTTCCATCTGATGAAACATCGGATAATGCGTCGGATCCGCGGTGTCGGGGCGATAGACACGTCCCAAAGAAATCACTCGAATCGGCGGTTGACGGTTTTCCATCACCCGGATTTGTACAGTGCTGGTTTGACTCCGCAACAATCTGGTTTCGCCATCACGCTTCGAAGCAACTGACAAATAAAAATTGTCCAGCGGGTCCCGCGCGGGATGGTCGGCGGGAATGTTCAAAGCCTCAAAGTTGTGTCGCTCGTCCTCGACCTCAGGGCCGTATGCGGGACTAAATCCCAAGCGGCCCATTATGTCCATCAGTTCATTGATCGTTTGAGTGATCGGATGCAGTCGGCCCAATCGCGAAGTCGTTCCGGGCAAGGTCCGATCGAATGTCGGGTCTGCCTCCCCGCGAAATGACTCGGTGGCAAAGCGTGCTTTTGCGGCATCGAACGCGGCCTGAATTTCGTTCTTAACGCGGTTCAGGTGCTGGCCAGCAGTTGGCTTAGCATCCGCGGGGATTTGGCCGAGTTGCTTTTGCGCGGCTTTGAACCGGCCACTTTTCGCACCGAGAAATGCGACGCGAGCCTCCTCGACTTGCTGCAGACTGCTTGCTGAACCGAACGATTGTCGTGCTGCCTCGAGCAGGGCGTCCAATTCGCGCACGAACGATTCGAGAGGTGACGAATTTCCTGGAGCCATCGGACCCGCCTGGGATCGGACTATTTCGCCAATGCGGACTTCACGGCCTGCACGATTTGGGTGAAACCTGCCGGATCGGCGATTGCAATTTCGGACAACGACTTGCGGTCGAGTTCAATATTGGCCTTTGCCAGTCCGTGGATGAATTGGCTGTACGAGATTTCGTTCATGCGGCACGCCGCATTCAGCCGGGTGATCCACAAACTGCGGAACGTTCGCCGTTTGGCTCGCCGGTCCCGCAGCGCGAAAGCATCGGCCCGCACCAGAGTTTCCTTGACGGTTCTGTAAAGACGACGACGTCCACCGACATAACCCTTGGCACGCTCGAATAATCGGCGTTTGGCTCGCGTGCGTGCCGCACCTTTGGTTTTACGCATGGCTAGTTCTCAATTAAAAAGTTCGGTTGGCCCCGGCTCGCTGGTCCGGTGTTTGGTCGCCAACAAAATCCCGAAAAACGACTGATTGTTCTCAATGTTGCCGTAGATTCGCAAAGGGATTACAGGCTGTACTTGCCCAACGCTCTGCGAATTTTCGGCGTCATGCATTCGGCGACAACGCCCGTTCGGCGGAGTTTGCGTTTACGTTTGGCGCTGACGCGCACGTTCCGGTGACTCGTTCCGCAAGGGCGATGCTTGGCCTTGCCGTTTGCCGACAAGCGAATTCGTTTTTTGACCCCCTTGTGGGTCTTCATTTTGGCTGACATGATTTCCTCGATTGGTGATTCGCCAGACATCGACGAATCGCGAAGTGTAACATTTTTTCGGTTCGACGTTAAGGGGCAAAATGGCGATTTGGCGGCAATCATCACAAACTGGACACTTGGTCGATGTGACAAATTTGACACGTCGGTTGTGAGTCGAACCTCAACCAGCAAGTGTCCCGAACGTGAATCTCTTGCTCATCGGCAAGTTGCTGCCATCAAATTACTGTCTTCATTCTTACTGCCGTCGTCGACCGAATGGATTTCCTTGACTTTCTTGGGCGAGATAAGCTGCTTGGATTTCTGTGAATTCCGCGGGCCAAATGTGAAAATCACCGCTGATCAGCGAACCGATAGTCCAACGACCAACGATCCCTGTTTTCCCCCACACTCCTTGGTATCGCACGCGATGCTTGCCCAGGTATTGCTTGATCCAAACGCACTCCGCAGTTTCCTGGGCAAAATTCCCTGAAATCGTCCATGGACCGACGTAGTCCGTTCCTTGCCCTGAAATGGTGGAATTCGTGAAATCCAGGTAAAGGTTCATCCACGCCTTTTTCGCGTGGTGGTTTTCCAAATAAAAGCCAATCCAAGGACCGGAGGGGGGGGGAAGCCGCTGTTCGACCGTAGCCACTTTCAGATTTTCTCCACAGAAAGGTAGAAGCAGTTGAGGGTCAAATCATTCCCGGAACCGGCGCGCAAGTCAACTGTTTAACGACTGGACGCACCAACGGAACTCGACGGTGACATGTCGTTCTGTCGAGTTTCACCAACTCAAACCGAACATCCCCCCCCAAAGTGCTGATTTTTGTCAAAATTGGCTACTTTAGGTACTTGATTTCGCGATAACAGCCAGTTATGATTTGTCAGCATCGGGCGGAATTGTTCGCCATTATTGGTCATTTTTGGAGACACCTCGTATGTTGCGCCGAGTCTTGGCAATTGTTGCTCTGTGCTGTTTCGCGGTAACGCTGAGTGCTTGCACCGGTGGGGCCGCTCCGCTGGAAAAAAAGGACGTTAAGAACAAACCCGGCACCAATCCGAAGACCGGTGAAGTGTCGAACGACAACACTAAGCCCGATATCGAATACTAATCGAAAATCGCTGCTGGAATTGTCATGCGGCTGGATTTCTGATTGAAATCCAGCCCTTTTTGAATTTGAGCGTTAAGGAAGCCGAATTTCGTCTGGCCCTTAGCCAACACTGGCTTGGGCTGCTGGACTTCGTCACCCCGGAATGGAATTTTTGCTTTGCGGTTAGAATTATCAGTGTGGTTGTTGCAGAATTTATTTGACGGATGTTTTCAAAGCATTGCTGTCTTGCGGTTTCGAAAAAGCTCGAAACGACTTCAAAACAACCTTGGGACCGGCAAGTCCTAAAACTGTCATAAACTGCACTTAAACCGACACTGAAAATTGAAATTGAGGTTTAAACATATGTGGCATGGCCAGGTTTCCACCCGAAGCCGAGCCATATTTTTTTCTGAGAGTTTGCGTTAGGGTATGGGATGCGGCCCCAAAACGTGATTTTTTATGTTTCTAGTTTTTGGAGTTTGCATTATGACAAATTCTCGTCGTCAGGGTTTCACCCTCATCGAACTGCTGGTGGTGATTGCAATCATCGGTATTTTGATCGGCATGCTGTTGCCGGCAGTTCAACTGGTTCGCGAGGCTGCTCGCCGAACCGACTGTGCTAACC
>CALDHM010000042.1 GCA_937941455.1 uncultured Pirellulaceae bacterium | reverse complement strand
CTACGGTCTCGATGATCAAACGTCGCCAAGGCAATCATCTCCTAGGAAAAACCTACTGGTCACAAACACGTGAACTGCGACTCATGGTTCTCACGCACAACATCATGATCCTTTGGTGCGGTATACTTTTCTACAGAGCCAGTCCATCTCTTTTATTTGGGCACTTGACGCACAGCATCTTCAAAAAAGTAGGGTAATTCCCTGCGGTGCCCGTCAATCAGGCCACAGCCCGCGGCCTACCGCTGGGTAACGCCAATATAACTTGTTCGACACCGTTTACGTTTAACGCTGCTACTGAATTCAACAGGCTTTGCCGTTTGAGGGTTTAAGCTACCGTTGCTCGTCTTGGAAGAGACGCTGCAAGAGTTGGTCGGTTGATTCGTTGGCCGGACGGTGCCGCGGGCGATCTGCCTTGCTGGCTGGGCTCTCGGGTGCGAATGCGGGGGGGGGGAGGAGCGGGCCGACGGGCTGATTGAAATCCGAGGTGCGCGGCCGAAAGGTGCTTTGCCCGGGCGTCGAACTGCGTAGTGCTTCACCGTACACGTTGGAACCGGTAGACAACGGATCGAGCGGCGACGGCGGATTGACTTCCTCAAACGAGAGCAGTTCACCGTCGTCGATCGGTTTTCCCAACGGCGGATCTAGGCGTTCGGTTTTGTCCTTTGCGTCGTCGGAGTTGGACTTGGGGCTGGGTACTTCTTGGTTCGTTACGGGGCCGGGGAGCTCGGTCGGCAGTTCCTTGGGGTCGGGCAAGCGATCGTCGGCGGTGAACTCCTCGCGATTGATGATTTTTCCGTTTTCGTCCCATTCGAGCCACTGGCCGACCTTGCGGTCCTCAGCGTAGCGGCCTTCGGCGGCCTTCATGCCGTTAGCGTGCCACCAGATCCAGACTCCGTCCTTTTTGTCTTTTTTATATTGGCCGGCGACTCGCTTTTGCCCATTCGAATGCCACCACACGAATTGGCCCTCGCGCAGGTCGTCAAAGAATTGGCCTTGCATTTCGAGTTGACCGTTTTCAAACCACGCAGCGAAGGGGCCCGAGCGGTAAGGGGTACCTTCTGTCTCGTAACGAGCGGGCTTGGCAGCCCACCAATCATCGGCATCCTTCAAGACCAATTTGGCTTCGAGCGACTGAAGTTGTGTTTTTTTCTTGCCGGATGGGAATTGGGTCGTGGCGATGGAAACCTTGCGGCCTTCGATAAACTCTTCCTCCCGTACTACGTTTTGATTGGCATCCCATTCGATCAATTTGCCGTCGATCAAACCATGGTGAAAAGTCATTTCTCTCATGCGAGTTCCGTTGGGATACCACCACGTGGCCGGACCGTGGCGTTTCCCTTGAACGTAAGTAATCTCCATGATCTTGCGTTGGCTGCGATCATAGATTTGCCAGACGCCGTTGAGTTTCCCTTTTTCGAATGTCGCCGTCGACAAGAAGGGATCTTGGAATTGATTGAACGGGGCCCCCGCGAAGATTCCCCCTTCATTGGCCGAATGGAGCCGTTTCCATGGTCCTTCCATGAGTCCATATTCGAAGATTCCGTCGGCAATCACCTGGCCGGCGCGGTTGTACAGTCGCCACCAACCGTGGTTCTGATAGTTCCCTTGGTCATCCTGGATCATCTCTCGTTCGACTTGGATTTGCCCGTCGGGGTAGCGTTGCCGCACGATTTCAGTACCGCGTCGAGTAAGTTGGGAATCGTTGCGGGTGCCGAAGTGATCGATGCTTTGCTCGATATGTGCATCGATCGACTCGCGACCTTGCGGATCCTGGTTTTTCTTCGAGGTTTCATCGCGATCTTGAGCGGCACTAGCCGGAGCAGTGGAAACCCCTTGCGGCGGGGTAAGGTAATTCAGCAGGTGAGCCGGTCGGCGACCATTGGGGTGGACAATCGGTTGCATCCCCGAGGGATACAAATTGGACCGCTGCGAGCCGAACCCCGAAGCTCGACCAGGAGGAGTTTGTCCCCATGCTGATGGGAAAGTGCCACTTGACCATGCCCCGAAGTCCCCCGCCGAGGTCAACATTACGGCGAGAAGCACAAAGAATAAGCGAAGTTGGCTCGGTCCAGCAACCACAAAGGGGCCCAGCACTTGCAAACGAACAAGGAAGTTGCGACGTCCTCCCTCGTTATCGTCTGCTGGGTGATCGGCGTACAGAGTTCGCTGCGATCGGAATGTAATTGTCGTATTCGATGCAACCCTACAGTCGACAAGCGGCCTGGCGTGCGCGGAAAGATGCGATTTTGGGGATTTTGCTGGCAAAACTGGCCATAGCCGCCGTTGGTGACTAAAATCGTGATGATGACGATTAAGCGGGTATTGATCAATCTCAGGGACTTGAAGTCCACTGCGACGGCAGCACATCATGGATAGCTGGATAGATGACGATGTTGTTCAAATCCCCCAAGCCCATCAAAATCGAAATCGATCCTCACGCGATCCATTCGCAAAGTCCCGAGGTCGCCACTCGGCTGGAACGCATCGCGACCAGCTACCGGTTGCTCGACGAAATTTGGGCGCAGATCGAAAACCAAATTGCTCCAATCGCCTCCCCCGCGACGGATTCGTCCCAGCAGACCGCGCAAGTCCGAACCCCAGCGGGAGCAGGTGAGGCGAGTACGGCGGTCAACAAACAGGGGGTCAGGCGGGCGGTGCGTCAATCCAAACCAAAACCTCGTTGATCTGTGCTCTTCTGCCCGGCAGTTCGGTCGATGACAGTTGATGGTTAGCAGGTGTCCTTGTCATCGAAAATTTCCGAGAAGGTAACAGAGCATGGAAAAGTTCTGTCTGACCAATGGTCGCGTTTACGACCCCATGCACGGCGCCGACGGTCAAATTCGGGAACTCTGGTGCCGGGATGGACGGATCATTTCTCCCCCGGCGGAACATGAACGCGCCGAGTTCGTCGAGATCGATCTCGATGGTAAGGTTGTATTTCCCGGCGGGGTCGATATGCATTCGCATGTGATCGGACCGAAGATCAATCTTGCGAGGCGCATGAACCCGGCGCTGTTCGCCGCGTTTGGCCGGGAGCAGCTTGCGGTGGTAGCGGGTCAGCGATTGCTGCCGACTCTCGGCGAAGTTACCCAGCGGTATCTAGCCTTGGGTTACACGACGGTGATCGACGCAGCCATTTCCCCGTTGGCGTCTCGCCAGGTCCATCATGAGCTGGAACATTTGGCGGGGCTGGACTGTGGCTTCTTCGTCTTGGTGGGCAATCATCACTATCTACTGGAGGCAGCGGCGGCGGGGGACGTCGAGCGAGCTCGTCGATTTTTGGAATGGCTACTTGCGCGGTGCGGCGCGCTGGCCCCGAAGTTGGTCAATCCGGGCGGGGTTGAAAACTGGAAAGCGGGTCGGATGGGAACGACTGCTGACCTCGATGCTGAGGTTTCCTCCTTCGCGGTCACCCCGAGGAAAATCATTGCCACCATTGCCGCTGCCGCCAATGCCGCAGGGTTGCCGCACCCGGTCCATCTTCACGGCAACAATTTAGGTTTTCCGGGGAACTGGCAGACCACCTTGGCAACGATGAAGGAACTGGTGGGGCTCAAGGCTCATGTGGCCCACGTCCAATTTCACAGTTACGGAGGTAATTCCCCCGACGAAATCCGCTCGGCTGTCGATCCTTTGGTCAGTCACTTGAACGATCACCCCGAGTTGAGTGTCGATGTCGGGCAAGTCCTGTTCGGCAAAACTATCAGCCTGACGGGGGACGGTCCACTCGGGCATTTTCTCGGCCAGCTGCACCAACGCAAATGGTTTTCCAATGACGTGGAAATGGAATCGGGTTGCGGTATCTCGCCGATCGAGTATCGGGATCGGAATTTACTGAATGCGGTGCAGTGGAGCATTGGGTTGGAATGGTTTCTCAAGGCGCAGAACCCGTGGCAGATCGCGCTCAGCACAGATCATCCCAATGGTGGTAGTTTCTGCGCCTATCCGCAAATTGTGGCCTTGCTCATGAGTGCTGAGCGACGGCGGGAAATGTTACAGCGATTGCCGGTCAGGCTGCGGGAACGGTGCGATCTCGCCGCACTCGAGCGGGAATACTCGTTATCGGAAATCGCGATCGTCACGCGAGCGGCTCCCGCTCGACTGTTGGGTTTGGCCAACAAGGGCCATCTCGGGCCGGGGGCCGACGCCGATATCACGGTGTACGTGCCACAATCCGATAAGGAAGCGATGTTCGAATTGCCGTGGGGTGTGATCAAGGGTGGCGCGTTCGTGATTCGGGATCACGAATGGCAAGGGATGAGCGGGCCTGCATCAACACTTTGTGTCGACCTGCCCGCGGCCGATGATCCGGCCGATGAGATCGCCGCCTGGTTCGATTCCCACTACTCCCTGACGGTTGAGCGTTTCGGCATCGCGGGGACGACTGACGTGTTTTCGCGTCGACGAGTTGGGGTTTGAGACGCGGGGGGACTTGCCCGTGTCCACCGGAGCCGTCGTCAGAGTCTTCCGCAGCCACCTCGCTTTTGAATATGTTATCATAGAGACGGTATCCATCTCCTCTTAATGACCGTAGCGCCCATGAAGAATTGTTGGACTTGGCAGTGGCTGGCCTGTTCGTGCGGGTTGGCCTTGGCCTGCTGCACCGGTTACAGTGCAGCGAGCGACGAAGAGATTCGCTATCAGCGCGATGTTCTTCCGATTTTGTCGAACCACTGTTTTTCTTGCCATGGTCCGGATGCAGGATCGAACGAATCGGGCTTGCGCCTTGATCTCGCGGAGTCCGCTCACGGAGAATTGCCAAGCGGTGATGGGAGGGCGGTGTGGCCGGGGCAACCCGAGCTCAGTGAAATCTTGCTGCGGATCACGACCGACGATACCGATCTGAAAATGCCCCCCCCCGACAGCCATTTTCCACCCCTCACGCCGCAACAAACGGCCATTCTCGAACAATGGATTCGGCAAGGGGCCAAGTACGAAACTCTATGGTCCTGGCAGCCGTTGCCGCCGGCGGTGATCGTGCCGCCAATCACGGAGGATACTTGGTCGAGAAATGAGATCGATCGTTTTATCTTGGCAGAGTTGCGACGACGGCAGTGGGTTCCGGCCGCAGAAGCCGCACGTTGGCGCTGGCTGCGGCGTGTCACGCTGGACTTGACTGGCTTGCCGCCGACAGTCGCCGAAATTCGCGCGTTCGTGGCGGACGAAGCTGCCGATGCGTATGAGCGGGCGGTTGATCGCTTGCTCAACTCGCGGGCGTTCGGCGAGCATTTCGCTGTCAAGTGGCTCGATGTGGCTCGTTACGGGGACTCCTACGGGTACCAATCGGATCTGCTGTGCACTGTCTGGCCGTATCGCGATTGGGTTATTCGAGCGTTCAATCAAAACTTGCCTTACGACCAATTTTTGACGTGGCAACTTGCGGGAGACCTATTGGACAACCCCACGGAGGATCAGCGGATCGCCACGGCCTTCAACCGTTTGCACCGGCAAACCAATGAAGGAGGAAGCATCGACCTGGAGTGGCGAATCGAATATGCGGCTGATCGAGTCCACACGTTTGGGACGGCGATGTTGGGACTGACCTTGGAATGCGCTCGGTGCCACGACCATAAATTCGATGCCATCACACAGCGCGATTATTATCAACTGATGAGTTTCTTCAATAACATCGATGAGTACGGGCTGTACAACAATACGCCTTGGGTGCCGACCCCGTCGATGTTGTTGCCGAACGCGGCCGAGCGGCAACAGGACCTCCAACTCGAGCAAGAACTGTCAGAGGCTCTCGCCGCGGAAGCCCTCGCTCGCAACGGTTTGGCGGAACGGTTCGAGGCATGGTTGACAGCAAGAGGCGAAAATTCCGACATCCCCTCCCCTACCCCGCGTGCGATGCTGGACTTCGAGCGGCGTACCGATTCGCATGAATTTTTAGCAGCGGATTCGGAACAGCCGATCGCCCGTACGAACGCCGCCAATGCAGCAGTCGCGGGATGGCAAGGGCAAGGGCTCCAGTTCAGCGGTGATCATCAACTCGAGATCGATGCGTTTCCGTTTCAGCTTCATCACCCATTTTCTGTGGCGATGTGGATCAAGATTCCTCCGCAACTGCGCGACGCAATCATTTTTCATCAGCAATCGGGCACTGATGCGGGCTTTGCTGGGCCTGTGTTAGCGATACGCGATGGAAAGCTGTCCTTTGCCTTTGTTCGATTTTGGCCGGGCAATGCCTTGGTCGTGGAGTCCGAGGGCGAACTGGCTCGCGATCAATGGATGCATCTCGTGGTTGTCTACGACGGCAGCTTGTCGGCCGCAGGACTGAAGTTGTATGTGGACGGCCGTTTGTCAACGAAAGTCGTGCGTGATCGCATCACGAAGAATATTCCCACTGATTCGAAGCTCCATGTGGGGGAACGATTCCGCAGTGTCGGCTTTGTCGGTGGCGTATTGGACGAAATCAAAATCTACGACGACGCGTTGACCGCGGTCGAAGTCGCCGCGGCGGCGACATGCTCGACGGTCCGCCAGTGGTGGTCGGTGTCAACCGAGCAGGACCGTTTGGATTTTTTCGCCGAACGCATTGACGAACCGCTCCGCGCGGCGCGGCGACGGGTGAGCGATGTTCGGTGGCGACGCATTTTGAATAATGATCCGATGGTCGAGCTGATGATTATGGAGGAATTGCCTGGCGAGACGCCGACCTATATTCTCGAGCGAGGTGCTTATGATGCACCGCGGACTCCCGAGCGACTGGTCGGCCGCGACACGATTGCCAGTCTTGTTCCGTTTCCAGCCGGGGCGCCGCGCGATCGCTTGGGATTGGCGCGGTGGGTGACCGATCCGGAGCATCCTCTGACTGCTCGCGTGGCGGTCAACAGGATTTGGGAGAATTTTTTTGGTCGCGGGCTGGTGGAAACCTTGGGGGACTTCGGCGTCCAAGGGGCTCGGCCATCGCATCCGGAGTTGCTCGATTGGCTGGCGCGCGATTTCGTGACACACGGCTGGGACGTCAAGCGTCTTTGCCGCCAGATCGTGCTGTCGGCGACGTATCGGCAAGATTCCAGGTGCACCGCAGAGATGCGGGAACTCGATCCAGAAAATCGCTGGTTGGCGCGCGGTCCTAGTGGTCGGCTCTCCGCGGAGCAGTTGCGGGATTCGGCTCTGCTGGCCAGCGGCCTATTGAAGGAAATGCACGGAGGGCCGCCGGTCCGACCGTATCAGCCTGGCGACCTGTGGCGAGAGAACAACTCGATGTCTCCGGCCTTCACGCCTAGCGAGGGTGACGATTTATTCCGGCGATCGTTGTACAGCGTCTGGAAGCGAACGGCGCCGCTGCCGAACATGATCGCACTTGATGCGGCGGGTCGCGAGACTTGTACCGCAGCGCGGACCCCAACCAACACGCCCATCCAAGCGCTCGTCATGCTCAACGATCCGCAGTTTGTTGAGGCTGCCAATCACTTGGCCTTTCGGGTGGCGGGGCCTGTCCTTTCCAATGTCGATCCCGGGAGAGTCGTTGATGAAATGTCGTTGGTGGTCTGCAGTCGCGAGGCAAGCGACGCAGAGCGGGGCATCTTGGTGTCGCTCTGGCAAGAGCAACGCGAGATATTCCTGCGCGACCGAGAGGCGGCACGGAGACTCTTGTTGGTGGGGAGTGGCTCGATCTTGCCGGAGAAGATGTCCGACGAAGGTCAGGCCGATTTGGCTGCTTGGAGTGTCGTTGCTCTGGCGTTGCTCAATTCGGACGCTGCACTGATGAAACGTTAGGGGAGCGCTCAAGATGAATACTAGGAATGATGCGCGGGAATGGTTGGCCCCGCTTACGCGCCGCCATTTTTTCGGGCTGGGAGCGTTGGGTATCGGCACAGGTGCGTTGGCGAGCCTGTTGGCTCGCGAGGCCGACGCTGCGAATCGTCGAGTCTTCACCAACGGGTGCGATGGCCCAACGCTGCGGACGCTCCCCGCCAATGCGAAACGGATGGTCTACCTCTTTCAAAGTGGCGGGCCTGCACAACAAGAATTATTCGATCCCAAGCCGTTGCTGCTCGAGCGGCAAGGGGAACAGTTGCCAGATCACGTCCGCCGCGGGCAGCGGTTGACAGGCATGTCAAGTAACCAAGCGTCGATTCCGCTGGTGGGATCGCCGTTCAAGTTTGCGCAACATGGACAGAACGGCATTTGGCTGAGCGAATTACTGCCGTATCACGCGCGGATCGCCGACGAAATGTGTGTCGTCCGGTCGATGTTTACCGAGGCGATCAATCATGACCCGGCCATCACCTTTTTTCAGACCGGCTCGCAAATCGCGGGGAGACCTTCGCTGGGAGCCTGGCTCAGTTACGGCCTGGGGCACGTCGTCGATGATCTCCCGTCGTTTGTGGTGCTGGTGACGGCGGGTCAAGGCGACCAGCCGCTGTACGCTCGCCTGTGGGGCAGCGGCTTTCTCGATTCCCGGCACCAGGGGGTACGCTTCCGCTCTGGCAAAGACCCCATCCTCTATCTCTCCAATCCCGATGGAATCGACGAGTCGAGCCGCCGATCGATGCTCGAAAAGCTTACGGAACTCAATCGCCGTCAGTTCGCGACCGAACTCGATCCGGAAATCGAATCTCGGATCGCGCAGTACGAGTTGGCGTTCAAGATGCAGGCTAGTGTTCCCGGGATCGTCGACTTCAGCGATGAACCGGCGGCAACGTTCGAGCTTTATGGCGAAGATGCAAGGATACCCGGGACTTACGCGGCCAATTGTCTTTTGACCCGCCGCCTGCTCGAACGCGGGGTCCCTTTTGTGCAACTGTATCATCAAGGTTGGGATCATCACGGCGATTTACCAGACCAAATTCGCAAACACACGAAACTGACCGATCAACCCTCCGCCGCGCTCGTATTGGATCTCAAACAGAGGGGGATGCTCGACGAGACGCTCGTGGTTTGGGGGGGGGAATTCGGCCGCACGTCCTATTGTCAGGGGCTAATCAGTAACGGCAACTATGGACGCGACCATCACCCACGATGCTTTTCAGTGTGGCTCGCGGGGGGCGGTGTCCGCCCGGGGATCTACGGCCGAACCGATGACTACGGCTACAACATCGCGGACGTCGACGGCAATCCGATCGAGCCGACGAAGCATCATTTCACCCCTGGAGCCGTGCACGTCCACGATCTGCAAGCAACGCTGCTGCGGCTCTTGGGCTTCGACCACACCAAATTGACGTATCGTTTCCAAGGGCGCGATTTTCGCTTGACCGACGTCCACGGTCATGTGGTCGATGAACTGATTTCCGGTTAATTCGCAGCTTGTTTGCGGTCGTTTCGCGGGGCGCTCGGCGAACCCAGCCCCACGAGTTCCAGAAGCTTCAGGGCATTGGTTGTCGGCGCGACTCCTCGATGCATACGATAGTCGAAGGTCATGACTTCTTGACCATCGCGGCGGTCGAACGACTCGGTGAAATGCACGACCTCGCAGCGTCCTGCCAGACTCGCGACATCAGCCAATTCCAGATCGTGGGTCGAAATCGCTCCGAGCGATTGCTGATCGATCAACTGCCGCACTACGTGGGCGACGGCAATCTGTCGTTCGCGAGAGTTGGTACCCTGCAGGATTTCATCGAGCAGAAATAAATGGCCGAAACGTGAATCGCCCCCCTGGCGGCGCGAGCGATCGACGATTTCTTTCAGGCGCTGTAACTCAGCCATGAAGAAGGACACGCCGCTGGCCAGTGAATCGCTGATTCGCATGCTGGTGTCCACATACAGGCAGGGAAGCGACATTTCTTGAGCGCACACCACCGATCCCATTTGAGCAAGAATCGTGTTGAGGCCGATGCTCCGCAACAGGGTGCTCTTGCCTGACATGTTAGAACCGGTGACGAGCAGAAAGGTGCCCGTGGGACCGATCCGCACATCGTTGTCGACCCGACGATCCTGCGGCAACAGCGGGTGTCCCAGCCCCACGGCTCGGAGAACTGCGGGGCCGTCTCCCTGGTTGTGGACTGTGGGGAAGCACCACGTCGGATGGTCGGCTGCAAGCTTCGACAGTGCCGTCAGCGCTTCCCACTCCCCCAAATCGACGAACCACTGCCGAGCCGAAGCTCCATAGCGATCCTTCCAATGCTCGAGCAACGCCAGGATATGGACGTCCCAAAAGAAAACCAACTGTAGCCCGATGTAGATCAGAAAAAACACGCTGTTCTTCCGAATATTAGCCCACCAAACCAACCGGCCCAAGGAGGTCATCGCTCGCGCGATCTGCCCCGTCTCGAACAACCGGGTGCGCAAGGTCTCGAGCCGAGACGAATGTGCGGGGCAGGCTTCGATTTCCCCGAACAGCGATTGATAACAGGCGGTCTCTTCATGCCGCGACGAGATTTGATGAAAGCGATCGTGAATCGAACCGGCAAAAAGGACGCTGAGCAAAAAGTTGATCCCCGCGGCCGCTAAAAGGATCGGTCCCGCCACTTCGAGGGACAACAACCCGGCGACCATCCCAATCAACAGGATCAAGATCACCGCTCCCGCCAGTCGCGACAGCCACAGCACCCAGCCGAATTTTACGGTCCAATTCGCCGCTTGGCACCATTCGACAAAGTTGCTCGGTCCACGATCCCCAGCCGCCAAACGCTCGCACAGCAGGATGAAGCGATCGCGCCATGCAGTTTCCGGACGGAGCGCCTGAATCGCGCCTTGCCTTTGTTGAATTTCTAACGAATCCGCCGGCTCGAACATCCAATCCAGCAGCGCTTGGCGGCCCATGGGCGTGCGCGCTGTTCCCAGCAGCCGATACAGCGAGTGCGGCCCGCAGAGATCGAGGTCTTTGCTGAGCGGGATGCGCTCGTTTACCAAGGGGGGGATAGGATCTTCCAAGTCGGCGAGACGGCGATCGAAACGGTATAAACTGGCGAGTTGCAACCTCAACAGCAGGCGCGTCGTGCGAATTCGATCGGCCAGCGTTTCATGGTAGCCCGCAATGCCAATAAACGCGGCGAGGGCCACGGCAAACAGCCACCACCACAACGTGCCACGGCCGGCGAAATCAGTAACGGCCAATAGCAACGGCACCAGAGCCAGCAAGAAGCTCCCGCCGCGGAACCAACCGACTCCCCGCCATAACGTGACGGCCCGCCGGAGTTGCTCGGTGTGAATCTCGACCGCCTCTGTGTAGCGGCTGCGCACGAGCTGTTCCGGTTCTGGCAGCGGTCGCAGCGTTGAACGTTCGCGAGTCAAAGGAGGAGAATCGACAATAAGTGACTGGAAATCTGGGACTGAGTCAGCTTTGGCTGTGATAACATACCCAACGGAGCGAGTCAAACCCGCGCCGAATTTCGGAAAACAGAAGCTGGGCCGATCGAGCCGAGGACGAAACGGGTGTTGCCCAAGCCATCGTCCTTAATAACGATAGGGCGGATAAAGGTTTGAGTTATTCGGGTTCTGGGGATTGTAACCGGCGCTGGCGAGCCGCGTCTGCAGTTGTTGAATTTGGGCGGCCAGATCCGCCTGTCGGTTGTCGCGTTGATAGCTCCGCATATAGTTTTCGAGCGCAAGGTGCAATTGCCCTTGTTGCTCGCGAACATGCCCCATCGCCTTCAAAGCTCGCGCATTCGAGCCGTCGATCCGCAGCGCGTCCGCAAGGTATTCCCCCGCTCGATTGACATCGCCGAATTCTTCACTGAGTCGAGCTAATTCGATCAGTGGGTCGGCGGCATAGGGATTGCGGCGTTGCCATGTTGTGAGCAAGTCAAAGGCATAACGCGAACGGCCAGTTTCGCTGAGGAGTACCGCCAAAGCGCGGTGGGATTCCACATGGCGTTCATTCAGCGCAATGGCTTGACGCAGCAACTGTTCAGCTTGCTGCGTCATTTGCGGATTGTTTGTTTGTTTCGCCAACTGGTAATAGGCGGAGCCCAGGTTGTAGTAGGCGTCGGCGTTTTGCGGATCGCGGGCAAGGGCTTGCTGGAATTCGTTGATGGCTTGCATCATTTGACCCGACTGATAATAGCTCACGCCAGCACAATTGTTGTTGCGAGCCGCCATGCGACAGCCGGAACTGATTAAGATGCACACCATCGCTGACAACCAGACCCAGCGGTTCGCCTTGACAGTCCCAGGGCCCTCGATGGCGTCAGGAACGCACGCCGGAAGCTGCTGCGTTTCGCCGTTGGTTTCCCGTCGATTCGGCATGCGCTGGGAACGATCCAAATCCATGATGTCACCTAGCCCTAGGGAGTGCCAATATTTGCTAGCGAGGCTGCTACCTCGGGTTCTTTGGAATAAAGCGACGGTGGACATGCGAAGGACGAGCTCGCAATCGCATCGTCTGCACCACAAGAACGGGACTTTAGAGAAAGTCCGCCTTTCGGCCAAGATCAATCGAAAAAATCTGATATCGTCCACGTGCCATCGCGGCAGGCAGGAATAAGCACGGGACCGGCCAAGAGTCTTGCCCAAAAACCTTCCCTCGTTTACGCTTCGGGTTTCGGCACCCAACAGTTTTGGGATAGGCTCCACGCCCTGATTATTCCCGTTCGACACGCCGGCAAAGAAAAATGCCAACCAGGAAGAAAACCGCATTTCCTAGCCACACGGCGATCCCCGGCAAATGCCCCCCTTTGGCTTGTCCGACCCCGTACATCAGCAACGGATAGTAAAGAAACAGGATCGGTGTGAAACACAGGGCAAAATTCGTCCAAAAATCGAAGCGTCGCATGAGCACCGATAAGGGGGCACCGAGGATCACGAACGCCAGACAACTGAAACCGTTGGCCCATCGCCGATAGGGCTCCGTGGCCAAGCGATGGCAATCGTAGAATTTTTCCCGGACCTCGTGCACCTCCAGACCCCATTGCGGATGAGTCAGGCCGTAAAAATTGCCGCCCAACTGCTGCGCAACGATCCGCGCGGCCACTTGTTGCCGATGCGACGTCAGTTCCTGTTTCAAACGTGCCTCTTGGTTCTTCATGTCTCGCAGCGGCAAATTCCACGGTTGGCGACTGATATCGGCTCGGCGACTGACATCACCCAGCGGAATCGGGATTTCCCGATGATCGAACCATACACTTGCCTGATTGCCCACTGTGATGTGGGCGTGATCGAGCGAGACGATCAACTGTTCAGCCTCGCTATCGACGATGATCTCCGCCAACCGAGCCCGAATTTGCAGGGAGTCAGCCTCGCTAGGGCCGGTGCGGACGATAAAAGGATTGACCAGTTTAGTGCCGTCGACTCGATCGACATCGATGTAGATGCGGCCTTTGGAAAATTGGCCTTGGGCTTTCAGCATCGTATAGATGGTCTCGGCGGATGAATTGAGGATGACGCGATAGACTCCCTTGCGCCCCCAGGACACCGCGACATCGTTGAGGTAGACCGTCGCCAGACTCAGCAAGAATGCCACGACCAATCCCGGAATGAGCACGACCAGCGGCGTGATCCCGGCCGACTTGACAGCCACCACTTCGTTGGCCGAAGTCATGCGGCCGTAAACCACGCAAACCGCGAACAAAATAGTGGCAGGAATCGAAAACGACAGGGCGGTCGGCAGCGTAAACGGGATCAACTGCAGGATGGTTTCCAAGGTCAGCTTTTCGCGCCACGCCTCCTGCACCAGAAACACCATCACGATAAAAAAGGTCATCGACGAGAGCGCGATCAAGAAGGTATTCAGGATTTCGAACAGGATGTAGCGCGTGATCAGGGTCATAGATACGGACGAGCGTCAATGGTCTGCAAGTGACCGCCTGATTATGACGACAAAGTCCGATTTGGTGCAGAAGAAATTTCTATCCCGCTAGCAGCCGGGCAGGACTCTGCCGCCGTTTAAGGCGAGCGGCCATAGAAAACATACCGTAGCAACCGTCGCTAGGCCGTAGTCTTGCTTGGCTTCTACCATCCGGCAAAGGTATCTACACATCCACTGCTCGCCTCAACATCCTCTGGTGCGGTAACCTATCGGTACGGCCTAAGCTCACCGAGTCGTTCGCAGATGAAGTGGCTCATGGAGCTGCAGGGCCACTGAGATATTGAGGAGCGAGATTGAACCTCGATTTTCGAGAGCGCAATATTTTGCCACCAATCTCCTGATCGTCAGGACAATCGTACCTGTATTCCAAAGGATCGTGATAGCAGAACCGATCTTCGATCATGAGCGACTGGACATTTATCGGCTCGCGATCGATTGTATTGCGTTCTCGTATCGCATGGCCAAATCTCTTTCTGGTATCAATCGACAAGCTCGGGATCAAACGCTGCGTGCGGCACAATCGATTCCGCTGAAAATTGCGGAGGGCTATGGCAAGTAATGTCTCAAGGGCAAGAATCGATTCCTTGAAGTCGCTCGCGGGTCGGCTGGGAATGTGCTTCGATTTGCGACTTCTTGCATGTTTCCGATGCGATGGACGGTGAATCGAATCGTCGTGCAAAATCGGTCTTGAACCAGATCGTGTCGATGCTCACTCGGTTGATCCAACGAACGGCAACCGTAGCGAAAGATCAAATCGAGTACGAGCACCGCGAAGCTGAGTACGACTACGAGGGAAACGACACCGCAAAATCCTGACGAACAAACGGATGCACCGAAGCGGGCGACCGCTTCAGCCTTGACTAGCGACGTCCCCTAAAAGCGGTTGAGCAGTTCGGTCGTTATTCAAGCTTGATGCTACGGTGAATCAGTAAAACCGATTTCCCCCGACACAATGCACACATACACACACGATCGGCGGCCAATCATTCGACGGCATCGCCTCCCCTAATTCGACTCAGGCGCGGCGCTCACCGTATCTCCGCCGATCCCTTTGCCGCGGATTTGGTCCATCAGCATGATCACCATTTTGCCGTAGTTGCGAATCGATTCCTGGAGATTGCGATTCTTCTCGGCTTGTTCGGCCTGTGCTTTCAACGCAAGATAGCTCAGGGTTTCCCAATTTTTAGCATTACTGCTGCTGGCCTCGGTGATCTGCGAAATCATTTCTTTGAAATTTTCGACCAATGGCCAGCCAGCGTTTCCGAAATCTAAATGAAGATAGGGCCCGCGGCCGTAATTGGTAAACGTTTCCGAGTCGGCGTGGCGGGTCGCTCCCATGATGAGTTGGGCGATGATCCAAATCAGACTGATTGTGGTGACCGCCAGGGGCACGATGGCCCCACTGATTTCACCCGTCGACCAAAAGAAGATCGCCGAGACGATACACGACATGATCAACGCCACGACCGACAACGGGTGGACCATGGGAGCAGTCATGCCAGTCGCCACGTCACGTGAACGGCAGGCGACTTGGCTCATCAGATCCTGCGTCAGTATTTTCAGGATGATGATCGTGATATTGTCAGGACCACCCCGAAGATTCGAGACGTCGACCAGCAGTTGGCACGCGAGAGACGGCTCGAAATTCTGCAAAATCACACCCAGTTCCTCGTCGGAAATCTGGCCAGTCAAACCGTCGGTGCACAACATGTAGACGTCACCGGCCTGAACGGGAAAAGGGCCTTCGACATCGACCCGAACTTCGGGGTAAGGACCGAGAGATCGGGTGATGACGTTTTTCGGGATTTTGATGTCATCCAAATCCCCCTTGATCTGACCGGCCGCCCGCATTTCCCAAATCAAGCTGTGATCGAAAGTCAGTTGATCGATAAAATTTTGCCTCACACGGTAGATGCGACTGTCGCCGACGTGCCCACAGACGATTCCCTCCGGGAGCAGCAGCATGGAACTGCAGGTTGTTCCCATATTATGGAATTCTTCGTTGGCCTCGCCGCGCCGATGGATTTCGGCATTGGCATCTGAAATCGCCCGATGCAGCGATTCAGCCGGGTTATTAGGACCGTATTTGGCATAGAGATGCGGGATTTGCTCGACCGCGATTTTGCTAGCGAGTTCGCCAGCGGCGTGAGCGCCCATTCCGTCAGCCACGAGGAATAAGTGGCCGCGACGAGTCCATTGGTCCATGGTACTTGCTAGCGAAACGAATAAATTGTCTTGGTTATTCGTTCGCCGCATCCCGACATCGCTCTGCGAGGCGATTTGCAGAATGGTATCCCATTTGACAAGGCTATTTGACATGCCGACCAATGTTCCGTTGACACTTCCCCGAGTCTTGCATTTTATCTGCTTTCCGGCCGCTGGAACATTGGAGAAATCGCAATTTCGGCCTAGGAATCACGGAAAAGTCCCACTATACTCCGGCCATGTCTCGCAAACAGTTATGCATTTTGGCCTCGACTTTGATTTGTCTGGCGGTAACAGTCGGCTGCAATAGCGTGCAGCGACGGTTCGTCGTTCGTACCGCACCGCCGGGGGCTGAGGTCTACATCGACAAGCAGTTTATTGGCCGCAGTCCGGTATCTATCCCGTTCACCTATTACGGCACCCGTCAAATTCGACTCGAAAAGGACGGTTACAAAACAGTCGAAATCGAGCAAAATTTTCGGCCAAAATGGTACACTCGGTTTCCGGCTAGCCTGATTTCGGAAAACTTCTGGCCCAGAGAAATCCGCGACGAGCGAGTGATGGATTTCGAACTTACGCCAAAGGAAATTATCTCCGATCGTCGGTTGATCGAGCGAGCCGACGAACTGCGGGGCAACGTGCAGTCTGGCACCGTTTCCCTGCCAGTTCCCCGCTAATGCGTGAACGCACTCGCCGCAAACTGCCCGCCTCAGCCACCGAATCGCAATTATCCGTGGGCGATTCGTTATTCGAATTCAAAATCAGCCGCGGGGCACTAGCCCGGATTTCTCGCACGGCTGAATTCAAAAACGAGAAACCAAACCGTTTTGCAGCGGTTCCATCGGTGAATTCATGCATCCAGTGGAACGTGCTCGACAGGTTTGGTGATGACAGGTTGTAAACAATGATCGATTGAATTTCAGCCCCTTGGTCGTCGGGAAATTGCTCGGGCACCACAAAAAGGGCACAACATAAAAAAACATAAAAAAACAGGCATAATCTGTCCTGTCAAAAAGTTTACTGCCTGGGAGGATTTGTGAAGCCGCAGAAAACAGGGGGTTTGGCCGGGGAGCTCGCAGGCCTAAATAATGCCTGTCCTATTTCTGTCCTATTTCTTTTTGCAGAGGTGGATTTCGAGCGGCGCCCATTCAATACAACCTGCGGGGTGGCGATATTGACGAATTGGAAAAAATTGGAATCCAAATGACCGAACGACTTGGGAAAATTCCTGGGATCGTCGATGTGAATTTGACTTACGATTCCAGTAAGCCAGAGGTGGCGATTTGGCCTGATCGCGAACGGGCAGCAGATTTGGGGGTCAGTGTCGAAACGATGGGTAAAGCGGTCCAGTCCTTGATCGGCGGTCGACAAATCAGCACTTTCGAAGACGCGGGAAAGATGATCGATGTTCGCATTCGACTCGCTGAAGGTGATCGAGACCGCGCCGAGGCCATCGCGGCGCTGCCGGTAAGAACTCGCTCACAAGAACTGGTCGAGTTTCGCAGTTTGGCTCACGTCGAGGAAGGGACAGGCCCCGTCCAAATCGATCGCGAAAATCGGATGCGCCAAGTCACCGTGATAGCCAACTTAGAAAAATCAAAACCACTTGGGGCCGCGATCAACGATGTCC
>CALDHM010000041.1 GCA_937941455.1 uncultured Pirellulaceae bacterium | reverse complement strand
GATCGAAACGGTCCGTCGCCTCGAATTTTGGCCGCATCGCTTGGATCGTGGCGGCAGAAATGTGTTTGATGTAGGACTCACCACGTTGAAGCCTTGCCACCTTGTCGGGATCAACATCAAATCCCACGACTTGGAAGCCTTCGTCAGCGAATGCTTTCGCCAACGGAAGCCCGACGTAACCCAAGCCAATGATGCCGACCCGGCAGGTTCTTGTTTCGACGAGATTCCGCAGCCGTGCGAAATGATTGGCGGAGGATTCACTTGCACTTTTTAATTCCACGGTTCCGCTGAGCGTGGCAGTGCCATTCGGCGCGGTCAAGTTTTCCATCGCTGACACCAATACTAGGGGAATGCTATTTCCTGCCGCTTCGGCCTTACCCAACAACTGGGTCCCGGTGAGTCGTCGCTGACGAGACGCTGCGGACAGGTCGCGGACGACTTGCCGAGAAGTCAAACGCTCCGCGAGCCTCGTTTCGGACAACTTTTTCTGGCCAACAAGCGCCAGAAACCTAAAGTGTTGTCAGAGACGAGTTTCGAACTTAATATCGTCAATTCACGCGGGACACGCTCCATCCTTGGGTCCCTCCAGCCACCCTCCGTGTGGCCCCCCGATCTCAGCCATTTCTGCTCGATCGCGATGCGCCGCGTCCAGGCCGCATCCTCAAATACACTCGTGAACACCTGTAGTTTATGAGTGTAGCACACAGGTGACGACTTCAGACTGCAACTTTGCCCATTTATCCAAGTCTCAAAAATCCTTCAGAATCTTCCGCCAAGAATAGTCAGCAAAAGCGAACCACCTGTATGTATCAGCAGCCATCATTCGACAAAAATCGAATCACGAAAAGACGATTGGCGAGCGGTCCCACTGGAGGCAGACGGCTGACCGAAATCACGTGAGCTTTTGGCTTTCGGTTTCGGCCACTTGCGGTTGTTCAAACGTCGTCGAACGTCCGACCAATCCGTCCACGGCATGTTGACCACACGCTGGAGCATGCCCAAACCGACCGGTGACCGACGGTTTGCCCGTCGACACCGGCTCACTGCGGGGAAGGATTTTAGCGTTTCCCCCAGCGGTGAGTACGGGTTCGGGCCGGCTGAATATAGAAGAAAGCTTGAGCTGCTTCGGTGGTCTGGATCTCGCCCCAACACGATCACCAAAGGGACCGCGTTGACGCAAAAAAATGTCCGCATCACTCTGTCCCGGTAGCTGTTCTTCTCACTCGATGCAAACGTAGGATGCGTTCGTCGAACGGATGGTTCCCACAACTGTTATTCCCGTTGAAGTCGGCACCGCCGGGATGAGGATTGGCTCGATCGGCGGCGACACAATCGAGCAAAAAAACTGAGCCTGCTCGACTTTGACTTTTTCGTTGACAGTTTGGACGTCGAGGCGGTAGGCTATCCCAAGGTAGTCGCCTGAGGGATCCCGGCCATGTTGCGGATCGATCTTTCGCGGGGCGTGTCGAATTGCGATCGGGTCAATCGCCGTGATTTTTTGCGAGTCGGGAGTTTGGGGCTAACCGGTCTCAATTTGCCGGCGTTTGAGCGAGCCCGTGCTGCTGCGGAAGGGACGGGGAAAGCGGAGCGTTCGGTGGTGTGGTTGTGGCTTGGGGGTGGTGCGAGCCACATTGAGACGTTCGACCCGAAGATGTCCGCCCCTTCGGAATATCGGAGTGTGGTCGGGGCGGTCCGGACCAAGATCCCCGGCGTCGAGTTGGGAAGCGTTTTTCCCCTTTTGGCCGAGCGGCTGGATCGTCTTGCTTTGATCCGCAGCTTCACGCATCGGAACTCGGGGCACGGCGGAGGCACGCATTGGGTGATGACGGGATACGATTTTCCCGCTGCGGACAACGGTTCGGCTCCAATTAAGCCCGGGATGGGAGCGGTGCTGGCGAAATACCGAGGCCCAAACAACGCCCGGACGGGGCTTCCCACCTATGTTCGGATGAACAATATTTTGGCGGACGGTGCCGCCTGGTTGGGTCCAAGTTACGCGCCATTCGATGCGGGCGGTCGTGCTCGGCAGAACCTGGAGCTGCGATTGGGAGTCCGCCGGCTGGATGAACGCAAATCGTTGTTATCGCAATTGGACCGGGCGAATCGCGAGGTGGATCAAAGTGGTGTCATGGAGGGGATGGACCGTTTAAGTGCCCGCGCCTTCGACTTAGTGTTGGGGAGAGCCAAAGAAGCTTTTGATTTGACCCGCGAGCCTTTGAGAGTCCGCGAAAATTTCGGCAAGGGTTTGGGTGAACAACTGCTGTTGGCACGGCGCTTGTGTGAATGGGGAGTGGGATTTGTCACCATTCACTTTGGCGGGTGGGACATGCATGGCGACATCGCCAAAGGCATGAAAACGCTCGGACCGCGAGTGGATCGGGCTGTCGCCGCATTTCTCGACGACCTTCGCGATCGCGGAATGAGTGATCGAGTGTTGCTGGTTATCACAGGAGAGTTCGGTCGAACGCCGAGGGTCAACGGGAGCGCCGGCCGCGATCACTGGGCTCCTCTCTCCACGCTGGCACTGGCAGGGGGTGGTCTGAAAATGGGGCAGGTGGTCGGCGAGTCAAGTGCTCGAGCCGAGGTGCCCAAATCGTCGCCTGTCACACCACAAGACTTAATGGCGACGGTTTTCCACGTCTTGGGGTTGCCTTTAGATTTGCATTTACGGGATCCCCTAGGACGTCAAATCCCCGCCTTGACCACGGGCAGGCCGATCCCTGAGCTTGTGTAAAAAACAAGATTCCCTCCAAACAATAAAAAAAGCGGGGCGTGTCGTTTGACCACCCCGCTTCCATTCTCAAGCTCGGCAATCAGCAACGATCGCAGACACGCTCAGAGTCAGACGGCTGGCGTCTCTCCATTCACCTTGTTCGGTTTCTTTCGACGGTAACCGTAGCCAACCAGGCTCGCCAGGCCAATGGTGCCGAGGATGATGGCTGGCGGAGCGGGAATCACGGGAGGTACCCGATTGATAATCTGGTCTTGCGAGTTCGGAGAATCAAGAATGACGAGGCTCGTCTCAAACGGTCCCGTGCCATCCAGACTGTTCAACCAGGCTTGCGCGGTGGAAATCACGCCCCCTGGTGCCGAGCTGGCAATGAAATTGCCGGTGCTCAGATCCAGAAACCCCTTCGTCTCATGCACGATTTCCCACAAACCGAGTTGAAAGGCGGCGGCCAAGTCGGGATTTTCACCGATGCTAGAAAAGTGCCGGCCCCAAAATTCGCGAAGGCGGTCGGCAGTCAAGGGGTTGAAGCGAGGCTCGAGGTCCTGCGTGGTGAATGTCGTGTGCGACAATGCCCCGACGTCGAATTGGATGCAGAAACTGCGAAATGACGAGCCCAAGAACGTGTTGCTTGGGACCACGTTTGCCCAATTGAAATAGCCCGCGGAAATTCCGGAGAATAGGAAGCCGCTAAACGTGATATTCACCGAATGAGCAGGTGACACGTTGACGAGATCCGCCGTCACCGTTTCTGCTCTCAGACCGAGAGTGCAAAGCAGGCCGGCGATGATGGACAAGGAAGATCGAAATAGGCCGGATCGTTCCACGTTTTGACTCCAAAGGTCCAGAAAAAAAGCTGGGAGGTATCGAATTACCGAACTTGATCGAATTTAGTCACAACCAGGACTGATTCGTACCCGGGCGCGGTGCGACATCGGTCCCGTATAAATTTCCCAGGCTGCCCAGTCATTGTGCCGACCCGAATTTTCAAATTCAACAGGAATTTGAAAAAAATCGGCAATCTCGACGTGGATGTAAAGCGACGGAATCAGCTGAAAGGGGTTATGTTCGACGAAATCGTTCTGAAGACAAACAATTTGCGATGAGGAGCAAGAATTCGTCAATCGTCGCCGCGGGCTGATGTTCCGGCTTGCTGTCACGCCCGGGCAGGGGAATTCGTCCGGGGTCGAACGGGTCGGGCGAGTAGGCCAAAGTCTCGCATCTTCTTGTAGAGGGTGACCCGGCTGATGCCTAAGGCTTCGGCGGTGCGGCTGCGACAGTAATGATTGGCCTCCAAAGCCCGCAGAATTGACATCCTTTCTGCCGCTTGTCGTGTTTGCTCTAACGCACCCGAGGTGCTGGAAATCCCGAGGATCGGCCCTCGGTTCGGCATGATCGGGGCGGATTTTCTGACGACCAGTTCCGGTCCATGGCTGAGCAGCACCGCTTGTTGCAGCAAATGCTCCAGTTGCCGAATGTTGCCCGGCCAATCGGCCTCGCGTAGCGATGCCATCGTATCCGGATGGATTCGCAACAATTCTTTCCCAAATTTCACGGCGAATCGTGCTGTCAGTTGTCGGACAAGTGCATCGATGTCTTGTGGGCGTTCTCGCAGCGGCGGCAGGTCAAAATTCATGACGTTCAAGCGGAAAAACAGATCTTGGCGGAATGAACCTTGTTCCAATCGCTCCTCTAGTCTCGTCTGCGATGTCGTGATGATCCTTGCGCTGCAAATGAACGTTTCATCGCTGCCGACCGGCTCGAATTCTGCGGTTTCGATAACCCGAAGAAGACCGGTTTGAATCTCCAGAGACAGACTGTCGATTTCGTCGAGAACGATCGTACCGTGGCCCGCGAGAGCCAGTTTTCCAATGCGTCCGGTGTCGGACCCCGGCGTGGCTCCCTTGCCGAAGCCAAAGAGTTCGCCAGCCATCGTCTGGGGGGCGACGGCTCGACACGAAATCGCAACGAATCGATGCACGGCTCGCGTCGAATGGTCATGAATCAACCGAGCCAAATAAGATTTTCCCGTCCCGCTCTCTCCCACCAGAAGCACGGGAATGTCGTGCAACGCGGCCAATGTCAATGACTCGACCATCGGGAGGAGCGACGGCGTAGCGGCTGCGACTCGCCAATGGATACGCTCCGCTACTGAAGCAGTCGCCGGATTGTGAAATGGTCGGCCGTGGCCCGCGTGTTCACGCAGAATCGAAAGAAGGTCGCGGGGGTTGTCCTTCCAGGTGCGGCGATCCGTTAACCGTGGCTCGAAGGGACCCAAGATAGAGCCGAGATTCGACGCGGCTGATTCCAACAAGACGACGCGCGGCGGGTAATCGCACAGTTGTAACTCTTGCAAGAGGCTGCGAACCGC
>CALDHM010000040.1 GCA_937941455.1 uncultured Pirellulaceae bacterium | reverse complement strand
TTGTAATCGATTACTCGTTTCTTCGTAGATCGAGTCGGGCAATTTCAATCTTTTGTGACGGGGAATCCTTTATCGCGCCAGCTGCGAAATCCTCCGTCCATCGAAATGACGTTGGTGTACCCCATGCGTTGCAGGTTGAGGGCAGCCAAAGCGCTGCGATAACCGCCGCCGCAGTAGAGAATGATTTCCTGCGACGTATCCGGAAGGATCTTTTCGATATCCCGTTCGATGATTCCTTTGCCGAGGTGAATGGCTCCCGGAATATGGTCTTTTGCAAATTCGCTTTCCTCGCGGACATCGATCAGGGTGAGTTTTTCAGCCGCTTGCAGCCGTTGGTACACTTGATCGACCGTCGTCTCGCGGATCTGTCGGCGAGCGTCTTCGACGAGGGCCAAGAATCGCGGCGAATGCTGCATAAATCACTCCTTGTTGGCTGAAGCTTTTTCAAAACCGAGGGGGTCGAGGCGTCGTCGCGCGGCACCAACGCCATTATGCGAGCGCTCGTCCGAGAATGTAGCGGTGAGGATCGACCTCTTCGCGGAGAATGGCGAGTTGGTCCGCCGTCGGCGGAGGAGTCTGCGTCAACGGATCGGCGCTTTCCAACTCGAATTCGGTGACGGCAGCGACCCTGTCCCATGAGACGCCAGGATGCAACGAGAGCACCTGCATGCGTTTGGTCTGAGGGTGATAGCCCATGACGGCCAGATCCGTGATCACCCGGTACGGGCCGGTGTCCGCAGGCAACCCAGCCCGCTCTCGCGCCCCCGGGCCGGTCAGGTAACCCGGCGATGTCAGAAAATCCAATTTTTTCACAAACCGACGGCGATCGTGCTTGGTGACGACCAGGGTCCGCCAGCAAAACGAAGCGAGGTCGCAGGCACCTCCGCTGCCCGGGAGCCGGACTTTCGGTCGTTCGTAATCGCCGATGACCGTTGAATTCAAATTGCCGTAGGCGTCGATCTGAGCACCACCCAAAAAGGTGTAATCGACCAACCCGCGCTGACAGAACTGCATAATTTCGGCCATGCTCGTGGCCATTATTCCCCGATGGAATGTGCGCGAGTCGCCCACGCTGATCGGCATCGTGGGTAAGATCGGTGCCACCCCGCCCGCCTCGAACATAATGGTGAGATGGGGAGCATGCGTGCGTTGAGCCAACATGGCGACGGCACAGGGAACTCCCGTCCCGACGACGACAATTTTGTTGTTCTCCAGCGCTTGGGCCGCAGCACAGATCATCAACTCAATCGCGGTATAAGTCATGGCAAGATGGCCCCCCGCGAGCAATGACCAACGCCTACCGGCGCGTTTCGGCTTGCTGGGAAGTTCCCTCCGACGGACGTTGAAAAAAAAGCTCCTGCTGCCGCAATTCTTGGAGCCGACCGGCTCCCCCGCATTTATCAAGGTATTCCCAGAAATCCGCACTGCGGAAAATGAAGTGTTCTAAAAACGATCGATAATCCTCGAGAGTTCTCTCTGCCTCGAGCCACTGCTTCAAATGTCGCTCATCGGAAAAGTACTCGCCGGGCATATTCCCCGGGTAGCTTCCGAATGGGACCTCGCAGACGGCATCGACGCAGAAAAAAGGGATGGCGGTCAGATGAGGGTCGCGGCGAATTTCGTCATGGGGAATTAGCCGCTCGCACGTGATAATCACTCGCTTTGAGGCGCGAGCAAGTTCGCCATCGGCCACGGTTGTGCCGCGAATCCGACAATTGCCATAAACGTCGGCCTCGTGGACGTGGATTGCGGCAACATCGGGCGACAGGGCCGGCAGAGCAACGAGTTTCTCTCCGGTGAAGGGACATTCGATGACACGAGCCGCACTCCGCTCAAATGTGTCGGTGCCCAACATCGTTTTCGAGGGAAGAAACGGCAAGCCCATCGCCGCGGCTTGCAGTCGCACCGCCAAGGCGTAATTCGTCCATTCGGTGACGGCGACTTCCCCCGACTCCATCACACGTCGCGCATGGGGGGATAAACCGCGCGCTTCCAGCCCGACAATGTAGGCGCTATCGACGCGGGCCAACGTTCGGCCCCGCCCCGTCAAATTCCCGGCCGCCAAGATCTGAAAATCATGGGTTGCCGTGTGGCCCGCAAATGAAAGGTTTTGCTTCCCTTGACGGAGAATCTCATGAACGACCGCAGTGGGAATTCGATTGGTTCCAAATCCCCCGATCGCCAGGTAATCGCCATCGCGCACCAACTCCCGGACGGCTTGAGCTACGGTGGTGACTTTGGGTGTCAGGCAACGCGATTTAGCGGAAAAGGTGTCTCGACTGAGCCGAGTCGATGGATTCGCGAACAGTTTGCCCCGGCCGGTTGCAAGCTCCATGACGCTGACTCGCTTTGAGCAGCCCGCGAGGTTCAAAGGTTCCCCACCGAGATTCCATTTTTCGATGGCGTGAGCGTCAAGCCGAAAATTGCCCTTCGGGGGCCGATCAGCGATTCTCGAATTCGCGGAGCAATTGCTTGAAGCGGGGATCGCGGCGAATCGAATCCAGGTCGCGATCCTGCTTCATGTAGCGAAAATCCCGGTAACCCAATTCGACGGCCCGACGGAGAGTTTTGATGGCTTCGTCCGGTTGGTTCAGCAGTGCATAGCTGCAAGCGAGATTGTAATACGCCACGTAGTCACGCGGTCGAAGCTGGATCAACCGCTGGTCAGCGGCCATCCCCTCCTCGTAGCGTCCCTTCAGGGTCAAGTTGCTGGCATGTACTCGCAGCACATCAACATAATCGGGCACGAGATCGAGGATACCTGCGAAAAACTCCAGCTCGAAATCGAGTTGCGATTTCTCGGCGAGTTCGGCTAAGGTCGGCACACGCGAGGCCGAGGCAGGACGCTGCTGCGGACGGTTACTCGAGTTGGCCATGACTTCC
>CALDHM010000039.1 GCA_937941455.1 uncultured Pirellulaceae bacterium | reverse complement strand
ATTCGAACCCACCAGAGTTGCCACCAGCGATCTTGCCACCGGGAGATGAACCGCCGACGGTTGAAAATCCTTCGGCGGTCCCGACGAATACACCTCCTGCTCGACCGCCACTGATGCCTCGGCAAAATCTGGTCGATCGCTTGTTCGATGAGCCCAGCGTAGCACCGCAGGCGATTACCGAAACGAAATCCCCTTTTGAGTCGCTCGAAAATTCTGATCTGAAAAATTTGTTTCAACTAGCGGGTGCGAGCTCCGAGGAAATTAGCGATGTCGCCAATCGCTTGCAAGACAGTGAGTTCGCATCCACCGCGTGCGTTTACATCGAACGAGTCGAGCCCGGCACGCGACGCACACCAGCGGAAATCGCCAGTAGCAAACTGGTACGCATGAGCTATCGCGACGTCCCTGCCAGCCGAGTGCTAGCGGAATTGTCGACCTTGGCCAATTTGTCGATGACGTTCGTGCCAGAGGATTTTGTCGCTTACGAAGTGGACTTGGGGCGACCAGTCAACATCGATTTACAAAACGCAACGATGCTCGACGCCTTCGCGAATTTCGCCAAGACGTTCGAGTTCGACGTCGAAGTTACCGATTGGGGGATCGTGTTCTATCATCCTGCGTCTCGCAAAACGGAAAGCCGAGAGTTTCGACTGCCGCAGTTTCCCGACCACTCGGCGGCCGACCACGAAGATCTGGTCGCCGGCATCAAGGCGATGATCGAGCCGAATTCATGGAGCGAAGAATCTGGGCACCAGATCGTCTTGCAAGGGGATCGCCTGACCGTGACCCATCAGCAACGCGTGTTGCGGCAGATCGCGAGGTTGGTGGATCAAGTGACCGCTTGTTTGAGTCTTGAGCAGGTTGATTTCCAGGCCCTCCCCTTGCCGCTGCAAAGTCCTGCATATCGCTTCAGTCAGCGTTTGAACCAAGCGATCGAATTGCGGGCCGTCGACGCCATGACATTGGACGAGTTCGCAGCCGCCATCCAGCAGTCGACAGGGGTGGAGTTCCTGTTCGATTGGCCGGAATTAGCGAGAGAACGCTGGAGCCATCAGGTCACCGTTCCTCTGTATTTTCGGCCGCGTACCATCGACGAAGCGCTCACCGAACTGCGTTGCTCGATGCAAGTGACATTTGAATTCCTTGATGATCGCTGCGTTCTCATGACGACGCGGTCCAGCGCCTGGGGACGACGTTCGATCGAGATTTATCCCATCAAGGATTTGATCCGCGCGGGCGTCAAGCCCGAGACGGTGCTGACCCTGCTGCATCAAGCGGTCGGCAAAAATGTTTTCAATACCTCCGATCGACCGATCACTTGTTCGTACTACGCCAAGCCGCAAGCGGTGATCGTCTACGGCCCGCAGCCCATCCAGCGACAAGTCGAAGCGATTCTGACTCGTCTTCGCAACAAACAATAACGGCGTTAATGCTCGATGAATCCGTTTCCGGGCGTCAGTTGGGTAAGGACCTGCCCCAAACTTGTTAGGCGGCGTAACCCGAAGCGTGAGCGAGGGCACGTTTCGGGATCGGCTCTCGGCCAGCGAGCGAGCCGACTGAAGCAGCCTCGCAAGGGAAAATCGTTGAGTTTTAGGACGAGCGTATTATTTTGTTGTCGTCGAGAGATTTCGGAAGGCGTAACCGCGCTCGGCCAGTCTCTTTCCCATCATTTTGTACGCACTGGCCGACGTGTCCTGGACTCCCGTCTCGTCGATCCATGTGTTGTAAATTTGGATCAGGGCGCAAACCGTCACGTCAGCGTGGAGAGCCTCATCGCTCCAACCCGCCGCTTTGGCTCGATCGATATTTTCCTGAGTCACGGCGAACGATTGACGGCAAATTTTTGCCAAGAATTGAAACGATGACCGGCAACGGGCGTCGAACGGCGCCGACTCGAAATCTTTGAAGACAGCGTCCAGCAATTCGCGATCCCCGAGCAGTTCGGCCGCAACTGCGGCGTGCGAACCCGTTAAGAATAAACAATCGTTTCTGCGGGACGTGACCGCTGTAAGCAATTCGCGAAAACCCCTGGGAACATGGGCTGGGGCCCCGCATCACTGCTTGGGTGAAAGCCATCAAATGTTCGGTGTTGTCCCGAAAATGAAATAAATACCGAATCAGGGGCACCGGGAGGCCGGCAGCGTACACTTGGCGATTGGCTTCGCCGACCCGGTCCGGTGACAGGTTTTTTCTGGATCTCGAGGAGGTAGAGCGGTTTCTTTGGTTTGATGGCATCGCTCGCCGGGGCTAGAAAGGTTTGACCATCACCTGCCTTGATCGTACCTCATTGCCTTAAAAAAAACCGCGAATGGTCGCGAATCAAAGTTGGGTTTTCTTGAGAAATTGGTTATACTAAAGACAAATATTTGGACAAACAGCCGCGTCTTGATCTGTGGAGTTTGCCGAATAGTTCGATCCGACCTCTCGAGTCTTATCGCGTTTATTTGTTGGAGTCTTTCGATGCCAAGCCGTCGTTCTCGCCGTCACAATCATCGCGTCAATACTGCCGCTCGCCAACGAGAGCAACTGAAAACGCCAATCCACTACGAGGAATTGGAGGCGCGCCGCGTGCTGGCTGCGTACATGCCGGGCGAATTGCTGATCCAGTTTCAACCGCAAAGTGCGTCGCTCCGCCAGGCCGTGATCGCAAGCCTTGGCGCAACCTCGATCGAGACGATCCACACCCGTCCCATGCAAGATCGCGGACTGGGAGCCATCGAACGAGTTCGCTTGGTTGGAAAAACGGTCGAAGAAGGGATTCTGCAAGCGCAGATGATTCCTGGAGTTCGCTTCGCTGAACCAAACTACATCGGCTCATTTTACGCGGTAGCCAACGATCCGATGTATGAGGACGGTCGCCTGTGGGGGACGTACAGCAACGATCTCCCGAATCCGATCGGCCCGGACGGGACCACAAATCAGTTTGGTACCCAAGCGGAAAAGATTTGGCAAAACGTCACAACCGGATCAACGGATGTTTATGTCGCCGTGATTGATACCGGTGTTGATTACAACCACCCCGACTTGAACCCGAACGCTTTTAATAACCCATTCGATCCGCAAGATGGAGTTGATAACGACGGCAACGGATTCATCGACGACGTGCGCGGATGGAATTTTGAAAATAACAACAGCGATCCGATGGACCAGCAAGGCCACGGAACTCACATCGCGGGCACGATCGGCGCCAAAGGGGGCAACGGGATCGGCATCGCCGGACTGAACTGGGATGTCAACATTATCGCCATGCGGATCGGCACCGCCTTCCCGATCGCATCGGCCGCAATCTCATCGTTCGACTACATCACCGATTTGAAAACTCGCCATGGCATCAACATTGTGGCCGCCAACGCGTCCTGGTCGGTCGGAAATTCTCAGGCCTTATTCGATGCCATCACACGGGCGGCTCAGGCCGATATTTTAACGATCGTCGCTGCCGGGAATAGCTCCAGTGACAATGATGCGTCACCCGTATACCCAGCGAACTACGACACGACCGCGTCGGCGGGATACAATGCGATTGTCACGGTCGCGGCACTGGCTTCTTCAGGAAACCTGGCGAGTTTTTCCAATTACGGAGCCACCACCGTTCATATCGCGGCACCCGGTGCCGCCATTTGGTCGACACAGCCGAACAACCAATACGCTTCCTTCGATGGAACGTCCATGGCGGCACCGCACGTAGTCGGCGCGGTTGCCCTATACGCGGCGGTCAACCCCGATGCCACGGCCGCTCAAATCCGCCAGGCTCTGATCGATTCCGCCGAGCCGACGACGTCGTTGGACGGCAAAGTCTCGACGGGCGGACGATTGAATTTGGAAAATCTCGTCGTCGCTGTTGGCCCGGACATTTTCATCGGCAACGCTTCGGTCGTTGAGGGAAATTCGGGAACTAAGCCCATGACGTTCACTGTCACGCTGGCAGAAGCTTGGCCCGACATTGTGAGTGTAAATTACGCAACGCAAAATGGGACGGCGAATGCCGGCGAAGACTTTGTGGCCACCAGTGGTGTCTTGACTTTCCAACCGGGCGAGACCTCAAAAACGATCACCGTACAAATCATCGGCGATAACTTTTATGAGCCAAATGAAACATTCCGAGTGGTCCTTTCACAACCGCGAAACGGCAGATTGGCCAATCCTATTGGCACGGGAACCATCATCAATGATGATCCACGTGTCGTGGGTGAGTCGAGAATCCTGCCGCTCAATAGCAACTGGCGGACCATTACCTTCAGCCGCCGGTACTCGGATCCGGTCGTTATTTTGGGAACTCCCTCGCGATACCGAAATGATCCGATGACTGTCCGCGTGCAAAATGTCAGATCGGGCAGTGGAGCCTTTCGCGGTAGTTTCGAGGCCCGCGTCGAAGAGTGGAGCTATCTCGACGGCATCCACGGCATGGAACACGTTCCCTACATGGTATTCGAGCGTGGTCGACATACGCTCGACAATGGGGCGACACTGATGGCTGGCCGCTCACAGGTCAACCACACCTTCCGCGATGTTTCCTTTGGCAGTTCGGTGAACTTCGATCAAGTCCCCATCGTGCTGGCCCAAGTCACCACAGCGAACGAGCGCTCTCCGGTCATCGTCCGCGTACGAAATGTAACAAAAACCGGTTTTTCGATGCGCTTGCAAGAGGAAGAGGGGGCAGACGGATTCCATGCCTTTGAGACAGTTTCGTGGGTAGCCTTTGAACCGGGCCGATTCACAGCCAATGGAGGCGACCTGTTAGCAGGGCGTACCCCGAATGCAGTGACCCACCTTGATCATCGCATCAACTTCGACCCTGCCTTCGCGGGGACACGCCCAGCGTTTTTCGCACAAACGCAAACCTTCAATGATGCCGACCCGGCCATCGTGCGGCAACGGCAACTGAGTTACCGCTCGGCGTTGATCCACCTTGAAGAAGAACGGTCGCGGGATCGTGAAATCGAACGTACCGCCCCGGAGACCGTCGGCTTCGTGGCATTTCCTGCGGGTGTCGTAATCGATAATCCGTTGGGCATGCCGAGGTTTTCAACGATGTCCGCCCCACCGAGCAATCATGGAAACGATCGGTTTGCGATGACGGCTCCACCCGCGGAAAATAACTTGGGATTGATCGGGCACGCTTTTGGCCTCCAACCCGGCGCGACGCGTGCAGGGACCGGCACCAAGGCTGCTCACAACGTGACTGGCGGCACCGTCAACCGGTCGCGACCCCAAGCGACCGCCAACGCTGCAACGAACCGATCCAGTGGTCTCAGTAATCGTTCGGTCGCTTTCGCTGAAATGTTTGGCGATCAAGCCGCTTCCAAAATTAAAGCTGTATCGACCGCAGAACTCGATGAGGCCTTTAGCCGAATCTAAGCGCACGGCGGAACTTTTACGTTGCCACGCTCGCCAGAATTGGGATTATTTAGGGAGTCCATCATAGGGCGACGATCGCTACGTTCAGTTGCTTTCAAGCAACAAATTTTGCCGATTCGATTGAATCTCGGTCGACCGAGACAGCCGCGATGGACGGCATGCGCTTTTAAGCGATAAAATTTTGACGATTCGATTGAAACGGGCGCTGACCGACCAAGCTGTCTGCCAAAACCCCGTCAGCCGCTCCGGGCACTAGCTGGCCGGTTCTCGCGAAAACCGGACACTGGTGAGTTCCAGCAAAAAAGAACCTATCCCAAAACCGAAGGCGTCCGTAGCCCGAAGCGTAAGCGAGGGCTGGTTTTGGGATAAGCTCGAAGTTTAAGGCAAAAAGCCTGGCCAAGCTCATTGGGCTCTGCCTCTTTCAACATCAGACATTGCAGGATCACTTGGTCGGTGACAAGGGGAAATTCCGAAAAAGTTTCAGGACTGGGGTTCCCTCGGCAACGCTTCGGGGGTTGATAACTCATCCAGCAATGGTCTCCGTCCAGCTATTGCTAACGGGCGACGTTGCCGCAACTCGCTTTTGCCATTGTGCGATGTCGCTCGCTTAGCGCGAGGAGAGAACCCAGCGGGACGGAAGGGACGGAAAGGGGGCGGTTCAAAGGTGACCGTTCACAATCGCAAATTCTCGACATTCAACCGCGAACCTTAGCGAATTCGGCGCTGCGCATGCTACGTTGAATCCTTCATCAATCGGCCAAATTCGCGGCGGGAAACGTAGCAAGGCGCGACTGGTGGCGTTCAAAATGGGGTGAATAGTTGTAGAAATGGTCGCTCAATGCGGTCGCGAGATTCCGTGGACGATCGACCAATAGTGACCGATGGCCTTGGCCCCCGAAAGGAATTTTCGTCCGTTAAACTCGCCAGTTACCCACTCGCTCGCTTGGGGCCAGGGAGCAGCGGCGAGGATCAGGACGGGGCAATTCTGATTTTTTTCGCCGATCAGTTCGACGATTTCCGTTCGCGGCCGCGGGTAATCGACATAACGGATGTCCAGTTGATGCCGCAGGCGGGGAAAGTAAGCTAACACTCCCGTGATTTGGGCACAGTCAGGGCAATAGTAGGGCAATCCCGGCCCGTCCGGGAAATCTTCCTTGAGCAGATACAAAATATCTCGGGCCATTTTCCCGCGTACCCCGAATTCAGATTCAATCCTTCGACTAGGATTTGTCCCCAAACGATTAGCCGGAACGCCCTAGCTTCCGGTTTTTGGGAGAACCGCGGGCTAGCGCCCTGCGGCTGCTGTGTTTTGGCACAAAGCCTAGTCTAACAGTCGGGGCGAGAGGATTTGAACCTCCGGCCTCTACGTCCCGAACGTAGCGCTCTAGCCAGGCTGAGCTACGCCCCGATCAATTGAAAGCTGCGGTTTGCCGGTGAATCGACAACTCGCAAGGCAAATCCAGCAAATAAGCATCGACTTCTCAAGGTAAAATTATCGCCGAATTGGATCGGCCGGTCAATGAGGAGCGACTGACCGGCAAGCTGGTTTGCGTCAATGTTCGACGATCGCGGCAACCGCAGGTCGACGTACTGGTCAATGATATGAGGGCAAGTCCGCGCTAAGACATTGCCAGTAGCCGGAGCGGGACTCGAACCCGCACGCCCTTAACGGGCACAGGATTTTAAGTCCTGAGCGTCTGCCATTCCGCCACCCGGCCGCGAATCGACATATTCTAGCGATTCGTCGATATTCTGGTACCGTGCGTGTAAGGAGAGGCCAAAAAACGAATTTGGCTCGCGTTTTCCCGTCGCTGGTCAGATTTTTGTTCCAAAAAAACGGGGCCTTGAGCCAAAACCTGTCGGCGCCAGGTACGATCACATGGCTGTCGAGAAAACCAGACGCTAACGCGTTCCGGCTACTGGTTGTTAGGAGAACCCGCCAGTGAAGAGAGCCCGCACGAAGACGGGCACTTTCCCGCAGTTGTCACGAAAACCGAACCCTGGTGCCTTCCGGCTGAGTTTAGCACAACGCCTGGTCGAGAGTGGTCGAGGGCAATCATCGCTCTGGGGTGCGATCTTCGTATTTGTTGGGATGCTTCACCCTGATTTTCTCACTTGCGATGTTGCCAAAGGGGAGCGAATATCTATATTCTTGAAACTTCGAAGACCAGTTCGCAATTAGACAGACGGGGACTATGAATTCGGGAATTTTGCCGACGCGCGCCACGTGGATGTTGGATGTAGTCGCCTTGGCGATGATCGCGGTGACGTTGGTGTTGCTGTTCAGTGTTTATTTGGCCCGTTTCAAACAAGCCTATCGCGGCCATCGCACTGTTCAATTGGTTTTGGCTGTCGCGTTGTTGATCGTGATCGTCTTATTCGAGATCGACATGCGGTTTATTTCCGACTGGCGAGCGCAAGCGTCGAAGTCGATCTACTATGCCAGCGGCTGGGTGGATCGCTGGTTGTGGATCCATTTGTCCTTTGCTGTGCCCACTTTATTTCTATGGGCCGCGCTAGTTGTGATGGCCCTGCGAAGCATGGGCGCGAATTTTGAAAATCTTACGCATCGCCGCTTTCACCATCGCCTAGGTTGGGTCGGCACATGGTTCATGCTGATGACAGCCGTGACGGGTTGGATTTTTTATTGGGTGAGCTTTGTCGCGTGATTTGGATTTGCAACGGAGGCGACGCTGGAGGCCCAGCGACTTGGCAATGTGCCGAAAACCTTCAAGCCGCAGGGCACCAGCCCGCTGTTTCTCCGAAAACCGGACGCTAACGCGTTCCTGCCAATAGTATCGGGCAACGCCGGGCTATCAACTTCATGTCAAGTTCACGCGACAGCCTGGCGCATTTCGGTCGAATCGATGAACCCCCGGTCTACTGGTTGATTGCCGAGCGGTCTCCCAAGCGGATGCGTAGGTTAATTCGTTCGTTTCCTCGCTGCACGACGACATCGACTTCTTGGTTGGCATCGTACTGTGCCACGATTAACCGAAGATCCTCGAAAACCTCGATATCCTGTCCGGCGATTTGCAAAACGATGTCGCCGGTTTGCATCCCCGCCTCCGCGGCACCGGTTCCGGCAACCACCTCGCCGATGATGCAAGGCCGCATATTTTGATTTGCGCCGAAATCGGAACGGACACCCAAATAGGCTTTGGGTACGAATTCGATATTCAGTTCGGGGTGCGTGCGCTTGAACTCTTTGTAGGTGCGGATGTTGAAGGAGCAGCCTTCGAGAAAGACTGTCCCCAGGGAACGCATGTTGGCCAGCAGTTCAAAGTGCTCGTCTTCCAGTTTCATTCTCCGCAGCACAAGACTGGTCAGAGACTTGAGATTCGAGCAATGTTGCCACCAAGTCGACTGTAAATTCTGCGGCAACTCGAGCACGATTTCCGAGAGGTCGCGAATCGCGGCCAGCACGGGAAAGAAACCAGGAGGCACCTCAGTTTTCAAAACTTCGATCGCCGTCAGGGAGGGTAATTTTTCAAGTTCCGGCAGGACATCGTCACCGACCGTCGTGCCTTCCAGACGAAGGCGAGTCAGGTTGCTCATGCGCTGGAGAGGCGTGATGTAATCGCCGGTCAGCGCGATGTCGCCGAAGACGACTGTCGTCAATCCGTGAATCGACGTGACCTTGTGGAAATCCTCTGCCGCTCCGCGCCAATTTCGGTCGAGTGTGATCGATTCGCCATCTTGATTGCCCACCATCAGGCCGTTGGCCAGTAAAATCCGCCGTTGCGCTAATTGTTGATTGATCAAGACGAAGTTGCGGCGGTCATGAGTTCGATCGGCCGTGGCAAGTTTGTTAGGAAACGCCAAGCGAAAGTTGCTGGACACATCACCGCGGAAGATTTGTTCGAGTTGTTTCCGTTTTTCGTCGCTCGACAACCTTTTGGCGGATGGGGTGACCGCCTTGGGATCGGGGACAGCATTTTGTTCGGCAATCACGCCGAATTGTGGCTCGATCATCATGATTTGGCCGAAACCATCCATCTGGTCATCGCTGAGCACGAGCCGCGCGCCCAATTGTTGCAAGTGCTGTGCGGCAAGGGTTGTTTGGCTGATCTTCCATTTGGCTTCGTAGTCTTGCAGTTTCTCGTCAATGCGAGGATCGTGGGACAGCGTTCGCAGAATGGCGGCCGATTTGATGAAAGCCGCTTCGTCCCCAGCCAGACCGATGGTCTCGACGATCTTGAGCATTCGCCAACTGGCCTCGGGGCTCATTTCATCAAATTGCATCAGCAGAGTTTCGAGAGTTTCTGGACCGCGGCGAGCCAGTTCGTCCATGGCCATTTTTCGCACGGCAAAGCGGCGATCGTCGAGCCGAACCACCAGCGCCGCGACGTCTTCCTCTCCTGTTTGGCAGGCCAAAACCGCTACCCCGTCATGCCAACCGCAGGTCAGGCCGACTAGGATTGGCAACCAGACCAAACTGGCCCAACAATCAAGATGGCGAATTGGCTGGCAATGCATGGTGTCGTGTTGGTCTGGCTTGGGAAATTAGGTTGGTGGAACCGCGTTATCGCGATGGAATCATTCTTCGGTTTATCTTATCCGTTTTGCCGTTGTCGAGTCGAGACGAACTTTGTCGACGCCAGGACATGAGTTCTCATTTTTCAGGGAAATTTCTGCAAATTTCCCGCTGGTGGCGATTTCGCTGCAAGCTGGCCACGCTGGCGAGTCGATTCACAAAATTTACCTAATCCGCAGGCTCGTCAAATTCCGATAATCCAATTGATCCACGTTGCTGCCAGACGGCTGCCTTCCAAAATATGTTGGCGGAACATCCATGAAAATTCAAACCACTCGATTTGATGCCATCGATATTGAACCGGAAGATATCCTATTCTTCCGGCAGGGGATATTCGGGTTTGAGCAGTGTCGCCATTGGGTTCTGCTGGCAGACGCGGAAAACTCCTCCGTGGCTTGGTTACAAAGTATTCAAAAACCAGAAACGGCCTTGCCGGTCGTTTCGCCGCGGCGATTCGTGAAGGATTATCGCGTGCGGATGGCTCAAGCTGACATCGAAGCGTTGATGCTCGATAGCAACGAGCATGCTTATGTACTGGCCGTCGTCGGACGCGATGGAGATACTCTGACCTTGAATTTAAGGGCTCCAATCATCGTTAATCTCGATCGCCGGATCGGTGCCCAGGTTGTGACGACCGATAACCAGCCCCTGCAATACGCGTTGCAGAAAAAGACCGTGCGCCAGCGGAAATCGGCATAACTGCTGCAAAGGTCGCGTTCTCGGCCAGCGCGTTGAGCCTTGCCGTTCAGTTTCCCATCGTCTCGCGCGGATCGGTTTCATCTGTTATCAGCAATCGCTTGTGAGATGGCGGTCGTGGCTGGGTAGAACTCTATTGGCTGATGATACGCTTTAGTCGGCCCGGTTGTCTTGCAGCGAATCTGCCGATCGTGATAGCCATTTCGACGCTGATGGCCCTTGGCAACAATGGAAATCCGAATAGCCGCGCTAACTGGAAATTTCTTAGAAGTGCGTGATTCGGCAATAGCAGCTATCCGATACCCCGAACAGTGTCAATTTAGGTCTTGGCGGAAATTGCAGTAGTGAGCGACACTTGCCCTGGTCTGCCGAGCATTCCCCTTTCAACTTGTTGCACCGCTGCGGCCCGCCACCCACGGCGAATGGAAACGAGGATCGAGCATGTTAGTATTATCACGACATCGCGATGAAAGCATTATGATTGGTGATGATGTGATGATCACGATCGTCGATATTCGCGGTGACAAGGTTCGCTTAGGCATCGACGCGCCCGCAGCCATTCCGGTGCATCGCCTGGAAGTCTACGAGGCGATCAAGCGAGAGAACGAAAAGTCTAGTCGATTAGGACCAGGTGACACGTCCGACTTGGGACGCAAGCCTTAAGCGACGACGAAAAAATCCCTACCGCTTGAGCGAAAATTCTCCTTGCTCAAGCATCATGTCGCCGCATGGTCCGGCGATTGAGATCATGCGGCAATTCCAACCATAATTCTTGGTAGCGATTTCTGAGACCGCGAATCAAGCTGCTATGGTTCTCGCCGATGACCGCGGGGCATGTTTTCTGTCGGGTGCCGCGAAGGTTCGATTTGACAAAGGTCGAGCGTCATGTTTTCTGGAGCGTCGACGCACTAGATTTTCAGTAATTCCGCCACTTTCGCGACGACTTCTTCGATGACATAGGGTTTGCGGAAAAAAGCATCGGCACCGAGGGTCATGGCGTAATTTTGATGCCGATATCCGTCGATTCCCGTCACCACGATGACGGGACCATTGTAGATGTCTTCGCAGCGGATTTGCTCAAGGATAATAAAACCGCTGCGTCCGGGCATGCCCAAATCGAGGATGAGAATGTCAAGAGGGGTGGTCTTGATGATGGCGAGGCCTTTGTTGCCATCATCGGTAAAAAGAACATCCAGATTGAGTCTGCGCAGCGCGAATTCTATTCCTTCGACCTGACTGCGATGATCGTCAACAATCAGAACTCTAGGGCGTTGTTGATCTTTTGGAATTGGTGCAGCGTTTGAGTCCATGGCGGGCCAACGAAACAGGGATTCGGGGGTAAACGCGATCCTTGGAGGGTACTACGATGATACAAGACTTCTGAATTTTGGCCATAGCAATCGAGCGCCATGGGGATGAAAATCCGGCACCATCCGCGCGATTCATTGTCGGGTCTACAAACGAATGCCGCCGACGATTTTTTCTCGATGATCGGGCGTCTTGGAGGTCGATTTCTATAGGTGAACTCCCGTTTTCGAGTACATAGGTAGAGGCAGGTACGAGCGATGTGGACCTCGTTTTTTTGGGCGGTTGGAATTTTCCTGCTGTTGATTGGTGCGGAAACGTTGGTGGTGGAGAAATTCGTGGTGGCCGACTCCAAGGGAATTCCCCGACTTTTCGCAGGCAATAATCTTGGAACTGCGGGGGCGCCGTCGCTTTCCTATGCGACGGGTGCTGCCACCAAGTCGTCAGCGCGGACCATCGTCACGAAGGATTGGATGCCCTGGTGCTTTCTTGCCGCAGGCGCGGTGACGATCATGTACACCTCTTCATTTCAGCAGAAGTCAGCTCCACCCAAATAGCAGGGAAGCGGCCTGGTAAGGTGTTCACAAATTGGTCCTGCGCTGCGAGAATTGAAGACTTGGATTGAGTAGCTGACCAGGCGGTGCGACCGCCCTTACCCCCAGGTAAATCGAAGAAGATGAGTGAAACGCCGCGCCCTCGGACTTTGCGGGATTCTTTGGTCCCGGCGAGCCAATCAGCCGACGTCTCTCGCGACGCTGGCCAGGAATCAGCCGTTGGTATCGAATCCTGGATTGCTTGGCTTGGGCGCGCGGCGATTCTTGTGGCGGTCCTGCTGCCACCCTGGATGTTCGGTGGCGTGACGGCGCAGGCCCAGTGGCTGATTTCGCTTGCCATGTTGGTCGCTTTGGGCTGTTGGTGGATCGAACTCACGATTCGGCGGGGCAAAACACAGACGGTGGTTCCTTATGTCGGGGCTTTCGTTTTGATGGGGCTGCTGCTGGGATGGACACAGACCTTCGGCTTGCCGAATGGTTTGGCCAGTCGGGTATTAGGAAGGCAAAACGAATTGTACCCGGCCTATCTGGGCCCCCTGCTCGGTGATGCGTCCGCAATTCGGCCCCGAGCCTCGCTCAATGTCGAAGCGACTTGGAATCAATTGCGGCTGATGTTTTTGGGGGCCATGGGACTGATCACCGGCTGTCAATTTTTTCGTCGGCCGAAGGACCTGGTGGTGCTGCTGTCAGCGATCACAATCAACGGCGTCGTCCTCGCTTTTTTCGGCATCATCCATCGCTTTACGACCAATGGGAAGCTGTATTGGATGTTCGAGTTGTCTCAAGGAGGACAGCCGTTCGGACCATTCGTGAATCGCAACAATGCCGCGGGCTATTTGCTGCTGTGTTTGGCCGGGGCCATTGGCCTGCTGGTCTACCTTTGGTTGCAACGGCAAGAAAGTGGCCCCGATCTCATCGTCAGCAAGGAAATTCCGATCTGGCGCCAAATCGGAGAGCATGTTCGTATTCAATTGGCTGAATTAACGACAGCGAAACTGGCTGTGTTGCTTGCGGCGATGTTCATTGCCGCCGCGATTTTTGTGACACTATCGCGGGGCGGGGTGACCGCTCTGCTCGCGGGATTCGTCATCACGACCATATTTTTCGGAATGGCACGTAAGCCTCGGATCGGCGCACTGTTGATTTTTCCGATCCTCGTCGGGATCGCCGTGCTGACCTCGTGGATTGGTTTCAATGATGTGCTGGTGGAGCGGTTCGGAGAAATCGTGAAAACCGACGAATTCACCGAGACCGATGTGCGGATTCGCACGTGGAGCGAGTCGAGCCAATCCGTGCGTGCGATGGGGGCCTTGGGCGCGGGGTTGGGTACATTCCCAATTGTCCAGCGACTGTATAGTTCCCAGTCGGACCCGGGCGTGTTTGAGTATGCCGAGAACCAATTCGTGCAGGCGATGGTGGACGGAGGAGTCATTGCCTTGCTGATACTTGTGCTCGCCGTGGGGTTGTTCAGTTCGAGCAGTTTGTTTCTTCTGAATCGGGGTGTGTCCGCCAGTTCCGTGGCGGTAGGAACACTTGGGGTAAACTTGGCTTCTTCGCAAGTGGTTGCCAGCTTCTTTGACTTCGGTTGGTATGTGCCGGCCAATACCATCTTGTTGGCGGTCCTGGTGGGGGTCTGCAGCCAATACATTCATGCGTTCGCCGCGCGGCTTAAAAAGAAGTCGTGGTTGCGGTTTCAAGTCCCGAACTATGCGACGCATGTCTTGGTGTTGGTCAGCTTTAGCGTCTGTGTGGTTCTGTCCCTGTCGCTGTATCGTTTCATGCAAGTCGAGAGATACATAGACGTGCGGTTGCCAGCGAAGGATTCGGCGAAGCTGGATTTGGCTGCAACCGAGGAGAAAATCAAAGCGATCGCGGCCGTCGGGGGAGGCAATCTGAACGCTGCCCAGTGTGAATATCTGGGCGACTTATGGGTCCACCGCGCGCGACTGTTGATTTATCAGCAAATGCCGACAATCAACCGCCGCACGTTCTGGGACCAAACGGAGCCGATGCGATTGCTCGAGCATGTGGTGAGTTTGCGCAATGATCGTGGCCAGGGGTTGGCCAATGAATTCATGCGGCAACCCTTTGTGACCGAGTGCCTCCCCACGGCGGTCGGTTTTTACCGGGAAAGTTTGCTGAAGCATCCGTTTCAAGCAGACGTGTTGATGAAGCTGGCGGTCTTACTGGGAATTTTCGGGGAGACAGAAAGCGCGACGGAATTCGCCAGGCGAGCGGTTGATCTCGAACCGAACGATGTTGCGTTCAATACGGCGGCGAGTTGTTTGCTGCTGTTCGTTGGCAAACGGGACGAGAGCGTACCCTATTTACGCAAGGTGCTGGAACTCGATCCGCGGCAATTTGTCGGTTTGATCAGTTTCGTCCAGGGGCTGACCGGGCGGCTAAGCCAACCGCTCTCGAATGCGATTTTGGCTGAACAGGTCTTGCCCAATAACCCCCGCGTGTTGTTCGACTTCGTGAAACGGTACCTGCCCAAGGATTCGCCGCTACGGAGTGATCTGTTGCGACGGGGAGTGGAACTGATCGGCGATCATGCCTACGTTGAGTACAACGTCTTGCTGCTCAAGATCAACATGCTGATGGAGTTGGAGGATTGGGAACAAGCGGCGGAAATGCTGAAAATTGCGGTAGATACGCGACCCACCGAACGTGGCGTACGCTATCGTTACGCGACCTTGCTGCTGCGCTTGGAGCGGTATGACGAGGCCATGCGGCAGGCTCGCCGATTGCTTAGTGAGGAGGACAGTCCCAAGCACAAGAAACTCTATGAAGATTTGCAAAAACTCAACGAGCGGCGTTTATTAAATCAAAATAAATGAGCTCGACAAACCGTCATCCACCCTCACGCTTGGGGTGTAATATGACACGAAGTATCAAGTTCGGTTCGAGTCCTCGCGAATGACTGCAGCAATTTTATCGCTGATCATTTCGGCCGCTCTCGCCGCGGCGCTGATTCCGCTGTTGATGGGGGTAGCCCGCCAGATCGGCTTGGTGGATAAACCCGACAACACGCGAAAACTGCACGCGCACGCGATTCCCCTGATTGGCGGGGTCGCCATTTTCATATCATCCACGGTCGCCGTGGTTGGCACGCTTTGGCTGACGAATCTGCAGTTGACGGTGGTCGAGAAGGTTGAATTGCTAGGCCTGTTTCTAGCGTGCCTAACCATCTTGCTCGTTGGTGTTGTGGATGACCGATTCAACCTACGCGGGCGGCAAAAATTGGTAGGCCAAATTATCGCTGTTTCGGTCTTGTATCTGTTTGGCTATCGCTTCGAGGTCATCGAGGTGATGGGAATTCCGCTGACGTTTGGCGTGTTTTCGATCGTGGTTGTCTACTTTTGGTGCCTTTTGGCGATCAATTCGGTCAACTTGCTAGATGGAGCCGACGGCTTTGCCGCCACCGTCGGTGCCATCATCTGTCTGAGTATCAGCTACATGGCATTCTTGTTGGGGCAACCCATCGATGGAGTGACGACGCTGGCCTTCGCCGGTGCCCTACTGGCGTTTTTAGTTTTTAATTTTCCGCCTGCCAAGGTGTATTTAGGGGACGCCGGCAGCATGCTGATCGGTCTGTTCATCGCAGCGGTTTCAATTCGGTGTGCGTTCAAGCAGCAATTGGCTTATGCGGTGTTCGCCCCGATCACGATGTTGGCCGTTCCCTTCATTGATACGTCAGCCGCCGTGATTCGCCGTCGCTTGACGGGCAAAAGTATCTACACGGAGGACCGGGGTCATTTACATCATGTGCTGGCCAAGAAAGGGTTTAGCCCGCGGACCAGTTTGTTGTATCTGGCGTTCTTCACCACCATGACGGCTGTGGGAGCCGCCATTGCTTTGACATGGGGCCAAGCGATCTATGCTCTCGCCTCCATCGTGATGGCTCTGTTTTTTATGGTGGCCTTTGGGATTTTCGGCGTGGCCGAGTTCAAATTGCTGAGCAAGAAATTTTCGAGCTTCTTTTTATCGTTCGTCCGTTTGCCGCAACGCAAGGAGGGCAATCGCGCTCAAGAATCAACGTTGTCCCTACAAGGGGACGAAGACTGGGCAGAGGTTTGGCAATATTTTCGCAATTTCGCCGAAACTCACGATCTAAGCATGATCGTTCTCGATGTCAATGCTCCTTGGCGGCATGAATCATTTCATGCCTATTGGCGGCAATCGACCTTCAATCGCAGTGCCAACCAGAACTGGTGCGTCGAGTTGCCGATCGTCGTCGAGCAGCGTATCTGGGGACGCGTTGAAATTTATGCCCCGCGGGCGACGAAAGCCTCGCATCACAAGATTGTCAGAGACCTTCTGGAAATGATCGGCATCTGCGAAGAAGAAATCTCGCAGAACCGCAGCCTGCGCGACATCGCTGCAAAGCTTGAACTCGTAAAATTTCCTGAACGGAGTGCGGAATTTGCCAGTGTCACGGAATCACCATCAGACTCCGAATAACGAGCCGCTATGCCTCGTCCGGTAGCGACCATCGACATCGAGGTGATAGCAAACAGTGGCCAGCCTTTCTAGGATGGACTTGGGCGCTCGTCTCGCGACGGGATATACTGAGTTGGCGTTGTGCCAAAACCCGTCAGCCGCTGAGCACTAGCTCGCGGTTCTCGCAGAAACCGGGCACTAACGCGTTCCGGCTTATCGTTTAGGGACAAAGCTGTCGGTAATGTCGACTAATTCCCGAGGATCAAGGATTAGGTCATGGGAACTCAAGAATGTTTTTTTCAGGTTATGTGTTGTCGGTGTCGCGCTGGGCGATTGGTTCATGTTCGCTATTTGGGATTGCCGATTCGGTGTCGTAGCTGTGGAGCGACTTTTGCGGCAGCCGATGTCGAGTCTCGTCCTGTTCAAGATTCCATTCGATACGACTTGGAATTTAGCGAGGCGCTCCGGTTTTCACCGGACTTGGAGGCGACCGCGGTGAATCGCCCCAAATAGTCGCCCGTTGCTCGATCCACCGTTTTGGCCTATCTTGAAAGTCAGTGGACGGGCATCAGGCCAGAGACTTCGCCCTGAGCTACGATTTGATCCACGTATGCCTAGGGGCTACCCAAAACCGCGGACTATGGCCAAGGCGGTTCGTCGGTTTTGTGGCAAAGTCTCGTTGCACAAGAACCGTTTGTGTTAGCTTCGCGTACAATTGGGTCATGACCGTGAAACCGATTTTGAGCGAGGGCGGCGAAGCCCGACAAACGACGGCGTCAAGTCAAATCGACTCAGACGGAACCGTTCATTACTGTCGCCTGGAAATAAAAAAACTGTCCGAGACGAATTTTTCTGGAGAATACGAATGAATCGTGCATTGATTGTTGCCTTGTTGGTCTGTGGTTGCATCGGCGTTGCCGGGCAAGCGTCGGGTCACACGGTCTTTCGAAAAGAAATGCAGAAAAAATACCCCAAAACGAAAGTAGCTTGCGAAGCCTGCCATCCCAAAGGGGAGCCGCGTACCGAGCGAAATAAGTTCGGGGAATTGTTCTACGAGCGCCTCAAGGAACACAATCTTTCGAGCCAGTGGGAGGCCTTTGGTGAGGATCGCGAGGCGAAGACGAAGTTCGAAAAAGAGGTCATGCTGCCGCTATTTGTCAAAGCGCTGGATGAAGTCAAGGAATTGGAGTCGAAGGACGGGCCGACCTATGACGAACTCTTGAAAAACGCAAAACTGGCTGGGACCAAGGTCAAAAAGCCGGGAGCCAAGTCGAAAGACGACGAAGATGAAGACGACGACGATGACGACGGCCAGGGCAAGGACAAGGGGAGCCCCACGGCGCTTCGTAGCAGCGACGAAGAATAATGGTGCTCCCATCCGGGAATGATGATGAAACACCCGATGGCTGCGCTGTGCAGCTAAAGGTTGGCAAGGAACAAGCCGAACCTTCGTCTGTTTCGACTGGTCATTGACAAGGTTCGGCTTTTTTCGTAAAACAAGTCGTCGTAGGGCGGTTAGCTCAGTTGGCTAGAGCATCTCGTTTACACCGAGAGGGTCGGGGGTTCGAGTCCCTCACTGCCCATCAGGATCAGCCTTGTCAAAGGAAATTTTGGCAAGGTTTTTTCATGCGCCGGCAAAGGCTTTACCGCCACAGGGTCTGCGACGAGCGGCAATTGAAAACATACCGTAGCTATCGTCGCCAGACGGTAGTTTTGCTCGATAACCTACCATCCTGAGGAGGTAGCGATGTCTCTGTCGTTCGCCTTTGTGCCGCGGGAAATCGTGGTGCACCGGCTGGATATCCCTCGGAATCGGTGTGTCAACAGCCGATAGCCGCTGCCAAAAGGCGCGCGGCGGCGGCGAAGGCGACGTCGAATTGCCAATGCGACTTGTCGCGTTCCCCTGCCCGATTTGAGATCCCGCGGATGATGGTTAGCGGCCGATCTAAGCGGTGGCAGGCGGCCGCCACGGCATATCCCTCCATATCCTCCGCCACAGCCTGCGGCATCCGCCGAAGGGGTTCTCGTATGTCGTCAGCGGACGCGGACGCTGACGCGACGCTTAGCAACAAACCGTTAGCTTCTTCGACCAAGACATTCTCGATCTTTGCCAGCCGATAGGTATCGGATTCAGCACCGAATGCGGTGCGCTGCTCCGGGTCGAGCGAGCGAAAATGTTTGCCCCGACCGATCCCGATCTCGCAACAGCCAACTTCGTTAAACTGATAGGCTTGTCCAATCTCGACGCGCTGCTCGTTGTAGGTGCCGGCGATGCCCACGAGGAAGACTTGATCGGGGCGATCCTCGAGGATGGCCTGCGTGGTACCGATCGCCGCGTTGATCAATCCGAATCCGCAGACCCGCCAGATTACGGCGCGGGCGGAACGGTGGTCGGTTGGGATACCGTTGTCCAGCGAGACGGCATTGCGATAGAGTTCCTGCAGTCGAGTTTGTTCGCAACGGGTCGGCGTTAAAACCAGAATTCGTGATGGCATTTATCGGCTCGTCGATCAAGCAGTTTGTGACGGCATTTCTACCACAGAGTCGTTAGTTCCGGGAAATAATTCTCGGAACAATTGTTCGGTTCGACGCCAGTTGAACGATTCGCGAAACGCCCAAAACCCCAACAAGATGTGGAGGCAAACCAACGCCAGGCACCACAAAGCAGCGCGGGATTGCAACGAGCGGGGCGTTTGCAACCCAGCGGCTACCGGATTATAGGGCACTTGGATCACCAAGGCCGCCGCGATTCCGGCTAACAGGCAAGCGCCCCCGAGCAGAAAATACCCTGTACCTCGCAACGAACTCCAGTCAGGAATCAATCGCACCAGACAGGCATTGAAGAGTTGCAAGCTCAGCATAAGTATCGACAGATAGACCCACCGTGGCAGCGTTTGTTGGACGTCGATGGATCGGCTCCAATCCCAAATCCAGACGCTGGGCGGGAACGCCGTGATCACGCTTAAGACGAACAAGCCCCACGCAAAGAGTCGGGTTGCCTCCTGACGCCCGCGCAGCCGTTTCTTGACCCGTTGAGTCCACAGGTCGCGCCGAGCGGTTGCGGTTGTTTCTGGCGGGGCCGCGTTTTGCAATTCGAGAGGAGGGAAATCCTCGACATGAACTTTTAGCTCGCCAGTCTCGATTCGGATCAATCCGTCATCGGGCCTGTCACTCGAGTGAGCGTCTTGAAATTGGGCGGCGTAAACCGAGCGATCGAGCTGTTCGGTAATCACCAGTCCGCGGCGGCAACTTGGGCACCGCAGCACTTGGGCGATCTCTGCGGTGGGGGCAGAGAAGCGGCATCCGTTGGGGCATTCGATGGAAACAGGCATTGCCGATAATTCTCGCAGTTCAATGCGTTCGGCGGTTGGTCGAGTGTTCCTCGTGCAAGACCGCTTCGAAAATCGCGTCGACATATCGCACGATGGCGTGGTCGTTAATCGAGTCGGGGACGTGCAGAAGCGACCGGCAGGTTTGTTGGAGTCGCTCAGTAGCCGCTTGCCACGGCGTGTGAGCATTGATTCGGTGGTACACGTCGATGTGCATGAGCTGGCCGCCATGCTGGTAGCCGAGTCGCAAGGGAGGACGCGACGGAACTCCATCGTGATGATAAACCCAGCGCTGATGGTTGATGGTCGCGTAATTCACGTACTTCCGGCAGCCGATCCGTGGGCTGCCGAAGGTGTATAGTCCCGAGGGCTCTGATTTGATGTAGGACGTCAAGCAACGGTTGGCCATCACATGAGCAACGGCTGCCCCCAGGGAATATCCGGTGAACCACAGCGGCAGCTCATTCGTCTCGAGCGCTCCCTCGATTTCCGGCCACAAGTGATCGGCGACGGCTTTGAACACGGGGTGGACCTTGCCGACAGACTCCGCCGGAATTCCTGGCTGGTCGAGCATTTCCTGGAATTCTTGCCAGCCTGTCAGAACGGGTCCACCGACGACCACGAGCGTGTCAGAGGCCTTGCGAACGATGAAGGCGCGAAAGTTTTCGTGCCGAAACGACTGAATGGTGTGGAAGCCGAGCTTGCTTGCCCCTTGCTCGAATTGCCCCTCTACCAAGTGATGGCAAAAAGCCAGTTCGCAGCAGAGCAGCGTGCGTTGCAATTCGCTTAGCTTGTCGAGCGGCTCCTTGCCTGCCGACTTGAAGACAATTTGTGCGACGTTGCGGGGCCGAAAGAGTTCAACGTGGATCGTGGATTTCGCGGCGGGCATGCAGGACAATTCAGTTGCGGGGCTCGAGATTCGATGACAACTTGCCTTCGGCCCGCAATTTTAGAGGAAAAATCGCTGACGCGGAAGCCGCGGCAACGGCGCCATCTCGAGCCGTCGGCTGTTGCCGCGAGGTTTCTGCGGGTTGCTCGGCGTCGATTCTGAAAGCGGAGATCGCAACTATTTGCCTGGCATGTTGATCGCGCCGTTCCAATCAACAGGTGGCTCTGCGGATTGTTGCCGCATGTATTGAGCAATGAATTTGGCGGGCGGATCGACCGTCGCGAGTCGATCGAAGGTGGGCAAGGCGTGGGCCCAAGCGCCTTTTTCGAATTGTTGCAAAGCGTCCGCATAATCTTCGAGCAGTTCCGCCGACCGCCGATCACCATCGATGTCCGCTGTAAAAATTTGATAAATGTTGGTTCGTCGGTGCAATCCGTAGGGCACGACCGCCGCCAGCCGACGCGCCGAGAAACTCGGCAAATTGCCACTGGCTTCGATTTCCTTGATGGTAGCCTCATCGCACAGGATCGGGACTTTGAAATAGCGTGTCATTCCTTCCAGCCGCGAGGCGAGATTGACCACGGGCCCAAAAGCCGTGACCTTGACTTGATCGCTCGTGCCGATTTTGCCCGCAATCGCAACACCCGAGGCGATCCCCAGCCCCATCAACAAGCCTTCCGAACCCTCCGCTGGATCGCCGCGATTGTCGGCGAACTGCCGAGTGATTTCGAGGGCCGTTTGCAGGGCGCGTCGGGCCGCATCGGGCTGAACCAGCGGCCAACCCCAGAATCCCATCACCGCATCGCCGTGAAAGTCACCGACGACGCCGCGCCCCGCCAGAATGCAGCTGGTCATGATCCCCAGCGATCGACTGACACGATTAAGCAACTCGAGTAAATCTTCCGACATTCGCTCGCTGCTAGCCGAAAAGCCGCGCAGATCACCGAACAATACCGACAGGCGGCCCGTCCGCGGCTCGAGAACTTCGTCAGGATCCGCTCCCGCAGAAATCGCCTCGATGACCACCGGTGAGAAGAACGACCGCAGCGCGGCCTGCCGGCGCTGCAGCGATTCCAGTTCCAACACGTTTCCGTAGGTCGCGCTGACCAATTGAGCGAACTTCAGGTCGTCGTGCAACAGTTCGGTCGTCAAACGTTTTCCCAGATGGCCCACGCGGCCCGAAACGTAGATCGCCTGGCCCCGCCCAGCGTTGCCACGGAGCGGGCAGACGAAAGCCCAGTCGGCATGTTGTTGAACGGTATAGGTTGGTCGTTGGCCTGCCTGATCGCTCCATACGTGGAGCACGGTGGCATTGTTCTGAACGGCTTCGCGGATCAGCGTCTCGCTGGGCTGGAACGGTTCCGAGTATTCGCGGCGGCTATCCCAGAAGCGAACTCGAACATGAGGGGGCGATTTGGTCACCTGCACCATCCCCACGGCTTCAGCCAAGGGAATCCCTTGGAGCAAGACACTGGTGATGCGGCCCAACAGTTGATCTTCATTGGTTGCATTGGCAATCAATTCCGGGAGTTGGCTCAGCACGTCGATTTTTTGATGCGCGTCCCGATAGTCAAGTTGCTGGAGGAACTCGTCGGAAAACGTCAGCTGGTGGATTGGCGGCGGCACCTGTTGCGTGACGTAGGCCTGAGCATCGACCAGCGTGAAACGGGTCTGCCCGATCACGAAATTTTGATTGGTTTTGACTGAAAACCGTTCGACTTGCGATCCATCGAAAAAAACCGGGTTCGTCGCTTGCGGCAAACGTTCGACCTCGAGACCCTGCGGCACCAAACGGAATCGCACGTGTTGGCGGGAAATCTGCGCGTCCCAGGGGACGGAATAAGGCCCGGGCTGGCGACCGAGTTGGTGCCACCCGTCCTCGCGAATTTTCTTTCGCCAGCGTTGTCCGGCTTGTCTCCCTTCCGCGACCAAATCGAACATGGACGGACGATTCCCTGGAGCCCTTAGGATTGAGACGCAAGACTGCGGAGGATTTTGGGAAGCGGAAAATGAACGTTTTCTTCGCGAGTGGTACGCACCTCGATTGTCGCTTGAAAATTGTCTTTCAACCAATCGAGGACTTGTTCGACGACCGTTTCCGGCGCACTGGCACCGGCGGTTACTAAAACTCGGTCGGTCGGCGAAAACCAGTTGGCGTCGATATCGGCCGGTCCGTCGATCAGGTATGCTCGAACGCCATGCTCCATTGCCAATTCGCACAGCCGCTGGCTGTTGGAGCTGTTTTGGCTGCCGAGCACAAGGCAAACATCAGCCTCCCGCGCGAGAATTCGCACAGCCTCTTGGCGATTTTGAGTCGCGTAGCAAATGTCTTCCTTCGGTGGATTGACCAAGTTGGGAAATTTGGCCCGCAGCCTTGCGATAATCCGATTGGCATCGTCGACCGAGAGCGTGGTTTGGGTTAGATAGGCATATTTGCCATCGGGAGGCAAATCCAGCCGATCGACGTCGTCGGCTGTTTCCACCAGGATCATCGCCTGGGGAGCTTCGCCCATCGTTCCGATCACTTCATCGTGCCCTTCGTGACCGATCAAGAAAATCGTGTAGCCCTCGCGAGCGTACTTGATCGCCTCGAGATGGACCTTCGTGACCAGTGGACACGTCGCATCGATGGCGGTAAGCCGACGAGCCTGTGCCGCCTTGCGGATTTCCGGCGACACGCCGTGCGCGGAAAACATCAGCGTCGACCCTGGCGGGACATCGTCGAGCGAGTCGACGAAAATCGCTCCTTTATTCCTGAAAGTTTCCACCACATATTTGTTGTGAACAATTTCGTGAAAAACATAGACCGGAGGCCCGAATTTCTCGAGTGTCAGTTCGAGACTATCAACTGCCATATTGACGCCGGCACAAAAGCCGCGCGGGTTCGCCAAAAGAACTTGCATGGACCTACCTTTCTGGATAGAAACCATCATAATAGGCATTGGTTTTTCCGACGAGGACGGCCCTGCGCCCGATACATCGATATGAGTTAGCCTAGGCTTTGTCCGAAAACGAGTATCCGGCACGCGTTTGCATTCGGTTTTCGCGAAAACCGCGGGTCAACATCCTGCGGATGACAGATTTTGGCACAGAGCCTGGGAAAATTCGGCGGCGGCGTTAGTGTTTCGCCATCGACAATTTGCGGGAAGAATCCCAAATTGACCAGCTTGTCCCGGTAGTGTCGTCGGCACAGCGCTCCTTGCTTCATCGAAGAAAAAAAAACAAAATTTCGGCGATTTTCGGAGGCTGCCAGGCAATCAATCCGGCCAAGGGTGTGCTTGGGCTCGCGTTCGATCACAACCGGCAATCGTCACCAGAGGCTATTTCCTATTCCTATGGATTCCATAAGCAATACCGTGAATCAGTCCCTCGAACAACGCCCAAAGGTTCGTACCTACCTGCCACCCGCCGAACAGGATGTCGATAAAGCGTACCGTTCGTGCCGCCAGCACGCCAAGAAGCACTTCGGCCACAGGACGTGGCTGCTGATGAATTTGCCCGGCGATGTCCGGCGCGGAGTGGACGCGGTCTTGTTTGTGGCGAGCCACGGTATCGAAGCTTGGCGACGATCCCGACCGACCGGACAAATATCGTTCGACGAGATCAACGAAGCTCGCGATGATTTGAATGATGCCTGCAGCGGAAAATATGTCGCGAATGAATGGTTGGCCGCGCATGACATGATTACGCGCTGGCAGGTCCCGAAGCAGTTTTTGTTCGATCTGTTTGAGGGGCTCGATCACGCCTTGCGATTCCGCCAGCCGCAAAGTTACGCCGATGTCGAAAATCTGGCGACTCGTTTGGGGGGGGCGCCTTTTGCTGCCGCCGTACAAATCATGGGTGTTACCCGTCCTGGGTTCGAACCCTTGGCCTACCAGTGCGGTCGTTCGTTGCTGATCGCCGAATGGCTTCTGTCGGCTCATGCCCACGCCGCTGCCGGGCACTATTTCCTGGCCAGCGATGACATGGCGAGGTCGGGCTGCGATCGCGACACGCTGGCTTCAATCTACTATTCTAAACCCGCGGATTACTTGGTCCGCACCTACACGAATCGACTGGAAAAGGCGTTTCATCATGCCGCGGGCCTGTTCGATTATCTCGATTACGACGCTAACCGCACGGTTCGCGGCTATGTCGGGTTGATTTGGCGTGCCCTGCTGCGATTGCAGCGGGAGCCGCGACTGCTGATGTCGCCCGAGGGCCCGTTGTCGAAAAAGGATCTATTCGCCGAAAAGACGCGATTCGTCCTCGGCCTTACCGATCGACTGCCGTTTGCCAGTCACGCTCACTAATCCCGACGATTGCCTTAATCCCGGCATTTGCCGAAAAAAGGTCGTCCACCGGGAGTTTTGCGAAATAAAATTCAGTAGCGGAACGTCAACACTTCGCGGTACTGTCCTGCTGCGAAATGGGACTGCTCCACTTGAGGCAAAAAGAGGACCGGCGTCCGTTGGCTGTCGCTAGAATCGCGAGGGCCAATTTTGTTCGTTTGAACTGCTTGTCGATCCCGCAACCCTCGCAACCAGTCTCAACCGAATTTGCCAGTGCGACCGACGAGCGTAGACACGTGGTCGGCAGCGATCTAGTGGCGCATTCGTTGCACGTTTGGGATATGCTTTGGTGGCAAGGCCAGGCTCTGTCGCCGGCGCGGTGATCGGTTCGTTGGGGCGACCGGGGAAAACAAGTAGGAAGATCAAGTCAATCGGCAACCACGTTGCCGGGAAGTCAATCGGCAAAGCGACATGAATGCCATGGACTCAAGCTGGATCAAATCGGGTTTTGTGGGGCGAAACGAATTCCTTCTTTTAAGGAGAAATCGAGAGTGATGAAAAAGAAATTGGTTTCAGGGCGACAGGTCAACGCGACGAATTCCCAAAACCGAACGCAGAATCGACCCAAGTCCAGGATGCGGGTGGCCATTCCTGAATTGCAGTTCGAGCACCTCGAATATCGCCAATTGCTTGCAGCACTTTTCCCGGCCTACATCAACGGAGTCTTAACCTTAGGCGACCCGACTGCTCCGGTGCCGTACCGCCTCGAAGATACCTTCTTGCTCGAATCGAACCCGTTTTCGACCAAAACGATCTACTTGGACTTCAATGGCCATCATTCGCGCAACAACGCGTGGAATCATGATGTCATTTTTCCGGCCTTCGACCTCGATGGAAATCCTGACTCGTTCAGCACCGCTGAGTTGATTGAAATCCAGAAAACTTGGCAACAGACCGCTGAGGATTTCGCTGCCTTCGATGTCAACGTCACGACGCGTGATCTTGGGCTCGACCGAATCTTGCGTAACACGCCTGACGACGAATTCTACGGCGTCCGCAGTTTGATGACCCAGCAGACGCCGGACTTCAACGGTCCGTGGGGGGGGATTGCCGTTTTGAATTCCTTCGGGCGATCGGACGATACTCCCTGCTTTACCGTCAACAAAGGGTTCCGCGTCGGCGGGCTGACGGCATCCCACGAGGTAGGTCACACGTTAGGCTTGCGCCACGACGGCTTGGGGAGCCAAGCCTACCATCCTGGTACCGGATCCGGCACGATGAGTTGGGGGCCGATCATGGGCGCCCCCTTCAGCGCTAACAACACTCAGTGGAGTCGGGGCGAGTACGCCGATGCGACGAACACGGAAGACGACTATGTAGTAATGAGAAATCGCGGTTTGCAATTCCGTGCGGATGATCATGGCAACACCAGAGCAACCGCCTCGACTGCGAAAATGTCCAGCGCGACTCGGATTTTCGATTGGGGTTTCATTTCCAGTCCCAGCGATGTCGACTTTTTCAAGTTTGAAACGGGAGCCGGTCGGATTTCGCTACGTATCTCTCCGTTTGCGGAACATCCCAACCTAAAACCAGCCATCGAGTTGTACAACGAAGCCGGACAACTACTCGCCTCGCACAATCCTGCCAATCAATTCGAAACATCGATTTCGATCGAGGTACCTCAAGGGGTCTACTATCTCAAAATCGACGGTGTGGGACACGTTAATAACAACAACATTGATTACGGCAGCATGGGCTTTTATATCTTCGAGGGGGACATCCTCGAACCAGTGCGTGGCCCGAAAGCCGTTGGAGAGGTCTGGACCGTCGAGCTGGATTCTAACTGGCGAACGTTCCGCTTCAACAACAACTACGCTGAACCGCCGGTGGTCGTGTTCGGAGGATTATCTCGCAACGGTTCGGATCCCTCGACCGTGCGAGTGCGCAACGTCACACGCACGACCTTCGAGGCCCGCATTGAGGAGTGGGATTACCTTGACAAAGTTCATGGTCCCGAAGCGGTGTCATACATGGTGTTCCAGCCCGGGGTTTACCATCTCGATGACGGGATGCGCCTCGAGGTGGGGCGAACGACGGCTAATCACAATTGGAAAAGTGTCTCCTTCTCGCGCGGGCCCGGAGATCCTGGCTTCTTGTCGAATCCGATCGTCTTCGCTCAAATTTCTACCACGCGCGAATGGTCGGCGGTGACGCACCGAATTCAGAACGTCACGCGTTCAGGTTTCCAGATTCAAGTCCAAGAAGAAGAGAATGCCGATCAGATCCATCAATCGGAATCGATCAACTACATTGCGATTACACCTGGCGTAGGATCACATAACGGGCGCCGCGTCGAAGCAGCCTTGACGGGAGTTTCAGTGACAAATCGGCCGTTCATCGTCGATTTCAGCAGCGATTTCACCGGGCGTCCGGCATTGTTCCTAGCGATGCAAACCTACAACGAGGCGGATACCGCCACCGTACGCGTCTTGAACAATAATCGCTTCCGCACCCGATTTTTTATTGAGGAAGAACGCTCCAAAGACGGCGAGATCCAACATCAAGCCGAAGCGGTGGCCTATTTGGCCATGCAAAACGGACGAGTCTTGTATCAGGATGAATCCGCCATGCCACCCGCATTCATGATGGCGACCTATCGGAATACCGACGACCATGGAATGCTGCGGCAAGCACTTGCCCAATTGCAAGAACTCGACAAGACACATGTCACCATGTCGTGCTCTTGCGAGAACGACGGATGTTGCATTTGCCCCAGTTGCTGCGGTCAAATGCTGGCTGACGATGGTTGGAATTTCAGCCAGTTGGCTGCGGCCGTGTTCGGACGGCAAGAAGGCGACGCCTTGCAAACGCAATCAACCGGAAGGGTTGATGGCATCGACTCAAATACACCCGCATCGACAGCACCATCGCGGCGACTGGCTGGAGCCATCGAACTGCTGGAATCCAGCGATCGCGGAGATTTACCGGCAGAACCCCAGACCGAAGCACCAACCTCTCCCAACTCTTGGCAGGAGTTGGCTAATTTATTCAAGGACTAGCGAGTTTGACCCGATCTACCTCGAGGGCCAATTAGTAAATGCTGATCCGCGTCCTCGACGAAGGATTTGGCGGCGTTGAGAGAGCAGAAAAGATGGAGCGCTTTCAAGGTTTGTTACGAGACACGTGGTGGTTGTGGTTTGGCCTGCTCACCGTGGGGACCTTATTGGCTGTTTTCGTAAGCCCAGTGTTTTGGGTCACCTATCCGATTGCAGTGTTCTCGTTCGCCTATTTTGGGCTGTTAAGGTACGACGAACGCGGAAAACCCAAGGACCGCCTTTAGCCCACATGTTGCGACTGATTAACCTCTTGCAAATGCGTCAACAGCGGGCAGATAGAATCATTTTACGAAACGTACTGTCAGTCGTCGCTTTGTTCGGTTCGGCGATTTCGCCATCAACTTATTTCGATTGTGAAGTTGTTGATTCAGTCGCCTCGTAGGCAACTTGCAGCTGAAAACCACCACTTAGGGTTGCAGACTCCAAGTTACCAGCGGCGTGCCACCTCGCGTTTCATGAAGTTGATAGCATCTCGGCAAAGTTGGGCTTCGTCGTGATACATGCGTCGCCAAATCTTGGTTGCCGCAGCGAGTTCCGGAAGTGCCAGCCCGAAAGCCTCCACCACCATCCAACCGTCGTAGTGGATTTCTCGCAAGGCATCGAAATTAGCGTCCCAAGCGACTTGTCCTTGCCCCGGCGTGCTGCGATCGTTCTCGGAAATGTGGACGTGAACAATCAGTTCACCCGCCTGGCGAATCGCCGCTCCCGAGTCCTTTTCTTCGATATTTGCATGGAACGTGTCGTACATCATTTTGAAGGACGGATGATTCACTTCACGAACGAAGCGAGCGGTATCGGTCGCCGAATTTAGCAGGTAGGTTTCGAAACGATTCAGGTATTCAATGGCCAAGACGATTCCCCCCTGCCCTGCGTGTTCCGCACTTTGACGCATTGACTCGACGCCCCATCGCCATTCCGCGTCGGTGGGCCCGCGCCCCGTGAATTCACCCAGGGCCGAGTGGTAAGGGCCGACCAAATGGGTCGCGCCTAAGGCTTGGCAGCAATCGATGGCGTGGCGATTGGCGTCGACGCCGCGCCGGCGAACTGTCTGATCGGGGCTGATCGGATTGTCCGCCGCGGTGCGGACGGTCACCGCAGTTCTAGCCAAACCTAAGTCGTCAAACCGTCGACCCCACGCGGCATAATTCAAGTCGTAATTGAAAAGCGGGACTTCCACGCCGTCATAACCCCATGCTTTGATGTTTTCCAAAACCGGGAGGATTCCGTCGTTCAATTCCGCGGTCCAGAGCAGCAGATTCATTCCGAATTTCATTTTCAGGTCCTTATCAAGCCACGATTGTGTGTCGGTTTCCCAGTCAGTTGACAATTAGCGGTTGCGTGGAGCGAGCGATCGCACCTTGATCGTGGCGAATTCAACGAACGTCGTCGGATCGTGCCCCTGCAAGGCGATTGTACCACTTTCTAACCGTCGACCGCGACGCGGATTGGGATCGGCCTCGCGCTCATCACGCCATTCAGTCACTTGCATGCCGTTGACCCAAGTCGCCAATTGAGGTCCATGTGCAGCGATCGTCAATACGAACCACTCATTTGGTTTGGTTAGCGCTTGTCGCGCGTCTTGCCGACGAAAGATTCCCCCCGTTCCGCAATCGGTGGGACGCCCTTGTTCGTCAGCACGGTGATCGATTTGGCACTCGTAACCATTCATGACCTCGCCGGGAATGCAACGAAAGAAGATGCCCGAGTTGACGTTTTCTGGCGTTCTGGCAGTGACGGTCATCACGAAGTCATCAAAGGTTTGCCGCGATTCGACCTGGCCCCGGCCACCGGTTAATTCCAGCCAACCATGATCATTCACGCGGGCCCTCGCATCCAGCAGTCGCGTTAGATCCCAGGCCGACTCGAGTGGATCGACGGGAAAGAGGGTGTCTTGACCAAGTGGTCTTAATCTGATGTTGCGGAACGCGACTGGCCCGCCGTTGTATTGCAGACCGATAAAGCCGCGACCCAGCGGCTTGGCATCTCGATACTCGCAAATCGTTTCACCATCGATTTCTACCGCGATGGTGCCATCGCTCGCGACAATACGCATCGAATGCCAGACGTCAACTTCCAGCGGTACTGCCCGCTGGGCCTTGGCTCGTCCGACGATAGAGCCCGTTGTGAACTCATGGCGATCGGGCGCAACGATATTGATCTCGTAGCAGTCGATTGTAGGATCGGTGGGTTGCGGGCTGGTGTGAATAAAGACACCGCTGTTCGTTTCAGGCCCGGCAGTGAATTCAAGCCTCAATTCAAAGCAGTCGAACTGGCTGGTCGTGCGCAGCAGCCCGCGTTCGCCCCGCAGCGCCCCTACGGTCTGATCCCGTACTGCCCAATCGACCGCGGATTCTGCACGCCAGCCGAACAGGTCTTGACCATTGAACAGACAAATCCAGCCCTTTGCGATTTCGTCTTGCGACAGCGGGCATCGCAGATTTTGTCGAGCGTTTTGTCCGCTAGCGAAGGCGCACATCAAGGCGGCCAGGCCCAACGATAACGGTGAGGCGGAGTTAATGATTTTGTGCGACATTTTATTTTGGCAAAGTTGTTGATCTGACGCCGAGTGGTTCCTCGTCGAAACGATGAGCGAATTATAATAAGTGGCCGATAGTGATCGTACTCGATATTCCCATACTTGCGGTGAATGCCCCGCTTGGTCGCGAACGGTCGTGAAACTTTCTTGGCTTTGTGCCGAAACGATTAGCCGGAACGCGCCTGTGTCCGGTTTTCGCGAGAACCGCGGACTAGCGCCCTGCGGCTGACAAATTTTGGCACAAAGCCCAATTCAGGGCAAAAGCCAGTCCCGAATCGACAACCTTGTTCTGGAATCTGACTTCGATGAACTTGCCGTTTTTAACCAGCCGAAACGTTCCGATTCCAAACGCTCGCGACACGCGCAAATATGTGCTGCTGACCGGAGCAACGGGATTGCTTGGGCAGTACTTGTTGAAGGAACTACTGTTGGCGGGAGTCAGGGTTGCCGTCTTGGTGAGGTCCAGTAAGTATTTGGATCCACAAGCACGAGTCGAAGCGATTTTGCAGCGTTGGGAGAATGAACTTAAAACGTTATTGCCCCGACCGGTGGTGCTTTGTGGCGAAGTCACCCGCACGTCACTAGGTTTGAGTCCGACGGAGCGGGCCTGGGCCGATTCGCATTGCGATGCCATTTTGCACAATGCCGCCGTGGTCAGTTTCGAGGAAACCGAGCGGACTCAAGAGCCGTGGACCACCAATTTACAGGGGACGCAAAATATTTTGCGGTTTGCGGCTGAGGCAGATATCCGCGAAATCCACTATGTCTCGACGGCGTTTGTTTGCGGCGATCGCGAGGGCCTGGTCCGAGAGGATGAGTTGGACTGCGGTCAAGGATTCAGGAATGCTTACGAACACAGCAAATTCCAAGCGGAGTTGCTGGTCCGCCAACAAACCGATCCACGCCGTCGGACGATTTATCGCCCGAGTGTGATTGCGGGCGACGCGGTAACTGGGTTTACCAGTTCGTATCATGGGTTGATGCTCTACCTGCGGTTGCTCGATCTGTTGGTACCTCAGCAACCGAAGAATGAGGCGGGGCAACACGTGACGCCGATCGAACTGCCGGTAAATGGCGATGAGCCCCACGATGTGGTCACGGTCGATTTTGTCGCGCGGGGAATCGCCGCGTTATTCTGCAACCCGCGCGCTCAGGGCCGCACCTATCATTTGTGTGCCGAAGAACCTACGATCTTTCGCGATGTGATCGACTGGTGCTGCCGATTTTACAATAGCAGCGGTGTGGTCTATCGCGGCGCCGGCGCGGCTCCCACGCCAAACAGTCCCTTCGCCGAGATGTTTTTTGAGCAAAGCCGCGTATACCATCGCTACAATCGCGGTGCGATCCGATTCGATGCCGCGAATTTTCGCAAGTTCCTACCGAACCTGGCCTCACCAAAAATCGATGAAGCGATGGTTCGGCGATTCATCGAGTTCGGACGAAAAGATCGTTGGGGTAAACGCCGAGTTCAGCGGCCGAACTACGTTCGGCTTTCTGACCAAGAATTAACACGCTGGCTACTGCGGTCGGCAGGTTGCGGCGGAGAACTCGATCGGGAGCCGGTCGGCATTAGCTGCCGTGGCCCGGGGGGCGGGCAATGGACCGCTCGACGGGACGATCATGGCAACTTGCAAATTCAAACGGGTTTTGCGCTAGACGCCCACAAAATCTGCGATTGTTCCGTCAAGCAAATTCTGGAAGCTCAAAAAGGGGGGGGCATTTCAGAAAAAACGCTCTTCGCAAAAGCTTGATGACGTCGCCAAGTTTGTCATAGGACAATCGTTCAGCATGCTGATCTCACGCTGGGAAAAACTGATGCTGCCCTAGGGGTATGGCCGCTGTTTTTAATTTGCTGATTGCCGTTGCGATCTCCCTACCCAACGTTGACGCTCGGAGCTCCGATGTGACAGCTAACAAAATCAAGACTCGACAAGCCCTCGGTGCCAAACTGGAAATCAAGCCAAAATTTCCGAGACGACTCGTTGGGGCTCGACTCCGGTTAGTCGCTGATCAAGCCCCTGGAATTTGAACGTGAATCGCTCGTGGTCGATGCCGAGGCAGTGGAGGATCGTGGCGTTGATGTCATTGACGTGAACCGGATTCTCCACGATGTTGTAGCTGAAGTCGTCGGTGGTGCCGTGGATTACCCCCGGGCGGATTCCACCACCTGCTAGCCACATGCAAAAATTGCGCGGATGGTGATCCCGACCATAGTTGTCCTTGGTCAGTTTTCCTTGCGAATAGACCGTGCGCCCGAATTCTCCCCCCCAAACGACGAGCGTCCTGTCGAGCAGGCCTCGCTGTTTGAGATCTTTGATGAGAGCCGCCGTGGGTTGGTCGGTTTGCCGGCATTGATTGCCGATTTGATAAGGCAGATCGGTATGCTGGTCCCAACCGCGGTGCAACAACTGCACGACGCGCACGCCACGTTCCACAAGGCGACGGGCCAGCAACGCACTATGGGCAAACGATCCAGGAGTCGTAACGTCCGGGCCGTACATAGCCAACGTCGATTCCGTTTCCTGGCTGATATCCGTCAATTCGGGCACGCTGGCTTGCATGCGGAACGCCATTTCGTACTGCGCAATTCTCGTGAGGGTTTCGGGATCGCCGAAGACTTCATAGTTTTGCTGATTGAGTGTTTTCAAAGCGTCGAGCATGACGCGGCGATCGGCGGGTGCGACGCCGTCTGGATTGGGGAGGTACAGGACCGGATCACCGCTCCCGCGAAGCGCCACGCCGTTGTAGCGCGTGGGCAGGAAGCCGCTGCTCCACATGCGGCTGAACAGAGCTTGGCCGTTGCTGTCGAGCGGATATTTGGGCGTGAACACGACGAAGGCCGGCAGGTCGTCGTTCTCGCTGCCCAGTCCATAAGCGAGCCAAGATCCTAAACTCGCCTTGCCGGGAATTTCTGATCCCGTCATCACGAAGGTGCAGGCCGGATCATGATTAATCGCATGGGTGTGCACCGTTCGAACAAGGGCGATTTCATCGACGATTTCGGCCGTGTGGGGAAACAAATCCATGTTGACCCACACGCCCGACTGGCCTTTCTGTTCAAAGCGATATTTAGAAGGAGCTACTGGAAAACGAGACTGGCCGCTGGTCATCGTCGAGAGACGCTGCCCCCCCTGCACACTCGGCGGCAAATCTTGATCGAAGAAACGATGTAACTCCGGCTTGTGATCCCATGTGTCGATTTGCGATGGCCCGCCGTTCATGTGCAAGTAAATGACCGATGTGGCTTTGGGGGGAAAATGTGGCAGTCCCGGCAACGGAGGATGGACCTTGGCGACCCCATCTTGGACTTGATCGTTGACAGCTGCGGCTGCCGATCGACAGGCACTACCCGCCAATAAGCCCAACGAGAGCCCCCCCAAGCGCAACCCGAGGTGCCCAAAGAAATTTCGGCGGTTCAGCCGCAATTGCCAAGCAGATAAAGCATTCATGTTGTTGGCCATTCGGTCAGTTGAGGTTCAGTGTCTCATCCAAGTTCAACAAAGTGCTCGCCAGCAAGGTCAGAGCCGCCAGCTCGGCCGAAGGCAACGTCCTATCGCGTGGCGATTCGCCCAGAGCCAAGAGGGCCTCGGCCGCGGATTGATCTAGTTCGTATCGATGCCGATGCAACTCGTATTGCTGCTGTAGAATCTCAAGTTCTGCAGGTCGCGGTTCCCGGGCCAGTACGATTTCATACATCGCCGAGATACGAGATCCCAGGGGACTTGCTGGTCCTTCCGTCATGACTCGCTCGGCGAGTTTTCGCGCTGCCTCGACTTGTTGTACGTCATTGAGTAGCTGCAGCGCCTGGAGCGGTGTATTGCTGCGTTGGCGGCGACTGCACGATTGTTCGCGATTCGGCGCGTCGAAATTCACCATGAACGGAGGAGGCGCGGTCCGTTTGAGGAACGTGTAGAGACTACGACGATACAACGCCGATCCAGAATCTTGTTTGTAATTCCGCGTGTTGGAATCGATGTAGCCGACCGGTTCCCAAATGTTGGGTGGCTGATAGGGCTTCACCCCTTTTCCGCCGAAAGTTTTGTCGAGCAGGCCACTTACGGCCAACGCATTGTCGCGAATTTGCTCGGCATCCAAGCGGAATCGTGGGCCGCGTGCGAGCAAGCGATTCTCCGGATCGAGCTCGAGAAGGTCGGGCGTCATCCGCGAGGACTGGCGAAACGTCTCGGAGGTCATCAGCAAGCGGAGGAACTGTTTCACATTCCAGCCCGACTCGCGAAACTCTGTGGCTAAAAAGTCCAGGAGTTCCGGATGCGAAGGGAGGTCGCCTTGGGTTCCGAAGTCTCCGCTGCTTTTTACCAACCCCGTGCCGAATACTTTCTGCCATAAGCGATTGACGATGACCCGCGCGGTCAGCGGATTTTCCTCGGCCATGATCCACCGAGCCAGGTCCAAACGATTTGCTGGTCGGCCGTCGTCCGACTTGCGCAACTTGGGGAGTACCGCCGGGACGTTCGGCTCGACGGCCTTGCCGGGCTGATCGTACTGCCCTCGTTTCATGACGAAGCTCTGGCGCTTTTCACCGTCGCGAAAAACGAAGGTCCGCGGAATTTTCCGGTCGTACTCGTCGCGTTCCAATCGGCGTTGCTTCCATTTGTTGACGAGAGGTTCTAACGCGACTTTTGTTTCGGCGGAGACATATGTCAGGTAATGGTGGCGCAGCCGTTCGACCAATTCCGGCGGCGCGTCCTCACGTGGACCCCCTTGCGCCAGATCTTTAAGTTCGGCGGGCAAATCTGGAACGTTGACACCGCGGACCGACTCCCACCAGCGGCGGAACGAACGCGACGGATCGTTCGCCGGATCGATGATGCCAGTCACGCCGACGAGGTCCCAAGAAACTGTCCCTCCGAATTGCGTTAACGCGAAGCCGGAGAGTTCATCTCCCGGATTCAAGCCGACGTTCTCGAGCGGCACTTCGAGTTTTGTCCACTTCCCCGACTCAGGCAACGGCCCCATATAAACGCGAGAGGCGGTGTGAGCTTCGCCCCAAAGGATAGCATTGATATCGCCCCAGACCGCTCGATGGTCCCAGTTTTCGCGGTGGAATTGGAGCATGACCGCTTGCGGAGGTTTCGCAGCGTCGATGAAGACCCATGCAAACAGACGCCCCTCACGCGGCAAACGTAGGGGGATTTTGGCCTGATACCATACGTCTTGGGCAAGTCCTTCCGAGGTGCGTTTCAACGATTTCAGCCCGCGGTAAACCGGGCCCTGGTCGGCGGACACCAATTGCGTCGGATGACCATTGAATAACAGTTGCCCCCCCGCTGGAAAATCGTCATCAAACCAGATGTTTTCGGCGGGCACTACCTCCACAGGTTGGTCCGCGTCGGCCGGATCGAGGTACGGGATCGCAGCCGCTGCAAGCCGGATTTGCTCTTCGAGATCGCGAATCGATGAATCGAGTTGGGCGAGCTGTTGTTCGTCTTCTGGCGTGCTAAGCCGCAGCACGGGGTTGGTCAGCAGTGCATTGCCATCCATCGGGGGATCAGCGGCCGAATTGAAGAACGCGTACAGCGAATAAAACTCTTCTGTCGAGATGGGATCGAATTTGTGATCGTGGCACACTGCGCATCCCGCCGTAAGTCCCAGCCAGGTTTCAGCCATGGTGACGGTGCGATCGACGGCATATCGATAACGAAATTCGTCATCGATCGCCCCCCCTTCGCTGGTTGTGACATTGCAACGATTGAAGCCGGTGGCCACCAGTTGATCGATCGTCGGGGCTGGTAGCAAATCTCCGGCCAGCTGCTCGATAGTAAATTCATGAAACGGTTGATTCCGGTTGAAACTGTTCACGACCCAATCGCGATACGCCCACATTTGCCGCTCATTATCGAGATGCAAACCATGCGTGTCCCCATAACGGGCCAAATCGAGCCAGTGGCGTGCCATTTCCTCGCCGTAGTGCGGTGAGGCAAGATAGCGATCCACCATGGCTTGGTAGGCATGCGGGGACTCGTCGGCGAGGAACTGACGGACTTCCGCGACTGTTGGCGGCAAACCAGTCAGGGTGAACGCCACGCGGCGAATCAGCGTGCGGCGATCGGCGGCCGGGGCGAGGCGGCGGCCCACGGTCGAAAGCCTTGCCTCAATAAATCGGTCGATAGGATTTTGGTCTGACGCAGAATCGCCCGGTATAGGGGGGCGCACGATCGGCGTGAATGCCCAGTGCATTTCGTAAATGGCTCCCTCATCGATCCAACGTTTAAGCCTGTCGATTTCATCGGCCGACAGCACCTTGTGAGAGCTTGGCGGAGGCATAATTTCGTCGGGATCATCGGACGTAATGCGGAGCCAGAGGGAACTGTCAGCCGAATTCCCCGGAACAATCGCAGGGTCACCCCCTTCGTCGCTGGTTGCGCCCTGGAACGTATCAAGTCTCAGTCCAGCCTGGCGGGTCGTTTCGTCAAAACCGTGACAGGCAAAGCATTTGTCGGCCAGAATGGGTTTGATGTCCCGATTGTAGCTCAGCCTTTCTTGGCCCCAGCTGCTTTGCGCGGCAAGGATACATACGGCATGGCCGAGAAGAATGCCGCGAATCGCGGCAACCTGTCGGTAGGATCGATACATGACAATGTTCCTGCAAACGTTTATGTAGCCCCACTCCTTGCTAGATTGTACCTCAATCCATAAGGCTGTAGCAGTATCAAAGGACTTTTGTCGCCCGCCTGGCGTGCGCTGACTTGTGCGGCGAGTGGCTGATTCGTCGATTTGTCGAGCCTGCCTAAGAATTTTCTCGTCCATACGCGAAACCACAACCGCCTCCCTGCCTGCCGCGCGGAAGGGTCGCGTGCCAACTGCCGCCAGGAGAGTATGGAGGTTGTTTTTCTCCCCGTGACGTGAATGGCGCGAAAAATAATAGTGTCACAGCCGCGTGGCGGGGAAAAGAGTCGTCTGCAGAGGCGACTCGGAAGTTGCTTCCCAGACCGTTTTCGGAGTTTGCCAGGGATTACCTGCCCCGTGGGCCGACCGTCCCAGAGGGAGCGACGAGCAACTTCAAAAAAACTATGAATGGGACTAGTCAACAACTCGGATAATTCATGACATTCGCTCGCCGATGCGAGGCGACGAGTGCCCGGGGGACCGGACACTGGCGAACCTTTGCGTTAAAAAAAATCGAGGCGTCGTGCTGTTGCCACACTCCGTCAATTAGTGCAATGAAATATCCTCTACTGCCGGGGCATTCCGATCGACGAAGGGACGATAGCGAACGATTTCGACACCGTGTTTGTCCACGCGGTATTCGATGCCGCGCCAAATCACGTACTTCATCCGAAACGCACGGAGCGTTGCACAGAAATGGACGATCTGGGTCAGTGGAATTGCAACAAGCCAGCCGAACCAGTGTTTCGCCATCGATGGTGGACCAGAGATTTGACCTTGGCCGCGTAGGACTTCCGTATTCTCGCGAGCGATCAAGCCTACCAGGACAAAATTGATCAGGATCGCCAGCAGCAGCGACGTTGCCGTCAATGCCGCCAGTTGACTTTGTCCGAGGGCCATGTCCAGAACAAGGAATCCAAAGCAACTCAGCAGGGTTAGCCCGACCAGAATTCCATGGGCGAACACCAACGGCCATTTGCGATTGTGCAAACGCACCGTTAGCAATTGTCGCGCGATCCAGAAATGCAAGTTGCGCCAGGCGATTGACTCTCGATTAAACACTACGGCTGTTCGTGGGCGAGCAACTTGTAACCCTTCCTCACGAAATAAATCGATCAGAACTGTGTCTTCGCAAAAGGTTGTTCGCCAGATGTCGAGGATCCGAAGTCGCTCGATCGTTTCGCGACGCATGGCGAGCGAACCGCCCCAGGCAATTCGATATAAATTCATTTGCACGATTGCGGCCGCATTCCAGACGGCGCGGACCGTGCTGGCCAAACTGCCATTCGGTTCGAACCAGCGGTCTCCGGTAACGGCGCCAACGGATTGGTCCGCCAGCGATGCGATCATTTCGCGAAGCCAATTCGGAGCGGCCACGGAATCAGCATCGATCATGGCCACGACCGTCCTCCGCGGATCAAGCGATTCCATGGCCGCAATCAATGCCTCGCACTTCATCCCGCACTTGCCTGAAAACGCGGGAATGACCACGATGCGAACGGGAATCGACGCCTGGGCGCGGAACTCTTCGACAACTCGGAACCCGGGATCTTCCCGGGAATCGAACACCGCGACCAATTCGAAATCGGGATAGTCTTGGCGTGCGATCCCCCGCAGGCAATGCGTGAGGGTTGGATCTCGGCCGCGGACACACAGGATAATGCTTGCCGGTGGAGTCCAGTCGCTCGACGCATACACCGCCCGGCGGCGCATGCGCAAATAGAGCGCAACGTAAACCGCTTGGCCAAGAATTAAGGCCACCAGCAAGCCGGAAAACAAAAAGTTAAGAAACGCGAGCATCACAGTCCAATGTTGGCCAAGGCGAGTGATTTCGCTGACAAACAGCCGATTAGAGAAGAGGATTTTTTAGCCCTTGCCGCTACGATCGTCATGATCCATATCGGCCGCAAAAATCCAACCTTTGCGCCAGAAGAACAGGATGAACCCGAGGGCGACGGCCACCATCATCCCCAGGGCGAAAAAATAGCCATAAGGCCAACCCAATTCGGGCATGTTCCAGGGATGTTCGGTATCAAAATTCATCCCATAAACGCTCGCGACAAAACTCAACGGAATAAAAATCGTGGCGATGATCGTCAACACTTTCATGATCTCATTCATGCGAAAACTGATCATCGAGAGATGGTAGTCGCGCATATCGGAGCAAAGGTCGCGATAGGTCTCCACCAAATCCATCAATTGCTGGCAATGATCGAAACAGTCGCGCAAATACAGACGGGTTTCATGGTGAATCAAATCCGTCGACTCGCGAATCAGTTGGTTGACCGCATCACGCAGCGGACGAATGGCCCGGCGGATCATCAACAAATCATTTCGTATGGCGTGCAGTTGCCGCAGGAGGGATTGGGAGGGACGCTGGCCGATCACGTCTTCGATTTCATCCAAACGATCAGCCAATTGATCAACGATCGGAAAGTAGGAATCGACAATGGAATCCAGCAAGGAATATGCGAGGAAATCGGTCGAGCCAGCTACCAGCCTTCCAGAATTTTTTAACAATCGGTCGCGAATCGGTTGGAAGCAATCGCCCGGGATTTCCTGTATGGTGATCACGAAATCCTTGCCTAAAAACATCGCCAATTGTTCGGACTCCAACCGCGGTTCGGCGTTGAGCATCCGCGAAACGAAAAAAATCGAATCGCCATAATCCTCACATTTCGCCAGTTGATGTTGATTGACGGTATCCTCGAGGGCGAGCGGATGGAGTTGAAAAATCTCGCCAAGTCCCGTGAGAAAGCTCGTGTCACCCAGGCCGTCAACGTTGAGCCACAGTTTCGGATAGCGTTCGCGAATTTCACGGATTCGCTGCAGCGAAGGTTGCGATTCACGGTAAACCTCACCGGCACCGAACCCGATGACTTGCCATTGACTGGATCGCGCCTCAGGCGCTTGCGAGATATCGCCGGGAGGCTTGAAGCGATTGCGTACGTTGACAGCGTACGCGTGTTTTCGTTTGCGCGATTTCCGAACCATGGGCACGAACCTCCCTGACCGCCGACTCGCCTGTGCACGCACCGCCGCGGCGCGAATCAAGCGAGGGTTTGCGGCCGCTGTCCGATCAATACTGCCGCGGAGCCACGCGAGCTTGGACCCGGCCGGGCAGGCTTTGAATTCTCAAAAACCCTTCGGCATCTGTCTGATTGTACGATCCGCCCCCCTCCATGGTGGCGATCGCTTCGTCGTACAGGCTGTTGGGGCTGGATCGCGAGGCGATCATGATGTTCCCCTTGTAGAGGTTCAGCGTCACGGAACCGTGGACATCCTTTTGGGCTTCTCGATTGAATGCCAGCAACGCATCGAATTTGCGGTGGTACCAAAAACCGTAATACACCATCTCGGCGACTTCTGGCGCCAGCCGGTCGCGGAGGTGCATCAGATCGCGGTCCATGGTGAGCTGCTCGACGTAGCGGTGGGCTTCGTAGAGGAGCGTCATGCCCGGTGCCTCGTAGACCCCGCGACTTTTCATCCCTACGAAACGATTCTCAACCATGTCGATTCGGCCAATGCCATGTCGGCCGCCGATTTTGTTCAGTGTTTGGACAATCTCCAAGGCCGATAACCGCCGACCGTTCACGGCGACGGGAATGCCCTGCTCGAAGTCAATTGTGACCGATTCTCCCGCTTCGGGGGCCGACTCCGGCGAAACTGTCATACCGAAATCGACAACCTTCACGCCGCTCGCGTCGAGCCGCTCGAGTTCGCCAGCCTCGTAGCTGATATGCAAGACGTTTTCGTCGCTGCTGTACGGTTTTTGAATGGACGCTTTGATGGGAATCTGATGCTGCTGGCAATAGTTGATCATTTCTTGCCGACCCGGAAAAGCCGCACGGAATTCGGGCATTCGCCAGGGGGCGATGATTTTGATATTGGCCTCGAGTGCCTCTGCAGCCAGTTGAAACCGGCACTGGTCGTTTCCTTTTCCGGTGGCTCCGTGAGCGTAGATGCGGGCTCCGACCTGGCGGGCGTATTGCAAGCAACATTTCGAAATCAGTGGCCGGGCGATCGAGGTTCCCAGCAGATAGACGCCTTCGTACTTGGCCTGGAATTGCATGACCGGGAAGGCGAAGTCACGGCACAGCTCCTCGCGAGCATCGATGATTACGGCCGACGCCGCACCGATTTTCTTGGCCTTCTCCAAAATCGCTTGCTGGTCCTCGCACGGTTGGCCAAGATCGACATAAACGGCATGCACCTCGTAACCTTGATCTTGGAGCCAGCCCAAAATGACGCTGGTATCCAGCCCGCCAGAATAAGCCAAGACGCAGCTCTGTTTCATCGTGATTCGACCTTTGACTCGTTTCCATTAAAACCGAGCATTGTAGTAAAAATGGTGCCCCGTTAACATCGGGCTTGGTGGCTCTCAATAAAGGGTGTTTTCGATGAACGACGATATGACAAAGGTGGTGCTCCCCCAGCGAGCTGCCGACGCGCATAAGTACTCCTGTGGCAGTTTGCTCGTCATCGCTGGCTCGGCGACTATGCCCGGCGCGGCGGCATTGGTGGGACTGGCAGCGCTCCGTGCCGGCGCCGGAGTCGTATCCGTTTTGACAGCCCCTGAGGCGCAGCCGATCGTGGCGTCGTTCAGCCCCTGCTTGATGGTCGATCGATTGTCGGAGTCGCCGGCGGACTTGGACGCCGCGCGCGAAAAAATCAATGCGAGTACCAAAAATAAACAGGTACTCGCCTTCGGACCTGGATTGGGGCGCGATCCGCGGTTGCAGCCCCTCGCCGTTGAACTTTATGAAACTTTTTCGGGCTGTCTCGTCATCGATGCCGACGGCCTCAACTTGTTAGCCGACGCGCGCTGCATCCTGGCCCGTCATGCGGGACCCAGAATTTTGACGCCACATCTGGGGGAATTTCGGCGCTTGATCGGCAATGCGAATTTGGATATCCACGCGGCGCGCCAGCATGTCGCCAAATTTGCTGATGAGCATAAAGTGGTAACCCTCCTCAAGGGTCCGCACAGTCGGATTAGTGACGGCCAACGGAGCCACGACAATCCAACGGGGAACGCGGCCTTGGCAACCGCCGGGAGCGGCGATGTGCTCGCCGGCATCGTGGCTGGTTTAGCGGCGCAGGGACTTGAGCCGTGGCAAGCTGCTGTGTCGGGGGCCTTTTTGCATGGCCTCGCCGGTGAATTGGCCGGCGAGACGTTCGGAGTACTGTCAGTCATCGCCACCGACATCATCGAACACCTGCCCGCCGCGTTCAAAAAATGTCGTCGTTAGGTCGGAACTCGACGCCGATGCCGCGGTAGGAGGTGAGCGAGCTAGGTTCTGATTAGCGGAGTTTTTTCTCGTTAGTCGCGACACGGCCTGCGATCGATGGCCAATCAAAATTGTGGTCGCATCGAAGACCCGCCTCCACGCGCAATTCGAAAATTATTAATCGTTCAACAGTTGCCGCCAGTCAACGTATTTTCCGCGTTGCCGACGCGCGGAGGTCGGTCTGAATTTGTATTAAGAATCGGTTAAATTTTTCATCCATAACCGTCCGCGTCGATATCCAACAGCGGCGCATGGATTACCATTTAACTCCGATGTGGCCGATTTCGTGAAGTTCCAGTCGCTCGGAATTCCCTTGTGTCCAGCCAGTCTGCTCAAGAACTGCATCTGTTTCCCTCGATCGTCGCCTGGCTGAGAGTATTGGTGTTGGTTTACCTCTTGCTCGTAGCGGTCGTCGTCATCGGCGAGGGGTTTAAATTTGCGGCAGGTAGCCAGGCGGAACAACTCTTTAAGTTTGCGAAAAATCCACTGCTTGGGCTGATGGTCGGCATCGTTTTCACAGCCTTGATTCAGTCTTCGAGCACAGTGACGTCGATCATTGTCGGTCTCGTCGCCGGGGGCTTGCCGGTGTCCATCGCCGTGCCGATGGTGATGGGTGCGAATATCGGTACCTCGGTTACCAATACGCTCGTCAGTCTCGGTCATGTGCGCGATGAAGGGCAATTCCGGCTGGCATTTTCCGCAGCCACGATCCTCGATATGTTCAATTTGCTGGCCGTGGCGATTTTGTTGCCGATCGAGTTGATGGTTCATTTGCTCGAGCGGATCAGCCAGCTCGCGGCCAGCGTGATGTTCAGCGACGTGTCCCTCGACGTTCACCAATTCAATCTACTGGCGGCCGCGGTCAATCCGGCTGCTGACGTAGTACAATATGTCACGCGACAAATTCCTAGCCCCTGGGCGGGCATTTGCGAGGTCTTAGTGGGGATCACGCTGATCATTGGGTCAATCACACGCATGAGCATCTTGCTGAAGCGATTGATGGTGGGAACCGCGCGGGATGTCCTGCAACGGATGATCGGGCAAGGGCCGCTGTCAGGAATTCTCTCGGGCACGATTGCGACCGTATTGGTTCAATCATCGTCGACCACTACCAGTTTGATGGTGCCACTGGCCGGAGGGGGAATCTTGACGTTGAAGCAAATCTATCCATTCACGTTGGGTGCGAATATCGGCACATGTATTACGGCGCTCATCGCTGCGGCAGCAGTGACAGGGGAGTCGAGTCGTCAAGCGCTCGCGATCGCCCTGGTGCATCTCTTTTTCAATTGTCTCGGCGTGGCGATCATCTATGGGGTCCCGTTTTTGCGGCCCCTACCGGTAACTTTAGCAGAATCGCTCGGCGACGCGGTGAGCCACCAAAAGTCGCTGGCTTTCGTGTACGTCATCGGGATTTTCTTTGTTGTCCCCGGATTTTTTTTGGGGATCTCGTGGTTGCTTGGCTTTTGAACCGCGGCTTCATCGGCCCGGCGCCCACAATGGTACCTACCTCGTGGCGAGCTCGCACAGATCGTGGTTGACGGTCCGCTCACAACCTGGTCTTTATTGCCCGGCGCCTTCTCTACGTTGCGGCAGTCCCATGCCGCGACTCAACGTCGATTTTTCAAGGGTAGCACTCGACCAATTTGATTCTCGGCGAAGCGTAGGCATTCGCGCGCCGCCGAGTCCCAGGAATGACTTTCGGCACGCTGGAAGATTTTTTCAAAAGCTGCCTGTTCAGCCGCGGTGATCGCGTTGTCAGTCAACAGTTTGTTGAAGCGTTGCCGCGTCACCGATAACCGTTCCAAGTCTCGCGAACTGCCAGCGGTATAAAGTTGCCGCAGGAGTTGGTCGGCCTCCGGGTGCGTGATGGCTGGGTAGGATCGCCAAGGCGGTGACCAGATGTAGATTGCCACTGCCGACAAAATTAGAAGGCAGACGAGACTGGGCCAACGGCGACGATTCAACATGACAACCTTCGACAAACTCGAGTACTGGGATCGGCCTTGTGATCAAAACTCATACTGAATCACTTCGTTTCCAGCGATGGTGGCCATCGCGGCCCAAATATTGACATCGATGGTCGTCGGAATGAACTGCACACTGCCGTCCCCGAACAACACATTCCCTCCGGGCCATGGCGAGTACAACTGGCAGACATGGCAAGTGGGAAAACTCGGTGGATGGATGACGCCAGGCTCGGCCGCGGAAGGGCCGCTATGAAATAAAACCAGCGTGGCGGCGGAGTCGGCGTTGGTCAGCGGAAATCTGTGTGGATCGAGTGGGGCGCAGACCGCTCCGGGAACGATTCCAACCCATGTTTTGTCACTGATGGTTGTATGTTCCCCAACGAATACCGTCGTGGACAATCCATCAACAATATCGCGAATGCGGACCCGCGAGTTCCGGTAAAAGGGGCCGGTTGCTAAGAATCGCCAGTCCCCTTGGATTGGCCCTTGCGGGTGTGCCCAAGGTTCATCTTGACCGACGTTCGCGACATAGTGTGAGCGACCGAAAACGGCGACAACAGCTCCCGAGTCGTCAACAATATTGATCGGTCCGTCTGGCCCCGGAGCACCCGGGCACAAGAAAACGGGCACGGTCGTTTGAACGGCCACTTGGTTATCCGGATGCCAACACGGCAAGTTCATATTCATGCGATCGGCGATGTTATTGCCCTCAAGGTAGGGCAATAAATAGGTTCCCCAAGCCCACCCGGGCGGGCTGTCCCAAGTCGCAGCGTGCAGGTCGGGATGTGGGATTTGACAACGATAGCCCGCCGGATAGCGCCGCATCGCGGACTCGTAATGGGTCATTGCCATCCCGATTTGACGCAAGTTATTAACACTCGAGATCCTGCGAGCGGCCGAGCGAACTTGCTAGACCGCTGGCAGGAGCAGCCCCGTCAAAATGCCAATGATGGCAATCACAACAAGTAATTCGATCAGAGTAAATCCCGCTGGCGACTTTGACGATGTATCACGCAAGTCCAGAATCTCCGTTGGGGACCCGAATGTAGCCTAGGCTATTATATGTAGCCTAGGCTACAAAATGACGGCCTGCACTTCAAGACCCTGGGCCAAAAATCCTGGATCTGTTCGCCGATAGGGCTCGCGACGCCGCGCGGATTTATTTGATCAAGCACGCGGCAAATCACGAGTCAGCGGTTGCACGATTACGGAATAGCCGAAAAGCCTTGAGGGTACCCGTCGCGGCCGATCTCGTAAGGCTCCGAAACGGGCACCAGCCGCCTTGCGCCGATAAATCTCAAAAGCAGACAATCTTCTCATGTTGAGATGCGGAGTTGCGACGAAAAGTCGAGATTTCTTAAGACCGGAGTCCTATTTTGGAATTCTTTCGCGCGGTCAGGAGCTTCACCTGTCTACGGCGGGGGAATGTTCTGGGTATTGTGGCATGAGATTTGCTAACTATCTTAAACGGTAATTGATTACCGCGCGGCGAGGTTTGGCTGAGTATCGGGGCTTTTCGAATCCAGTTGAATGGTTCGATGGCGCGTTGTTTGGCGGTTTGAATGATGGACATGAGGGTGGCCTGTGCCTGTGCACCGATCCAGGTACGG
>CALDHM010000038.1 GCA_937941455.1 uncultured Pirellulaceae bacterium | reverse complement strand
CGTCCAACCAGCCTGGGGCATCTTCCTCGCTCAAAAAGCTCGATCTGATGACGATATTCATCGCGAAGCTTGCCGTTAACGCTCTCGCACAGGCCGTTTTGCCATGGCGAGCCAGGCTCGATGTACAGCACGTTGACTCCTCACTTGGCTAACCAGTCTTTGATAGCCACCGAGATGAACTCGGGAACGTTGTCGCAACAAATCCTTGTCGTCAATCCGTGCATCGCGAACAACTCCGCTAAGGTATCGATCGCGTCTTCGCTCGTTATGCTGCGGCCTGACTTGATGATCAAGCACATTCGCGTGTGTTCGTCGACGATGTTCAAGAATCGAATCTTCCTGCCACCTACAGTTGACGTTTGGACAAAGTCCCACATCCAAACATCAACAAATCAAAACAAATCAAAAGGAAAATAAGAAAATCAAAAAAATCAAAAGAATAGGCATGACCCAGCGTGTCAAAATGCACTGTCTGAGAGATTTTAGAGAGCTGCAGAAAACAGAGATTTTGCTGGGAAGATCTCAGGCCTAAATAATGCCTTTTTTATTCTCGTTTTTTACTTATATGAATAATGCCCGTCATTTTTTAACTTCATCTGCCCTCCTGGCGATTGATGCCATTCTGACCCTCATTCGGATCTGCTGCCCATTCTGCCACCCCAAAAAACAACTCAGCAGCCAACGTGCCGAACAGTTTTATGCCTGTTTTATTCCTGTTTTCCTGTTCTTTTTTTCCTTTTTTCCACGACTTGCGATGGCGTGGCGTTTCAGGGATCGGTGGTGATTCCCACAGTGCGCTCGTTTCGGTGGAAGCCGGCGCAGGGAACCAATCATCGGTAACCTTGGCTGCATGGCATGGCTTGCTCCTATCAGCCGCCTTCCGCAAATAAAACCTGGAAATGGTTTACTGATTCGCTTGACGATCGCCGCCTTCAGGCGTTTTCTCCACTATCGGTGCTCGGCATTCCGGACGCGGAATTTCGCGTTGGATTTTCAAGATGCACGAGTACCAATGCGATATCCGCCGGCGTAATGCCGCTAATTCGCTGGGCTTGATCGATCGTGACGGGGCGAACGCGATTCAGTTTCTCGCGGGCTTCGCTCCGCAAATGCGCGATCGCATGATAGTCGAACCAAGGTGGGATTTTTTTACTGGCAAGCCGCTTGTGGCGTTCAATCGTGGTTTGTTGACGCTCGACATAGCCCGCGTATTTGACGTCATAGGTCACCTGCTCGACGACCTGCGGAGGCATTTCCGCCAACTCGGGGGCGTGTTGGCAAACTACGGGCCAATCGACTTCGGGCCGCCGGAGTAATTTTTCCAAGGAAACCGAATCCACCCACGTCTCCCGCAGTCGATTCAAGGCCCGTTCGATCAGGCGTTCTTTGGTTTCGAGCCGTGCCATTCTCGACGCATCGACAAGTCCCAACGAGTAACCCAAACGGGTCAATCGCCGGTCGGCATTGTCCTGTCGCAACAGCAGCCGGTACTCGGCTCGGCTCGTGAACATGCGGTAGGGTTCATCGACTCCCCGCGTCACTAAATCGTCGATCAGGACGCCGATATATCCCGCATCGCGGTCGATCACCAAATCGCCTCGGCCATTCAATTTCAAAGCAGCGTTGGCCCCGGCGATTAGACCTTGCGCCGCGGCTTCTTCGTAGCCCGTGGTCCCGTTGATCTGGCCCGCAAAGTAAAGCCCCTCGACCCGCTTCGTTTCGAGCGTCACTTGCAATTGATCGGGGGGACAAAAATCATACTCGACGGCATATCCGTACCGCATGATTTGCGCTCGTTCCAGACCGGAAATCAAGCGAAACAACTGATCTTGGACGTCCCGAGGCAGGCTGGTCGAAATTCCATTGACGTAAATTTCTTGGTTCGCTCGCCCCTCTGGCTCCAAGAACAGTTGATGGCGATCTTTGTCGGCGAACCGCACGACCTTGTCCTCGATCGAGGGACAGTAGCGGGGCCCGCGCGTCTTGATTTGCCCGCTGTACATCGGAGCCCGGTGCAGATTCTGCCGTATCAGTTCATGAACCGCTTCGTTCGTGTAGGTGATCCAGCAAGGGAGCTGTTCGACCTGGAAATCGTCTTGCAAAAAAGAAAATGGCTGCGGGTGTTCATCGCCGGGTTGAATCTCAGTCTGCGAGAAGTCAATCGTGCGGGCATTCAATCGCGGCGGGGTTCCCGTTTTGAAGCGATCGATCTCGAACCCCAAACGATGCAACGCGCCGCTGATCCCCGCCGTTGTTCCCTCTCCGGCGCGGCCTCCGGCTATTTTGGATTCTCCCGTATGCATGATCGCCTGGAGAAATGTTCCCGTGGTCAAGATCACGGCGCGGGCACGATAGATCGCGTCCCCCTTAACCTTGACCCCGGTGATCCTGGTAGCGCTGCGGGACTCTTCGGTGAGCAAGTCTTCGACGATTTCCTGCCGAACGGCGAGATTAGCTTGCGACTCGACGGCGAACTTGATCCAATTCTGGTAGGCTTTTTTGTCCGCCTGAGCCCGCGGGCTGTGCATCGCCGGCCCCTTCTTTAGGTTCAGCATGCGGAATTGAATGCCGGTCGCGTCGATTGCGCGGCCCATGATCCCCCCCAGCGCGTCGATCTCGCGGACCAAATGCCCCTTGGCCACGCCGCCGATTGCCGGGTTACAGCTCATCTGCCCGATGGTGTCCAAGTTGGTCGTTAGCAGTGCCGTATTGGCACCGATCCGCGCGGCCGCCATCGCGGCCTCGGTTCCAGCGTGACCTGCACCCACAACGATGACATCGAAATCGTAAATCAAACCAGACATTCTCCTGCTGAGTTGCCAACGCGTTACCATGTCGATTGTAGACGACTGCCCAGTTGAACAGAAGAAAGAACGCCAGAATTCGGCGGTTCGACGACGCTTGCCCAGCGGTCCCGACTCGAGACGATCGACTCGGTTTCGGCTGCAGACAGGCCCAAGACTAGCACGACTCGCGAACCTACCTGCCGTCGCGGGAGTTGGGAGCTGCCGGAGTAATCGTGGGCAATCGCGCTAGAGTTTCAACTCCGCTGTGCTATCGCCGAACTTATCGACCGGGATTCCCGCCCAATTCAACATGGCAACGTACAAGTTGGTGAGCGGCGTTTCTTTAGGATAGCGCAAATGTCTTCCACCTTCGATTTGCCCGCCCGCGCGACCGGCCAGGAGGATCGGCAGGTCTTCATGATTATGGCGATTACCATCCCCGATACCGCTACCGTAGAGAATCAACGAATTATCGAGCAGAGTTCCTTGCGGCTCGCGGATTGCGTCCAGCCGTTCGAAAAGGTAGGCCAGCAGTTCGCTGTGGTAACGATTGATCAGGGAAATCTTCGCTTGTTTCTCGGGACTGTTCCCGTGATGCGACACGTCGTGATGTCCCTCGGCGACCCCGATTTGCCGATAACTACGATTGCTGCCCGCATTGGCAAACATCAGCGAACAGATTCGAGTCGAATCGGTTTGGAACGCCAACGCGATCATATCCATCAACAGTTTCAAATGCTCGCCGAAGTCGCGTGGGACCCCGGCCGGCCGATACAGTTCGAACGATTCGGCCTCTTCATGGCGCAGCTTATCGGCCTTCGCCAGCCGCTGCTCGATTTCCCTGATACCGTGCAAATACTCATCGAGCTTTCGTTTATCGTTGGCCCCCAGTGATTTCCGCAGACTCGAGGCATCCTCCGCGACGAAATCGAGCACGCTCTGCCGTCGACGTTGACGCCGTTCCCGTTCCTCTGGTGTGAGTGCTACATCTGAGCCCTTGAACAGTCGATCGAAGACGAAAGCCGGATCGATCTCTTTAGCGACCGGGCTCGTTTCGGTTCGCCACGACATATTGGAAACATATGCACAGCTGTATCCCGAGTCGCAATTCCCTGCTGGTGAACTGGCCTCAGTCCCCACCTCCAACGAGGGCAAACGAGTCAAGTTTCCGATCTTGCTGGCCGCCAGCTGATCGATGCTGATCCCATTGTGGATATCGGCTCCGTTGGTTTTTCTGGGATGCGCGCCGGTCAAGTATGCCGCCACAGCCCGAGCGTGATCGCCGGGACCATCGCCATGGGGCCGGGCTCCATCGAGGGCGAGCCCGGACAGCACGTTGAATTTATCGCGGAATTTTTCGAGGTTCTTCAAAATCGGGGGCAGTTCAAAATCGCGGCCTTCTTTCGTCGGAGTCCAATCGGGCATGTGCTGGCCGTTGGGAGTGAACATGAACAGCATCCGCACCGGCGACTGGAATTCAGCGGGCGCCACATGGGGCAACCCAAAGGCGAATCTCGCCGGAGACATCGCCTCCAGCATCGGCAGCGCGATGGCCGCACCCACACCACGCAGAACGGTTCGACGCGAAATCGTGGGGGCTTTCATGGTTACTTCTCCCGTTTGATTTGCCTATTGCGAAATGGTTTGCTTTCGACAATTCCCAACACCAGTTCAGAGAAACGAAAATCGTTGGCCTTCAACCGTTCCACGATTTCGTTCACCGCGCATTGATCTTCGTATTGTAATCCACGTCCCAAGGCATAGATCATCATCTTTTCCGTTAAACAGCGAATGAACTGAGTTTGCTTTCTCTCGCTGATCAGTTGTCTCAACTCGGAAGCGCCAGAAAACTCCTCACCCGAGGGCAGCTTGCCGATCGGCTCGATATCCCCCCAATCGTCTTTGGTTCGCCAGCGGCCGACGGGATCAAAATTCTCCAAGGCATAACCCAACTGATCCATGACCTCATGGCAGGGGGCGCAACTAGGATCGCGGCGATGTTGCTCCATTTGTTCCCGTAGATTTCCGGTCAACTGTTGCTGCTCGAGCGGCGCGACATCGGGAAGGGCAGGGGGGGGGGCATCACCAAGCAGGTTTTCCATTATCCATTTACCGCGTTTGACTGGACTGGTCCGCGTCGGGTTACTGGTTGACGCCAGGATGCTCCCTTGGGTCAGTAGACCACCGCGGATCGTACCCTGCAAATCGACGCGTGTGAACGAATGCTCGGCGGAATTGGTAGCCGGCAAACCGTAATGCTTGGCCAACCGTGGGCTCAGATAAGTGAACGGTCCGTCGAGTAATTCGAGAAGGCTGCCATCACGCTGGAAAACGTCACTGACGAACAGCAACGTCTCGCGGCGCATGTCTTCGAGCAAGCCCTGATCGATATCGGGGTAGCGGGCCGGGTCGGGAGTGAAGTCCGCCAGCTTGCGCAGTTGCAACCATTGTTCGGCAAAATTCTCAGCCATGCGGCTCGTTTTTGAATCGGACAGCATGCGCCGCACTTGCTGTTTCAAGACGTTCTCTTTTTGAAAATCTTGTTCGTAAGCAGTTTTCAGTAACTCGGCATCCGGCGCCGAAACCCACAGGAAATATGCCAAATTCGTCGCTATTTCGTAGGAATTCAGCGGCAGAGGAGCCCCGTTGCCGGGCAGCGGCCGCTCGACCTTGAACAAGAATTTTGGGGAGACCAACATGGCTTGCAGCGCGTATTGCATCCCTTTCTCGAACGACTCGCCGTCGCGGCGTGACGCTTCGTAGATCGCCATCAGCCGCGTGACTTCTTCATCGGTTGCCGGGCGCCGATATAGGCGGCTGGACCAAACCGCCAACAGTCGGCGAGCGGCCGAATCCTCCTCGCTCTTCTTCGTTGGTCGCACGAAAAAAAATCGCTTTTCGAGCTCGGGATTCGCAGCTTGCGCGACCTGGCGTACCAAACTGACCGAGTCGACAATCAAGTTGCGATCCCGCTGACTGGGATCAGGATGATTCGGTTCGTAATAATCGTTATCGAAAGTAATTCGCAGGGAAGATTTTCCCTTCGGCAAGCGGCGCTGGAACTCGATGGTTTCCGGCTCGTCGTCTTTCTCCAATTTGAATTGCCCAACCTTTTTGCGATTGAAGAATACCGACAGCTTTACCGGTTCCTTTCCTGCCTGTTGCCCCCGCGCGACGATCCGAATCGTGACCTCCTCGGATTCGGGACGCTCGATATCGATGGTCGCTGCTCCATTCGCGAAGAACGACAAAAATCCCGGATTGATATTGACTCCTCCATCGAGCTTCCAACGTTGAATCGGCAGTCGTTCATCCTGCGGCAGTCCGTCCTCCGGTGCCTGAATGATGGCCCGGCTGATCGTTTCGGCCGCATCGAGATATTTTTCCATCAGCATCGGCGGTAAACTCAATACGTCCCCGATATTGTCGAAACCATAGCCCGCGTCGTCGCCGGGAAAACCGCGAGCAGGCTCGTAGTCGTATCCCAGCAAGTCGAAAATGGTGTTCCGAAATTCGACGCGATTGAGCCGCCGCAGAGTGACGCTCCCCGCATAGGAAACCGTCGAGCAATCAACGGCGTGCAACCATTGATCGATGGATTTGGCGAGATATTCGCGGTCGTCGTCCTCCAGCGGATCGGCATCGGCGGGCGGCATCGAGCCGTTGACGACGCGGCGCATCACATGCCTCCATACTTCGCTGGCATTGCGAACCGATTCCACGGTCTGATAGTGCGTCAGGTCCAGGCCCCCCGCCGGTTCAATCGCACCGTGGCAGTCGTGACAGTTTTCTGCCAAGATCGTCAATGTACGGGGGGGCAAGCGGTCACCGGACTTTTCGGCATCTTGGCCGCGGGAGGAATCGGGCAGATTGAGGGACAGGCAGGCCAATCCGAACGCGAGCAGGCAAAAACTGGCCCGCGGCTCGCCAAGTCGTCCCCGGCGACACTTTGAAGTCAAGACAACCGATCGAAAACACTTCATGGAGTTGTCCAACGATAATGTTCGAGCCCCAGCCCTTTCCCTTCAATCATACCATTCGCTGACGTCCGGGAAATCGTCAAATCGTGGAGTTGAAGAGATAACTTCACGAGGCTTCGTCCCCAAATTACCAGCCGAAACGTGGTAGCGTCCGGTTTTCGCCAGAAACGCGATATAGCACCCTGCGCGGCTAAGGAGTTTTGGCTCAATGCCTAGCCGTATCGAATTTCACGTTTAACACGACCCAATTCTTTCACAAGCCGCTCGTACGAGCCCCTGGAGCCAGCATCTTCACGGATTGTTAACCGTCACACACAGTAGTTTTTTTCACGACTAACCGCCAATCCAAGCAAGAATTCAGCGACGATCGAGACCTTGTCTCCACACCGTCCTCCGCATTATCGATGTTTCGAATAGACCACGTACGTGCGTTCGACTGAACCATCGTCGTAAACGTCCATAACTGCATAACCCGCATGGCACTCTTGGTACGGCCCGCGCCACCAACCGCCAGAAACAGCGCCGTTGCAGTAATACGCGACCTCGTTGTAGTGGACGGCATCCATTAAATGTATATGCCCCGACAGTGCGCAGCGAACGTTCGGCTGGCTGCGAAAAAGATCCTTGAGTCGTCGGGCGTCCAGATGCATCCACGCACCGGGCACAACCCAATCGGCCGATGTCTCGTTGTCGCCATCGAAATAGGCGCACGCCGCCAAAATAGGAATATGGCTCACGATAATAACAGGCGTTTGCGCATCGGTTTCAGCCAAGGTTCGTTGCAACCAATCCATTTGTTCATCGTCCAGTCGCGCCTTGTACTTGCCGTCCTCGGGGCTGATGCTATCGAGCACCACAAAGCGGCAACCCCGTTGATCGAAGTGGTAATAGCGGCGGTCAAGCCCGAAAGCATCCATCGCCCACTTCTTGCCGTCCACCGGATCGAGCCGCAAGATATCATGGTTTCCGATGCACACGCGATAGGGAAGACTCAAGCCGCTCTTCAAACACTCACGCCATGTTTTCAATTGCGCGTCCGCCTTTTCGGCTCCCTCCCGGCTATCGACGTTCATCACATTATCTCCACCGAACATGATGAACTCGACAGGATCTTCTAACTCCTGAACATGGCGCAGTGATGCCAAGAATCCTTGATCTCCCTTCCGTTCTGTTTGTACATGGACATCGGTGAAATGAGCAAAGCGAAGGATGCGTTTTTTGTCACTCACCTCATGATTCGCAACGGCCAGCTCACGGGTGACGATGCCTGCCGCCATAATGCCAGCGATCCATTCGCGGCGATTGACTGAATTGTTGATCATCAAATTACTCCCAATTTCTGCCCGATCCGGCTAGATGATCGTCGGCGTGCTCATTCAACCGGACAAGTTTGCCTTGACGCATTATGTCCAAAGGACCGACACAAGCAAGTTCACTCCGAAACGACATTAGTTAATCTCGAAAATATGAAATCGAATTTTTGTCAATCACTCCATACTTCACGACGACGTGCGGCGATTCCTCCGGTCGCGTCGATAGCTCGAGATCTTCCAAATGATCACCGCCAGCCGCAAATCTGCCAAAGTTCCCTGCTCGATAATTCCCCGTCGGCCTCGATAGGGACTCCGCAAAACGGATAGATTCAACAATTCAGTGTTTCCTGATGTCGCGATTCGAAGCACCTCTGTCGGTTGGTACCACCGGCCAAGGCTAACGAGTCGTTTTTGTTTTGCAAGATGGCGATTCGCGGACAGAACAACACATCGATCCCCAGACTGAGTTGATTCTAAACTTCTTCGTCAAGTGACAGGCTAGATCCGTCACCTTGGCAACCTGCAGCTCTTTCACCCGATTCGCCGATCCCTCAGGGAATCTGCCCTGCGTGTTATCGAGAAACGGATGCTAACTCCACAAACGACCTGCGCTGCCATCAGCGACACCGTGTCTGCATCGAGCAATTGACGATGTTCGACGCATTGGACACCGGCAGCGATCGACTGTCGCACGGCGCGTGGGGTACAAGCGTGGACGGCCAGAGTCTTGGGCCAGGGGTCAGCGACGGTCTTAAATTTGGTCAATAGGGTGTTTCAAAACATTTTGAAACTCCTTTCAGTTTTGTTCAGGGATGTTGGATTTTTTGAGGCATGGCTCTGGTGTTCAATGGATGTCTGACTCCGTAGTGAACGACGGCTTTTTGTGTATACTGAGTCTGCTTGGTGAAACGGAGGCAGGCTCTGTGGGGACACAACCTTCCA
>CALDHM010000037.1 GCA_937941455.1 uncultured Pirellulaceae bacterium | reverse complement strand
CAGCGATCCAGAACCGCAAGTCAAAACATTATCAGATCCGCCCTCGCATTCCCACCCCTTCCTTCAGTGACACCCGGCCCCCAAACGATCTCTCGCATCGTCTCCAGCCAGAAATTCGTATAAACTATGCATGTCCTTTTTGTTTCTTTTGTTTCTTTCTTGTTTGTTTCTCGCCAGAAATTCGTATACACTATGCATGTCCTTTTTGTTTCGGTTTCGTTGGTTTTGGGAGGGCTGGTTTTGGAATAGGTTTTTAGCGGAACCAAGCCAGTAAATCGACGCCGTACAACATGCCGGCAATGCAAGCGGTCATGCAACAGGCAATCATTCCACCGAACATCGCGCGTAGTCCGAGCTGCGCCAGGTCGCTCCGCCGGTCCGGAGCAATCGCGCTGATACCGCCGATTTGGATGCCGATCGAGGCAAAGTTTGAGAAGCCGCACAAAGCGTAAGTCAAAATCACTTGGGTGCGATCCGAAAGCGTCACGCCGGAACCCGCGAGATCCCCTTCGGCTTGCCGTTTGATATTCGCCAGATCGAGATAGGCCACAAACTCATTGACCACCATCTTCGTGCCGAGAATTTCCCCGGACTTGTAGCAATCCGCCGTCTGGATCCCCATGATCCACGCCAGCGGATAAAACAAAATCGCGAACAACCCCTTGATCGACCAATTCAATTCGATCGCATTGGCCGCTGGCACCAGAAAGTTGTAAGCCGTTTGAATCAAATAACCCGACGCGTACAACAGCGAGTCTAACAACGCGATGAGGGCCAAAAATGCGATCAGCATGGCGATCACATTGATGGCCAGCTTCATCCCGTCACTTGCTCCTTGGGCCGCAGCATCCAGCAAGTTCACCGAACCATTGCCCGGAGGCATTCGCACCGTGCCCATCGTCAAGGGTTTTTCTGTCTCCGGTTGCAAAATCTTCGCAATCACCAGTGCCGCCGGCGCCGAAATGATCGAGGCTGACAATAGATGCCCCGCGTTGATCCCCAGGGAGGCGAAAATCGCCATCAAGCTCCCCGTGATCGTCGTGAAGCCACCCAGCATTAAACAATTGAGTTCGCTGCGCGTCATCCGCGACACGAAGGGCTGCACGATCAACGGCGCCTCCGTTTGACCGACGATTACATTCGAGGCTGCCGCGAGACTTTCCGCCCCCGACGTTCCGAGCAACCGTTGCATGACCCACGCCATGCCGGTCACCACCCAGCGCATGATGCCAATGTAGTACAGCACCGACATCAGGGCACCAAAAAAGATCACCGTCGGAATCACGCCGAAGGTGAACGAGCGGAGCAACAACAAGGGGTCACCCGCGTCGCCCGGATCGAGATTCAACCCGAAGACGAATTTCGTTCCTTCCTTGACATACCCCTGGATTACCGCGAAAAACCGCTCGACCGCATAGAACAGGACCCCGTTGGGAAATCGAGAAAAAACCGGCGGTGACTGCGCGATCAGTAAATCGAGGTCCCGCTCGCGCAGGTCCCCCGCTGCCACAGCCGTTGCTACCTCGGCGATTCCTTGCGACGCAGGAAATCGATCGCCGACCAGTTCATTTACGTACCGATCGATTTCGCTGCCGATCTCCGCGCGTTTCTCCCGCAAATCCAGCAGCGCCCGAAAGCCGCGAATTTCACCATAGGGCCGCGGAAACGTCCATGATTGCGAGTTGAACAGCACCATCGCGATGGCCGTTTGCAAGGCGATCCCGGTGATCACCATGCGCCAGTCAACACGATCCCGGTGCGAACTTATCAACCAGGTCAAAAATACGAGAATGAATAACCCAAGGAAGCTTATCAGGTTAAGGAGCGAAACGCCCTCCAGTTCACCAGCGTTCGCTACCGCCCAGAGCATAGTGCACATTGGGAATTTCCCCCGTCATCCTGATTCAACTATTCACCCAACGAATCCAAAGTTTGCGACGGCTCCGAATTCTTACGGTTGCGGTATTCCTCCAATCGCTCGATTGTGGGAACCCCCATTTCATCCGATTTTAGCGGAGGCAATTCATAAACTCGCTGATCGCCCTCGACATAGACCTCATCGAACTCCGTCTCATCGACATCGCGCCGCAGCAGCAAGTAAATCGCGACAGCCTCGCACCAAAATAACCCGTACAACAACGAGACCGCCAGGGTAGAAATCATGCCATTCCAGAATCGAATCATGCGAGTACTGAACTCGAGCGTCCGCGACCGCAGCTGCGCATCGGTTTGACCAGAAACCGTCTCGGCCGCGACCGATAATGATGACTCGACCTCGGCAAAGCGCCGAAAATCGTCAATGCGGCCCGGGTTGCCCACATTGGCGCTCCAGGAAGCTCCCCAAAATCCCGCATTAATCGCCGTTTGGGCGATCGTGACGATGATCAACCAACAAAAGCCACCGAATAACACGGCGACCAGACCGTAGAGCGCGTAATGCAGCGGCCGCTGGTAAACGTAGGCAAAGGCGCGGGTCACGGCATCCAAAGCATTTTGATTTTCCGCAGCCACCGTCGCAATCATCAGTGGCCAGCCAAACAAGGTGCCAATCAGCACTACTGCCATACCCAAGCCGCAAGCCGCCACGATGAACCACAGCAAGGCCCCAATCACCGACGAGACGTCTCCCGTCAGCAGCAGTCCGATCAACACGCACGGCAAACAGAACAACCCCACCACCAAAAAACAGGCGACCACTGCCAGCACGCAATTAAACCAACGCTGGCATCCGAAGGCCCACACCTCATTGATCGGCAACCGTTCATCCCTGGCCAAACTAATAGCAGCGTAGCGTGAGATGCAGCATCCCGCAAAAGACCAACCACCTAGGGACCACAAACAGCCGAATACCAGGTACCAGAATCGCCGGGCCCCTAACCGTACTTGAAACAAGGCGCGGTACGGGGCCGTCAGCCGATCGAATACCGCCCGGAGTCCATTCAAACGCGCTCCCCACAACTCGACGTTCGAGACGGGCTTGCGCGTTTGCTCGAACACCCCGCGGTAGGGACTGCGATTGGCCTCGGTCAATTCCTGAAAAAAAGGATCGGATTGGATCAACGCAGGAGTCAAAAACAACTTTTCAGAAATGATCCACCCTACGGGAGCCACCACTGTTCCCAACGTTGCAAAGGCGACGACCGTAACACTGGACGCGAGCGAGAACGTCTTGAACAAACAGATCCATGGAAACAGTTCGCTCCAGGCTACCTTCGTGATCGTCCGATCGGGAATTGACATGCAAACAACTCTTGTCCGGTTCATCCAACACGTTGCGAGCGGAGCCACTCCGAGACGTCGTTATTAGCTCTCGGCAGCTCGGGGGTCATTATAATTAGCCGCTTGCGCATGGCATAGCTTACCGCGATGGGGCAGGGGGGGTTCCGCGGCTATCTCCATGTTCAACAAGACTTTGCGTTGAGACGTTTCCTTGTAGCCGCCCCCGAAGCCAGCCCCCGCTTACGCTTCGGGTTAAGGATGCTGTCGGGTTTGGGCTAGGCTCTCAGTATTCCTTGGCAACAAGCCCCGCGACAGCCAACCGTCGAGACTCAACGCTCCGCCTGCCGCAGCCTTCCGAATTTACGCAGCGCCATCACGAACTCGCAAACCATCCAAATCTGCAGCATGAGCGTCGCCGCGGCGATGGCCACCAGCAGCCATTTCCCCTGCATGGCCCACCCCAATTTAGGGTCGCGAGAAAAGATATTGAGGGACATCGCCCAAAAAGGCATCGCCAACATGATGACCAGCGGAATCACAGCAAATGCGAACGGCCGGCGACGGCAATACAACCAAGCGACAATGACCATCAGAGCCAGTCCGGCCAAGAGTTGATTGATGGCTCCAAACAGCGGCCAAAGGATCAAACCTCCTGAGCCCATGGCGGCCTGCGGTGAACTCGGGATTGCAGCAATCACGCCGCTGAGCAGTAGCGGGAAAAGGGTCGCCGCGTACTTATTGGCAAGCGGCTTGACCTTGAGAGTCGTGGCAAGTTCTTGCACCACGTAGCGTTGCAGTCGCGTCGCTGAATCGAGTGTCGTCGCGGCGAAACAAGCCACGAGCGCCGAAATCAAACCGACCCCCAAAGTCAACGGGATCCCGATCGCGTGCAAGAAATTAGCGCCACCGTTGACAAACGCCCCTACCATCTGCCCGAGTTGAAAATCACTCCACTTGCCGGACGGTTTGTAATAGCTCCGCCAGATTTCAGCCGGCGATTGGGCCGCGCTCGTCGTATCTTGACTGGCATGCACATATTCGATCGTGCCGCTGGCCGTTGTGGTTTGCTCGAGCAGGCCCATGCCTACCCCCGCGCAGCAGGCCAGCACGACCAACACCGCAAGCAACCCTTCGAGCAACATCCCTCCGTAAGCCACTGGTTGAGCGTCCCGTTCGTTTTGGAGCTGCTTGCTCGTCGTCCCGCTGCTCACGAGGCAATGAAAACCGCTCACTGCGCCGCAAGCGATCGTGATGAAAAGGAATGGAAACAGAGGCGGTGAGCCCTGGGGCAGCTGCGATGGCGGAACCACTGCCGGAGCCGTCGAAATCAAATCCGCTCCGGCAATACTCGCCGCGATCATTCCCGCGAATAACAGGGCCAACGAAATAAGAAGTTGATGGCTATTCAGGAAATCTCGCGGCTGAAGCAACAGCCATACAGGGAGCGTTGACGCGAAAAAACAATAGACGAACAGTATCCCTGTCCAGCACATCACCGGATTCCAAGCCTCCGGGATACGAATCGGCCAGTAATAAACTCCGAGATAAACAGCGACATAAAAGAGAGCCAGACTAATCAGAGACGGGACGAGGAGCCCCACGCAGCGCCGATAGACCAGGAGTCCCACGATCATCGCCAGCGGGAACGAGATCCAGACACCGAGAACGCTGCCGGGGTAGAGCTTGAAGATCGTCGCGATCACCAATCCGAAAACCGCCAAGACAATCAGTAGGGCGAAAAACAAGATCAACAAAAACAGGACGCGAGTGCGGGGCGAAATGTATTGACCCGCGATTTCCCCGACGGTCTTGCCGCGATTGCGAAGGCTCACGACTAACGAACCGAAATCATGGACCGCTCCGATGAAGATACTGCCGAGCACGATCCACAGGAGCGCAGGAAGCCAGCCCCAAAAGACGGCGACAGCAGGCCCGACGATCGGGCCGGTGCCGGCGATGCTGGTGAAATGATGGCCGAACACCACCGGGCACGAGGTCGGGACAAAGTCGATGTTGTCGCGCAGCAACTCGCTGGGAACTTTCGCCGAAGGATCGACTTCGAAGACGCGGACTCGCAGCCAGCGGCCATAAGTGACGTAGGCCAACCAGAAAACGATGACGCTTCCCGCCGCGAATCCGATCAAGCTCATGGCATTAGTTGGTTAACCATTCGATTTTGTAGTCGTCGATCAATTCGTTAGTGAAATCTTCGCTGAGTTGCATCAGGTAGTTTTCCGAAACGACTTGCACATCCATCGGAAACATTTGCTGTTCGGCAACCCGCGTGATGAATTCCCGATTCATGTCGTCGCCGGTGCGGCGGTCGGTCGAAATGATTTTGATCAGGTACACGATGTCCTTGGTTTGGTTGTGGCTCACACCGACCGAACCCTCCTTCATCGAGAAAACGGTCTCCATGAATTCTTCTCCCGGAGATTCGACTCCCACCGGTTGCGACAGACCGAACCGCATGTCGCGGGAATACCAGCTGAACTGTCCCGTCAATTTGGCCCGCTCGCCAAAGCGTTCAGACAGAGGTTTTTTCGTGGTGCTCACCTCTTCCGCCGCCTTTTGCGCGTCGCGGAGCGCGGCCTCGAAGGCCAGATTGTGCCGCCAAAAGGCGATCACGTCGTCTTTGGCCTCTTCCAACGTGCGCACTTTGGCATCATGTTTTTCAACGAACCAAAACACGACCCGTTTGGCACCAAAACCCGACAGGACGGGTTCCGAGGGTTCGTAGTAGCTGGCTTGAGAGAAGAGAAGCGGGGGAATCACTTGGCGGAACTGTTGGGTGAACAGCGCATCCATTTTGCCAAGTTCAGTTTTGCGGTAATCATCCTTGGTGAACAAACCGGTTTCGGCGAATTGTAGACCTAATTTCTTGGCAATTTCGCTGCCATCGTATTTTGGAAACGTGTTTTGGTCGAATTTCTTGCCTGCGGTGAAGGCCGCGTCCGAGGCATCATAGAGCTTGAATTGATATTCGCGAACGTTGCGGCTGGCATCTTCGAGAGCGCGATTCATCGCCTCGGTGGCCGCACGACCTTTGAGGTTACGCTTAACATCCTCGGCGACCTCTTTCAGAGGACGTTGCCGCTTCTTGGGCTTGGGGCGTTCGCTTTGTTTCGCCGCATCACCTTGCTGATCTACCGCTTGCTGCTGTTCTGCTTGCTGTTGGGCAGGAGGTGCGACCTCTTGTTGCTTTTGCTCGGCGGGGGGCTCCTGAACCGGCGGGTCTTGCAATGGCGGATCCTGTGCAGGCGGGTCCTGCTTCGGCGGATTTTCTACCGGAGGCTGTTGTGACGGTGGATCTTGCTTCGAGGGGTCCTGCAGCGGCGGGTCTTGGACTGGGGGTTCCTGTTTTGGGGGGGCCTGCAGCGGCGGGTCTTGAGAAGGAGGATTTTGGCTTCCTCCGCCCTCTTGGCCTTGTTCGTCCTGAGGACTTCGACCGTCGACAAAGCTGACGAATTCCACGCCACTTCCTTGGTTGCCGGCGGCACCGTCGTCGTTTCCGGTTTGGGCACCATCATCTTTTTTGTTGGCACCTTCGGAAACAGGTGGTACCACGTCCCCATCCTTGCTGGCGGATTCACCGTCACCCGACGAATTGTTTTCTGCCTTGGATTTTTCTTGCTTTTCATCTGTCACAGGTGGTGGTGCCGCGTCCGAGTCAACTGGAGTGTCACCTGGCAGGGCAGGGGCTTCGGGCACCTCCATCTCCGGGATGACTTCGAAAACAATCGGACTCTCCGCGGCGACCAAGCGGTCGTATTCTTCCTGCAATTCCTTGTCCGATACTTTAGCCATCTCAGCCTCGAGGAATTGGTTGAAATCGGCCACGAAGTACTGGATGTTCATCCGCTGGTCGAGCTTGAAGCCCGGAATTTTTCGTTGGGGATCGGGGAAGTTGTATTTGCCGCGGTTGTACAACTCCTTCAATTCCGCAGCGGCAGGGGAACCGGTGACTTTGTCCAAGTAATCAGCAACCGGAAACGCCACGACCTCCGCCGACACTAGGGTGTTGGCACGATTGAACATTTGGAAGCCGTCGGTCGGGTTCGGATGGAACACCGGTCGCTGTCCCAGCGGGCTCATGATGGTCGACATACCGGTTCGCCGCAGAATGTTAGCCTGCTGAGCGGCCAACTCGTCCCGCAGACTTTCGCGAATGCGAAACCAATCCATTTGTCCGTTGGTCGCCTCGCGGGCGATTTTTCGCAATTCGTCGTCGGTGAATCGCTCGTCTTGCTCCCGCAAGTTGCCGACAAGGATCAAATAATCTTGAATGGTGTTGTCACCGATCACGATTCCCAACCGTTTCGCTTCCTCGACCAACAGACGTTTGAAGAGAACGCTTTCATCGACTTGAAATTGATCGTATTGATTCGGCGGCAGCGTAGGCAACAATTGCATGGCGGTCTGGACGTAGGCCGACCCGCGTCGCTCGGAGCCAATAGCGGCGATGCGATTGAGGAACTCCATAGTCATGAAGTAACGGTTGCGGTACATATCGAGTTCGGCGCGCGTCAACTCGCCACCCTTCCACCGCACCACGACGGGGTTTTCCCGTGGTCCGCCGCCGCTGTTACTAAAGCCTTGAGGCAGGATCATCGTGATCAAGAACACGACCATCAGGAGAATTCCGAAAACTGCCATCAACCACTTTTGGTTGCGGCGAATAAATGACATCGGGCTGGCCATTACAGACTCACTGCTTTCAATTCGTCGAGCGTGATTTATGGTGGACTTCCCCCCAAGGTACCTTGACAGGCCCTAGGGGCAGGGGGTAATCAGTTAATCTCGTAATTAATGTATCTGTCGCTGGCATGTTGTACAATGCCAACACCAATCAGGGCTGCCATGACCAAGTCGAATAAAGCTGACGGCACTCAAGGAAAGGCTTTAGTGATCGTCGAATCTCCGGCCAAGGCGCGGACGATCGGGAAGTTCTTGGGTCGGCAGTACCAAGTCGAGGCGAGCATCGGTCACGTGCGCGATCTCCCCGCCAACAAAAAACAGTTGCCCGCGGCGCTGAAGAACGAGCCTTGGGCACGGCTGGGGGTCAATGTGGACGACGCGTTTACCCCCGTTTACGTCATTCCCGAAGGCAAAAAAAAGCAAGTCGACAAACTCAAAAGAGCGTTGAAGGAATGCCAGAGTCTCTATCTGGCAACCGACGAGGACCGCGAGGGAGAGGCCATCAGCTGGCACTTGGCCGAGATTCTGAAGCCCAAGGTCCCCGTTTATCGTTTGGTGTTTCATGAGGTTACCCGCACGGCCATCGCTCAGGCCCTGGCCTCGCCACGCGGTATCGACGATGCCCTGGTCAAAGCTCAAGAGACCCGCCGAATTCTCGATCGCCTCTACGGCTACGAAATGTCCGAGTTTCTCTGGAAGAAGAGTCTGGGGCGCAGCGCCGGCCGCGTGCAAAGTGTCGCCGTCCGCCTGATTGTGGACCGGGAACGGGAACGCATGGCGTTCGTGACGGCGACCTATTGGGACTTGATCGGAACGTTCGCGACCGCCAACAACGAGGTCTTTCAAGCGGAAATGATCGATGTCCACGGCAAAAAAATTCCCACCGGCAAGGACTTCGATTCGACAACCGGCAAAATCAAAGGCGACCATTTCTTGGTTCTGGACCAAGCCCAAGCAGAGCAGCTGGCCGACCAGCTCTCCCGCGCGGAGTTCAAAGTCACGCGTGTCGACGTCAAACCGTACAGTCGCTCACCGGCCGCGCCCTTTACGACCAGCACGCTCCAACAAGAGGCCAATCGCAAGCTGGGCTTTACCGCTCGACGAACGATGAACGCCGCTCAGAGCCTTTACGAAAACGGGCACATCACCTACATGCGGACCGACTCCACGACACTCGCGCAGGAAGCAATCGACGCGGCGCGGGGACTGGTTCGCGACGAGTATGGCGAGGCTTTCCTCCCCGATTCGCCCCGCGTCTACGTGTCGAAGGTCAAAAACGCTCAAGAGGCTCACGAGGCCATCCGTCCCACCGGTCAACCGTTTCCACTGCTCAACGACCTCCGCGGCAAACTGCGCGACGACGAGTTTCGCCTGTACGAACTGATTTGGAAACGAACCATCGCCAGCCAAATGGTTGACGCGCGCGGCCAATCCATCTCGATCACGATCGAGGGGGGCGGCGCCGTGTTTCAAGCGATGGGAAAAACCATTGATTTTCCGGGGTTTTTGCGAGCTTATGTGGAAGGCTCGGACGACCCCAGCGGCGAGTTGGCCGAACAAGAGACGATCCTCCCCTCGGTGGTCGCCGACGAGGCCTTGGATTGCCGCGAACTGCAGCCCAAATCGCACAGCACGCAGCCCCCCCCGCGGTACAGCGAGGCTTCACTCACCCGCGAGTTGGAAAAACGGGGAATCGGTCGCCCCAGTACCTATGCCTCGATCATCGAAACGATCCAAGCCCGTGACTATGTGTTCAAACGAGGCAATATCTTGATCCCGACCTGGTCGGCCTTCGCGGTGGTCCGCATGCTCGAGCAGCATTTCCCGACGCTGGTGGACTACGATTTCACCGCGCAGCTCGAAGACAAGATGGACGCGATCAGCCGCCGTGAGTATGACAATATCGAGTACCTCAATCAGTTCTACTTCGGCAATCATCAGCCGGGCCTCAAGAGCCAGCTCGAGAACAAGATCAAGGAAGTCGATGCCCGCGAGATTTGTACCTTCCCCTTAGGGACTCCCGGTGCCCCCCCCGACGCGCTCCCCATCAACGTCCGCGTCGGTCGATTCGGCCCCTATCTCGAGCAGGGTGAAAAGCGGGCGACAATCCCGCAAGAACTTGCGCCGGACGAACTCACCTTGGCTCGCGCGGTCGAATTGATGGCTCACGCTGAAATCGGCGAGGCCCCGCTCGGCTTTTGCCCCGTGACCGAGCGACCGGTTTATTTGAAACAAGGGCGGTTCGGCCCCTACGTTCAACTCGGTGTGGGCGCCGACGAAAACGAAAAGCCGAAAAATGCTTCCCTTCTCAAGGGGATGTCCCCTGCCGATGTTACGCTCGAGGTCGCCCTCAAACTACTTGCCTTCCCGTTGGAGCTCGGCAAACATCCCGAATCAGGGGAACCGATCACCGTGCTTAACGGCAAGTTTGGCCCGTACGTCAAATGTGGAGCCGAATCACGCCCCCTCCCGGCAGGTATTTCGGCAATGGAAGTTACCCTAGAACAGTCCATCGATCTTTTGAAGCAACCGCGAGCGGGCCGCGGCCGCTCGGCGAGTCAGCCGATCAAAGAATTCGAGGCTTCACCCGTGACCGGGCAACCGGTGCGGATCATGAGTGGACGATACGGTCACTACGTAACCGATGGCGAGACGAACGCGACTCTCTCCAAAGATGCCTATCCGGAGTCGATTTCCTTCGAGCAAGCGCTAATGCTGCTGCAAGCGCGTCGTGAAAAAGGACCGGCAAAAAAAACCAAAAGAAAGGCCGCGACGCGGAGCCGTGCGACGGCAAAAGCCGCCACCAAGGCCCCCAAGAAAACGGCCAAGTCGGCGACCAAGGCCCCCAAAGGCACGACGTCGAAGCGGACCAGCCGCAAATCGAAGCCCGCCGTCGACCAATCGCTGGACAACGATCCCGATATTGCTCCGTTCTGATCGCAGGCCCAGTGCGGCAAGCCGATCACGATAAAGATGAGCTGATGTAACACAACTCAGCTACCAGCCTCCCCCCCCCTCCCCGCGGGCGGCGTTGCGACCCACCCGCGCCGCGGGAGGGTGGATTTGAGTGGACCGATGGGTAAGGACGGCCTTAAACTGCCCCGACCCAAAACGGGGGTCTCAAGCTGCTTTGCGTGCAACGCACGGGTGGAAGTTACTCGGCTTGGCAAGCTGACCCCGATTTTCTCCACACTCTCTCTGTGGGAGTCGGCACGCAAGGGCCCGAGAGGGCCGAAATCGACGGCTCAACAGTGCAAAAAGAAAAGCCGCCGCAGTGGGTGTTGCGGCAGCGTAAGCGAAAGACGGCGAAATCTTTAGTCGGGCAGGTACATCGGCGGCGATTTCGTTGCCCTGAGAAGATTTAAACCAGTTCCTTTCGAGAACCGATCAGGGTGCGAAGTCGCTCGGCCAACAGGCTGGCATCGAATGGCTTCTTGAACGTTTCATTGATCGCCGAGCGATCAAACGAGATGGGATTCCCATCGTCGGGGAGCAACGCAATTAGGATGGTTTCGCCGAAATCAGCATTCTTCCGCAGATTCTGGCAGATTTGCATTGCTTCGATTTTCCCGATCGAGAAGTCGGTAATGACGCAATCGGGGTGAAAACTTTCCGCTTGAATTCCGGCCTCAAAGCCGCTGGCCGCGACCGCTACTTTAAAGCTTTTTTCAGGTGGCAGCTCTCGTTTCAAGTTCTCAATTAATACCTGATCTTGGGCCACGATCAGGACTTTGGCCATCGCCTCGTCCTCCAAGTCGCCCAATGGCATTCCATGTTCTTTTAGGAATTTGATCAGGTATTCTCGTGGGATACGACGGTCTTGCGAACCGGGGATCCGGTAGCCTTTGAGGCGTCCCGAATCGAACCATTTGCTGACCGTGCGTGGGGCCACCTTACAGATCTTAGCGACCTGACCAGTTGTGAATACCTTCATCGCAGGCTCTCCATTTTTTACTCGTCTTTCGCTACAGGACTACGGACAATCAGGTCTTGGTAGTCGTGTAACTGTCCGCCCGTATTTGGGAGTTGAATGTCCGGCGAGACAATTCATTCCACTCTGGGTCAGGGCGAACCGTTTTCGCATTAGTACACGGTTGAACGATTTTCACCGTCACAACTATTTTTTTTGCATCGTCCGCGGCAAAACGGTTTCCTTGGGTCAAATCACGAGAATCATGCGAAAGCCGATAACCGTGATCCGAAAACCGTCAGGATCGATACCTTTTACCAAAGTTGGTCAGGTTATCATCGTTGAAGAGAATTCAACGGATGCTCGCGCCGATTTAGGTCTGGATCAGCGACGCGAGCCCTTGTGCGATCGGCAAGATGCCAACGCTAGAAATTCCCCCCTGGTGATGCCGACAGCCCCTTGGTACCGTTGCCGGGTTCAGGGCCTAATCAACATCTGCTAATAATTTCGTTAATTTTCGGCATAGACTTTAACCCTTATCCACCGGTCGTAGGATTAACCCCGTTTTTGCCGACCAAACCGCGCGGTCGTTGTCAAAGCGGCCCCGCCTCTCCATAATGTCCGGTTTTCAGGTCGATCGCGGCGTGCGGGAACCGTCGCGGCTTCTGACTAGGCGGCAATCTCCTCATCCAACCGCCACAGGCGACCGGGAACCCGTTGGAATCTCAGGCAATGAATATTGACGATTCGATCAAGTTGGCGATTACCTTCGATGACGTGCTGATCCTCCCACGCTACAGCGAAATCGTTCCCTCCGAGGTCGACGTGCGAACCAAGCTGACGCGGCGGGTCGGACTCAATATCCCCTTGCTCAGTTCACCTATGGATACCGTGACTGAGCATCAAATGGCGATCGCCCTGGCCAAGGTGGGCGGACTGGGGGTAATCCATAAAAATCTCTCCATCGCCGCGCAGACCGAGGAGGTCCTCAAGGTCAAACGGAGCGCTAACGGCATCATTGTCGACCCCGTCACCCTTCCTCCCGACGCCACCGTCGACCGCGCGCGGGAGTTGATGCATCAACACAACGTTTCGGGAATCCCGATCGTGCTAGCAGACGGCACGCTAGTAGGGATTCTTACGCGGCGAGATCTTCGCTTCCTGGAAACCAAGGACCAGCCCGTCTCCGATGTCATGACCAAGGAAAACCTGGTGACCGCGACGGGGACCGTAACGCTTGCGGAAGCTGAGAAAATTTTAACGGCTAAAAAGGTGGAGAAACTTTTGCTGGTTGACGAAAATAAAAGACTGAAAGGACTTATAACGATCAAAGACATCGACATGATGAATCGGTTCCCGAACGCCTGCAAGGATGAGTTGGGCCGATTGCGTGTCGGAGCGGCCATCGGCGTGCACGATTACGAGCGCGCCCAAAGCCTGATCGACCAGGGAGTCGATGTCTTGGTTGTGGACAGTGCTCACGGTCACTCCAAGAACGTGATCGAAACCGTCCGGCAGCTGAAACGGAATTACTCCATCGACGTGATCGCGGGTAACATCGCCACCACCGAGGGCTGCCAGGCGCTGATCGATGCGGGCGCGGATGCCGTGAAGGTCGGAATTGGACCAGGCTCGATTTGCACCACGCGGATTGTTAGCGGCGTGGGAGTTCCGCAAATTTCGGCCATCCAAAACGCTGCACTGGCTGCCGAACGGGCAGGAGTTCCCCTGATCGCCGACGGGGGCATCCGCTATTCGGGCGATATCGCCAAAGCGATCGCCGCGGGAGCCCATTCGGTGATGATCGGTGGACTATTTGCCGGGTTGGCGGAAAGTCCCGGCCAAATGATTCTGTACCAGGGCCGCTCGTTCAAGGCGTACCGCGGTATGGGTTCACTCGGCGCGATGGAAAAAGGTTCCAGCGAAAGGTATCGCCAGGCGAATCAAACCGGTGGAAAACTGGTACCCGAAGGGGTGGAGGGGCGGGTCCCCTTCAAAGGTTCTCTCAGCGATTTCGCTTACCAGCTCGTCGGTGGCATCCGCGCCGCGATGGGTTACTGTGGAACCGCCACGATCGAAGAACTGCGCAAGGAAGCTCGGTTCATACAGGTTTCAGCGGCCAGTGTCCGGGAAGGTCACCCCCATGATATCGCAATCACGCAGGAAGCACCCAACTACAGCTCCGATCTGTCGGCCGGAGACGTTAATTAAGCGATTGAGCCGGCACCTTTGCGCGGCGCTGCGGCCTGTCGGCATGGCGGCCGCGGTCTGCCTGGCAAGCCATACCGAATTCACCCTAGTTCAAGCCCAAGACGCCAAACGGCCAGCGCATTTTGCCCCGCCGGTTCACGTCAGACCGCATCGCCAGTCAGCGGCGGCACCAGCGCAACCCGCGCGGGCTACCCTGAGTCAACGAGAGGCAGCCTCCCGCACCCCAACCGCCGCTCCGGCCTCGGTGATCGGGACCGGTGTCGCGACGGACGAACGAACGCAACCTGTTTCGATTTGGCAAAATATCGACGAACCCTTTGAAAATACCCCTGGCAGATCGCAGGAGGGAATCCGTGTCAGCCAGACTCCGGCCCCCCCCTCGACTCGGCCCCGCAATCAAAGTCCGCAATCGCCCCGTAGCCTCGAGAGCGTCTTGCCGGACCACCAATCGAATCAATGGTCGAACGAGGGCTTAGACCTGGAGCTACCCGGCCTCTCGGAAAGCGAGTCGAATTCCGTCCGGCAACCCGTCGCGCGGCCGATCTCGTCCGCGCGCAATTCACGGAGTTTTGTCCAAGACGCGCAGGACGATGATGCACTCAAAAAAGAGCAAGAATTGATGTTGTATCGCCGCCGTTCGAAAAGCTGCGGCGATTATCGCTCGGAGCTATTGGGCCAAAAAATCGAAGATATCGCCCTCGACGTGTCGCCTCCCCCCAATGTCAAAAATCTGCCGCCGAAGAAAATCTATCGGCAATGGACCGACACCTCCGGCCAAATTCTTGCCTCGGGAACCTTGACCGACATTCGCCGCGGCTACGTGATCATCGATGCAGGCGGCGAGTTGCTGAAGATTTCCATGGCGCGACTGGGCGAATCCGACTTGGCAGCGGTTGCCGCCGCTTGGGAGATTCCCGACGAATGCATCGTGGTCTCCGGTTTGTTCGCGCCTCGCTGCTGGGAGCCGCAAACGGTGACTTGGTATGCCTCGAATTTGTGCCACAAGCCACTGTACTTCGAGCATGTTCAGCTCGAACGCTATGGACATTCTGCCGGGCCGATTCGCGGACCGCTGCGAGCGACCGCACACTTCTTTGGCAGCGTCCTCTTCTTCCCCTATCACACGGCGATCAATCCTCCGAACGAGTGCCAATACGCCCTGGGCTACTACCGGCCGGGCAACTGCGCACCGTGGCTGGTCGATCCGTTCCCGATCAGCCTGCGGGGGGCTGTCCGCCAAGGTGCTGTGGTCACCGCCGGGTTCTACTTGTTCTGAAAAATCGGCTTGGTTGGCTCGAACGAATCGCCATTGGAGTCCACCTCGGTAGGAAACTCTCGGATCCGACGGAGGCGAACGGAGAACAGCCAAGGCCTCGAAAGTCACAAGAAAAATTCAACGCGAGAGCGATTGGGGCGGTAGCTGGCAGGGGCCTCCTGCAGCTACCGCCGTTTTTTTGCTTAGCGGCAAGCTCAATCGAGAAAACCGGCACAGCCCCCGCGGGCGCACGCGTCGCGTCCGCAACCTCCCGCCATCGGCAGGGACTCTGCCGCGTTGACCCCTTGTCGCACGACGGGAGCCGCGACGGCACTTGGTAAGCGATTCACCTTCGTGGATCCGCAACGCGAGCAGACCGCAGGCTCACCGCCCCTAAGCAAAACCTCCTCGCGTTGGCCGCATTCGCTGCATTCGATATCAAACAGTGGCATGGAAGTTGATCTCCTGTACTACGCGCGAATACTTTGAATTTCACTTTATTCTACACTTTACTGATGAGAGTTCGCGGCAATCAACGGTATTGTTGCAGCATCGCCTCAATCATCGATTTGATGGCCGCCCTTGACGCGGCAGGCGCGAGAACCTCGGCATCGCTACCGAGTTGCAACACGCGGGGCAGAATTTCGAGATCATGGGCCGCCTTGACCGACAATTCGATATCGCCGTTTTTAAGGGTATGGATTTCTTGATCGGGATGCCACGGGTCCTCTTGCAGCCAGCGAGCGGCCCGAGCGGAAATGCGGATCCGATAATTGTTCGGTTGCGAACTGAGAAAGATGCCGAAGCTCCCATCCAAGGCGCGATTGACTTCGTCCTCCGCCAGCGGTTTGAACCATTTGTCGAGGGGATCGACTTTTTCGAAACGATCGATTTTGAAAGAACGAATCCGCTTCTCGGGATCTTCTTCCTCACAAGCCGCCGCAATCACGTACAGGCTAGAATGGAATAGGGCTATCGCATACGGCTCGATCAACCGCTGCTGCGGACTTTTGCCTGTCGAGGCATACACCACGTCGCACACGCGATGCTCGAGGATCGCGCGGTTCAGAGATTTGATCATTCCGAAATGCCGTTCGTAATTTTTTGTCGGGATTCCCATCACCCGCAGCGTGCGTCGGTACTTTTGATAATGGTTCAAGACGGTTTCCGGAATCTCCTCGCGGATCTTGTTCCAGAACGACTCGATGCCGACCCAGAACGGAGTGCCCACTAACGGAAACATCAGGTCGCGCCCTAGAGACAATGCGATCAACTCTGTCGCCGAAGCGCTGATGCGGTGGCCTTGTTTGTAACGTGGCCCGAGTTTCCAGACCTTGCCGCGCTGCGTCTCGGTCGCGTCGACGTCGATCCCGGCCGCTTGCAAGGCATCCAAATCGCGTTGGACCGTCCGCGTATGGATCGACGATAATCCCAATTCGTCCACGAGATCGTCGCGCAATTCTTGAATGGTCTTTCCGAAGCGAACACGTTCTAGAATTTGCAGAATCTTGTGTTGTCGAATCAGTTGTTCGTTTCGCGCCATGGTTCACAAGGGTTTTTCGCGTTGCCTGCCCATCACGCCGCCCCATGCGGCATTGCCCTCACCATTTTAACAACTACGATGGGGATGCGAACGCAGCATTCAACTTGGGAGCGCTGCACCGCATGTTCGCTTTGTCGGCTTGGGAAGAATGATGAAACACCTCAACATCGGCATCGTGGGTGGCGGCTTCATGGGACTGACTCTGGCGCTCCGCTTGAGCCAATGGGGCAACCGCGTGACGATTCTCGAAAGCAGCGATCAGATCGGCGGCTTGGCCAGCCCCTGGCGACTCGACGATATCAGTTGGGACCGCTTCTATCACGTCATCTCATTGTCCGACCTCAACTTGCGTGGAATCCTCCGCGAACTGGGCCTGGAGGATTCGATCCGGTGGGTCGAGACGAAAGCCGGGTTTTACACGGCGGGAAAGTTTTATTCGATGTCCAACGCCTGGGACTTCTTGCGCTTCCCTCCACTGAACATCGCTGAAAAACTTCGCCTCGGCTCGACGATTTTTTTCGGCTCGAAAATCAAGGACGGTCTGCCACTAGAGGCGATTCCCGTCGAGGCGTGGTTGCGGAAGTGGTCTGGCTCGGGGACCTACGAAAAAATCTGGAGGCCGCTGCTCAAGGCGAAACTGGGTGACGCTTACCAGCGGGTCTCGGCGTTTTTTATTTGGGCCTACATCCGGCGGATGTACCAAGCACGGCAAACGGGCTTGAAAAAGGAAATGTTCGGCTACGTCCCCGGCGGATATGCGAAAATCATCGCCGCCTTTCAAAGCAAACTACAGCAGCTGGGAGCCGAGTGCTGCGTCGGTTGCCCGGTGCAGGAAATCACAAGCAGCGCGGGGCAGGTCCGTGTCTCCCATGGCAACGGTTCGGCAAACGCCTTCGATCGGGTGCTCGTGACCGTCCCTTCGCCGCTTATACCGCGCATCTGCCCAACTCTCAGCGAAACAGAATTGGCAGGCTATCGAGCGTGCGAATATCTCGGAGTCATTTGCAGTTCATTGTTGCTCCGTCGGAACCTTGGCCCCTACTACGTTACGAACATCACCGAGGAATGGGTTCCGCTGACAGGCATCATCAATTTCTCCGCATTGCTCCCCCCGGAGGAGATCGGTGGGAGGTACCTGGTCTATCTGCCCAAATACGTGTTGGCGACGGACGATGCAGCCTTTGCGGAGAGTGACGACGCGATCCGGCAGCGGGTCCTAACCGTACTCCAGCGGATGTACCCGGATTTTCGGTCGGAAGACGTGTTGGCTTTTCAAACCGCGCGGGCGCGCAACGTCATGGCTCTGCCGACGCTCAATTATTCAGCCACCATCCCTCCCGCCAAAACTTCATTGCCAGGAGTCTACGTTGTCAATTCGGCCCAAATCACCAAAGGGGTCCTGAACATCAACGAGACGATGAATGTCGCCCTCGCCGCGCTGCAGTGGCTGGCAGAGGAGTAGCAGAGCAGCCAGCCATGAAACTGTGCGTCATTTTGTCATTCGAGTCGGCGGGCGGGGGAGACCTTCGCGCCGCTTGCAGGGACATGGATGGAGATTCCGGATCAATAGGCTGGCAAGCCAGATAAAAAACACAGATCTGGGCGACTTGAATCGCCGACGAATCTTCGCACGCCCGGTTTACCGCGAGAAGTGGGCCTGAATGTCGCAAACAAACGACTTGAATATCTCGTGAATTCGGTCAAACTGTGCTGTCTCGCAGTTTAAAAAGTTGTTCACAAACCAGAGTGCTGAGCCGTTATGTTGCGTAAAAATTTCGATTGGTGTGCTCCCTACCTAGCGGTGCTGATTGGCTTTCTTGTGTTCTTTGGGTGTACCGGCGTTCCGTCGGCTGCGCTTGCCTCCGATGGCGACGATGCAATCCATATCCGAGGCGAGGCGGATATCGTCATGCCCAACCTCGGCAGCGAGTCCTTTATGGGTCTGCGGGGCGATTATCTGTTGTATATCGGCCTGGGGATTTGCGTGCTCGGATTGGGTTTCGGTTTGAAAATTTATTCGGAACTGAAGAATTTGCCCGTGCATGCCGCGATGCGGGAAGTGTCGGAGTTGATTTACGAGACCTGCAAAACTTATTTGTTCACGCAGGGAAAATTCATTTTCGTGCTCTGGCTGTTCATCGCCGTGGTCATGTTTCTGTTTTACAGCTACATTCAAGGCCGCCCGACGGAATTCGTTGTCACGGTGTTGATCTTCAGCGTGATTGGCATTTTGGGTAGCTACGGCGTGGCTTGGTTCGGCATTCGCGTCAATACCTTCGCAAACTCGCGAACGGCCTTCGCCAGCTTGGAAGGCAAACCCTATCCGTGCTACCAGATTCCGCTGAAGGCCGGAATGAGCATCGGCATGATGCTGATCAGCGTCGAATTGTTGATCATGCTCTGCATCCTGCTCTTCATGCCGGCCAATTATGCTGGCGCGTGCTTTATCGGGTTCGCGATTGGGGAGAGTCTAGGAGCCTCGGCCCTGCGGATCGCCGGGGGGATTTTCACCAAAATCGCCGACATCGGCTCCGACCTGATGAAGATCGTTTTCGGGATCAAAGAGGACGACGCTCGCAACCCTGGCGTGATTGCCGACTGCACCGGCGACAATGCGGGTGACTCGGTGGGCCCTAGCGCTGATGGTTTCGAGACCTACGGAGTGACCGGGGTTGCCTTGATTCTGTTCATCATGCTGGCCGTATCCGGCGCCGATGCCGCCGCGACGGCTGCGTTGCAGGTCCAGTTGCTCGTGTGGATTTTCTTCATGCGGGTGATGATGGTCGTGGCCTCGGCTGGCTCCTATTTCTTGAATGAAAGCCTGACGCGGGCTGAATATCTGAATGCCGATGAGATGGATTTCGAAATGCCCTTGACGCGGCTGGTGTGGATCACTTCGCTGGTTTCGATCGGCTTGACCTTCTTGGTCTCTTGGTTGCTGATTCCGAATTTGAACAACGATCCGACCCTTTGGTGGAAGCTGTCAACGATTATTTCTTGCGGAACGTTGGCTGGGGCGTTGATTCCGGAATTCGTCAAAGTATTCACCTCGACCAATTCCAAGCACGTCGCCGAGGTCGTCACCTCGTCGAAAGAAGGTGGCGCGTCGCTGAACATCCTGTCGGGGATGGTTGCCGGGAATTTCTCGTGCTACTGGCTGGGTATCGGCATCGTGGGCTTGATGACCATCGCCTACATCGTTTCCGAACAAGGGCTTGGCAACATCATGCAAGCCCACGCGGTATTCGCTTTCGGCTTGGTCGCCTTCGGATTCTTGGGGATGGGACCGGTGACGATCGCGGTAGACTCGTACGGTCCGGTCACCGATAACGCTCAATCGGTTTACGAATTGTCGCTGATCGAGTCGGTGCCGAATGTTGAAAAAGAACTGAAAGACAAATTCCAGGTTACGGCGAACTTTGCCAAAGCGAAACATTTCCTAGAAGAGAATGATGGTGCAGGTAACACCTTCAAAGCGACGGCCAAGCCGGTGTTGATCGGTACCGCGGTGGTCGGCGCAACGACGATGATCTTTGCCCTCATCATGGGATTGACCAACAACCTGGAAAACGCGACTGCGGTCACGAAGCTGTCCCTGCTGCACGCTCCGTTCGTCCTGGGTTTGATCACGGGGGGGGCGGTCATCTACTGGTTTACTGGGGCCTCGACCCAGGCCGTAACCACCGGAGCGTATCGTGCCGTGGAATTCATCAAGGCGAATATCAAACTCGAAGGAAGCCAGAAAGCGTCTGTCGAGGATAGCAAGAAGGTCGTCGAGATCTGCACCAAGTACGCCCAGCGCGGGATGTTCAACATCTTTTTGGGCGTGTTCTTCCTGACACTGGCCTTCGCCTTCCTGGAGCCTTACTTCTTCATCGGTTACTTGTTCTCGATCGCGATTTTCGGTCTCTATCAAGCGATTTTCATGGCCAATGCCGGCGGCGCTTGGGACAATGCGAAGAAAATCGTCGAGGTGAACCTCAAGGCCAAGGGAACCGACCTGCACGCCGCGACCGTGGTCGGCGACACAGTGGGCGACCCGTTCAAGGACACGTCGAGCGTCGCTTTGAACCCGATCATCAAATTCACGACCCTGTTCGGTGTTTTGGCGGTCGAATTGGCCGTTCTCCTGCGGGGCATGGACTTCGCCAAAAAATTCAACGAAAGCAATGGGATCGATTTGAATTTGATCATCGGCGCAGCCCTATTTTTGATCGGAACCTTCTTTGTCTGGCTGTCGTTCTACGGAATGCGGATCAGCAACAGTCCGGTCGCCGCAAAAGAATAGCGGCCGGCTGATCATCAACATCTCATAGGCTGGCGTGCCGAATTACGTCTTGAAGTAGTCGGCACGCTTTTTTTTGGTTCAAGACTGAGGGAGCCAAAAATACTCCGCCACTTATGCAGAAGGTTGATTCGCGCATGTTTGCCGTGCAGGCCCTCCTCGGTCGCAGATCGGATTACGATATTGCCGGCGAAGGTTACGCCGCCGCAACTTCACAACCGACACTGCTGGTTTCGACCAAACTCAAGAAGCCTTAGGCTTGTCGCCAGAATCCGTAAGCTGCAGCGGCACTCGCCCGCAGCTCTCGCAAAAATCGGACGCTTGCGCGTTCCGGCTCATGTTTTGAGACAACGCCGATTATTGACTTGTTGCCTTTCCCAATCTGACCAACCGACGATGGGCGCCGATGGACTACGTTTACTTTTTGTTTGATATTGATGGAACGTTAGTCCGCTCGGAAGGCGTCGGATGGCGATCTATCCGCGAGAGTTGCCGCGACGTCTTGGGCAATCAAGCATTGCCGCTCATTGAACTCGGCGGACAAACTGATCGCGGCATCTTCATGGAGATCCTCGAGCATTTTCAACTCCCCGCAAACCCGTGGCTTGATCGTCTCGTCGCGGCCTACCATCGCCGCTTGGCAGCGAACTGGGATCCCACAGCGTTTGTGGTCCTTCCTGGGGTTCGAGAACTCGTCGCACAAATTGCGGGCACCGAGTGGGCCATCCCGGGCCTGTTGACGGGCAATTCCCCGATCGGTGCCGAGACGAAGTTGAGCCGCGCTCACTTATGGGATTTTTTTCGGATTGGTTTTTATGGAGATCAGGATCGTTGCCGCAACGAACTTGCACGGCGTGTACCGTCGACGCTTCGGGAAGCGAACGCTGGTTGCGAAAAACTCAATATCGTGATCATCGGCGACACTCTTGCCGACATCGCGTGCGCGCGGGCTATCGACTCGAGAGTAATCGCTGTGTCGACAGGTTTTGCTACTTGGGAATCCCTACAATCGGCACAACCGGACTATCTGGTACGCGACCTGCGGCAGATATCGCTTGAGGAATTCCGAGAACAGACTGCTTGAAATGGGTATTTGATTAAACGTAGCCATGCTTGTGGCGATCGTTCTTGAAGTTACTGGACATCTCCGTGGACTTTTCGCGAGGAAACGATTTGATGGGGAATGTGCCAGCAACTTTTGAGTGTAATTATTCGAACTGTCGTACAGAAAAAGATCCAGCAAATCTGACTTATCGCCCCGTATTGGCTGTTAGTGTCCGACAAATCGAAAAGATCAAGAACCGGCGAAGATCTCGTGAAAATCCGCAGCGCTAAATTGTCCGCGCCCTTGTCGAAGATTAACCTCCAACTATAGTGAGATTTATTGATGCAATCGTTCTCGTTGCAACTTTTATTGACTCGCTTCACCATTCTCACCTGCAGATCCCAGGCGCAATGTTCGCGATTTCGGTCATGCTCCGCAAATTAGTGGCGGTTTTTCTATTCTCGAAGCGATTACAAGATTTCGATTCGGTGGTGGCTGGCGTTCATCCATTCCATAACGAAGCAGATTTCCGTCGACTGATTCGTCAAGAAACGGCACGTTGTATGCGGCGACCTCGTCGCCACGAATTCGCCGTAGTGCAAATCGCTGTCCTCGGCACCTTGAAATCTCATCTGAGACAGGCGAACGCAGCACTCCGTGAATTGCGTCGCCGGTCTCGCATCACCGACGAGTTCGGCTGGTGGGATGGTCACCTCGCAATCTTGTTGCCGGAAACAGGGCGGGAGGGGAGCCTGCACGTGATGAACCGAATCGAGGAGGAATTTGGCCGCCGCGAGATTCCGATCGAACTCTCGTTATTTGTCTATCCATGGGATGATTTGATTTCACGGCGCTCCGGCGAACTTGACTCGATTGAAAATGATAGTAGCGAACAAATCGATTCCCTGAACATCGATCCTCCTTCTGGCGATGGGAATGCACCTGTAGGTAGCTTCAACCAACCGCCGCACTTTTTGAATGGCGGCGAACATCAGGCCCATGCGTTATTGAAGGAACCGGAGATCAAGACGATTGAGGTAAAATCTACCAGAAGTGCTCCGGTCAAGCCGATCAAAAATATCGAACGCGTTTTTTCTCAAGCGACCCCTTGGTGGAAACGCACGATTGATTTTCTTGGCGCGACAATTTTGTTGATCGTATTGTCTCCGTTGATGCTGATCGTAGCTTGGTTGATCCGACGCGATTCGCCGGGCCCCGCGTTGTTTACCCAACTTCGCGAAGGAAAGGATGGTCAGACATTTAAAATTTACAAGTTTCGTACGATGAAGGTCGGGGCCGAACAACAGCAAGCGCTGTTGCGCGAGCAGAGTGAGCAGGATGGACCGGCCTTTAAAATCGGCAACGATCCGCGAGTGACGAAATTGGGCCGTTTTCTCCGCAAATCGTGCATCGATGAGCTTCCTCAATTGATCAACGTGCTGCGCGGGGAAATGTCGCTCGTTGGCCCGCGTCCGCTGCCGGTGCGCGAGTCCACCCAATGCAAAATGTGGCACCGTCAGCGGCTGCAAGTTTTACCGGGACTAACTTGCATTTGGCAAGTTTTCGGCGGGCGAGCGGTGTCGTTCGAGCGTTGGATGCGGATGGATTTGGAATACTTGGAAAAACGCAGCTTTTGGTTCGATTTGAAGCTAATCGCCTGGACGGCATGGAAAGTGGTCCGACAAAGGGGTTCGGTTTAGATGATGAGCGTGATGGCCCCAGCTGACGTACAACTCGACCATCGCCACAGCGACGGGCGGCGGAGCGTAGCCGCTACTCTGGTGTCGGTAGTGATTCCCTGCTTTAACGAAGTACAGGGCCTGCCCACGCTGCGCGATCGGCTCCAAGATTTTTTAGCAATCGATCAGTCGGAGTACGAATTCGAGATTCTGCTGGTCGACGACGGCGGCAGCGATGGTACTTTTGAGCTCATGCAGAAATTGTTTGGGGGAAATCGCCGTTTCAAAATTCTCAGGCATCGAGACAACTTGGGACTGTCCGCGGCGATCCTCACCGGATTTAAGGCTGCTGCCGGCGATTGGATCGTTTCGCTCGACTCCGATTGCACGTATGACCCGCGGCAGATTTTCGACTTATTGCAACAAGTCCAACGGCATCCCAAGATATCGATGGTTATTGGCTCCCCTTACCATCCGCAGGGACGAGTGCTGCAGGTTCCGCACTGGCGTATATTCATTTCCAAAGCCGCCAATCGCATCTACCGATTGCTGATGCGGACCAAACTGACCTGTTACACGGGGTGTTTTCGCGCGGTGCACCGGTCGTACGCTCGACAAATCACCTTGACGCAGCCCGGTTATGTCGGGATGACCGAAATGGTGTGGTGCGTCGAGCAACTCGGCGGGCACACAACGGAAGTTCCGACTGTGCTCGACGTGCGACGTTACGGCCAGTCGAAGCTGCGGTTGCTCCGTGTCGTCGGGCAGCATCTTCGGTTCATGACGCGACTGGCCTTGGGCCTGGAGCGAAGACCGCGTTCACGGTGACATCACGAATTTCTTCCTTTTTGTTCATTCTACAAGTGACCCTATGATTGAAAAACTTACGCTCCCTCGACAAATTTCATTGCCCTCCGATCAGGATGCCACCGGACGTACCCTTGGCGACGAAGAAATCCGTTTCTTAGCGGATGTTATCGAAAAAGGCGTGTTGACAAGCACCAAGGGGAATTACGTCAAGGAATTTGAGCGGCAATTCGCGGCTCGCTTGGGAGTCCAACATGCCTACTGTGCGTCGCATGGTACTGCTGCTCTGCACGTCGCTTACGCCGCGATCGATCCGGAACCCGGCGACGAATTCGTAACCACCTCCATCACGGACATGGGGGCATTGACGCCAATATTGTATCAAGGCGCTATTCCAGTCTTCTGCGATGTTGATCCGCGGACACTCAACGTCACAGCTGAGACCATTGAACGAGTTCTCAGCCCGCGTACTAAGGCGATCATCGTCACCCACCTGTTTGGCCAACCTTGCGACATGGGTCCGATCATGGAGCTCGCTCGCTCGCGGAATATCCCGGTGATCGAGGATTGTGCCCAGGCGTTCGGTGCCCGCTATCGCGGTCAACTCGTCGGCACGATGGGGGACATCGCCTGCTTCAGCCTGCAGCAGGGAAAGCACATCACGACCGGTGAGGGGGGCGTCGTTGTGACAAACCGCGATGACCTGGCACGACGTTCCTATCTGTACATCAACAAGGCCTGGGGTTACGGCGATCCGAAGCCGGATCATTACTTCTTGGCGCTCAACTACCGCATGAACGAAATTTCGGGGGCCGTGGCACTGGCGCAGTTGGGCAAACTCGATTTCAGCGTCAATGCCCGCATCGAGGCGGCAAAGCAACTCACTGCCGCGCTGAGTGGAATCCCGGGGCTCGGTTTGCCGGAGTTTGGCAGCGATTATGTCCACTCTTACTGGAAATATTGCTTGACCGTCGACGGTGATCGAATTCCGGGCGGCGCCGTCGGACTCGCTAAAGAGCTGAAGGAGCAATTCGGAATTTTCTCGGCCCCACGGTACATCCAAAAACCTGCGTTCCGTTGCCAGATCTTCGCTGATCAAGTAACGTTTGGCAAAAGCCGCTTCCCCTTCACGCTGGCCCGACCCGAGGCGGTCGATTATTCCGAGGGACTTTTCTCCGGTACCTTCAAGGGGCTCAACGACGTGCTGGTTTTGCCCTGGAATGAAAACTACGCGCAACAACATGTCGATTTCATCGCCGAAGCCGTAAAAGAATCGATCAGCAAACTAAAAGGAGACGTCGATGGCTAACCATTTACCGTTACGACTGGGAATCATCGGGGCAGGTGGCATCGCGCAAGCGTACTCGCAAGCTCTCGGGCAAATCGCGAATTCGGGACGCTTGGTGGCCGTTGCCGACGTGGACCTGACGCGCGCTGAGGCCCTGGCCCAGCCGCATCAAGCTCGGGCTTTCGCGGACCACCAGGAAATGCTGGACGAAATTCCCCTGGACGGGGTGATCGTCTGCACTCCTCCCTCACTGCATCCCCGCCATTGCATCGATAGTCTTCGCTCCGGTTGCCATACGTTGTGCGAGAAGCCGGTGGCAATCAATCTCCGCAGCGCCCGGGAGATCGTGGCTGTTGCGGAGGAAGTCGGGCTCCTGTTTTCGATGGCCTCAAAATTCCGCTTCGTTCCGGAAACGCTGCGGGCCCATCAGCTGATTACCGACGGCGTCCTCGGTGAAATCATTCTGTTCGAAAATGTCTTCGCGGGCCGCGTCGACATGACCAAACGTTGGAACAGCCAACGGGAGATTTCTGGTGGTGGCGTCTTGATCGACAACGGGACGCATTCACTGGATATTATGCGATACCTGTTGGGACCGTTGGCCGATATCCGCGTGGTCGAGGGCAAACGGATCCAGCCGATTGACGTCGAGGATACTGTCCACATTTTCGCCCGAACACAGGACGGGGTACTCGGCAGCATCGATTTGTCTTGGAGCCTCAACAAGCCGATGCCCAACTATGTCAACATCTACGGCAGCCTCGGCAATTTGAATTTGGGGTGGAAGAGCAGCCAATACACGTTGCATGCCGCTTCAGAACCGGTGGTCATCGGCAAGGGCTACGACAAAGTAGAGGCCTTCGCCAATCAGCTCGAGAATTTCTGCGCGGCGATCCGCGGAGAAGCCAGCCTGCTGGTGCAACCCGACGAGGCTCTGGCATCGGTGGCCGCTGTGGAAACGGCATATCGGTCGATGGAACAGGTGCACTGGGAACTGATTTCGGTCTAATCCGATAGCGCGAAGTGGAAACAGCGACATGAGCTCCAACGTCAGAATCCATCCGACGGCGATCGTCGAGGCCGGCGTCGTGATTGGCGACGGATCGTCGGTTTGGGACAACGTGCACATTCGCCGCGATGCCCGGATCGGTCGGGAGTGCATCATCGGGGGCAAATCGCTGATCGCCTATGAGGTCGCAATCGGCGACCGGTGCAAAATCAACTCGAACGTCTACATCTGTTATGGGGTGACGTTGGAGCAAGGAGTGATGATCGGGGCGGGTACGATCTTTACGAATGATCGCTTTCCCCGGGCTACAACGGCGGACTTGCAAGCCTTGCGCGGTTCCGATCCCGATGAACATACACTCCTGACCCGCGTTCGCGAGGGGGCAAGTATTGGTGCCGGCGCGATCATCAGTTCGAACTTGACCATCGGTCGCTTCGCGATGGTGGGGATGGGGGCAGTGGTGACCCGCGACGTTCCGGATTTCCACTTGGTGATCGGCAATCCCGCGCGATCGATTGGAGCCGTTTGCCGTTGTGGCCCCCCTGTGGTTCGATTCGACGAGCATTTCACCCCCAATGAGTACCGCTGCACTGCTTGCCAGCGCCGCTATCGCATCGCGAGCGATTTCGCAGTGGCGGAAGCGGATTAGCGGCAAAGAGTCATGCTAGCCAGCCTTTCGCTCGATTTGGACAACAAATGGTCCTACCTCAAAACGCATGGCGATGCGGGATGGGAGCGTCTACCGAGTTACTTCGACCTGGTCGTTCCCCGAATTTTGAAATTGTTGGACGAATTCCAGTTCAAAATAACTTTCTTCATTGTAGGGCTCGATGCCGATCGTCCGGAAAACCGAACGGCGATCAAGCAAATCGCTGACGCCGGCCATGAAATCGGCAACCATTCCTACCACCATGAACCGTGGCTGCACCGCTATTCGACCGACCAAATCGTCGATGAATTCATTCGCACCGAAGACGCCTTGGTCAGGGTAACCGGTCAACACCCCTGCGGTTTCCGCGGTCCGGGGTTCAGCTTTTCGGCCGATGTACTGCGAACTCTACAGGCCCGTGGTTACCAGTACGATTGCTCGACCTTTCCAACGTTCATCGGCCCTCTGGCCCGCGCCTACTATTTTTTTCGCGCTCGACTAAGCCGCGAGGAGTTGGAACAGCGGCAAGCCTTGTTCGGTTCGGTGGCCGACGGACTGCGTCGACTCAAGCCGTATCGTTGGGATTTAGGGGGTGATGATTTGCTCGAAATTCCCGTGACAACAATGCCGATCATCCGCAGCCCCTTTCACTTGAGCTACGTGATGTTTTTGGCGAAGCGTTCCGAATGGCTTGCGCTGCGTTACTTCAGCGGTTCGCTGCGGCTCTGCCAACTGTTCCGGGTCGAGCCTTCAATTCTGCTGCATCCACTCGATTTCATGGGCCGCGAAGACGATCCCGATCTCGGATTCTTCCCAGCTATGGATATCCCCTACGCGAAGAAAGAACGAGTGCTCCGCCGTGTCTTCCAGATGCTGGCTCGCCGGTTCACAGTAGTCAACATGGCGAGACATGCTGAAACGTACGTCGCGCGGCGTTTGCCCATTAAACCATTGCCCGCCTGAAACGCCATCGGTAACAGAAACATTAGGTGCTAGGCCGACAAAGTCGATCCGCACGCGGGGCCTTGTGATAAAATCCGTCGGTCGAAAGGCACTGGCCCGCGGGGCAACCGGACACTAGCACGTTCCGGCTGATAGTTTTGAGCCAAAGCCTCGGTTCGCTCTACCTAATTGCGGTTAACCACGATCAACCATGACTCAGTTCTCAAACGCTGATCAGCCCGATCACGGGCTCATAACGCACCGAGACTGCTAGCTGATTTCGTGCTGGTTAGCGGATCAAGTTTTGGCCAGAATACACCGAGTGATTCGCGGCGTTTCCCCGATCATCACCGACTTGGCCAAATTCGAGAGCTTGCCGCTGCCGTCGATCACCGCCTGGTAGGCAATCGCCCGAGGCTACCTGCGAAATCGGTTTGATCTTGCGATGCGAGCCGAACGATAGTACTCTCTCGCAAGCTTTTGCCACCAAGTACCGCTCAGCGAGCCGGGTCGGGCGTCCTTCGCGGACCTGCCTCGTCAGGCGACTGGTCGTAAAGCAGACGCAGGGGACTTGGTCCACCTGCCGCGTTCGCATGGACGACTCGCCGTGCCCTACCCGACGCCTGTTGCAGTTGCATGATTACGGTTTTCATTGGGAATATCGTAACCCGATGCGTGAGCGAGGGTGACGGGACACACGGCGGTACGTTCTTAGAGCCTATCCCAAAACCGACAGCCGCCCGTATCTCGAAGCGTCGACGAGGGCTGGTTTTGGAACAGGCTCTTTCGAAAACTCCCTTGCTGACGTTGTGGGTAACCAAATTGCACCAATTCAAAACGAAGTCGGCAGTTGCAAGCGATTCGTCGGCGCGTGAACAAACGGGTTCGTCCTCTGTTTCCCAGTAGCCCCCCGTCATTCGTGCAGGACAACAACGAATGGAATTGAAAATCATGTTGCGTAGGCGATCACCACAACTTTTTTTAGTATGGATGGCATTGAGCGTGTCGTGCCTGCCTGTTTTGGTAGGCTGCCAAAACATGATCAAACGCGGACAAAGCCCCGATACCAAACTGGTGGAGGTCACCGACGATGGAAAGACGAAATATATCGGTCCCGTCACGACGTTTTCGGGGCTGGATTTTGCGAAGTTGCAGGCGATCGGTTTGCTCGTCGGTCTCAAGGGGACCGGCAGTGATCCAGGGCCATCTTGGCAGCGGGACAAGTTGGTCGAGGATCTGAAAATTCGTTCGCGCATCTCAGCGCCGCAGGATTTGCTGGCCAACCTCGATACCGCGATGGTAAAGGTCACGGCGCTCTTGCCGCCCGGGACACGCAAAGGTGATCGTGTGGACTTGTTGGTCGAAATCTTTGAAAATGACGACGTCACAAGTTTTAACGGCGGGATGTTGCTGACGACCTCCCTCCGCCCCTGGACAGTATTCGGCTCGCAAGTCAAATCGGGGAACGCGATGGGGACGGCCGAGGGCTACGTCTTGGAGGACGCCTTGTTTGAAACGCGGCAGGACCTTTCCAAGCAAACACGCGGCATCATTCTCAGCGGTGGCGTGTCCTCGGAGGATCGCGTCTTCTTGCTGAATGTCAAGCCTGAGGCCAAGGGAATCAAATCCGTAGCCGACATCCAATACGCGATCAACCAACGTTTCACCGTCATCACCGCCGACGGCAAGGTCGGTGCGGCTCGTGCCAAAACAGATCGCGTGGTCGAGTTGAAAATCCCCGAAATCTACCGCCACAATATCGGCCGTTTCTCGCAGGTCCTCGTCAACATGGCCTTTGACGAAACACCTAACGATCGCATCAACCGCTTGGAACTATTGGAACGTCAACTGGCCGAACCCTCGCAGGCCCGGCGCGCTGCACTTCGATTGGAGGCGATCGGCAAGGACGGCGTGGCCATTCTCAAAAGAGCCCTAAAAAATCCGGATTTCGAGGTGCGGTTCGAGGCCGCGATGGGCCTTGCCTATCTCAACGAACCGGATGGCATTTCCATCCTTGCCCAAGCCGCGGAGCGGGATCGCGCGTTTCGCTGGCACGCCTTGGCTGGTCTCCAAATCGTAGACGATCCTCGCGCGATCGACGCGTTGGTCCAGCTGCTCAATGCTCCCAGCGATGAAGCTCGCTATGGAGCGTTCCGCACGCTCAAGGCCCGTGCACCCAATCACCACTTGGCCCGCTCGATCGTAAATTCCAAAAAATTCTCGGTTCATCTCATTCCGACCACTGCCGCTCCCATGGTGCACATCTCACGAGTCAAGCATCCGGAACTCGTGATCTTCGGCGAGGATCAAGCCATCGATCCGAACATTTTGTTCGTTAAGACAGGCCTGACCGTGCGCGGTGACGGTAGCCAAAAAATCCAAATTACCCGTTACAACCAAGGGGATCGCCAGGATCGAATCGTCAGCAATCAAATCGTTGATGTCGTCAAGGCGATGGCGGAGCTCGATTGCTCCTACGGCACCATGATCGAATTTTTCCGTAGGTCACGGGAGAAAGAATTGTTGAGCACCAAATTAGCCATCAACGCGGTACCGAAGCCTGGGCGAGAACGCCTCGATTCATCCGAGTGGGATTCCGAAGTCGCCCTAGCCAGCTTCGAGGAAGATTCGGATTCTCCCTCCAACGGCATGCTGTTGCCCGATGCGAAAACGCAAAAAAAACCAGTGAACGACGAGAAAAAAAGCTCGATTTTCGGTAAATTGGGAGACGTGTTCTCCCGCAAACGATAACCTCCATCAACTCTGGCCGCGTTGGATTCGACTTTGTTATGCTAAAAGCCCTTGAGTTGAGCGGCTTCAAAAGTTTTGCCGACAAAACTCGCTTCGATTTTCCGCCGGGCATCACCGTGATTGTCGGCCCGAACGGTTCGGGCAAATCCAACATCGTCGACGCCATCAAATGGGTCCTCGGCGAACAATCCGCCAAAAGTCTGCGCGGCAAGGACATGTCGGATGTCATCTTCAAAGGTTCCAGCGGAACCAATGCGCGGAAACCAGCCAACAGCGCCTCGGCAACAATTTTTCTCGATAACACCGATGGTCGCCTGATCAGCGACATGCCGGAAATTCAAATCACGCGGCGGGTCTATCGCAGCGGCGAAAGCGAATACTTGATCAACAACGAACCGTGCCGACTCAAGGATATTCGCAATCTGTTCCGCGGCACTGGGGTCGGGACAGATGCCTACAGTTTGATCGAGCAGGGCAAGGTTGAACGACTACTTCAAGCCAGCGCCAAAGATCGCCGAGCAATCTTCGAAGAAGCAGCCGGAATCAGCCGCTTCAAAGCCCAAAAAGTCGAGGCCGAGCGACGACTCGAACGAGTCCAAACCAACCTGACACGACTTGCCGATATCGTCGAGGAGGTCGGTTCCCGCTTCCGTTCGATCAAAAACCAAGCCTCCAAGGCCGCCAAGTACAAAGAGTACACAGAACGGCTGCGCGAACTCCGCATCCAAGTCGCTGCGGTCGATTACCGAAAATTCAACGAACAAATATCGGCGTCCCTGGCCACGGTCGAGTCTCTCCGCGAACGCATTCAACAGGATCAAGCGGAGATCGCTCGACGGACCGGCGAGTATCAGCAGGCGGAGAATCGCGTCGACGCGATCTCCAGTGATGCCGATCAACTACAACAAGTCATCAATTCGATCCGCGAAAAGATCGCACAGGCCGAAACGGCTGCCGAAATCGCCCGTCAACGCCTGGCCGATTTCGAAAAGCGCGAAGCCGAGCTGACCGAGTCGCGTGAAAAACTCCAGGCCCAGCTCCAGGAACTCTCCAACCATCGTGCCGCCATTTCCCAAATCCTGCAGCAGGCCGAGACCGAACACGCGCGGCTAGCTCGCGAGGTTGCTGCTTGCGAGGAACGCCTGCAAACGCTTGATCGCGAATCCGATCAGCTCGTTGCGGCCAACCTGCAACTCGAAGCCGAAACGGATTCCATAGCGCAACTCCTGGACGCGCTCACCGAACAACTGAACGCGCAGAATTTACAAGTGCAATTGCTCGGGCAGTCCCGCGCCAAGCTCGACCATGACCTCGAAAAACTCGAACAGATCGCTGCACGGCAGAATCAAATTATCGCGAGCATCGATGAACGCCTTGCCGATTGCCACCATCGCGCGGAGTCAGCCGATTCAGCGTTGGTGTCAGCGCGGCAGGCCGTCGAGCAACTGATTCATCAACAGACGGAACTTTCCGCGCAACAGGCCGAACTCCGTTCGGACTTGGCGGGATTAGTGCAGCGTGCCAAAGTGATCGAGGAGCTCGAAAAACGGCAAGAAGGGATCAGCTCCGGCGCCCAAGAGTTACTCCGCTCCGCACGCCAAAAGCAGACCGATCTACGCGACCAAATCATCGGTCTCGTCGCCGATTTAATTCAAGTCAATGTACAGCACGCGGGAATCGTCGATGCCGCTCTCGGCGAACGAGCCCAATATATCGTCGCTAAGGATCAGCGTCTGGCGGAGGATTTAGCTGCCGGTCACCTGATCGTGTCTGGCCGCGTCGGTATTTTGAACCTCGATGGCATCTATTCTCTGGGCAGCCGCCTGGATGTCGACCTGTCGCAGGTGGAGGGCATCATCGGTTCACTCGAATCGATGGTCGATCTCGGTGGAATTCACAGCGGCTTTGTGCGCAGTCTGCTCCGCGGCACTTGGATAGTTCCCGATTTAAAAACAGCCTATCGCATGCGGCATGAACACTCGGATGAAGTCCGTTTTGTGACCCTCTCCGGCGAAGTCCTCGAGGCCGATGGCACCCTCGTCGTCGGCCCCAAATCGCGCGGGGAAGGAATCGTGTCACGGCGCAGCGAACTGCGCATGTTGGCGACTGAAACCGAGCAACGCAAGCAGGAACTCGCTCGGCTCGACCAATCGCTCGCGATCCTCAAGACGGAAATCAAGCAAGGTCATGCCACCGTCCAGCGATTGATCGGCGAAAACCAAAGCGTCGCTACAGAACTGGCGAATTTGACGGCGCAGCGCGACGCGGCACGACGCGAATGGGAAGCGACTGCCGATCGGTTGACGAATCTGCGAAAAGAGCACGCGAATTTGCTGACTCAGATCGAGACCGCGACTGGTTTACTTGCGCCCCTGCAACATGATTTTGCTCGGCATCAATCCGGGCGGCAGGCGCTCACCAGCAACCTGCAAGCGAACCTCCAAGCCCTCGAGAAAAATCGGGCGATGCGACGCGTTCTCGAACCTCAAATCATGGAGGCACGCGTTCAACTGGCCAAGACCGAACAACAGTTGATCGATACTCGCCAGCGCCTCCAGGAATTCGCCGCAAGCGAGGCCCAGACTCAACTAGCGCAACATCAGGCCGAGCAAGAATGGCAGAACTTGCAGAACGAACTTGCCGAATCAAGGCTGATTCTCGAGCGTTCGTCAACACAGATTCGTGAATGGAGCGAACAACGCGAGACCAAAGCGAATGCCTACAACGAGTTGCATGCCGAGCGATTGGGACTCGAAAAAGAGCGGAAGGAGTTGGCCGCGCGCCTGCAATCCCTGAGACAATCCCTGCAGCAAGCGGAATCGCAAGCCAATGAGCTGAATCTGACGGTGCAGCGACTGAAGCTCGAACAAAAGCAACTGGCCGATCGCTTGCTGGAAGATTACGGAATTCACGTTGACGAATGGCTGACGTCTCAGGCGCTGCCTGACATCGAAAATCGCCAAAAGGTCGACCAGGAAATCGCCGATCTCCGCCAACGGATCAATTCCATCGGTGCCGTCAACATGCAGGCCTTGGTGGAATTGGAAGAACTCGAAAACCGTTATCAATCGCTCGACCAACAGTACCGCGACTTGACCGAGGCCCGAGATTCACTGCTGCGAATCATTCAGCGAATCAATAATGACAGCCGCCGGTTATTCATTGAAACACTGGAAGCGATCCGCACAAATTTTCAAAAATTGTTTCGTCAGACCTTCGGCGGCGGTCAGGCCGACATCGTGCTCGAGGAGGGGATCGACGTGTTGGAGGCCGGTGTCGAAATCATTGCGACGCCACCAGGTAAACCGAAATTCAATAACTCGCTCTTGAGTGGGGGAGAAAAAGCGCTTACGGCGGTTTCACTGTTGATGGCGATCTTCCAATTCCGTCCCAGCCCGTTTTGTATCCTTGACGAGGTCGATGCGCCGTTCGACGAGGCGAACATTGGCCGGTTCATCGATGTACTCCGCAGTTTTCTCGGCTGGACGAAGTTCGTGATTGTGACGCACTCGAAAAAGACCATGACGGCCGCCACCACGCTCTATGGGGTGACGATGCAAGAATCGGGGGTCTCTAAGAGAGTCAGCGTCCGCTTCGAGGATGTCAGCGAAGACGGCCAAATTTCCAAGGACGCCGTCAAACGCTCGGAAACCGAATCGCAACCGGCTGCCTAAGTGACGTTCCAAAACGTGTTAGCCGCGGGGCGCGAGCCCGCCGGTCTCACGAAAACCGGAAGCTAACGCGTTCCGGCTGATCGTTTGTAGACCAACACCAAGTCCCGTTAGCCCAAGATCTCTTTCTTCCGTTTGACGTAATCCCAGACGACGAATCGGTCTAGATCGTTACCGGCTGCGAAAAACACTCGGCCGCCGGTCTGTTGCGAAATCTTTTGGGCGAAGCGAATATCCTCTTCCGATTGCGACCAACTCGGAATCAAGAACATATTGATGGTGATCCCCTCTTGCGCGCACAACTGGCCTTCGCGGAGTGTCGCTTGCTCCGTGCGGGGATGAGGCGGGTAAAGCATGTAGAGCGTTTGGTCCTCGAAATGGGCCGTCGGCAAGCCGTCGCTGATGAGCACTATCTGCCGATTAGGAGTGGCTTGATTGGCGAGCAAACGCCGCGCTAGACTGAGCGCGTGCTGCATGTTGGTGAAGTGCGGGTGCACCAAATGCTCGTTGGCGTTCGGGTTGCCCATGTCGTATTTCAGTTGGACGAAGGGGTCGAATAGGGTCACCGGTTTCGGCATCAGCCCGATGATTTCGCCCGGCCGACGGACCTTGGCGAATGTCGCCATTTCGATGAAGCCAAGATAATCGCCGGGATACTCCGTGCGAATCAGCCCATCCATCGCCAGAGCCATCCGTTTGACGTTGATGTATTGCCCGTCATAGCGCATGGAGCCGCTCATATCCATGATGATGACGGTGGCGCATTTAGGGCTGTTCCGCGTCTTGTGGATGACCAGGTCCTCTGACTTCAAGCGAATCGGCAGACCGCGTTCACCTCGCACCATGGCATTGATGAATGTTTGCGTGACATCGAGATGGGTCAAAGAATCGCCGAACTCATAGTCCTTCGTCGCGGGGATTTCCACCGCCCCCTCACCGACGATGTCGCCGGTGTGTCGGCCGAAGCGGCCCGCTTGCAGATTGCTGAAAATTTTCTCCAGCAACTTCCCTTGGAAAATCCGATAAGCTTGCGGCGTCAAACGAAATTTGCCCCGATCCGCCTGCAACCCCTGCCGCTCGGCGATTTCACGCATGAAATTCTCGATCGTGCGCTGCACTTCCTCGAGCGACTGCATTTCCTGCGGCGGCACGAACTCCGACAGTTGTTCGAGATCGATCACGGCGATTTGGGCCGTCTTTTCGGCCTCGTCCAATTGTTTCAGCAACTCATCGATCTTTTCCAGTTCTTCTTTGATGTCGAGCGCTTCGGGAATCGACATCGCTTGCCGGCCGACAAACTGATATTTGTTAGCCAGTTCGTCGACTTGGTATTTGTTCCCTAGACGGTCCATCAACTGCACCAAATGGCGCGAAAACTCGTGCTGTTCGTCGCCGACCGCATACCAAATTTGTTCGAGATCGTAGAACTGCTCCTCGGTCACCGCCGTTTGATAAACGCGGCGAAATCGATCTGGAATCCGGGGACCGTTGCGAGCAAGCCTGTGGAAGGCCCGCTTGGCCTCACTAACGACCGTATCCGTTTCGTAGGTTTCCAGAATCCGACGCTTCCGTTCCAGCAATAAATTGCGGATCATGTCGATGCTCGGCCCTAGGTTCTGGAACTGGCTCGGATCGAGATGAACCGCACGGGCCAATTCCTCCTCGGTCAGCTCGCGAATCGAGCCGTAGGCCAGCATCTGATTGAGCAACGGGCTGACGAAATCGGGTGGCGGTTGTGTCGGGCTGGGAAATTTGGCCGGATCATACTTTTGATAGGTATGGATGATCCCACCAATCCGCGATGAACCAGGATCGCCAGGTTGTGGTATGACGTCTGACACGGCTCGACCATCCTTGGACTAAAACTCGTAATTGGTGCGGCCGTTGACTTGAGAACGAGAAATCAAGTCGTTCGCGTACATCCCGGCCAAGACGAATTCCACACACGAGGCCCGGATCGCTGGGTCCTGGCTGGCGTTGACCTCAAACGCTTTGTCCCACACCTCAGGCACGCGCCGCAGCAGCCGCTCGTAGGCGGAAGACGGGACCAGATCGCCGACCTCGACCTTGATTCCTTTCGCGAAGACACTGGTGATTTCGTCCAGCCCGTGTTGGCTTACATACTCGGCGAAGACCTTTTTGATGGCCTCCGCGATCACCGCATCGAGAACCTGCCGTTCCGTCATCTGGTGGCTTCCCATCAGATCGAGTTCCAGCTTACCCAGTGAGCTCGTGTAGAGATGCCCCAAATCGCTGATCCGTGGCACGGCCGGGCGTTCATTGAGGATCACACTGCGGTGGCGGGCACTGGAGATCATCGTGCGGTAGTTCGCCGTGCTGAAGCGAGCACTGACCCCCGATTGCTGATCGACGTAGCGGGATCGGCGAGCCTCGATCGTGATCTGCTCGCAGATTTCCTTCATGAACAGCGGAACACGGACGGGATATTCGCCCTGGAGGTCGATGTCGGCCTCTTGTTCCATGATTTGGATGCCCAATTCGCGATCGCGGGGATAATGGGTTTGGATCAGCGATCCGATCCGGTCCTTGAGTTGCGGGATGACCTTGCCGCTCCGGCTGAAGGTCGAGGGGTTCGCGGAGAACAAGATCATGACGTCGATGTCGAAGCGTACAGGAAGCCCACGGATCTGCACGTCACGCTCTTCGAGAATATTGAACAAGCCGACTTGAACGAGTTCGTCCAACTCCGGCAACTCATTTATCGCGAAAATGCCGCGATGCATACGCGGGATCAATCCGAAATGAAGGGCTTCCTCGGTGGACATGCTGGAGCCCGCGGCCAATTTGGCGGGATCGATTTCGCCGATGATGTCGGCGAACTTCGTGCCGGGTGCCAACCGCTCGGCATAACGATCTGCGCGAGCCCACCAACGAATCGGGATGTCTTCCGGGTCGCGGTTGGCGACGAACTTTTTGGCTACTGAACTCAGGGGATGTTCCGGGTCCTCATGAAACGGGGACTCGGGAATGTCGAGATAGGGGACCACTGGATCCAGAAAGCGGACCAAGCCGCGCATCAGGCGGCTCTTCGCCTGCCCCTTTTCCCCCATGAAGAGCATGTCATGCCCGGAGAGGATCGCGATGTTGATCTCGGGGATTACCGTGTTTTCATAGCCGACGATGCCTGGGTAGAGCTCTTCGTTGCTCTCAAGAGCCCTCAAAAAGTTGTCGCGGATTTCGTCCTTGACTTTTTTCGACTTCCAACCGGAGGCCCGGAGGTCCGCCAGATTCGTGGGGAGTTCGGTCATCAAATCGGTCATGGATTTACTCATTCCTTTCGACGAAGTCTTTGTCGATCTCGAACAAAATGACTTGGCCCGATATCGGTAACCAACCCGAAGTCCTGCCAAACCGTTCGCCCAACCGACCAACGGAATCCAAGGTCGGAGCGACACGCGATGATGAGTTGAGGACAACGGTTTTACGAACCGGGATTATAACCACTAGCAAGATCTCGTGATTTTTTCCTGCGAAACCCCGCGATAAAACTGCTTGCTCGGCAGTGGACACTTTTGCACAAAGTCTTCGCTGGATAAATTCATAACACCGATCGCGGCTGTTTTCGACGTTCTTCCTGAAGTCCATAACTGGCGAAAATGCCGGACTGAGGCCTGGCAGCCAATCGGGCCGTCCACCGGCACACAGCGGTGAAAAAGTGTAATCACACCCTAATTACAGGGGCGCCAAAATTGACTCGTTTCCTCTACTTCGACCTTGGCAATGTCCTCGTGAATTTTTCGCATGAGCGGATGTGCCGGCAGGTCGCTGACGTGCTCGCAGTGAGTCCCGAAGCGGCCCACCAAGTCCTATTCACGGAACATTGGCAAAACCGTTATGAACTCGGCGAAATAACGACTGCGGAATTTTGCTCGGAATTGAACCGCTATTTCGATCGGCAAGTTCCAGCGGAACGGATCGAGCGTGCCGCGAGCGATATTTTTTGGCTCAATGAACCGATCGTTGAACTTGTGGACCGGTTGAAGCAACGCGGCATGCCCATCGGCATTCTCTCGAATACCTGCAGCGGGCATTGGAACCATGTCGTCAGGGAAATACTTGCGCCGCGACTGATCGATTTTTCGCCGGTGATTCTCAGCTACGAAGTCGGTGTGATGAAGCCAAATCCGGAGATTTACCGCATTGCCGCCGCGCGAGTCGGGCCAGCAATCGACGAAATTTTGTTTATCGACGATCGCCAGGAAAACGTCGAGGGAGCGTGGCAGGCCGGGTTCGTTGCTCATCATTACACATCCGTCAGCGCGGCGGAGTCTTGGTTGACCTCTCTGCGAGTGATCTGAGTCGATGACAAGAGCATCCACGATGCTGAACTACGCTCGTCTGTTGAGACTGTCCGCCCTGCCGACGGCGATTTCTAATGTTTTGGCCGGATATCTGTTGGTGGCCAAGTCTTGGTCGCCGGTCTTCGCCCTTGCGGCGGCTTCTGCGGCATCATCGTTTTTGTACTTGAGCGGCATGGTGCTCAACGATTGGTTCGACGTTTCTGAAGACCGTGAATTGCGTCCTAGTCGACCTCTACCCGCTGGATCAATCAGCCTTCGCCGAGCGGCAGAGTTGGGCTGGACACTGTGGGGACTCGGGCTAAGCATCGTTCTGGCCGTATCCGTCTGGGCATCGGTTGTTCTTGGCAAAGTGCCCTGGCTGTGGCTGGCTTGCGGCGTCATCTTGGCTGCCATGATCGTCGCGTACAACGCGGGGCTGAAACGTACACCGGTTGGTCCCATCGCGATGGGGAGTTGCCGCGCACTCAACGTGCTGTTGGGAGCGTTTGCTGCCGATTTTGCTACTCGCCAAACGGCGAGCGGTAAATCGGCGGACAACAGTGATCTGTGGAGCGCGATCGGCGTTGCCGGATTGGTCGGATTGTTTATTTGCGGAGTCACGATTTTGTCTCGGACGGAAGCGGCCCGACCAAGTCGAATCAGCGTGGTCGGCGGATCGCTTGTTTCTCTGGTCGCGTTCACAAGCCTGATGGGCGCTGGATTCAAAGTCATGCTTCCGGAAGCTCGCAGTGGATCCGCGACGGCCGTCGTGACGCTCCTCCTCGGTGGATTCGTCTTTGGCAACTTATGCACGCGTTACAGCGCGGCCTTGGCCCAGTTGTCCCCATCAAGCGTGCAGAAGGCGGTTGGTGCCAGTCTCATGGCGTTGATTCCGTTTGACGGTTTGGTTTGCTTGTTGGCCCGCCCTGACGCCCCGGGTTACGCCGTTTCGGTGCTCTCATTGCTCGTCCCGGCTATGTTGCTGCGGAGATGGATCGCTGCGACCTAGGCTTTTTCGCAAAGCCTCTCAACCCCAGGGCACTATCGCGTGGTTCTGATGAAAACGAGAGGCTTTCGCGCGTTCGCCATGAGTTTCGATAGCAAGCCGGAAAAGCAGGCGGAGAGATAGGCCAGCCAACTCTTGGTATCCCCTCTCATGGCATGAAATTGGCGATGCTTTGCACTACCCAACGGGCCGTCTTGGCGTCATAATTAAGAAGATAGTAAACCATTGACTTTCAAACTGCACGCACTTTCACTGCTCCGTCGCCGAAGCGACACAAACCTGAATTTATTTGCCAAACTCCATGACTTTTGATCCTGAATTTCCCGACGATTGGAAACAGCCGATTTCCCCGAAAAGCTCCCCACGCGATTCGTTCCGCGATTTATTCAACTCCGATGCAGTTGAATTTGAGCCGATTGATGATGACGACGACATTGTTCCGCAGGCCGAAGCGACGACTGGACAGCCCGAAATGCCGCCCCCGGCCCCAGCTCCGGCGAGCGACCACGGCGAATCGGCGGGTCTACCGGTGACCAACTTGGATAAAAATCCGCCGTATGTCCGGGATGAGGAAGCGATTTCGCGCGGTCGGGACGAGCGGCGAACCGAGCGGGATGTTCCGGCAAAGCCACCCAAGCCCCGCAACCCGCCCCCTGCCGAAACGAAGCCGGCAACCAGCCACTGGGATTTATTAGCCTCACAACTTGGACTCACCGATTCCGGCTGCGATACCCAACCACTGGCGGCATCGGAAAATCTGCCTGCAACATCTCACGACGATCGACCCATCACGTTCGGCCTTGCGAGTAATCCTCCGACGTTCGCGAGCGACGACTCACCCCTGCGCGAGCTGTTCATCCCTTCCGGCGAAACTTTTGAAGAACCCAGCCCGCGCATTGTGGACGATGTGAGTGTCGAGATTTCGGAAGATTTTATCGAGTTCGAAGTTGAGGACCTTACACCGGCCGCCGCTCGACGTTCTGATCGCCGGGAGGGACGCCCCAAGCGGTCGCGGCCTGAGCGAAAAGAAACAAGCGGCGAGGGCCGTGAAAAAACTTCAGCATCAGAATCCAGTCGTGGCGAGCGTCTCGAGTCGGCCCCGTCGGCCACGGCTTTGAGCGCTGCGGATGGCGGCAAATCCACGGAACGGACATGCCGCGACGATCGGCCAACTCGCCCTGCCAAGGAAAGCCGCGAGCATCAACAGCGTTCGGCAACGGGTCCAGCGACGGCGACTTCATCTGCGGATTCAACAAAAGCGAAAGACAAACCGCAATCGCCGGCCTACGATGGCAACGTGGATTACGAAGATGATTTCGTCGAGATCAAGGATGACCAGGGCAGCGACAAGAACATCACCACTTGGCGACAAGCCATTTCCCTGATCGTCGAAAACAATATCAAAAACCACGAGTCGTCGAAGGGAAACCCCGGCCGAGGACGAAAATCTCGCAGAGATAGCAAGCGAAATTAGATCTTGTTCCAAATCGATTAGCCGGAAAGCGTTAGCGTCTGGTTTTCGTGAGGAACTGCTTGCTAGATCCCTGCGGCTGAGGGATTTTTTGACAAAAATCCGAGGGCACTTGGTTGTGCTAACGGAAATGGGCAGATACTCACCTCGCGGGGGGGAGTTGGCAACTGAGTAAAACCTGGATTCGAACTACGGGGCTTCATTCGATGCTTCGACGAGAGCTTGAGCCGCTCTCAAAAAACGTTCTTCACGTCCCACAGAATGTTCGATAGCAACGATCGGCTTCCGCGGGTGGAGGTCCGTAATCGGCGGGTTCGCCATCCGGAGGCTGAAAGGGATTCCGCAACGTTTGCAGGAAATTTTCGAAAGGTTGCAGATCGCCGACTCCGGCAGCGGCCAGTACTTCCTCGACCCGATGATTTCTCGGAATGACCACTGGGTTGGCACGGCCAACCGCAGCCGCTCCCTCAACTGTCGACATTCCTTGCTGCTCGATACGCCGTTTCCACCGTTCGTACCATTGATTGAATTGAATATTCTCCCAGTATAGACATTCACCAATCCCCACATCCCCCGCGATGACTCGGAAGGTCGTCATAAAATCGGCCTTAGCCTCCTGCATCCATGACAACAGATCATCGATCAATTGCTGATCGTCCGCCGCCACGCCATCCGCAACATCGGCCCGAAGTCCTAACTTTAGTCGAAAGATTTCGAGCCGAGCTTCGACGTAGCGTGGCAGGAACTCGTGCACAGCCCCTGTCGCTCGTTCGATAGCTTCCTGCCGATCGGTCGAGATTAAGGGGAGCAGCGTTTCCGCGAAGCGCGCCATGTTCCAGGCAGTGATCTGAGGTTGGTTCCCGTAGGCATAACGTCCCATTGTATCGATCGAGCTAAATACCTTCGCCGGATCGAAGGCATTCATGAAGGCGCAGGGCCCATAGTCGATCGTCTCTGCGGCAATCGACACGTTGTCGGTGTTGAGCACGCCATGGATGAAGCCGACCGACATCCACAAGGCCACCAAGCGAGCTTGGCAACGGATCACCGCCCGCAAGAACTCGAAATACTTGTCGGCCCCACCGAGCAACTCCGGATAATGCCTGGCGACCGCGTAGTCGGCTAGTGCCGTAAGTCGATCGAGTTGCGGCAGCCTCGCCGCGAATTCGAAGGTCCCCACCCGTAAATGGCTGCTGGCGACACGGGTCAGAACAGCCCCCGGCAGGGCTCGTTCACGCATGACAGTTTGCCCAGTTGCCACGACCGCCAGGCAACGTGTGGTGGGAATCCCCAAGGCCGCCATGGCCTCGCTGATCAAATACTCGCGAAGCATCGGCCCGAGCGCTGCTCGCCCGTCACCATGCCTGGAAAATTGCGTGCGACCAGAGCCTTTGAGTTGCACATCCCACAATCTGCCCTGCCGATCTCGATGCTCGGCCAGCAAAACCGCTCGGCCATCCCCCAGCATCGTGAAACCGCCGAATTGATGGCCGGCATACGCTTGCGCCAGCGGATGATGGTCGGCAAAAACTTGATTCCCCGAGAACAAGTGTGCCAAAATCTCGGCGGGCGCTCTCTCGAGCTTCAACCCCAGCGACTCGGCCAACGAACGATTGAATTGAATCAATCGCGGCTCAGCCGAAAACTCGGGCAGAGCCCACTGATAAAATTCTTCAGGCAGAGCTGAGTAGGTCCGCTCCAAGTTCCAACCAAGGTTCCCCAGATTCTCCGGCGGAGACCATAGGCGATGTCGCGGGATGGCAGGGGCCTGCACCATGGGTCTCGTTACCGTGTTCCCGGATGAATCGATTTGAAGACGGTCGTGCTCGGATTGATCGACGACCCGTATTCCTCGCGAAACCGTTCGTACAATCGCTCTTGAGCGCGAAACGGCGGTTCGTCACCAGGCGTAAGCCGGCGATGCGACCCATCGGGCAAAATCTCCCACGCGTTCGTGTTGTCGGCGAAGTAAGCCTCCATGACTTCGAGGACCAATTGTCGGCACACCGTATCATCGATCGGCACCAACACCTCAATTCGCCGATCCAGATTTCGCCCCATCCAATCAGCACTTGAAATAAAGACCTTGTAGTCGCCCCCTTGGCGGAAACAGAGAATTCGCGAATGCTCGAGAAAGCGATCGAGAATGCTGACCACCTGAATGTTTTCGCTTAAGCCCGGCACGCCCGGTTTTAGGCAGCAAATCCCGCGAACATTGATCTTGATTTTGACGCCGCGTTGCGACGCGGCATACAGCGCATCGATCATCTTCGGATCGACCAGCGAATTCAATTTCAGCAGAATCTCGGCTGGCGTATGTTCGGTATTGAGCTTCTCGACCTCGATCAACTGCATCAACGTTTCCCGCAGGTTGATCGGAGCCGCAGCGAGTTTCTCTAGATTTTGCGGCACCGACAATCCTGTGATGGCATTCATCAAATGAATCGCGTCGATACCAATTTGCGGATCCGCCGTGAACAAGCTGATATCGCTGTACAACGAGGCTGTGTTTTCGTTGTAATTTCCCGTTCCGAGGTGCACGTACCGGACAATGCCCCCTTTTTCGCGGCGGACAACGATACAGAATTTGGCGTGCACCTTGTAGCCCGCCACGCCATAGACGACGTCGACGCCCGCTCGCTCGAGGAGTTCGGCCCAGTCCATATTGCGCGCCTCATCGAATCGGGCCTTCAGTTCGATCACCGCCGTCACGTATTTGCCACTCCGCGAAGCATCGGCCAGCAAATTGACGATTTTGCTCGAGCGGCTGGTGCGGTACAAAGTCTGTTTGATGGCAATCACGTTCGGATCGGCAACCGCCTGGCGCAGGAATTCGATAACGGGATCGAACGATTGATACGGGTGGACCAGCACGCGATCGCGGTCGGCGATCGCCTCGAACATACTCTCCCCCTCCTTAAAGTCAGGAGACGGTCTCGGTGGCCAAGGGGTATCGCGGAGCTCTGGAAACCGCAAATCCGTAGCCAACGACATCCATGCCGAAAGATCGAGCGGCGCGTTCGCAAGATAAATATCGTCAGGTTCGAGCTCGAAAATCCCTCGGAGAAATTCGATCATTTCGGAACTGGTCTTGGGGGCCACTCGCATACGGATGCACTTGCTCTTGGCCCGCGACTCCAAAAACTGCTCCATCTCCGAGAAGAAATCTTCTGCGTCATCATCCAAGGCGAAGTCCGCGTTCCGGGTGATGCGCATCGTCGTCCATTCCAAGACTTCGTCCTCGGGGAACAGTTCCCGAAGCTCCATGCCGACGATATCCTCGAGCAAGATGAACTCGTAACCGCGCCCGCAAGGAAGCGAGACCAACCGCTGCATCTGAGTTGGCAACGATATCAGCGAAAAGAACTCGCTGGGCCCCTCAGCATCCATATTTTTTTGAAAAGGGTTCGCTGGATTGGATTTCAGATGAACGCAGACGCACAGTCGTGCCCCCTGCATAACCGTCAATGGGCGATCGGCCGAAATCGTGATGGGGCTCGCCACGCTGCGAATTTCCTCGCGAAAATGCTGCCTGACGAAGGCGCGTTGTGAATCATCCAGATTTTCCGGCGTTTTCCGCACGATACCAGCTTGGGCGAGAGCCGGTTCAAGATGCTCAACCAGGCAGCGGTCTTGCATCTCGTTCATCTCGATCACTTTTTGGCGAATTGCCTTCAGTTGCTGCTTGGGAGTCAAGCCTGATGGATCGGGGGCCTGGGACGACGTCAGTTTCAGGCTGCCGACACGCACCATGAAAAATTCGTCGAGATTCGAAGCGGAGATCGCCAAAAACTTCAAACGTTCCAGAATCGGGAGATTGGTATCGTAGGCCAATTCGATGACGCGCGCGTTGAATTGCAGCCAACTTAGTTCTCGATTGTTGTACGGCGCTTTTGTTTTCGACGACAAATCATTCATATTGTTTTGCGGCAAGTTCAATTTGGTAGCCAAATAGCTCTTCGAACCAGAGACTAGCCGACTTCAACTCAACCGCCTCCAAAGCGAGTTCGCTGAAATTCGACACATGGATCTGGATCTCTTTTTTCGAAATCGAACATTCGATTGCTTGTAGTTTTTGCTGCTTCGTCACATCCAGCGCAACGGCCAATCGCAAAATCGAAGCCAATTTGGCGACGATCAACCGGCTATGACGGTCCATCTGAGCATAAATGTCGTGAGTGGCCAGAGGCCGCGCCCGGCGATGATAGCGAGCCACTACGGCCACCATATCCAAGTCCGCAGCGCTGATGCCGAACAACTCTGAATTACGGATCAAGTACAGCGAATGTTTGTGGTAGCTGCGCGGATTGATATACAGGCCGATCTCGTGCAACAAGCTGGCCAAATGCAGGATCAATTTATGCCGGTAGCCCAACTGGTGGATGTCCGCGAGTTTCTCAAACAACTGACAAGCGATGAAGGCCACCTGGTTGGCGTGACTCTCGTCGAAATCGTAACGTTCCCCCAACCGCATAGCGGAACGGATGATCTGACTCTGCACGCTCTCCGTCCAACTTTGGCCTTGCTCGATCTCTTTAACCAGAGCGTCCCGCAAGTTTGTCTGTGCCGCGAAAATTTCCTGGACACCGAATTTTTTCGCGAGCAGGTAATGCGTCAACAACGATGGCCCCAACGATTCAGCATCCGCCTGGCTCAGTTTCAGCATCCCCATCAACCGGAGCAGCGGGGTTTTGAAGACTTCGTCGACGAACTCAGCCAACTGCTGAATCGGCAACGAAACCAACCGATCGCTCAACAGCGGTACACCCGCTCGCCGCACCAGCAAACGGATGTCGGAACCCATCGCGATGTAACGCGCGGGCTGATCCTCGGCCAAATGAAAAATCTGATTCACAAACGGGGCGATGGCCGATTCCATTAGTTCGCGCGTCCGCGCCATCGGCGCATCGAAGGCTTCGATCGTTTGCCGTAGCCGCAGGCTGCCCAGTCGATACGTTCGCGAAGCGATCACATCGATATCGTGCAAGGCCAGAATCTCGGTGCTGCCCCCCCCCACCTCAGCGACCACACTGCGGCCGGAGAAAACCGCCTTTTCGTGCTCAAAATAGGACTGGATGCCGAGGTAGGTAACGCGGTGCAATTCGGCCTCATCGAACGGCTCGATGTCGAACCCCGTCGCGACCAGCACTCGATCGATGAAAACCTGCTGATTGGTTGCCTCGCGGACGCCGCTCGTCGCCACCACCCGGCATTGCTTGGGGCCCGTGATACCGTATTCCTCGAGCTTTCGCCGGTAGAGGCGGAGCACGCGAATGCACTCATCGGTTGTGGCTTGGGAGATTTTGCCTTTGGAAAAGGTATCGCGGCCGATACTAACTCCTTGGTTCAAGTAATCGTGCTTGACGATCCGATGGTCCGGAAAAATTTCCGAAATTTGCATGCGGATCGACGTCGTTCCCAGGTCGATGACCGCCACCATTTTCGACGACGAAATTGCCACGTTCACAAGCGATATCCTTTTCGGAAAAATCGGCAGCTCACGAATTGGTACCCGCCGGCTCAGCCACTTGTTCCGCGCCGTCGTTCACCGCGGCGGTGGATTCATGCAAATTGCGGGCGAACGCGGCAGCCCCCTTGGCCGTGGCCTCGTCACCCAATTCGGCCACGCGAATTTTGTAAACATGCTTCAACGACGGCAAAACTCGTTTATCGACCGCTCGACTCACCCATTGAACCATCAGGTTCGGCATCGCCTCGACCAATCCTCCGCCGAGGATCACTACGTCCGGCGCCAGTAAATGGATCAACGTCACAACGCCCAAGGCGAGATGATCGCAGGACCGTTTCACGATGTCCTCGATAACCTTATCTCCACCTTTGATCGCTTCGGCGATTTGACTGCTGCGAATGTTGGCGATATCGGTACCGGCCAACTTCAGGAGCGTCGGCGCCTGGCCCCGGTAAGCTGCTTGCGCCGCTGCGGCTGAAATGGCCAGTCGCGAGGCCATACCCTCGAGGGTCCCAACGTTTCCAGCCCCATCGGGCGTCCCATCAGAAACAATCGGAATGTGCCCGACCTCCATGCACGTTTCGTTTGCTCCTCGCAGAATCTGTCCCTCGTAGACGCAACCTCCGCCGACACCGGTGCCGGGGAACACGCCGACCACGCAGCGGCCGCCGCGTCCCGCACCGAAGCAGTATTCACCGTACACGCCGAAGTCGACGTCGTTGCCGACGACGACGGGAGCGTTGAATCGCTTTTCGAGTTTGGCTCGGATCGGCAAGTCCGACCAGCCGAGATTCGGCGCCTCTCGCAAGATCCCTTTTTTCAAGTCGAGCGGTCCAGGGCAGGCCATCCCGATTCCTCCCAAGTGCTCGCCGGTGATTCCAGCCTTTTCCATGGCCTCATCGATGACGTCGCCGATTCGCTGCAGCCCTGCAGCGGCTCCCTCATGTCCCTTGGTTTTTTTTCGAGCGCGGCCTACTTCCTCAAATTTCGAGTTGTACACCACGGCGAGCATCTTGGTCCCGCCCAAATCAAAACCAATCCAATGCTGATTATTCATATTGGCTCCGTTTGTCGTCTATTCAACGGTTGTGCTAGGTGCAAGGAAAATCTGTTGACCGCTCATAAATTCGCTCTTGCCAGAATTCTCAACGATCCTCCTCCGGCAAATTATGGTCGCGGGGGAACTTGCCGGTTTGAAACGTGTTGAACCCGAACGGCGTCGGCCGGTAATCGCCGACGTAGTCTACATTCAGGTCGGGCTGGATCAGGTTTTCCATCTGCAAACACCAGAATGTCGCATTCACGATCAGCCGTCGCAGGCCGGCCGACTCGAAGTCGGTCGCGGCCCCCATGGTCGTGGTAAACACCCGCTGCCTGCGGCCGTCGGTATCCCGTTCGCGAATCCATACGAGCGGCATCATCGGCCGATTTCGTTCGTCGTCAACCTGTGAGTCCGTTGGCTGCATCCCGGCCAACACGGCACCCCGCATGAGGACTACGGCATCATCGGGCAACTTCGTGATCGAGTAGACGTCGGTGGGTCCCCAAACGTCGGTGACTCCTGCGAGAATGGGGTGGTCGGCTTGCTCCGGTTCGATGATTCCACGCGTGCTTTCGTGTCCATGTTTGCCGTGATGAGCGATCCAAGTTTCACCCAAAACCTTGCGGCCGAATCCGCCAGGCTCCACTTGGCTGTCGTAACTGTAATGCCGAAAGCTCGTCTCCGCGTCAGCCGGGAAGCGAAAAGCATGCGTCGCCGTGCGTAGACCAATGATCGGCTTGCCGGAATTCACATACCGATCGATCCATCGCATGTCGTAGTCCGGCGGTGCCCGAAACCGGTAGGCGATGATCATCAGGTCGGCGATTGCCAGGTGGCATAATCCCGGCAAATAAGTTTGGTTGTTGGGGTCGATTTCGCCGTTTTGGGGATTCAATGAAAACAGAACCACACAGTGGAATCCGTGCCGCTGCGAAAGGATTTTACCGAGCATCGGCATTGATTCTTCGGAGCGGTATTCCTCATCCCCGGCCAACAGCACAATTCGCTTCCCGTTCGCGATTTCCACGGGGGGCTTGTACTCGCAAAACATTTGCAGACCCTCGTCAGGCTTCGTCTCTTGGTCCTGGAAAGCCACGGCAATGTTGGCGGCTAAACCCACATACCCTAGAAAAATCATTGAAATAAGGTGACGAACCATAACGACATCCCTCAAGCCCATTCGTAAAACGCTCACTCAGCCCCCCCCTTCATCCTCGGCCCTTCTCCGGTGCAGGGGGGAAGGGGCTAGTCTAGGGGGCAAGCTGAAAACACCCGATAGCGACGATCCGAGTCGCTTTCAGTTTAACAGAACCATCGACAACATTCGACGATTCGTTGGGCCGGAAATTGGAACTTTTCGATGCAGGATGGGGCCCTGTCCGCGATCAGCCCTGGGGTCGCGTGGATTCGCTGATTTACTTCGCAAGGTACCGCAGGGCTTCGTCGAATACAGGATCGCGACCCTGGAAATCGGCTGCCGTGCCGGGAACGTGAATGTCGGGTTTGACCCCATCGCCCTCTGGCAACGAACCGTCGGCCCTTAAGACCTGCCGTACAGCGAAACCGATACGGCATTGCTCGCCGCATTACCAGCGAACAGGGTTCGTCGCAGCTCGGGTAAAACGGTTCAGTGGAACGGCGACTTTATTACCAAAATCATGAAATGGCGCAGGCGGCTTGACGATCTGGTCCCGCATTTCTCCGAAGCCGTCTGGCAACAGTCCCTCCTGCATGCGGCTGACAACTTAACACCAGTCGAATTCTTCCGATTAAATCAGTGATACCGCCACGTGGAAAGATTTTTCGAATTTTCTTATTTCGAGAACTTGGGAAGTCGGATAAACCTTGCCGATAGCCTCCCGAGAGGATTGCCCGTGGCTCCAGATGTGCGGGCTGGCAACGGAGTGTCAAACGTGTCCCTGGATTCCGACCGATTTGACCGAGTAACAACATGACCGGAGAACGAACCAAATATCTGTTGCTCACCGAGACCTATCCTGAACCCGGCGAGCAAGTGGGTGGACAATGGCGATTCGTCTTGCAAGACGCTCAGGGTAACAACCGTTTGGAGGTATCCGACTCCGAACCGGGCATTTGCGGCGAGCGATTGCAACTCCTCGCCGTCCTGCGCGGCTTGGAGGCGATCGACGGGCCGGCGGACGTAACCTTGGTGACCTCCAGTCGCTACGTGGTCCACGGATTTCGGTTCGGGCTTGATCAATGGCGAGAGAATGACTGGCAATGGGAGAATTTCGGCGAAATGACGCCGATCAGTAACCTTGATTTGTGGCGCCGTGTCGATCGCGCGTTGCAGTTCCACTCCGTCGAGTGCCGCGTTTGGCGCATGCAAACCGACGAGCATCAACACTTCGGCCCGCACGTCTCGTTTTCTCCCCATGCGGCGAAGACAACCAACGGAGCGAAACCTACGCGGCGACGCGGCTGGCAGGCCGTTGCTCTGGGGTTGAAACAGCAGATGAATCAATTGCTGTCCCGTTCGTCGGTTGCTTTCAATCTGTGACGCGGCCGCTCGTCGTCGGGGTGGTTGGCAGGAAGATAACCGACCGGAAAGGCTTTCCACGAGGATAATCGATCATGGTTGAAAACAGGGATGTGCTGACTAAAATTCCCCAAAAAATCGACGCCGGTCAATTGAGCGATCCGCGCAGCGTGCTGGGGTGGCGGAAATCGTCTCCCACTAGCGATCAAATCATCGTACGAACTTGGATTCCGGAGGGAACTAAGGTACGATTAAAAACGCGGCGGCGAAACGGCATTGCGATTCCGATGATGTGCGTTCATCCCAGCGGCCTGTACGAAGCACGAGTAACCGGTGACACCGCCTTTGCCGTGACCCGTGGCCAATACGAGTTCGAGTATTCCATGAACGGCCAGACCAGAAGCATGTCTGATCCCTACTCGGTACCTTCTCTATTCGGCGAATTCGACCTTCATCTATTTGGCGAAGGGAATCATTTCGAGATCTACAACAAACTTGGCGCTCATCCGCGTACAGTCGCCGGCCAGTCCGGCGTGAACTTTGCCGTGTGGGCTCCCAACGCACGGCAGGTCTCGCTCATTGGCAATTTCAACGATTGGGACGGACGTCGCTTTCCGATGCAGAATCTGCAGGGCTCAGGGGTTTGGGAATTGTTCATCCCCGGCGCAAAGGTCGGAGATGCTTACAAATTTCGAGTTTGCGACGTTTGGGGCCATCAAATGGATCGAGCCGATCCATTCGCCTTTGCGGCCGAGGTGCCACCGCGGACCGCGTCCATCGTCGCAGACCTCGACGATTTCGCCTGGACGGACGACGACTGGATGAGCCAGCGGCGGGAACGAAATCCATTAGATGGCCCTATCTCCGTCTACGAATTGCATCTGGGCAGTTGGCGGCAACGTCCGGGACGCCCACACGGCTGGATCGACTACCGCACCCTAGCGCATGAAATCGTCGACTATTGCCTGGAAATGCAGTTCACGCACATCGAATTGTTGCCCGTCACCGAACACCCCTACACGGGGAGTTGGGGGTATCAAACCACGGGCTACTTCGCAGCCACAAGCCGCTACGGGAATCCGCAAGACCTGATGTACTTCATCAATCATTGTCACCGACACGGCATCGGAGTGATTGTGGACTGGGTTCCGGCCCATTTCCCCAAGGACGCTCATGGACTCGCCCGTTTCGATGGTACGTGCTTGTACGAACATGCCGACCCGCGCAAGGGAGAGCATCCCGATTGGAACACACTGATTTTCAATTACGGCAGGAATGAAGTTCAGAATTTCCTGATCGCCAGCGGCTTGTTTTGGCTCGACAAATATCACGTTGATGGCCTCCGCGTCGATGCTGTCGCCTCGATGTTGTATCTCGATTACAGCCGCAAACACGGGGAGTGGATTCCGAATCAGTACGGAGGCCGCGAGAACTTGGAAGCGATCGAATTTCTGAAAAAATTCAACGCGATTGCCCACCATCACCATCATGGCGTGCTGACCATTGCGGAAGAATCGACCGCTTGGCCTGGCGTCTCGCGACCGGTGGAATCCGGCGGACTAGGTTTTTCCATCAAATGGAATATGGGATGGATGAACGATACGCTGCGGTACATGCGCCGCGATCCGATTTATCGCAAATACCATCACAATGAATTGACGTTCAGCCTGATGTACGCCTTTTCCGAGAACTTCATGTTGCCGTTCTCCCATGACGAAGTCGTTCATGGAAAATGTTCGCTGCTGATGCAAATGCCCGGGGACGAGTGGCAGAAGTTCGCGAATTTGCGCTTGCTATACACTTACCTGTGGACTCATCCCGGTAAGAAATTGTTGTTCATGGGGAGTGAGTTCGGGCAATGGATGGAATGGAATTGCAACGCCGAACTGGATTGGCCGCTGCTGGCCTTCGACAAACACCGTGGCCTGGCGATGCTCGTGCGGGATCTCAACCGTCTGTACCGTCGCGAACCAGCCTTGCACCAACTCGACTTCGACTGGCAGGGCTTCCAATGGATCGAATGCCACAACGCCGAGGACAGTCGACTCGCCTACGTGCGTCGCGATCGCGAAGGCAGCGAAATCCTCGTCGCCTGCAATTTCACGCCGCTGGTCCGCGAAAAGGTACGCGTTGGCGTGCCTCAACCGGGAGAGTATCGCGAATTATTCAATTCCGACTCCCACTACTACGGCGGAGCGAATATCGGCAATCAAACGACCCTCTTCGCTGAAGAGATTCCTCATACGGGACAACCGTATTCTTTGCAGTTGACACTGCCGCCACTCGCTGGCATCGTGCTTAAGAAGGCCTAGGGCGTCACGGCTGTCCGCTACTCCGAGCGGCCGACTTTGAGTATGATGGGCGTTGGCTTCGTCCGGCAACGGCGGATTTTTCTGCCCGATTTCGGTGTTTTTTCCTCTCAGCGCACGTCTCATCCGATGTTTGACTCACTCCAAGAAAGCCTGCAATCTGCCTTCAAGACGATTACTGGCAAGGGCAAGCTCACCGAATCCAACATGCGGGAGGGGTTGAAGCTTGTCGAGAAGTCCCTCCTCGATGCCGACGTGAACATCTTCGTCGTTCGCGACTTCATGAAGCAGGTCAGCGATGAGGCTCTGGGAGAAAAAGTCTTGCTTTCGTTGCAACCCCAAGAGCAATTGATCGGCATCGTCCATAAGCGTCTGATCGACCTCTTGGGACCCGTTGACCATTCCTTGCCGGATTCGCGAGACGTCAACATCATCATGATGTGCGGCTTGCAGGGTAGCGGCAAGACGACGACTTGCGGCAAGCTCGCCAATTTGATCATGCGGACGCGAAAGATCAAGCCGCTGTTGGTGGCCGCCGACCTGCAGCGACCGGCCGCGATCGAACAATTGCATGTCATTGGCCGGCAGTTGGATGTGCCCGTTTACTCCGAACCGGGTGAAACCGACCCGATCAAGGTATGTCGCAATGCGGTGGCCAAAGCGCGGGCGGAAAAAATCCGTCTCGTGATCCTGGATACCGCCGGACGGCTCGCCATCGATGAAGAATTGATGGAGCAATTGAAAAAAATCGACCGCGAAGTCCAACCCGACCAGGTTCTCCTGGTCGTCGACGGGATGACCGGCCAAGACGCGGTCAACAGTGCGGGGGCGTTTCACCAGGCGCTCGAACTGAACGGCGTCATCATGACCAAGCTCGACGGGGACGCCCGGGGGGGGGCCCTGCTGTCCGTCAAGCATGTCACCGGAGTCCCGATCAAGTTCATCGGCACCGGAGAGCACCTGGACAACCTTGAATTCTTCCGACCAGAAGGCATGGCCAGCCGGATTCTCGGCATGGGGGATGTCGTGGCCCTGGTCGAGGTAGCGCAAAAACTGGTCGACGAAAAAGAACAACAACGACTGCAGGCCCAACTCGAAAAGGGTCAGTTCACCCTCGATGATTTTCGCGATCAGATCCAGCGAATGGCCAAACCGGGGTTGATGATGAAAATGCTCGGCTTGCTCCCCGGCATCGGCGGGCAAATGAAGGAGCTCCAACAATTGATGGGGAATGCGGACACGGTGCGCGAAATGAAGCGTCTCTGCGGCATCATCGATTCGATGACCAAGGCGGAACGCAAAAATCCCGAAATCATCGACGCCAGCCGCCGACAACGAATCGCCAACGGGGCTGGGGTACAACCCAAACAAGTCAACGACTTGATCAAGCAATTCGAAATCATGAAGCCGATGGTGACGGGCATGGCCTCGGGGAATATCGAAGAACGCCGCAAAGCCCTCGACCGTATGCAACATCAGATGATGAACCCTACCGCCACGCTCCGCAAGGAAAAGAAGCCAACCGGCACCAAATTAACCGCCAAAGAGCGGGAAAAACGCCGAAAAGAGTACGAAAAATTCCTCCGCCAGAAAAAAAAGAAAAAGTAGTGCTCTAGCGTCCATCAGCGGCTGGAGCAATGGAAAGGGGATTGGGAGCGACGAGCCCCAGCAACCTGTCTTCCAACCGCGAAAATTTGGGACTTCCTGCGAGTCCCCAGCGCCTTGCCTTGCCAATCGGCCTTCCAATTGCTAAATTCTAGGTTTTCGCAGATTTCAGTCTCAGGGATTATTTTGTGTCAGTAAAAATCCGCATGAAACGCATGGGTCGCAAGAACCGTGCTTTTTACCGTATTTGCGCGACCGACAGCCGGTCGCCCCGCGACGGCAAAGTCATCGAGGAACTGGGAACGTACGATCCCCATGTTCCGGAAACGGACGCCCGCGTCGTGCTCAACAAGGAACGGGTCGCTTATTGGTTGGGAGTCGGTGCGATCCCGAGCCCGAAGGTCTCGGTCCTGATCAAGAAGTTTGGTGCGAATGGTACTCATTTGGATGCTCTGCAAAAAGCCATCGAGCGCCTTGGGGTCCGTCGCCAAAATAGCATCAAAGCAGCGCTCGAGGCTGCCGCAAATTTGCCACAACCTCCGGCTCCCGAGGAGCCTGCCGCCGAATCGGCAACCGCGAGCGATGGGACAGATGCCGGATTGGAAGCAGATTCCGGAACTGCCCAGGAATAACCGTGGCGGCTTGTTGGTTTCCATTGCAACGAAATCTGTTCAGGCATCGATAATAATTACAGTTAAGTGCCTTTCCCAAAACCGGCAACCATAAGCCGAAGCATAAGCGGGCTGGATTCGCGATAGGCTTTAGGCCAATTGATATGAGCTCGTAGCACTTCATGCCACGAGCCCAATCTGTTTAGCAAATGCGCTTTTGCTGCTCCCAAGATTTCGGCTATCGGGTCTGTCTACTTTCAGCTGCTGGGAACTTGTCATGAGAGTCGACGTCTTAACACTATTCCCTGGTATCTTTGACGGCTATCTCCACGAGTCGCTGCTGAGCAAGGCCATCGAGCGCGGGCAGGTAGAAATCCACCTTCACGACATTCGCCAGTGGTCCACCGACAAATTCAAACGGGTGGACGATCGCCCCTACGGTGGTGGGCCCGGCATGGTGCTGATGGTAGAGCCGCTGGTGCACGCCATCGAAGCGGTGCGAGGTATGACTGAGGAACCCGGCGAAGTTGTTATGCTGACGCCGCAGGGGCAGCGATTGACACAGCCGCTTGTTGAGCAAATCGCCACTTGGCGCCGATTGATCCTGGTTTGTGGTCGCTACGAAGGATTCGACCAGCGGATCATCGATATCATCCAACCGCGAGAAATTTCGATCGGCGATTTCATTCTCAACGGCGGAGAAGTTGCTGCGATGACAATCATCGATGCCGTCTTCCGCCTCCTTCCCGGCGTTCTTGGCGATGAGGTCAGCCCTGTGGATGACTCGTTTTCCACCGGAAATCGCTTGTTGGAGTTCCCGCAATACACCCGTCCCCGGGAATTCCGCGGCTTGAAGGTGCCGGACGTATTGCTCAAGGGGAACCATGCCGAAATCGCTGCCTGGAGACGGGTGCGATCCATTCAAAAAACTCGCGAGACTCGCTCCGATCTGTTGGATGATGAAAGGGCAGGGTGCTAACCAGGCCGTGAAATCGGCGCAAAACTATGGTCCGGTTGTCCGCGTTTAGGTTGGCCGCTTGAACCCAGCGACAATTCATCGCAAATCTCGGGTTTTTCTGCGTCGCGGCGTTTGCAAAGTCGGCAAGATTTCGTATCATTGTTATTTCCCAATTCGAAACAAGATCAGCCCCGGAATAGGGTTCACGATGAGTCAAGAAATCCTCAAAAAAGTAGCCGAATCAAGCCTGAAATCCGAAGTGCCTCAATTTGCGATCGGCGACACGGTTGACGTCCATTGCCTTATTTTGGAGGGCCAAAAATCGCGCACCCAAATTTTCTCCGGTGTCGTGATCGCTCGATCTGGTTCGGGCGTCAAAGAAACCTTCACGGTCCGCCGCATTGTGGCTGGCGAGGGCGTCGAACGAAAGTTCCCAATCCACTCGCCCAAAATCTCAAAGGTCGAGGTGAAACGGTCTTCCGAAGTCCGCCGCGCGAAATTGTACTTCCTCCGCGATCGGACTGGTAAAGCCGTGCGACTCAGGGAACGGCGTGACGCTGCTGAGAAAGCCTAGACTCTCTGCCCGGCATTCCAACGATCTCTGGGCGTTGCCCTGCAGCTCACGCGAAACCGCGACGCCGCTTTCGTCATAGTACTTTTTTGCGGCAATGTGTAACTGCTACGGCCACGCGCGTCGTGAGCAACCCACAACATCGACATTCCAGGCAGAACCTCAACCCGAACGCACTTTTGCTCAGTGCTAGAGCGATCCTATTGGCCCGATGAGTCGGTCAACCACAACTCAGAGTTCCATCGCAGCCTTTCGGTTGCTCAGCTTGGTTTACTCAATGGGTTCTCGCGTCAATTGGAAATGGTTTTGACAACTCTTGATACGAATCGGGACGGCGGTCGAGAAGTCGATCGATTTCATGTTCGCCGGGGACATTGACGATTCTTTTCTGCCGAGCAAACTCCGGATCAATCGTCGCGAAAATCGTCTCTTCGTGGTCGTGGATCGCCGTAGCCAGATCATTGCCACGGGGATCGACGATTCTACTTCGGCCGACAAACGTAAAGCCTCGTTCGGTTCCCACACGATTGATCGCCGCAAAATAGACGTTGTTCTCGAGCGCCCGCGAGTAGGGAATGACATCGGGTGTTCGTCCTGAAGTGGTTGGCCAATTGGTTGGCAGAATGATCACATCCGCCCCCCGTAGCATCAGCACGCGACTTGCCTCGGGAAATGCGCAGTCATAGCAGATATTCATGCCGATCTTGATTCCTTTCAACTCAAAAACTTCCAAGCGATTCCCGGGCGTGGTGAAGCGATCGACACCGAGGTAGGGAAGATGGATTTTGCGGTATCGGCTTACGATCCCGTCAGGTCCCAAACAGATCACCGAGTTGTGGACTCGCTCTCCATCAGCCTCGAGCAATCCGACGATGATGTGGCGATTTAGGCTGCGGCAAAGCTTCCGCAGGTCATGCATAGCGGCACCATCCAGGGGTACACTGGCTTGCCGTGCCTCATCGAGACTGGCAAAGCAATACCCCGAAAGTGCGCACTCGGGAAACACAATCAAATCCGCTCCCGCCTCCGCAGCCGAGCGGGCTTTCTCAGCGATGCGCCGGAGATTTTCAGCGACATCAGCAAAGGCCACATCCAATTGAACGCCTGCAATTTTCCACGTGCTCATCATGCTTCCTTTCGAGATTCAGGGCCGATCGGGTCAGGCTTCTCGTGGAATCGCGCACTTGCGAGGCAAGATGCCAAAACTACCCGCCAGAACGCATAAGCGTCCGGTTTTCGCGAGATCCGCGAGCTGCCGCACCTCGTTTGACGGCTTTCGCAACAAAGTCTAGGATGATTCCGCCATATCCGTAGTTACTTCGATGAAAATCGTCGACGAGAGGGTGATGGACGTCCGTGGATTCTTATTCTGAAAGAAAACGCCACTGGCTTCAAGATGCTCGCGACACCGGTCTGTTGGCAGCGCGCAAGAATCTGGTCGCCGGGATTTGCCTCTGGATTTTCGGAGTCGGCATTGTGCTGGCCTATTACTACTGGCCCGTCGCACAAGCTTGGCTTCAACGCGTGGCGGATTGGAAAGACAACTGGGGGATCACCTTCAGCATCGTTTCCACCGCGATCTTCGGTGGCCTCATCCCATCAATCATTACCGCTCTCGGCAATCGTTTTTCTCTGCCAAGAAATTTGTATCTCGGCGCCACAAATGTTCTGCTGTGGAGCCTCAAAGGTATCGAGCTCGACTTTCTGTACCGTGGACAGGCTTGGCTATTCGGTGAGGCGAATGATGTCTTTACTATCGCTTGCAAGACACTCGTCGACCAGGTGCTGTACGTCCCGCTGATCGGGATCACGAATGTTGTCTTGTTCGTGTTGTGGCGCGATTTGAACTTTTCCTGGTCTCGATTCCGTCAAGCGTTAGGCCCCAATTGGTATGCCGAACGGATCTTGCCCGTCGTCATCTCGAATTGGTTCCTGTGGATTCCCGCTGTGGTCGTCATCTACAGCCTACCGACAGCTCTGCAATTGCCGATCCAAAATCTGGTGCTCGTATTTTGGAATTTGATTTTGTTTTTCTTTACGACCCGCCGGACGCACAAATAACCTGCCAAAGACGTTTCATCATCGCCGCAGATGGAGCGTCACAGGCTTCCAGTACAGAGCAGCCATCGCATCTGGACGGCTGCGTCTGCATTCGTGGCCCTAACGCTCGACGATCAATCAGCAGCTGCAAAGGATTCCATTTCTGTAAATAATCGGGACGTTCGCTTGCCAATTCAACGGCCCATGCTCGGGACCGACGAACACCAAACCCGCCCAGGCATGTCCATCCGGATCGTAATCCTTCCTAAAGGCATTTCTTGTGCTCTGACCACCCGTCATAACGAAGCGTTCATCTTGAGCCACCGATATGTAATTCAGATCCGGTTACCCGTTCGGTTTCAATTCTCTGTAGGGTCAAGCGATACTTAGAAGGAGTCGCGCCGTGGCCTTGGGTTGCGGTCAATGCCTATTCATGTCGACGGCTGGCGAATCCGATCTCATCCCTTACTTGCTACTCGCCGAGGCTTGACAAAAAATGCTCAACCGCTGCGCGTTGGCTTGGACATCAACTCACGAAGTATCAAGGATCTTAGTTCTCGAACGAAAACTTTCGACCGCGTCACCGTCTATTGTCGACGAGCCAATCTTGTCTCGAGCCAGTCACCAATTTTTTCGAGCACTTCCGTATCGATAGTTTCACTGATCGACGCGTACTCAGTCATCAACCCGGTATTGCAGCGTTGAAATAAATGGTTGAGACCTTCAAACACTTGAATCTCGATATCGGAATTATCGGCTGCCTCCAGAGCCGAACGCATGCTCGGAACGTTTAGAGTGGGCGTAACTTGTAGGTCTTTTTCGCCGAACAATGCCAGGGTAGGGCATTTCACAATTCGCAAATCCTGGGCAGGATCATGTCCAAGAAAATATCGCATCCACGGGGTGCTGATTTGAGCGACGAGCGCCTGATAATTCGCCGGATCTGACAAGGCCTTCTCGATAGCCTCGGCGTCGACACCGCCGATTTCTCCCCCCTCCGCCGACTTTCGAGGCGCGTCCTGTGGTTTTTCTGAAGCATTGGCTTGTTCGGGTCGCAAGACTTCTTGGATTGCCCGCCGCAGCAGTTGCTCTTGAGCGTCCAAAATTTTCTCGCTGGCACCGCTCACGCGTGCCATGGCCCGCGCCTGGTCCAACAGAATTTCCTCTCCTGGTACGGAGGTCCCTGCCAATAGCACGATCGCCGCCAAATCCGACCGCCGCGCTGCGACCATCGGCGCGATGATCCCCCCTTCGCTGTGACCGAGGATCGCCATGCGCCGCCGATCGATTTCCGGACGCTGTGCCAGTTGATCGAGAATCAAGCCGACATCTTCAGCGAAATCCTTGGTATTGGCTTGTAAGTAATTCCCCGTTGATTTGCCCACGCCGCGCTCATCGTAACGGAAGACAGCGATTCCCCGTGCAGTCAAAGCATCCGTCAATACCAGAAAGAGTTTGTGATCGAACAGCGTCTCATCTCGGTCCTGTGGCCCTGAACCAGTAACCGTTACAACCACCGGAAAGGGACCTTCAGAATTTTGCGGCGTCGCCAGCGTACCAGAAATGACGACCCCGGCAACCGTTGGAATCGACAACTCGACCTCGCGGAATCGATAAGGCGGCTGCGGCGTTTGCGGACGATCCACCATCCGCGTATGGACTTTTTCCAAAGAAATTTTTTCGAATTCTAGCGGAAATTTTCCGGCACCTTGCTTCCAAAACCCTCTCAACTTCGCGCCGTCTTCGGCAAATTGCCCTGCGAATTCCGCGCCTGAGAGATTGATTTTAAACGTCAATCCGTTTTCAGTTTTTTGCAAATCGACCGGGATACCGTTGACTCCTTCGTTGAAACTGTCCAATTCCCCGATCAGCGTTTCCCCGCCCTCTTCGCGGAGCAACCGTAATTGAAAGGCGAATTTTTGCGGACCGGCGACCAGCGTGCCTCGCCACGCCTCGACCAATTGCCGACTCGGAATTTTTTCCGCGCGTTGAAATCGGAGAGGGTAATTCCGGCCCGCTTGGCTCCATGTTCCATGCAGTTCATTTCGGTCTTCGTTGTAGGCCCCCTCGAATTGGGCAAAGGCGGTCGACATCTTGATTTGAATTTTCGCATCGTTCACGACAATCGAATCACAGGGAATCGTCGCGTTCTGCTGGTCGAGGCTGACGACTCGCCCGCTGTAGCTGCCATCTTCTTGAAGCGTTAGATAGAGCGCCAACCGCAACTTGGCCAACCCCACATCGAGCGTGCCCAACCACATTTCTTCGGATACTTGTTTGGGAGAGGAATCCGCGTCAACCTGGGGACTGGCCATGAGTCCGCACGGGTTTGCAAGGATCAGACAGCCAATAACCAAGAGACAGGATGAGCGAACGTGCCGATTCATGTCCTTTTGTCCTTAAGGTTGGAATGCATGGTAAATGTTCAACCTCCCTGTATTCTACCGGCGAGACACTCCCGCGGTGGTTCGTTAATTCGGCAGCTCGGCGAATGCCAAGCCGAACAGCTCCACGAGATTTTCGCAGCATTCGAAATCCATGGGCAGAAACATCCGTTTACGGACGCTTCTGCTGTTTATCGTCGAGATTTTTCCCGCTACCGGGGAACAAGTTCTGAAAACCTTTGAAAAGGTCGATTGATGGCAAGGTCGCCCCGGTACTGGCAGATCTTTCAATGTCCAAATACCCATGCAGCGAGTATTGTTTACCCCATTCCAAGCCGACGACTTCGCAACCACGAAACCAATTCAGCAGCGGCGACGTGTACTCTTGCGGAATCACCGGAGCCGTGAAATTCGGCCAAGCCGTCGAAACCCAAATTTCTCTCGCCCCACACTTCTGCAAGCGATACTCGCCACCCAACGAACAAACCAGTTGAACATCGAATAATTCCTGCGCCAGCCGCTTGGCTTCACCAGCCTCGACACCGAATTGATCGCTAATCAAGTTCAGCAGTTGGATGTTCGCAATCGAAGTCTCCCAGGCTCGTCGATAGTTCAAAACATTGGCCCAATTATTAAGCTGCGATTTGGCTAAATCACCGATCGTTATTTTCAACTGCACCGGCCGATCGGTCGGCACCACGCGCAAGTTCCCGCGCAGCCCCTCCAAGCGATGTTTTTGGAAACTTAACACCGAAAAGTCATCGAATTGGAGACGCCACAAATCAAGCAATCGCGAATAGCTGTAGCCTTGTTCATCCGGTCGCCCACCGAGCATCGGCAGCCAATCCAGTGTACCCGGCTTGGGCCACGCTCCCAGATAACCAGGAACTTCTTTCAGAGTTCTCCACGATTCAAAAAACGACGTGGGGGTCAGGTCCAAGTTGATCGGCTCGTCACCGCTGATGGCCGCGAAGAGTTGATGCTGCGGCACGTTCCGATTCCAAACGCCGCCTTTGATTGACAATTGGCCGCGAATCAATTCCCGGTCGTTACCGACAACCTCGAACGGCATCGGCGGCCCCAACATGGAGGTAAGCCAGTTGTAGCGGTCTTGTCCAAAGGGAGCCAAGCGGGCGTCGAACACGATCCGCTCGATCCGTGGATCCTGATTGAAACGCTGAATGGCAATCACCATCGGATCGAGCTGGCGCACATTCTCCACGAAGAATCGAGCACGCTCTAGATACCAGGCTTGCTCGGCGGCGGATACCATGCCGATCGACGTATCGGCAATCGGCAAAAAATATCCGCGTTGTCCCCGCGATCCATCAATCCACACGTCGTTTTCAATCCTGATCTGAGATTCGCGAATTCGCTGTTCGAGAATCGGCGGCAAAAATCGATTTCCGATCAAGAAGTCCAGCGGCGCATTGGGGAAACCCTCGCGCGCCGCCGCCAAGCTTGCCAGCCGGTAGACCTGCATCTCCGCCAAGGTTTGGCTCCGCCGATACAACTCGATCTGATACTGCGGCTCCAGTATTTTCTTGAAGAACTCCGTCGAAAAATAGACGAAAATCGTATCGTTACGATCGAGCGCCATTTGCGTCCGCAAATAGCGGAATTCGGGGGAATCGCCAAGCGATGTTTTATCATCCCGGCATTTGATGAACGACTCCGCGATCGCCCGGCTGTTGGTGAACAAATGCGAATCGCCCCGCACGACATAGAATGAGCGATATCGATTGTCGAGCGACGACAAGTAGGACACGGTTTGGCCAGCCACCTCGACCGTTCCCAGGTTGATTTGACGTTCGCTCGCGAAGGTTTGCCGGCGCCGCTCGATCCGAGTTGACAGTGCTTTCGAATCTTTCGATTGTAATACGACCCCGACGCTAGGGCCGGTTTCAAAATAAGTGTCACGACCGATCACCGCGACGTCGCTGATGAGGTTCCCACCGAACCATTGGTCGATTTGCGATGATTCCAGGGCTAGTTGCGTCAAGAACTTCTGCTGAACCTTCGGCTCGAATCCGCGCAGGCGGATCATCCGCCCCAAGTCTCCGCCATGTTCCTCGATCAGCTTTTTGAGCCAGATTTGATTGTCCCAAGTGCCGAACCGCAAGTAGAAACAGTCATGCGGAATTTGATAGACGATCGGCTCGATTGGGATTTCCTCGGGCAAATTCGTCACCACGACAGGCGTCCACTGCATCGGCTGTGGCAGCGGAAACTGCGGCGGGTCGAAGCCCTGCTGGCCATCGAACCATGCCCCCAACACGCTTGGGTTCAGCGGATCGATGTCCGTGAGCAGTTCGATCGTTTTTGCCAGCGGATCGTTCGAAGGCCGCTCCCGCGCGGGATGACTCAGGCCCAAACGATGGGACAGCATTTCCCCCAAATAAACATGGACCAAGTCTGGGAAATCTCCATCGCTGTCATTTGTAAAATTTGAAGCTTGATATTCTCGCCACCATTGCTTGAGCATGCGATCGAGCTCGCGACGTCTTGTCAACGTCGGTGTTACCGTCACGTTGATTTCACCCACACCTTGGACCTTCAACTGCAACGGTTGATTGCCGCGGAACAGAAACCAAACGGAGATCAATTCATTTCCCGGTTTGCTCGTACGATTGAATACGGTATTAAAGAAACGAGCCACTGGCGATAGACCGTAGGCGGGATAGAAAATCCGACCATCTCGTTCTGTCACTCGCACCGCGCCCGTTCTCAAGATCAGGTTCGGATCCGCCCCGCCAAAGACTTGGTGAGGAAGCCGGAAACTAACCACCCCTAATCCGAATGGTTCTCCGAGCAGGGCTTGAGTTTTCACGATGATCGGTCGATCATCACCCCCTAGCTCCTCACCGCGCGCGGAGCACAAGGGGCCGCTTGCCAGCGCAAGCAGAAACACGACGAGATTTGCGATTACTGGAAGGATTCGAGGCATCTTGGAAACTCGCTTGTTGCTGTTGACGTAAGAGCCGCTTTACAAGAGCATGGCGGTCACTCCTTGAATAGGCAGCGACGCCGGTGCTGGTCGCGACGCCGTTGTCAGTTCTTCTCTGATTTCGCTCCATTATAGGACGACGGTGCGGCCAAGAGTTGAGTTGAGGCCGCAGAGCCGTTAGCGCGCTGACTTGACAACTCCCCCAAGCCCGCCCAAAATTCGCAAATGCTATCAGTTGCGGTTATGGGCCCTGCGAGGAACCCGCCATGATCCTATCCGGTGAAGAAATCAAGAAGCATTTGGGAAAGGAGATCGTGATTGACCCCTTCGATCCGGCTCGCGTCAATCCCAACAGCTACAACCTTTCCCTCCATCCGGAAATCATGACGTACGAAGAAGTCGTGCTGGACATGAAAAAACGGAACCGTGTCCGCACCTTGACGATTCCCGACAGTGGGTTAGTACTCGAGCCCAATCGTCTCTATCTTGCGCGAACCAATGAGCGAACGGAGACCCATACCTTCGTGCCAATGATCGAGGGTCGTTCCTCCATCGGTCGGTTGGGATTATTCGTACACGTTACGGCTGGATTCGGCGACGTGGGTTTCTGTGGTTACTGGACACTTGAAATGTTTGCTGTCCAGCCGATCCGCATTTACCCGAATGTCGAGATTTGCCAGATCTTTTATCATCAGATTCATGGTCCCTACCAGAAGTACTGCAGCGAAAAATACCAGAACAATGTCGGCATCCAACCCAGCATGCTCTATAAAGAACTCAATCCCGCTGAACCCTCCGAAGAAAAGCAATTGCTGCTGGGATTGAATTGATTCCCCGTCGCGCCTACTCTCGACCGCGCCTTCGTCATTCTTCAATGAAGAAACCCGCCGTGACCCAACGCGCTATCGCTCATCATGGTTCGACGATTGAATCACCAGATCGGCGATCAGGGGCAGGTGGTCCGATGCATGACGGGATGTCTTCGTGTGGCCGGCGAAAACTCCCGCCGCTTCGACATCACCACGAATGTAAAATGCGTCCAACCCCCGCACGGGCATGAAAGCCGGAAAGGTCAACGATTTTCGACTGACAGCGCGGAATCCGGAGGGGTGGAACAACTTTCGGCTGAGTGAACCCCAGACATCGTTGAAATCACCACCGATGATCGCAGGTGTTCGCTGGTGCAAACTCCTCAGATGTTGCCATTGCAACAGACGCCTGACTTGCATCTTCCGCTCGAAGCCGGCCAAGCCCAGATGGAGATTGCAGAGGAACAGCGTTCGCTTGTGGCCATCGACCTCCACGTGGACCTTGGCGACTAACGCTCGCCTTCGCTTCTTGAAGGGGATCGTCAAATCCACGTTCCATCGCTCATGGAGCACGAATTTCGATAGGATCGCATTGCCATAGCTGCCGCGTGTCAATTTGACATTTGCCTGAAAGGCCCAATGCTCGAACCCCAATTGGTCAGCCAACTCCTCGACTTGTACGTCTTGATTCGAGCGCGGAACCTCATGATCGACCTCTTGGAGAAATACGATGTCCGGGGCGTAATGAGCGACGGTATCGATGATTCGCGACAAATCGTAGCGGCGGTCGATTCCACCGATACCCTTGTGAATGTTGTAGGTGAGGATGCGAAGCTGATTCAGCTGGCGTTGCTGCTGCATGGCTTTGGGCAAGGGTCGTCGAACGGCCGCAAAACTGATGGTTAAACCATTTCCTCAACGAAAGCTGGTATGATCATGTATCTGCAGAAAGAAGTCTAACCATAACCGGTCCGACGATCAACATCGGCGGGTTGCAGCCAACATGTGGCAATCAGCAATTTGGATTCTCATCGCCGACTGGACCCTGCGGATCACCTTTTCCGTCATCGTCCTGTTGCGCAAGCGCACCACTTCGGAAACTTTTGCTTGGCTGCTGATCGTACTCCTTTTTCCTCTGCTCGGAGCAGGCGCCTACTTGTTGCTGGCCGACAATCGGCTGTGCCGCCTGCGGTCGCGATGGGCGCTGGGACTGCACGAGGGGTATGCGCGGTGGCGCCGGCGGCTCGAACGTTATCGCTATACCGGTTGGCGCGAACCGCAAGCCGACGTCGCGCAGATGAGTCGCTTGATCGAGGCCGCCAGCGGTGCGCTCTCGCTGGATGGCAATCGGATTACAATGCTTTCCAAATCCGAAGAAGTATTTTGCGATTTGATCCGCCAGATCGATCAAGCTCAAACGAGTTGCTTCCTCGAATATTACATCTGGGAAAGTGGCGGACTGGCGGACGATGTGGCCGCCAGCCTGATGTCCGCCGCGCGGCGCGGCGTCGATTGCCGCGTCTTGGTGGATGCCGTCGGCAGTTGGGGTTTTCTCAGAGGGAAACAAGTTCAGGAATTGCGCAGGGCAGGAGTCGTGGTCCACGCCGCCTTGCCCGTTGGCCTATTTCGATCACTACTTTACCGCTTTGATCTGCGCCTCCACCGGAAACTGGTGATCATCGATCATCGCGTTGGCTACGTTGGCAGTAAAAACATGGCAGATCCACGTTTTTTCAAGAAATCGGCAGGGGTCGGTCAATGGGTCGATGCCATGGTGCGGCTCGAAGGTCCTGCGGTCGATCCCCTGTCCATGGTATTTCTTGAAGACTGGTATTTCGAAACCAAAGGCAGTCCCGAGATCAACCATTACTTGGAACAAATCAGCCCTCCCGAACCCCTCGGCCAAACAGTTGTCCAAGTCGCTCCCTCTGGTCCAGGCCTGGATTCGGAAGCCATTCATCAACTAATTATCGGCGCTATTTATTCGGCAGACACGCAGCTCACAATCACGACGCCCTACTACGTACCCGACCTGTCCTTACAACGCGCCTTGATCATTGCAGCTCGGCGCGGGGTTGATGTAACCTTGATTTTGCCAAAGCGCGTCGACTCCCGCTTGGTTCGGCTCGCCAGTCGAGCCAGTATCCAAGAACTCGCCGAGGCGGGCGTCAAAGTCATGCTGTATCAAAATGGGTTATTGCACACCAAGTCGATCACCATCGACGGCGAGATGAGCATCTTCGGTTCGTTGAATCTTGACCCGCGCAGTTTGCAATTGAACTTCGAGTTGATGCTGGTTCTCTACGATGAACCGTTCACCGCTCAATTGATTGCCTTGCAAAACAATTACATCCAGGAGTCCCAGCTTTTGAAACCAGACTCGCAACCTCAGCCCTCGTTGCCAGTGCAAGTCCTGGAAAGTTGCGTCAAATTAATTGCGCCGTTGTTATGAGTTTTGCTGTCGAATCGGATGCTGGCTCGAATCTGTTTACGACTCGAAACCGTTGAGCGCGGCAATCAAGCGGTCAACCACATCGATCTTGGTGAACAAAGAGGGACGTTGCGCCTCTTTGGCGTCGTCAAACCGAACCTCCCATACGGTTCCCCAATCTTCGAACGGGTTGGTCTTCGCAAAATCTCGGGCGAAGGTCGAGAATTTCAAATAGAACCACTGGTTGTCGTAAGAAATCGCGAAATTCTCATAGTCGAATGGATTGGTCTGCGTCCAGCCACTGGTTTGCAGGAAATTTTCCCACAAGAAGGTGCGGTTGGGCAAGGAAGCCCCGATTTCCTCGACCGAATTCCAATTATGAGCCAGAACTCGATAGGTTTCGGTTTCTCGCAATTTCCCTGCGCTGGCATTCGACTCATCCCAATCAGCAAAGCGGATGAAACGAACGTTATCGGCCCTCATCGACCAGGTTTGTGTTCCGAAATTGAAGCCCCAAGCATTCACATTGCGTGAAAAAACATTTTGCGTCACGGCCGAGCCAGCTAATGCAAAATGTTTCTCGAACACCATCGGAATCGAGGTGAGCGAGTCACGCAGCAGGCGCGAATTGCGAATCTCGTAGTGCAATTTTTGCAAAGCCACATCGACCTGGATCAATTCCGCAGTGGTCCATTGGCTTGAAACATTTTCGAGCCGGATGATGGCATCCTTCGGCTGCGCATTGAATATCCGGTCGTTGAGGAAGACGAGGAATCGTTTATCACCTGATCCGCCGTACAAATGGTTTCCACCACCAGGACCGCCAATCAAGCCGTCACGGCCATCGCCGGCATAAAGCATGTCGAAGCCTGTGTTGCCCACCAACAGGTCATCACCATCATTGCCATACAGCACATCGTTGCCGGTGCCACCGATCAAGCGGTCGTCCCCGGCATCACCGAAGCCCGTGTTGTTGCCAGCCGCGAAGTGGATTTGATCGTTTCCATTGCCGCCGAAGACCGTATCATTCCCGGTTCCCATCCAAGCCCGGTCGTCACCGTCGCCGAGTAGTACATAGTTGTTCCCGTTGCCGCCATAGACGGTGTCATCACCATCGCCACCATGAACGACGTTGTCATCGGGGCCCGTGTAAAAGGTATCGTTACCGACTCCACCGACGAGATAGTCATTGCCAGGCCCGCCCTCGATGACGTCATCATCTTCACCGCCATCGACATAATCATCTCCCTCGCCGGCGACGATCGTATCGTTGCCCAACTCTCCATAAATCAGGTCATTGCCGAGATCGCCGTAGAGCAAATCGTTACCGGCACCACCGCGGAGCGTATCGTTTCCATCCCCACCAAACATTTGGTCGTTGCCATTACCGCCGAACAGACGGTCGTCGCCTGCATCCCCGAAAATGCGGTCGTCCCCAACTACACCGTAAATCGTGTCGTTTCCGTCGCCTCCGTAGGCAAGGCCGTTTCCATTGCCAACCACAATGAAATCATCGCCCGCATCCCCCCAAATCGTATTGTTGCCGTTGCCGCCATGAATGTGGTCGTTGCCGCTCCCGCCACGAATTCGGTCGTTTCCGGCGTCGCCATACAGTTCGTCGTCTCCGTCGTCACCGAACAAGCCATCATTCCCAGATCCACCATAGATCAAGTCATTGCCAACGCCACCGAAAATTCGGTCGTTATTCAGTCCGCCATAGAGAATGTCATTCCCCTCGTCACCAAAAATTCGGTCGGCGCCATGTCCCCCCTGGATTTCGTCAACTCCTTCGCCGCCGTTTAAATTGTCTTCGCCATCACCGCCGAAGAGCATGTCGTCACCGATTCCACCATAGGCGAAATCATTCCCCACACCGCCGTAGAGAAAATCGTCACCCTCTTCGCCGAACAGGCGGTCGTTACCCTCGTCTCCATAGACGGCATCGGCACCCGAACCGCCGTACAACGTATCATTCCCTTGACCGCCGGAAATCAAATCATCTCCGTCGCGACCGAACAGCACATCGTCGCCGCGTCCGCCGTACATTTCATCTCGACCCGAACCGCCGATGAGTCGGTCGTTGTCATCGCCGCCATGAACCAGCGTCGGCAGGGTCGTATCGTTGCGGAAAAAGTCGTTACCAGCTCGCAGAAAGACTTGAACGATCGCAACATCGCTTTTCGTGAATACCTCCGAGATTTGGCCCACGATGGTCACTCGGACCTCGGTGTCGCTGGCGTCTTGCACCAGTACTTGGTCATCGAAATCAGTTCCCCGTACCGTCACGATGTTGGCCGAGAAGTTGATGGATGCCAGCAGTTTGCGTGCTTCCAGTTCGTTGAATTCGAACGGGTTGATAGTTTGCGAAGTCGGCCGTACCGTGATTTCTCGATACCCCCACAGGTACGAACAAAGCTTTTGGCCAAAGGTCAGCATGGCGAAATTCTCTTGGATTTTCTGGGTTTAGGCTTGGTACTAGGAATATTCGGAGGTTGTTCCGGGGTTTCTTTTCATTTTTATCAAGATAAGACGCTTCTGCAATCAAAAAACTTGGTCTGAATTTCCCAAAACCCCAAAATTTACTGGAAAAACCCGCATTCCAGAGCATCGCGCGGTCGATCAAACCCCGTCCGGCAAATTTTCGCCACAATCGTCAGAGTTTACCAAACCCGTAGAGTTAGTTTTGCCGATGGTAGGAACGTGATTGTCTACCTACAGCGGGTGCCTTGCTCCCGTTGCCACCCCACCATTCGTCGGCAGGTCAACCTATGACTCGATCTATCTGCGGTGTACGCCGCCAAGCGATTGTCGCAGCGATCGTTTTGGTCGGCATCGCCTGTTCGCAGTGCTTGCAAGCCCAAGAGGAACGCGATTTCTACTGGACGCCGGTCGTCGCCAACCAAGAGCAGCCCAATGTCTGCTATTTCCGAAAAAAAATGACGCTTGTCGCCCCCGACCTCTGCGAAGTCCTGATTGCGGCCAGCGGCTCGTACAACCTTTACCTGAACGGTCGTTTGGTGGCCTCCGGAGCCGGAAGCAATTCCTATCAAACGTTCGACACCGCTCGCTTCGTATTTCCCGGTGTCAACGTCATCGCGGTCGAAGTCAATTCGACGCCCGACAAAACACCGGGCCTCGCCCTGCGGTTTCGAGTCAAGGAAAAATACGAAGCCCGCTGGCGAGCCATGTCTCTCGACGAAAGCTGGTTGACGCACCAGTCCCCCTTAGAAGATTGGCAGAAGCAGCGATTTCGCGATTTGGACTGGCTGCCTGCCGCACCAGCAGCGATTTTGGCCGCAACTCGTGTCGCCGAGGATCGACTTCCCGGTGAAGGTAAAATGTTGGCTACTGCGGCCGCAACGAATTCGCCGGGCCAGCCGACTCCCGCCATGTCCCGCGATTCCGCTGCGACCTCCGTGGCGCCGCAACCTGTCTCGGTCGTCGAGCAACGATTGGCGACATCCCCTACCGCGTCGGCCGCAACAACTGGAATAGCCGCAGTGGAAACAGCGGCACCGACGACCGCCGTCGCCAGCCACCGCGACGGACCGGCGAGCAACCTCTTGGTGACGACCGACGGCCCGCAAGAACCGAATCGCCCCCAACCCGGCCCTGACGTCGCGGCGAAACCCGCCGAGCCCCGGTTCGAACTGGGTGACGAATTTGAAATCGATCCCGTACTGGGGAGCGACGAATGCGGGTCGATCATCGCGATGGCTTTCGACGAATGGGGCTACTTGATTTTCTCACAAGAAGGCGGACATCTGAAGATTGCCGACCTTTCGATCCCCTACGGCGAACAACGCGTGGCGACGCTCTGCGATGAAGTCGAAAATTGCCAAGGCCTCTTGCCGCTCAACGGCCGCTTATACGTCACCGGCACCGGACCGCAAGGCTTGGGACTGTACGTTCTGGAGCGAATCTCTCCGGAATCGACACGGATGAAAGTGGCCCAACTACTCGTGAAATTCAAGGGCGAGGCCAACGAGCACGGGCCCCACGGCTTGACGCTCGGCCCCGACGGCATGATCTACTGCATCGTCGGCAATGGCACCGGCATCGAGACCCCCGAAAAAGTCGCCGGGCCGTACCGCTATCCCCTGGAAATCGATCTTGCGCCGCGCATCGAGGACCCCAGTGGTCATTCCAATGGTGTTCGTGCTCCCGCTGGAATTGTCTTGCGGTTGGGTTTGGACGGTTCGAATCCGCAAATCATGGCTGGCGGGATTCGCAACGCCTACGATCTGGCCTTCAATGCCCACGGCGATCTGTTCATCCATGACAGTGACATGGAATCGGACCTCGGACTTCCATGGTACCGCCCCACCGCGATTTACCATGTCACCGACGGCGCCGACATCGGTTGGCGCAGCGGCTGGGCCAAATATCCCTACTACTACCTCGATACCGTACAACCCGTCGCCACCACCGGCCGCGGCTCGCCGAGCGGCGCCGTTTGCTATACCCACATCAATTTTCCAGCACGGTACCACGGCGCGCTGTTTCTGGCGGACTGGTCCGAGGGGCGTGTTCTCGCCGTGCGGCAGACGGTTCGCGATGCGACGTATGTGACCGAGGTCGAAGAATTCCTGAAGGGCCGCCCGCTGAACGTCACCGACTTGGACGTTGGCGAGGACGGAGCGTTGTACTTGGCCACCGGAGGCCGCGGTACCAGCGGCGGCGTCTATCGCGTGGCTTGGAAGGGACACGTTCCCGACTCCGTCATGCAATTCAAAACCGACATCGCTCGCCTTGTTCGCCAACCGCAGCCGACGGCGGCATGGGCGCGTCAAAACTTGGCCGAAATCTTCTATCGGGATCCAGCGCAAAACGCTGCCAAATTGACTGGCGTGGCCCTCGATAGTGGCAACACCCCGAACGTGCGCTGCCAAGCGATCGAAAATCTCTATCTCTACGGCCATCTCAGCGAAAAGACCTTGATCACACTGGCCAAGGATCCCCTGCCGCAAATTCGAGCCAAGATCGCCTACTTTTGCGGAACCAATCCCAAATGGGCTCCCATCTGCACGCCCTTGCTGGCTGACGATTTCAAATACGTTCGCCGCCGAGCCGCGGAATCGTTATTGCGAACCAACACACCGGTTTCCCTGAACGACATCGTCCGCTTGCTGGCCGACGACGACGATACGCTGGCCTCGCTTGGTACCCGCCTGCTCGAACAAGCACCGGCCAGCCAATGGCGGCAAACCATCGTCAATCATCCCGAACCTCGCGTTTTCTGTTACGGTGCTTTGTCGCTACTCCGCGTCGAGCCAACCACGAACAACTCCCTGGCGATCATCAATCGCTCCACGAAACTCCTGGATGGTTTCCTCAGTGACCGCGATTTCGTGCATCTGCTGCGAATCTCGCAAATCGCCTTGGCTCGCGCGAACCTCGATCCAAAACAAGTTGAGACCTTCGGCCGACTGATCGCCGCCGAGTTTCCCACCTCAAATTCGTTGCTGAACCGCGAATTGATTCGCCTCCTGACTTATCTCCGCGTCAGTGAGATTCAAGACGTGATCGTCGACTACCTGCGCAACCATTCCGACGATCAGGAGACCAAGATCCTCGTGGCGATGGTCTGTGCAACCAATTCTGAGCTTTGGAATGATGCGACCCGCGTGGCCTTGATCGACTCGCTGCACCACGGCCTGGGGGACAATCAAGCCGGAACGTTTCGCTTGTATCTGTCGCGCTCGATCCGCGCTCTGACCGAGGCCGTGTCCAAACCGGTTATTACGGAAATCATCGAAAACGGTGACAAATGGCCTTACGCCCTCGTGCCAGCCTTTTATCGATTGTCGACTCAAGACATGGCCGAGCTGACGCCCCAATTGGTTGCCCTCGACCAACGGTTGCAACCCAATGGCAAAAAGGATGTTATTGCCCAAGCGCGGATGGGGATCATCGCGTTACTGGCCGAAGGTAAGACGGATGCTGGGCACGAATATCTCCGCAAGCAGTGGGTCGTCGAACCCGACCGGCGCCGCGATCTGGCCATCGGCCTCGCGCAACGCGCTACCCCTGAGAACTGGGCCTATCTCATCGCGAGCCTCCCGATCGTCAACGATTTGACCGCCGGGGACATACTTAATTGCATTGAACAAGTCTCCCTCCGCCCAGTTGACGCACAACACTTCCGCGAACTGATCGAGTTGGGCTATCGGCTGCGCAATCACCATGCGATGAAGGTTTCGCAAATCTTGGCGATGTGGACCGAAACCGAACCGAAACTGGACGGACAAACTTGGGAGCAACACCTGGCTCATTGGACGCGCTGGTTTCATGAAACCTGGCCGAACGAACAACCCATTCAAATTCCCCAAGCCAAGGCGGTCAGCGTGAGCTTCGCTCACGGAGAGGAAATTCTCAACATGCTCGAGCAGCGGACGCTGGCTGGCAACGCCGAACGGGGCTTGCACGTCTTCACCAAGGCCGACTGCGCGAAATGCCATCGCTTCGGGTCGACGGGCTCCTCATCAGGCCCGGATTTGACCAGCGTCGCGAAACGATTTTCGAAACGGGATACGCTCGATGCGATCATCGAGCCGTCGAAAATCGTGTCCGACCAGTATCGCAGCACCATGGTCGTAACAGAAAACGGACTGACCTTTGTCGGACTCAAGGTCGAAAACAACGACGGCTCGATCACGTTGATCGTTTCCTCGGGTGATCGCGTCCGGCTCAACAAAAGCGAAATCGTTGAACAAAAATTCGTCGAACAATCGTCGATGCCTGAAGGGTTGCTGAATGAACTGTCACGACAAGAAATCGCCGATCTGTTCGCCTTCCTGTACAACGAGCGGGATGCGGTGGTGGCCGACGCCTCGTCGCATGCATCGGTGAAATAAGTGACTGCCGGCGACAAATGCGGCCCACGGTAGGGCCGCCACGCGCTGGCCACGGCTCTGTGTGGCGGCCCGGCCATGTACGGCAACCCGCCAGCCGCATGGCGCTAGCCCGCAGTTCTCGCGAAAATCGAACGCTAGGGTGAGCGGCAGATAGGGAGTTACCTTTGCCGGATCGTAGATGCCAAGCGAGACTACCTTCTGGCGACGGTAGCTACGGTATGTTTTCAATTGCAACCAGCCTACCGCGTTCCGGCTAATCGTTTCGGAACAAAGCCTGGCTCGTTGTACGCGGCGGGTTCCTCCCGTCGTTGGTCGGCGGAACGGGCACCGCGTCATCGACTTGAGCGACGGCCGCCGCCGCTTGGGTCAGCCGCGTCGGAGCTGCCAAGGTTTTCTCCCAAAACTCCCTCGCGCGACGCACGGCGATGCCGAGGACTGAGTTGCGATCGTAATTCCCCGCATCGTCTGGACTGGTCGGGATTCCCGTGTACAATTCGAGCGCCTGATAAATGTTCTCGATCGTATAGATGTGGAACAGTCCTTGTTCGGCCGCCTCCACGACATCCTCACGCAGCATCAGGTCGTCGGCATTGGCTTTGGGAATCACGACTCCTTGCGAGCCGGTCAATCCTGCTGCTCGGCACGTATCGAAAAAGCCCTCGATTTTCTCGTTGACTCCGCCGATCGCCTGAATGTGACCATGCTGGTCGATCGCTCCGGTGATCGCCAGATCCTGCCGAATGGGAATATCGGTCAGGGCACTTAGCAAGCAAACCATCTCAGCGGCGCTCGCCGAATCCCCATCAATGCCACCATAGCTTTGCTCGAAGGCCAGCGACGCGCTGAACGACAACGGATGATTAGTATGCAGCAACCGTCTCAGCAAGCCACCCAAAATGTGAAACCCCTTGGTATGAATCGATCCGCTCATCCGCGCTGAGCTTTCGATATCGATCAAGCCCGACGTTCCCGGTCCGATGGAGGCTGTGATGCGCGCAGGGAACCCGTACGTCAACGGGCCGGAATGGATCACCGCCAAACCGTTGATTTGCCCCACCGCGGACCCTTGCGTGCGGATGATGATCGTGCCGTTGTCGACGAGCTCTTGGAAACGGCGACTCGGCAGGTTCGCTCGGGCCTTGGTGCGAGCAACTGCGAGTCGGACGTCTTCGTGATCGACCGAGGACTTGCCCGATTTTTTGGCCAGATATGCTGCTTCGCGAGCAATATCGGCGATTCGGCCGAACTTCGCCGTTAGTCGCTCGTTGCGGGCAACGATCCTCGCCCCATGCTCGATCAATCGGGCGATGCCCGATCGGTGAAACGGCAGCAGCCCCTCTTCCTTAATCAACCGCCCGACGACGATCGCATACTGCTGAAAGGATTCTTGATTGCGAGGCACTTGGTCCTCGAAATCGGCCAGCACTTTGAACAGTTCACGAAAATCGGGGTCGAAATAGTCCAAGCTGTAAAACGTCTGCGCGTCGCCAATCAAGATGACGCGAAAATCCACGGGAATGGGCTCCGGTTGAATCACGACATAGGGTCGCATCCAGCCCGCCTCTGGGGGCACGATTTCGAGTTTCCCTGTCCGCAACGTCCGCATCAGTGCGCGATACGCCCCTGGCTCGGACAGGAGATCCTCGACCTCCAGTAACAAGAATCCGGCGTCGGCATTCAGCAAGGCTCCACCGCGAATCCCCCGATAATCCGATGTCGGCAACGCTTGCGGGCTCCAGGCGATGTCGACGGTCCCCAGCAGATTGATCATGCTCGGCACGATTTCCTCGATGATCGGTGCATAGGGCCCCTTATCGTTATGCAACACGACGTTGACGCCATACAAGGTCGAGAAATCGACCGACTCGTCGTTTTGTTCCAGCCGATTCTCTACGATGTCCTTGACGACTTCATCGATAAACGCCTGCACTTCGGGGAAGGGGAATTCTTGCAGCAAATGCTGCACCAGCGGCGTCAAGACGTCCCGCGCTGCGGCATGCTGCAGTTCGTCCATTTCGTTTTTGGCCTTGCGCAGGAAGCTGTTCATTTCACGGCTTACCCGTTCCAGCTCCTTTTGAAATGCTGGGACTTTCTTTTGAAAATCCTGCATCACCTCCTCGGACAGCTTCCCTTCCTTGATCAACTCCGCCAACTGCTCCGCAGGCACCGGTTGCCCATCGACCGTCGGCACGATCACGGTGTTGCTCATCGAGCCTTGATTGAGCGTGACCAGCGCCAGGTTGTTCTTCGCGAGGTTTTCCTCGAGCTGTGCGGGTATCGCCCGCATTTCTTCCTGCAAGCGAGCACGAGCCGCCTCGCGCCGCGACACATGGGGTTCGCTATCAAGGGCCTTGCGAAGCCCCTCGGCAACGAAGTCCGCGAACTTTTGCATCCGGCGTTTGAACACAGGCCCTTGTCCCGCCGGCAAGGTGACGAGGCGGGGCCGATCGGGCCTCGCAAAATGATTGACGAAACACCGATCACGCTTCTTGTCCGTCGTCGGCCGCATCTCGCGCAACAGCTGCCGCACCATCGTGATCCGCCCTGTTCCTCGTGCACCGCGGACGTAGACATTCTGCCCGTGCGCCAAACATTCGATTCCGAAGGTCAAGGCCTCCCGCGCCGTATCCTGACCCACAACCGTGTCCTCGATCGTCAGTTCCTCCGTCGTTTCAAAGTCGAATACATCGGGACTGCAACGCCAACGCAATTTCGCCGGGGCCAGCCGCAGATCAGACAACAAATTCATGAACACTACCCATCAATAATGACAGTAATCGAAGCGAAGGTACTATTAAAAACCATCCGGCACAATTCCACAGCCACCCATACTTGTTTTCCTAAACCTCCAACCGCTTCGCAGGCTCGCCGTCAATGCGAAACGGAGCCTCTTCAGCTGCACGCTCTTTCTCGCCATCGAGCTCCACCGCGGGTTATGCTGCCGGCCAACCAAGCATACCGAAAATCACAGAGCGCTTCCGTTTCCCACGCAACCGCGGCGGTAAGGCTCGATGAACCAAGTTCGAGCTTTTGGCCGATCCCAACTCCGACAGCGACCGTAACCCGCAGCGTAAGCCAGGGCTGCTTTAGGGATAAGCTCTTAAATCAGAACACGCCGATTGAACACATACCATTCGAGCACCAAGACGAGAATCGCCAGCGCTACCAGCCATTTCCAATATTCCTGAATCCGCGGCACACGCTCCCGTTCCGCCGAGATTTCTTCGAAGCCGATTCCCAGGGACTCCCGCACCGCGATGTCTGATTCACGCGGATCGAACAAGTTGACCGCAAACAGGTGCGTATCGGGAGCGACAGGGGTCGAGTATTCGCGTGAAATCACCTCGTAAATGCCGCACATCTCGGTTTGCGAGAACAAGAATTGATTTTTCGTGTCGCGAGACACCTCGTACGTCGCGGCACTGGGCGTCTTGATCGAAACCTTGCTGACACTGGCCGCCGGTCTCAGTTTGGCAGTGCTCCCGGGCGAGATCGTATCTCCCGCCAAAAACTTGCCGCCTTCCCCTAAAAAGCTGACGACTCTCTGAACAAATAACGGAAAACTGAGTTTGCTCGGCCAGTCGGTATTTACCTGAACCTCTCCCGCCTCATTGGTTTGCGAAAACGGAAACGCGATGACCAAATCCTGATGTCCGCCCCGCGGTCCGATCGCCATGATCGATCCGTACGTGGAATCCAGCAGCGAAATCGTACCCGGCGGTCCCTTTACCGGCCGCGCTTCCAGAACCATGACGCCCGTCAACTGCATCGTTGTCATCAGAGGATGCGAGCGCCGCACATCGACCAGCGGCGTGGGAAATCGCCGTTCGCCGAATTTCCACTCTTGGCCCAGGGGCACATGATCAATGAACACCGTGTTGCAATTGGGCATCACTTTCGGTTGGCAACGGTCGTAAATGATTAAATCATACTCCCCGAGCACACTTTTTTTCTGGTATTCCTCTTGGTTCAGAAAGCTCTCGGGTCGGAATACGGGCGTGGCGACTTGCTGGATGGGCTCTGTATTCAATGCCAATTCCAAATAAGGATTGCCGTCGGTAATCACGAGCACGCGCGATTTACGCGGGGGATTGACGACAGCGTAGGCGACATTGTCTTGCAGATAGATATCCGGCGTCTCGATCACCAATTTCATGCGGGTCGCTCGCCCCAAGCCCTCGAACAGGCCGCTGACCGGAAAATTGATGCCGACCGACCGTCCGGCCGGGACTTTGACATTTTTCTTGGCGTCGAACAAACGATCTTCGACCAGCAACGATACATCGACCTCTTGGTCGGTCGATGACGTGTTCCGCAACTGAGCGAAGGCCTCACGCTTCGCACTCCCCCCTAAATCATCATTCACCGCAAAGGCCGTGATCCCGACGTTGACGGGGACCTCGATCGACCCTACCGCCAGATAATTTGGTCGCAGATTCCCGAAGGTAAAATCATCGATGGGATCAAATCCGCCGTCGGTCACGATCATCAGTGCCGCCTCTTTTCCCTCGGTGACCTGCTGGTAACCATCATCGGTCAGGACAGCCGGAGGGTTCGCCAATCCCGACGCGGCGTTCAACGCCTCGGTGATGTCGGTCGATCGCTGCGTCTGGGTAATCGTTGCCAGTTTTTGTTTCAACAGGCTTTGACTTTCGGTGTACGATTGGACGACCTCGGCCTGATTGGAAAACGAAATCAACATCCCCAAATCGCCAGGCTTCATCTGATCGATTAGTGCCGCGACCCTTTCCTTCGCCTCCGCGAGCCGCGTACCACGATCCGAATCCGTAGCCGACATGCTGGCGGAATGATCCACCAAAAATATATAACGATTGCCCAACAAATCTGTGCTGCGGCAACTGGGACGCAAACAGGCCAAGGCCACCAACAACACCGTCAGAATCTGCAGAAACATCAGCAAATTGTTGCGCAGCCGCTGCCACAGACTGTTGACGTGCAAATCCTCCAGCGTTTTCTTCCACAAATAGGTGCTGGGAACCTCGACGGGACGACGCCGCAATTTCAGAAAATACAACAGGACGATCAGCGGCGGCACCGCCAGCAAGGCGGCCCAGCCCCAAGCCCCCAGTGCGCTCATCCAACTCATCGCACCAGCCCCCGCTGCCTTAGATACCGCGACACTAATTTTTCTACCGGTCGCTCGGTACTGGTCATCATGTAGACGATGCCGCGGCGGCTGCAATACTCGCGAGCCGATTCGATGAATCGGGCCAGCGTCGCGCGGTACCGATCGATCAGCCGCTGGCTGACACTGATTTCGGCGATGTCGCCGTCTTCGCAATCGATCAGTTTCAGATCACCCACAAGATCGGGTTCGATTTCGATCGGCGACAGGACATGAATCACGTAGATATCCAAGTCGCGAGCTACCAGATAGCGCAGCGCCTGGTCATACCCTTGCTTGTCCATCAAATCGCTGATCAGAACCACGATCCCCTTGCCGGAATTCCGCAACGAAAATGACTTAATCGCCTCGTGAAGAGGCACGTTCACTCGCTGCGGGAAGGAACAAACGTGTTGCACCATGCGAAACAAGCTGCCGCGGCCGCGCAGCACAGGCGAGGGAAGATTGGCCCCCAAGGCTTCGATCTTCACCCGGTCCGCTTTGACAAGGCCGATATAGCCCAGTGCGGCCGCCAACTGTTGCGCGTAAAATAGTTTGCTCGGCTCGCCGAAATTCATACTTTCGCTGCAATCCACCAGCGCGTAAAAATGCAAATCTTCTTCTTCGAGAAACAACTTCAAGAAGAACTTGTCCAACCGCGCGTACAAATTCCAATCGAGAAAACGCAGGTCATCCCCCGGCACATAATTGCGATAATCAGCGAACTCGACACTTTGCCCCTTGCGGCGGCTACGACGTTCCCCCTTGAGCTGCCCGCGGAAAATCTTGCGACTGACCAGTTCCAGCCGTTCGAGCTGGGCCAGCAACTGCGGGCTCAACAGGTTGTCAGGTGTCGGCTTTTTCATCGATCAACAACTCTGGAGGCCAAGATTTTGCGGAGCGACAGGGGAGGGTAGGGCGGTCTCTGAGAGGCGATCGGCTAAGCATCTGCCTTTTGCGGCACTGTGTTGAGAATGTCGAGTAAGACCTGATCGGCGGTTATTCCTTCGGCCAAGGCCTCGAAGTTCAAAATCACCCGATGCCGCAGGGCAGGCAGGTACACTCGTCGTACATCCTCGAAGCTGACGTTGAATCGCCCCTCGAGCAGGGCCCGGACCTTCGACGCCAACGCCAGAGTCTGTGCCCCCCGGGGACTGCTGCCCCAGCGGAGATACTTGTTCGTCTGATCGATCGCTTGCGGGCCAAACGGATGCGTCGCCATCGTCAACCGCACGATATAGTCGCGGACATGGTCGGCAAGGATGACCTGTCGAATCAACTGCTGCCAGTTCAAGATCTCGGTGCTATCCATCACCGCATTCGTTTCGATCTTGATGCCGCGGGTGGTGCGGTCGATGATCGTCGCCAGTTCCTCGCGAGTCGAATAATCGACGATCAGCTTGAACAGGAATCGGTCGAGTTGCGCCTCAGGGAGCGGATAGGTTCCCTCTTGTTCGATGGGATTTTGCGTCGCCATCACGAAGAAAGGTTTTTTCAGAACAAATCGCTGGCCGGCAACGGTCACGGTCCCTTCCTGCATCGTTTCGAGCAGTGCTGATTGGGTCTTCGGCGTCGCGCGGTTGATTTCGTCTGCCAAACAAATCTGGGTGAAGATCGGTCCCTTCTGAAACTCGAATGCTCGTTTCCCCTCCGGCGTCTCCACGATCATGTTCGTCCCAAGAATGTCGGCGGGCATGAGGTCGGGGGTGAACTGGATGCGGCTAAAGTCGAGACTCAAAGCGTCAGCAAGAGTCTTTACCAGCAAAGTCTTCCCCAAACCTGGCGCCCCTTCCAGCAAACAATGCCCGCCGATCATCAGCGAGGTCAGGACTCCATGAACAATTTCGTCATGTCCGACAATCACCTTGCCGATTTCATCCTTGATCGCTTGGTAACGCGAGCGAAACTGCTCCGCCTGCTCGTGCAGCGTATCGTGATTCATGTTCCTTCGCTCCGATGAGCTCAATTGAGGGAGTTTTTATTGTGACAATCGGCATATCCCTTTTCCAGTCTTGGCATCGATTAAATTTTGGCTTTTTCGGCGGGATCAGCGAGTCGCGGTGAACACTCCCCAAGCAGAACCGATGCATTACAATATCGAGCACCGCGTTTCGATACGCGGACCACTCGCCCCTCGCGAACGACGGACTTTGTTGATGCTTGCCAAATTGAAAACGTTTTCGCTCGTCGGTATCGAAGCCGAACCGGTGGAGGTCGAGGTCGACGTCTCTCCCGTGGCGATGCCCAAGACCATCCTGGTCGGCTTGCCCGAGGCGGCCGTTCGCGAAAGTACGCATCGCGTAGGCCGAGCGCTGGCCAACTCCGGATTCGAGCGCCCGGCCGACCGTGTTGTCATCAATCTCGCACCTGCCGAATTGCCGAAACAAGCCGCTTCATTCGACTTGCCGATCTCCTTGGGAATCCTTGCGGCCAGTGGGCAGATTACATCGGATAAATTCGCCGACTATGCCGTCGTTGGCGAATTAGCACTCGAGGGGCACACGCGCCCCGCCAAGGGAGTCCTGTCAATGGCTATCGCGGCAGCTCGACAAGGCCTGCGCGGGCTCGTCGTGCCTCGCGAAAATGCTCCCGAGGCCGCCGTGGTCAGCAACCTGGATGTCATCCCCGTCGATAGTCTTACCCAGACGATCGGATTTTTTACGGGTGAGTTGATCATCGAACCTACCCCTTCGCGGCTCGCCGAAATCTTTCAAGAATTCTCGATCTACGACGAAGACTTCGCCGACGTCCGCGGACAAGAGCTCGCCAAACGAGCCATCACCATCGCAGCCGCTGGCGCGCACAACCTTTTGATGCTCGGGCCGCCGGGTTCCGGCAAAACGATGCTCTCCAAGCGGATCCCTACCGTCCTGCCTCAATTGACGCCCGAGGAGTCGATCGAGACGACGCGCATCTACAGCGCCTTGGGCCGCCTCGCACCGGGCCAGCCGTTGATGGCGCGCCGCCCGTTTCGCTCACCCCACCACACGATCAGCGAGGCGGGACTCGTCGGTGGAGGCAGCACCCCCACCCCCGGCGAAATCAGCATGGCCCACAATGGCGTCTTGTTTTTGGACGAACTTCCGGAGTTTAATCGCCGAACCCTCGAGGTCCTCCGCCAGCCGCTCGAGGATCGCATCGTCACCATTAGCCGGGCGCTCAACTCGACGACGTTTCCGGCAAACTTCATGCTCGTCGCTGCGCTGAACCCATGCCCCTGCGGCTATCGCACCGATCCGCGACGCGAATGCAATTGCACTCCGCAGCAAATCGAAAAATACATGGGCAAAATTTCTGGACCCCTGCTGGACCGCATCGACTTGCATGTCGAAGTCCCCGCGGCCGAATACAAAGAACTCGCTTCGTCGATTCCAGGAACCAGCAGTGCCGTGATCCGCGAGCAAGTCTTGCGAGCCCGCGAAATCCAAGCCCGACGGTTCGCCAAATACAAAATCCTGTACAACGCCCAAATGAGCAGCAAACAGCTGCGCGAGTTCTGCCGCCTGGACGATGCGGGCATGGCTTTGATGAAGGCAAGTGTCAATGAAATGGGACTCTCCGCCCGAGCTCACGACAAGGTTCTCCGCGTGGCGCGTACGATCGCCGACTTGGACGATGCCGCCCACATTCGACTGGAACATCTCCAAGAGGCCGTCAATTACCGCCAACTCGACCGGCAGATCTGGCAATAAGGACGCATCTCCCGCATCCGTCGTACGGAATTCCGGCGGCTCGGAAAATTAAGTTTGTCGATGGTCTCGCTTGCTGATTCATGCGACCATGGAGACGATTCAATCGTGTGAATCGCCACCCGCTGCAATCGCGGAAATCCATCCCACGCCGAATCGAGAATCAACTCATGAACGCTCCCCAGGATTTTTTCCAGGCACATCGTCGCCGCTTCCTGCAACTATTGACCGGCGGAATCAGTTTCGCGGTACCGGGCTGGGCTCTCGCTGGCAACGGCTTGTGGAGGCCCGACGAAGACCTGCCGTTGACCCCGGCTCAAACCGAGGGCCCGTTTTACCCGGTCCCCTCGATTGATCAGCAACTGTTCAATGACACCGACCTGATCCAAAGAATCGCCGGCCATGAATTCGCCAAGGGCGATCGAATCGTTGTCCGCGGTACGGTGAAAAATTGTCAAGGCAAACCGCTCGCCAATGCCGTCGTTGAAATATGGCAAGCCTGCGCGTCAGGCCGTTACCATCATGATCGCGACGCCAACAATCGGGCCTTGCTCGATAACAATTTTCAGTTTTGGGGACGTGCGATCACCGGTGACGACGGCACTTACTCCTTCAAAACGATCATCCCTGGCAAATATCCCGGCCGCACCGCTCGGCACATTCACTTTCGAATCGATGCGCCCGAGCGCAAGCGGCTGATCACTCAATGCTATTTCTCGGACTTCGGCGAGGACAACGCCCGCGACGGCCTCTATCGCTCATTGCAACCCAAGGAGCGAGAACTCGTCACCATCCAACTAGACCGCCCCGACACTGCCGACCAACCCCGCTCCGGCTCCTTTCAAATTGTCCTTCCCTAGTTGCCAGTGAAATCAATCAGCAAAAAATTGCCAAGTTAGGTCGTTTCCAAAAAACAATTCGCCCAACGCGCTAGCGTCCCGTTAATATCATTACCGCGGACAACGGCCCCGCGCAGGTCATTTTGTTCCCACATGTCCTAGCCCTTATCGCCAGCTCTCGTTATTCCGCCGTCAAACGCGACGCGAGCAATGTGGCTCAACCGGAATTTGATGTTTGACACTGTACTGGATTTGGCCCGCTGCATTACCGTGGGCGGCCTCAGTCGCCGAATATCGAACGGCTGACTTCCAGACCTGCTTCGAGAATGCGATCGTGATCAAAGGCCAGCGGCGGCAGCTCGCCAACCTTGAACCATTGCACCTCCGCCGCGTCATCTCCTGCCCGCGGGACTTGCAGTGGATCGATCACAGTGACAAACGCGATCGATACGACTCGGCCGCGTGGATCCCGATCAACCGCAGAAAACGGTCCGATCAACTTGAGTTTAGGGGCAATCAGCCCTGTTTCCTCACGCAATTCTCGAGCGGCAGCGGCTTCGACCGTTTCATCGATATCCATAAACCCGCCCGGCAATGCCCAACAGCCCTCAAAGGGAGGGCGATCCCGGCGGATCAGAACCACCTCCAAACCATCGGCCATCCGCCGTACCACCACAATGTCCACACTAATTGCCGGTCGCGGATATTCGTAACAATACGACATCTTGAACCCCACCGTAACAGTACCGTCCCATCAATGTTTTTAACGATCGGTAAGGAACTCTGGCGAGCCCCCTTTGTAGCAAGCGGAACACATTCGCGACTTTATCGGGCGAATCGTGATCATCATGTTATTCGCTGTTAAGGCCAGGTAAACTTATGATCTTTTAGCCCAATACTCGGCGAATTTCGGCGTTAACATGACTGTCGCGCAAGGCGTCTTGCTCAAGACGAAGGTTTTCTTGGGCGAGATACTGCGAGAGGTTGTATTCTGGTTCGGTCAATGTCGCCCGAACTTCGAACTGGCGGTCGCTTTCGACAACGGCACGATGGCGATAGAGTTCAAACGTAGGCAGATCCATCAGCAGGCTTTTGACTTGCGGGAAAACGCGGCGGACGGCGGCAAGAATGCGAAAGCCGCCGGCGTCCAGGTCGCCGCGTTTCCACGGAAGAGCCGAAACCTTTACTACTTTCGATTGCGCCAGCTGGGTTTGAGTAGCCTGAGCGTATTTCTGAAAATCGACGTCCGACAATCGGCTCGGCTTGAAGTTTGAGCGGCAGGGGAAACAGCTCACCCGCTTGGCCCGCACAGACGGCCTCAATGATTTCGTCCACCTTCTTGGTGGCCGCGGAGCGAATTTCATCGTGCTGAACGATTATGAGATGGGCTGGTGTGATAGATAAAGTTGAGACGAGCGGCTTCCGACACGAAATTCGTTTAACAGTTAGCTGCAGGCAAACCTGTACATTATATGCGTACCCGTCTTTATGTATTTCACGCACGCCTGCGGCAAACGGTTAAATTAGGGTTCCATTGGTGCTGGAGGTTTTTGTATTTAATATCTATCCGAAAACCTAGAACTGAAATAAGCTTGCTGCACCGGTGCGTCCCGTGTATTTGAAAAGTGGCCATAAAAACAACTCAAACACAAAGGACTCACCATGGATGGTGCGAGCCGCTATGATGACTACCTCATGCCAGACGGGCTCTGGGAACTAAAGGAACCCCTTGTACCGAAACACCCCGAAAATACCGAGGGGGGGCATCCGCAAGCGGATTTACGACGTGCTGCAGATGCCATCCTCTGCCGTTTGCGAACGGGCTGTCAATGAAATGCCATTCCGAAGGAATTGGCTCCTGGCAGCTCAGCGCATCAGTACTTTCAGGAGTGGTTAGAGGCCGGTGTATTCTGCCTGCTTTAGCAGGAGGCATTAGCGGACTATGACGATCTGGTCGGATTGGATCTGCGATGTCAGTGCGTGGACGGTGCAATGACCAAAGCCCCTTTGGGCTATTAAAAGACGGGGAAAAACCCAACGGCCCGAGCCAAGCAAGGAACGAAAAGATCATTGATGACCGACGCCAACGGTATCCCACTGGGACTGGCTGTAGCTGGTGCCAATGTGCACGACATCCGACTGCTGGAACAGACAATAGACGATGCTTGGGAGTGCTTACCACAAACTGAGGAGGGCCTCGAGGAGCACCTCGTTTTAGATCAAGGATATGATTCTAAAGCAGTTCGAGAGAGGCTTGAAACTGTGTACGGATACATCGCTCATATCAAGTCTCACGGTGATGAATCCAAAGACGCCGCACGGGGTTGTCGAAAGAAGGCTAGGCGATGGGTTTTCGAGCGAACACACGGTTGGCTAAATCGATTCCGGGGAATACACATTCGCTGGGAAACGCAAGTACAAAATCATATTGCTTGCCTGCATCTCGCATATGCATATCTTACATATGCTAGATCAGGGGTTTTCGGATAGGCTCTAAGACTCCCTCGCCGCCGGATCCCTGAACAAGCTTTCCATCAAACCTAAATATTGTGAACCTGCTTTCAATTCGACATCCGCAACCTCAGACTTTTGGACTACGGCTCCTTGTGTTCCAGGTCCTCGGTCTAGCGTGAACTTAGCTCATGACAATACTTTTCACCGACAGAAAACATATCGGACGGTTGCTATGCTATTCGCACAAGACGGAAGTGGTCATTTGACGGAGCTTCCAACTGTCAATCGAGTTGCCGGGAGGAATGATCAGACAAATGCCTTTTAAGGGTCCCAGTCGGCCGGTCTCGTCCAAACTGACAATGTTGTAATTTTCAGTCTGATCGATTGGCCGTGCTATTGATGTAGATCCAGAGCGCTGAAAGCCTAGCCCTGTTTCGAGACTTGGCGTACGTGCGGCAAAAAGGGTGGGGCCTGCTGGAGCACTTGATTCGGGTGATGGCGCATGGAATATTAAATCGGCACGGTCTGACGCTGAGATCGTGCTGTTAAATGTTTCCTTAAGGCAGCAACATGTCGATCGGACCAAAAACTCCAATCGGGTCAGCCAATGGCCGAACGATCTGTCGAAGACTCTGAAGTTTTATTCAAGCTTATTCATGAATCCAGAAAATACTCAGATTGAGCCGCAGCAGCGGATGTCGACGATCGCCGTTCAAGGGGGAGAGGTACGGCAAAAGCTGGCGTATGCCGTGCCTGACCCGATCGTCTGCGCGGCGACCTATTCGTTCGAAAATACTCAAGCGGTCATCGATTTCATCGAGCAGAACCAAGATCGTGGCGAATACGGTCGCTACGGCAACCCAAACGAGAAGATCGTCGAGCGAAAATTGGCGGCGCTGGAGGGAGCCGAGCGAGGGCTGCTGTTTTCCAGCGGCATGTCGGCACTAGTCTGCTTGCTCATGACCAAACTCAACAGCGGCGACGAAGTCGTCTTCTTCGACGAGTGCTATCACCGCAGTCGAGAATTCTGCACCAAGCACATGTCGCGGTTCGGCGTGACGACGCATCAAGTGAAAACCGGCGACTTCTCGGCTATGGAGCGAGCCATCAATTCGCGGACCAAGCTGTTGATTAGTGAATCGCCAACCAACCCGCACCTGAGCGTCATCGACTTGGAACGCTTCGTGGACGTCGGTCGGCGTCACGGAGTCGAAACGCTGATCGATGCAACGCTGGCGACGCCCTACAATTTGCAACCGATCACTTACGGCGTCGACTATGTCCTGCATTCGGCTACAAAGTATCTGGCAGGGCATCACGATCTGCTGGCCGGCGTCCTGTTGGGCTCGCGGCAAAAACTCGCCGACGTCGAGAACCTTCGCGGGATTTTAGGCTGCATCAGCTCGGCGTGGAATTGCTACTTGCTGCAGCGGGGGCTAAAAACTTTCGAGCTGCGCATGCAACGCCACAACGATAACGGTCAGCGGATTGCCGAGTTTTTATCGAAACACCCCAAGGTCAAATGCGTTTACTATCCAGGTTTGTCAAGTCATTCTGGCTATGAAATCGCCACCAAAACCATGCGAGGCTTCGGTGGCCTCGTGACCTTCGAATTGCTCGATCAAGATTGGCGCGCCGCGGCGCGCGTCGTCGACGCCTGCCGCATTTTCCGCATCGCACCCAGCCTTGGCGGAGTCGATTCGCTGATCGAGCAGCCGCTGGTGATGAGCTACTACACGCAAACACCGGAAAATCGGCAGAAGTTCGGCATTTCCGACAGCATGATTCGCATCGCGGCAGGAATCGAAAACGCCGAGGATCTCCTAGCGGACCTTGAACAAGCGCTCGAGCGCGCTTGAGCTTGACGAGGCAGTTCGGTTGGCGGAGGTTTGAGACGTCGCCGAAGCAGCCTTGGCGGATTCGCTTTTCTTCGACGCATCAGCAGTCGTCTTCACGGTGACGGCGTTATTCTTCACGGCGCTCGTTGCTGAGCTTGCCATTTTCATGCGGCCCAGTTCTCGCGCTGAATCCGAGGACGTTGGGCGATCACTACTTTTGGCGATCTGTTGATGCGTTACGGCATAGTCCGACGTGGCCATACTCGAGACATCGACGCAATTTCCGTCGCGGCAAGCCCCGCTGCGCACTCGCTCCTTCACCTCTCGGATATCGCGTCGCAGCACGGTGCCCCATGTTGGCAAATATTCGCAGTGGCAATTCGTGGACCAATCGATGTAGGGTGAATAGCGTTTGGCTTCCTCGCCATCGCAGTTGTAGAAGCGGCCGTTTTGACCGGTTGTTTCCCGGTAGATCCAGCCCTTGATGCCCCCGGGCAGTTCCGGGGCGTAATGATAGGTTCGCCGCGCTTCCAGGCCGAAATCCCGGATTTGTCCGGTCGCCTCGCCAGCGATCAACACGACAAGAACCACAGTTGTCATCGAAAAAACACATCGAATCATAGGAGTTTCGCGGATGAAACGGCGCTTTGGATTGCAACGGCTATGAGTCATATCGGCCCCGCATCGCCAGCAAGTCCGCTGGAGCCTGTAACCATGGCAGATTGGTTACGACTCGGATGGATTCCGTGGATTGGCCGATCGGTAAAACTGTCACAGATTGCCAGAAGGCTGCCCGCGGCGTTGCTTCACGCCCCCGGATTACGGTCATTTACGACAGGGAAAGGTTGGTTCTAAAATGAGGCGCGTGTGACGAGGCTCGACTTTGGCGTGGTGGAAGCCTCAGAGCGACGAGGCCCCAGCGTGGCAGATGCAAAAGCCTACGGCTAATCGACAACAATCATGAGCTTTTCGATGAATTCGACCAAACGGTTCGTGGGGGCGGTAAGTTACCTCAACACCGTTCCCCTGATCGAACATTTCGAGGACCTGCGGAACCGCTACATTTTGAAGCTTGACGTACCCAGTCGCTTGGCCGACGCCATGGCACGGGGTGAAATGGAATGTGCCCTTATCCCGACCATTGAGGTGATCAATCGACCTGAATATCAAGTCGTCTCCGATGCTTGTATCGGTTGCCGCGGTCCTGTTTGGAGCGTCAAAATTTTGTCGCGGAGGCCGATACGTGAAATCCGATCGATTGCCCTGGACGAAGGGTCTCGAACCAGCGTGGCCTTGAGCAAGGTTCTCATGGCGTTCCACTGGAAGATCGCGCCGCAGACCGAACTACTACCGCTGAGTCACGACTATCGGCAGGCGAGAACGGACGCGGTTTTGATCATCGGTGACCGCGCGATGCACGTCGATGCCAGCTTCGATCATCACTACGATCTGGGTGAGGTGTGGCACGACTGGACAGGGTTGCCGTTCGTGTTTGCCGTCTGGGCTGCGGCCCCGCAGGCAGACTTTGCCTTTCTGGAACGTGAGCTTTCGATCGCGCGGGACAAGGGATTGCACTCGATCGACGAAATCATTGCCAGACACCACCGAAGATATCGACTCGCCCCGGACACTTGCCGGAGCTACTTCACCCGTTACCTTAATTTCTATCTCGGCGAGGATGAACGGGAGTCGATGTCGCAATTCGCAGCCCTCGCTGATGAACTTGGTCTGACAACCTGCAAACCACAACTTCGTTTTTATGATTGCCAAATTGCTTGATAAATCCGTTGGGGGGGAACGATTGAGCCCCGCCGAAGGCTTGGAATTGTTGCACTGCCACAACCTGCCCTTATTGGGGAAAGCCGCAGATGCCGTGTCCCGTCGTAAACATCCCGAGAACTACCGCACGTACAACATCGATCGCAACATTAACTACACCAATATTTGCACGGCAGTTTGCGATTTCTGTGCCTTCTATCGGGGCCCCAAGGACCCCGAGGGTTACGTTCTGTCGCTCGACGAGATTCTCGCCAAGGTCGAGGAAACGGTCGCGCTGGGAGGCGAGCAAATTTTGCTCCAAGGTGGTCTGCATCCGCGGTTCGACCTGGCTTGGTACGAAGATTTACTCCGTGGCATCAAGGCGAAATACCCCCAAGTCAACATCCACGGCTTTAGTCCCCCAGAGATTTATCATTTCACCAAGGTTAACAAGCTGCCGCTCGAAACTGTCCTGGCTCGCCTGCGCGACGCCGGGTTGGGATCGTTGCCAGGTGGCGGGGCTGAGATTCTCGTCGATCGCGTCCGCTCGGCGATCACCCGCGGCAAGGTCATGTCCGACGATTGGCTAAATGTGATGCGCGTCTGGCATCGCCTGGGAGGTCGCGGCAGCGCGACGATGATGTTCGGCCACGTCGAGACTTTGGCGGAGCGAATCGAGCACCTCGAGCGGTTGCGGCAGTTGCAGGATGAGACGGGTGGCTTCACGGCTTTCATTTGCTGGACATTCCAGCCCGAACATACCGACATGGCGCATATTCCGCCCGCCGGGAGCCACGCCTATTTGCAAATGTTGGCTGTTTCTCGCTTGTATTTGGACAACTTTGACAACTTGCAGTCGAGTTGGGTAACCCAAGGTCTGAAGGTTGGCCAGTTGGCACTTCAATTCGGTGCCAATGACATGGGGAGCCTCATGATCGAGGAAAATGTAGTTGCCGAGGCGGGTACGGTGCACTACCTGACGCTAGACGAAATTCGCCAATCGATCAGCGAACTTGGGTTCGAGCCTCGACAACGCAATGTGCACTATCAACTGGTCCCGCGCGAATTGCAAGAGCGGGCCATTGCGGCCAATCGCAACTGGGTCAACCACCGCGCGAGGAAGTCGCTCGAGAGACAACCACGTCCGCTAGTTGAATTGACATAGCGACCGAAATTCACCGGTCGATCACGAGGAAAGGGGCACTCCCAGCGAAGACCCCGTGTGTGTGGTCTGGGCTGAGACCGTTGCTCGGGCGAAGTCCTATGTTTCGGCCCCACTGGCCAACAAAACATCGACCCATACGATTATTGCTTCGCCATTTTTTTCGCAGCAAATCAACCCCGCAAAAATAGGAACCAACAAGGCATGCGATCGCTTGCGCATTGGCTGCCTTGCCTTCGGCTGCGGGTTAAACGAGTTTCTTGGTTAGTTAAATTCGCGTAACGTTTTTCGCTCTCGCGGAAGGGAGCAAAATGAATTCGTTGGCCTAGCCGCGGCGGCGGATACGGCGGAAGGCCAGTCCGAGTGTGCCGAGCATCAACATCGCCAAGCCACTTGGCTCGGGCACCGGCATCATCATCGAGGAGAGACTGTTGCCGGAACCAAAGGCGAGCTTCACCATAAACGAACTGTTCGGGTTCGTGTTCATCAGCCATTCGACCTCAAAGTCCATCGGACCCGTCACACTCGCTACGGCCCCAAGGCTGATCACGTTACCGTTGAAGAACGTGTTGGCAGACGCCAAGTCCATAAAGGTCTGATCCACTACCATGTTCCCCTCCAGCCACATCTTCAAACGCAGCGTGTCGAAGCCCGTCCCCGTTGATTGATTATCGAAGAACCCCACCTTGATGTCCTGGTCCGTCATGCTGATGTCCATCGTCAAATCGAATTTCGATCGGAACGCCGTGTCAATGCCGGCTGTATTCCCCAGCATGCCGATTCCCAGAACATTGTTGAATTCATTGCGAACCGTCGGAGCCGATGCCATAAAGGCATCCACAACTTCCGTCAATGGCGACAACTGATAGTGCGTGAAGGCCGCACTCGGCTCGACCACCACCCCCATGACATCCGCCACGCTGCTGCGATGGCCCACGACCGCTTGTGCCGTTCCAAAATTGACAAGACTGGGGTTGAAGGCGTCGAGCACGCCCGAAACCTTCAATTCCGCTTTCGAGATTTCTGTCCCAACCGTTGAGGCGTCAGCCAGCACCGTACCGCGTTGCGACCCGATTGTCGTGCTGGGGCCCACAAAGCGGGCGATCGATTGCGCCATCCCGCTGGACATGTTGTTGGTGGAGCTCAACGCTCGAGCGAATCCCCCACCACCTTGCGAGACCTCCGCTGTGGCGAGGGCCGATTGGCCACCGTGAGCGTTGGCCACGGCGTTACCGAAATAACTCGATTCAGCCTTGGCCAAGGCCTGCGTGCGGCCCATGGTCGCCGGCAGGTTTGCCGTCGCCAGTGCGTCGGCTCGGCCATCGCGACCGTCGGCCGTCAAGTAATTCGACCCCTTACCGGCGATCGAATGGGCCGTAGCGGTCACCTCCGCTCCTATCGTCGATTGGGATGTCGCGTTCGCCGTGGCGATCGAGAAACCACCTATCCCGGTAATCCCTGTGGAGATATCGATATCACCAGCCTTCGAGTAGGCATTGGCTTGGCTGGTCGTCGGGAGTCCAGTGAATGATGCGTCGGCGCTGGCTGTACTGTTCGCATTACCCCCTCGAATGCCGCTGAGCGACCACAGCGAATTCCCTCCAACAGAACTAGCCGAAGCGATGGAATTGGTGCCGAGCGACGTCGCCGTGCTGTAGGCCGTTTGCAAGTTGCCCGCAACGGCGTTGGCCTGGGCCGTTGCGTTGCCCAGGAGCGCGCGTGAGTTTGCATTGGCTTCGGCCGTCGAACCGAGAACATCGATTCGAGCATCTTGCGGTTTTCCGTCGGCTGAAGCCAGCGCGTTGGCCGATCCGCTCCCTGAATCAGCTTTGGCATCGGAATAGGCGCCGTCGCTGCTGTTGGTCGCCGTTGAAAACGCGAGGGCATCGACTTGGTTGTCGCTGTTTCCGATGGCCGTCGCATAACTCTTGGCACCGCCTCCGCCGTTGAGGGCGACCGAATTGAGACCGAGCCCACCGACGGCTTTGGTGATCACGTTGACATCGGCGCCAACTGCTGATGAAGTCCCCGTGCCACGGGCGATCGCTTCGCCGCCGAACCCGAGAAAGCCCAATGGTGAAAACAAGTTTTGGCCACCTGTCCCGGTGTTGCCGCCGGTCGCGTTGGCCTCGACCAAGACTGATCCGCTGGCATTGGTGGACTTGATATCGACTTCGGCTCTTCCTCCATTGCCACCAGCCCAGTCGAGGGTCGATTCGGGATCGTCCTTGACGAAGTTTGCGCCTTGTCCACCGAAGGCATTGATACGGATATGTTTCTGCAGCGCATCTGCCGTTTCATCGACGCGACCGATCGCCGATCCCGCCAATCCGACATAACGATCAAGTCGATTGACATCGCCAAACGATCCGCCGTTGCCGCCCCGGAGGTTCAAAATGGCTCGAATCGAATTCGCACCGCTCGTCGATGCTGATGAATCGAGATTCAAAGTGTTGTTGATGAGAGCTTGTCCGCCGCGGGCTTGGTTCAATTTCGCATCCATCAGTGTCGAACCGCCATTGCCACCGATAAAGAGCCCGCGCAGATCGATATTGCCGCCGTTTTGCACTCCGATGGTGGTCGAATCCAAGTAGGCCGTTCCCCCATTGCCAGCAAAACGACCGGCGAGATGGTCACCGCCATGCCCCGCAATCGCCCTCAGGTTGATCCCTTGATTTTTGTTGGTGTTGAAGTACGAGACTCCGGCATTGCCCCCCGCACCGGCATTGTATGGCGCCAGGGAACTAGCACCACCGTTTCCGGCCGTCGCTAAGACTGTCCCGTTGACGTAATTGCCACCCGTCAGCGTACCGCTGCGAAAGCCTGAGAAGGCTCCGCCGCCGTTACCACCAGGCCCTTCTAATCCTGCACCGCCGTGACCGCCGCGTGCATTCTGTTCGAACACCAGATTAGTCGAGGAGCTACCAACGACACCATTGACGATGTTCGAAGCTGCACCGTTGCCACCAGTGGTGCCGCCGTTGCCGCCGAATTGACGCGCGATGATGGTCACCGGACCCGCGTTGTTGGTTGCCTGAGCAAAGGCACTCGCTGCGCCGCCGGGAAAGGACGTACTGAACGGCTCGCCGCCGCTGTTGCCGGAGCGGCCCCCTACGGCGATCGCGGTTGCGGAGCGTCCGTTAAGCGTTACCGCGCGAGCCATCGCCATGCCGCCTTGACCGCCGTAGCCACCGAAGCCACTGATGCCCGATCCGCTGGCATTGCCGCCTTCGCCTCCCTGTCCGCCGCGTCCTCCGACGGCGCGAGCAAAAGTTTTCCCGCCGGTCGCCGAACTTTCGGCCCAAGCCTTAGCTCGACCGCCTCGGCCACCGTTACCACCTTGTCCGCCGTCGACGTTGGGGCCGATACCGTTGCCGCCGTTACCACCCTTGCCGCCGTTACCGCCGAATGCTCGCGCCGTCGCATTGCCGGTCAGTGATACCGCGTTTGCCTCCGCCAGGCCGCCGTTGCCACCTGAGGCTCCGTCTTTGGCTGGGTTGCCCGAAGCTCCGTTGGCGCCATTGGTGCCATTCGTGCCGGTCGAGGCCTGGTCCTCATTAACTCGGGCATAGGCCGTGATAGGCGCGGCAAGCGCAACGCCGCAAATTAGTCCCAACGTGATGATGGATTTGGAAAAGAATGTTTTCATGTGTGATACCGGCGAGTCAATTTTTTGCAACGATCGAATCAAAATGAAAATTCGCCGCTCCCTAAAAATCCGGGCAGCACCGTGTTGGCAGACCCACGGCTAAGCTCCGCTTCGGGATCGGCTACGAAAATTTCGATAACCTTCATTGTAATCAGACTTAGGGCCAATTCATCGAGCTTCCGCCCAATTTGCTCCGCTTTATCAAAAAATGGTGTCCCTGCAAATAGCCAAATCGAGGTGGCGGGGCAGCCACCAGTCGGCAGTCCACGAGAGGGCCCATGTTTGCCGAGATTTAGCGTTAAGGAAGCGATTTGACCGTTCAGTGGTCCGGTGTTTCCATTTGTAAGAGGCTTTTCTAGGGCTATTTATTTCGATTAGAGCAGAAACAACGCTTGGATAGTCACTATTTCCGGAAGTCTCGGCGTGATTCCTATCCACCGACGAATGTCGCGCAAAACCTTAAAAAATTTCCGCTCTTTTCTTTTGACGCCTATTTTCCAGAAACCTACGTTTACCCGACGCAGCGATTCGCCGCGTCATTTCCACAAGCCCCCGTGACAGGGCAAGTCGAGGCATTTTTATGGGTCTTGGCTTGCCCTTTTTTCGTGCGCTCGGGCCACCTCGCTCCCACCTCCGTCCTACCCAAACTGGGCTATTGCCGCAATAATTAGGGTTTGGAGATCTTTTCAGGAAAACACGATGAGCGACGACGACGATTTTGATTCCCTCGACGATGATGATTTTGGCGAGATGGCGGAGTTTCCGAACCCCGCCGATGACGCTACGGACCTCGCCGAGGACATCTTGTCGGAGTTCGACGAAGATGACTTTGACGAAGACTTCGACGACGATTTCGAAGAAGAGGTCGAAAGCGAATACGAACTCGAAGACGACAAGTACGGCCAAGAATTTCGCGAGGAATTCGGCCATCTCGAGGAAGATGATGCATCACTCGACGACGATATCGATTTGTTGGATGGCGACTGATCGACCGAGGCTCGTTGCGATGGCCGACCGGTGCAACCCGCCTACGTGGTTTCCTAACACCGACTCTGATGGGGGTGTGGAGGCGACGCGCGGGTCAGACACAATCAAGACGCTAGGACCTGTCGATTTACTGAGAAGAGTCGATCTTAAGCCGATCTGTCCCGGAATGTTACTCTCATAGGCTCTCACCGACACTCACCGCCATCAGACTCGGATTCGAGAACCGATTCGCTGTTCATCTATCGCGTAGATTCTCTTGGAAAAGGATTCCCGAATGTTTGCTCGGATTGAGAATAACGTCAGCTTCCCGAAGCTCGAACAGGACGTGTTGCAATTTTGGCGCGAGCAGAACATCTACGCCAAATCCCTCGAACGTCGGCAAGGAGCCGAAAGCTTCGTCTTTTTCGAAGGTCCTCCGACTGCCAACGGGATGCCACATCCGGGGCATTGCCTAACGCGGGCCATCAAGGACCTGTTTCCACGCTATCAAACGATGCGGGGCAAGCTCTGCACGCGCAAGGCTGGCTGGGACACTCACGGCTTGCCAGTCGAAGTCGAAGTCTGCAAGGAATTAGGAATCCACTCCAAAGAAGAGATCGAGGCTTACGGCGTCGAGCCCTTCATTCAATTATGCCAGCGCAGCGTCTGGCGTTATATGCAAGAATGGGAGCGGCTTACCGAGCGACTCGGATTCTGGATCAAACTCGACGAAGCCTATGTGACCTACCACCAAAGCTACGTCGAGTCGGTGTGGTGGTCGCTGAAGCAACTCTTCGATCGCGGGTTGCTGTATCAGGGGCACAAGATCGTTTGGTGGTGGGCTCAGGGTGGCACCGCCCTGTCCAGCGGCGAGGTCGGCCAAGGCTACAAAAAGGTCGCCGACCCCAGCGTCTTCGTCTTGTTCCCTTTGCTCGACACCCCGAATACGGCACTCCTTGTTTGGACCACGACACCCTGGACGCTCCCGTCGAATCAATTCGCGGCCGTCAATCCGGATTTGGAATACGCCACTGTCTATGATGCCTTGATCGATCGGCGGTTGATCATGGCCAAGGATTTGGTCGAAGTGATCTCGGCCAAGATCAAACGGGAACTCAACATCGAATCGATCTGCCGCGGCCAGGATCTGATCGGCAAACGTTATCGACCCCCCTTCGATTACTACTACAAAACGCTGGGCGAAAAGACAGGCAAACTGCGCGACGGTGGCGAACAACATATCGCCTGGCGCATCGCTCCGGCAGACTTCGTCACCACCGACAGCGGCTCGGGAGCAGTCCATGAGGCCCCGGCATTTGGCGAGGTCGACTTCGAACTGCTGCAGAGCGAACAAGCTCGATTCGTCGAGGGCCAAGGTCCCGAACTGATCTGCGGTGTTGGCCCCAACGGCAAATTCGTTCCCGAAATTTCTGACTTTGCCGGCAAGTGGATCAAGGATGCCGATAAACTGATCGTCCGCCAACTCAAGGACAAGGGTCTGCTCTACTACCAAGAGCAGTACCTGCACGACTACCCCTTCTGCTGGCGAGCCGACAATGATCCGCTAATTCAGTATCCTCGCAAAAGTTGGTTCATCAGAACCACCGCTTTCCGCGACAAGATGCTCGAAAACAATCGGCTTATCCAATGGTTTCCCGAACATATCCGCGATGGCCGCTTCGGTAATTTCCTCGAAAGCAATGTGGACTGGGCCCTCTCGCGCGAACGCTATTGGGGGACCCCGCTACCGATCTGGGTTTGCGATTCGTCAGGGAAAATGGAAGCGATCGCCAGCTATGCAGAACTGCTCGACAAACCTGGAGTCGCGGGTACTGAAGTCTGGGAGGCGGCTAAACAAGCTAATCCTGACCTAGTTGACGATCTCAAAGTCCACAAACCGTACATCGATCACATCACCTACGATTCCCCCTTCGTTCCTGGCGCGCGGATGCGTCGCGTTTCGGAGGTCATCGACTGCTGGTACGACAGTGGAGCGATGCCCTTCGCTCAATGGGGCTATCCCCAATCAGGCTCCGAGGTCTTCCAGACTCAATTCCCTGCCGATTTTATCAGCGAAGCCCTCGACCAAACCCGTGGCTGGTTCTATAGTTTGGTCGCCATCAGCACGATGTTGTTCGAGGACAAGCCATTTCCACGCCCGTTCCGCAATTGCATCGTCTTGGGCTTGATGCTTGGCGAGGACGGGCAAAAAATGTCCAAGTCAAAACGGAATTACCGCGAACCCAATGAGATTTTCGATCGCTACGGCGCCGATGCACTCCGCTGGTACTTCTATGCCAAGCAACCGCCGTGGACCGAAATCCGCTACCGTGAACAGACCATCAAGGACAGCATCCCGGAATTCATTCTTCGCCTGTGGAACGTCTTCAGCTTCTTCGTGAATTACGCGATTTCTGACGGATTCGATCCGGCCAAAGAACTGCGAGGGAATCTGTATGATTTGACCCATGCCGAATTGCGTTCGGCCCCAAGCTGTCGGCCCACAACTGAAAGGGGCGAAATCGATCGCTGGATTCTCAGCGAGTTGAATCGACTCGCAGCCGATGTCACCGCCAGAATGGATGCCTACGACAGTTACGGCGCTTGCCAACGGATCAATGACTTTGTCGATGGGCTAAGTAACTGGTACGTGCGCCGCAATCGCGAGCGTTTTTGGAGCCCCGACAAAGAAAGCGCTGATAAACTGGACGCCTACTGGACACTGTACGAGTGTCTCCTCACGCTCTCGAAAATCATCGCTCCGTTCGTGCCCTTCATCAGCGAAACGATTTGGCGACGCCTCACGTGCGATCTTGCTGACCGAGTTGCTGAAAGTGTGCACCTCACCGATTTCCCCGCAGCGGACCCGGCCGAAATCGACAGCACGCTATCGGAGCAAATGGAACTGATCCGCGAAATTGCTTCGCTCGGTCGCGCGGCTCGCATGGAAGCTAAACTCAAGGTCCGGCAACCTTTGACGAGGGTGACCGTGGCCCTCAATTCCAAACAGCACCTGAGCTGGCTGCAGGCACACGACGCCATCTTGCGTGATGAATTGAACGTGAAAGCGGTCAAGTTCATCGCTGATGCCGGCGAGTACGTCACCTACCAAGTTTTGCCCAATTTCAAAGTGTTGGGTCCGAAAGTTGGCAAGCTGCTTCCGGCCTTGAAGTCGAAACTCGGCGAGACCAAAGGGAGCGATCTGCTGATCGCCCTCCAACAGCAAGGCCACGTCAACGTCGCGGTTGACGGGCAAACCATTCGCTTGGAACCCGAGGAAATCCAGGTCCGGATGACTCCCAAACCAGGCTGGATGGCCGCCCAAGGTCATTCTTGCGTCGTCGTTCTCGCCACCGAATTGACCACGGAACTGATCGAGGAGGGTATCGCTCGCGATATCATCCGTTCCATCCAAGACACTCGTAAGAAATTGGCCCTCGATTACACCGATCGAATTCGCGTCTACCTGGCGAGCGACGTCGAAGAAATCCAGCGAGCAGTCGCTCACTGGGCCGACTACATCAAAGGCGAAACACTGGCGGACACGCTGGAATGGGCTTCGATCGAGAGTCCCGAGAAAGTAACCTGCGAGGTTGGGGACTATACCATCGACCTGCTGGTTGAAAAATCGTTGCAAGCACAACGAGTCTGATGGCGGGCGCAATCGGGAAGCTCTATCCGGCCAGTTGCCATGCGGCGAACTCCTCGTAAATTGTCAAAACCAAACTTAGAGCCTATCCCAAAACCAGCTCTCGCTTACGCTTCGATACACCAGCTACGATTGCTAAACAAAAGAGAACTCGATGAACGAATCGACCCGCCAAAAAACGATCGCTGTCTTGATCTCGGGGGGAGGTACGACGCTCAAAAATCTGATCGACTGGGCAGGCCAGGGGCGTCTGGTTCCAAAAATCGCCTGTGTGATTTCGAGTCGTTTCGATGCCAAAGGGCTCGATTATGCCCGCGAGGCGGACATGCCATCGCATGTTGTAGATTGGAATTCATCGCGCGATATTTCCAAATTGAATTGCCAATTGTTCGAAATTCTCGATGCTTATGCCGTTGACCTGGTGGTAGCGGGAGGATTTCTGAAACGACTGATCATTCCGGCAAGTTATCAGCAGCGGGTCGTCAACATCCATCCCAGTCTCATTCCCAGTTTTTGCGGGTACGGCTTTTACGGTTTGAAAGTTCACGCGGCGGTACTCGACTTCGGCTGCAAAGTCAGCGGTTGCACCGTTCATTTTGTCGATGACGAATTCGATCACGGCCCCATCATTGCCCAGGGTTCGGTTCCTGTACTCGACGACGATAGCCCTGCATCCCTGGCCGCCCGCGTCTTCGCGCTAGAATGCCAAATCTACCCACAAACCATCAACCGATTGCTGACCCATAACTACCGAGTTATCGGTCGCCGGGTACTGTTTGACGCGCCCCCGTTCTGACCGCGACGTTGCCGTCGAGAAAAAAAGAGTCGTCGCAGTGCTTCATAACTGCGGACTTAGGGGTCGATGAGTTCATGCGCCGAATCGTTCCGTGTCGTTCTCTGGTTCCACCTTTTGTTTGGTTCCACCCAACTAAATCCGGGAAACGTTCTGCTCACTTAGCTCGCTGGTTTGTCAAAACCCTTATCAACATGGAAACATCGGATGGAATCCCGACATGCCGTTGTGCCATACATCATCGAATCGGTCACTGACAGCCTCACAAGGAACTTGCTAGAATCGAATTGAACCGATTCCCGTTACCGAACTGCGAGTCATAGACGCCAGGAGAAAACGATTGCGCGAGGATCAACTGCGAGAGGAAATCTGTGAAATCGGCCGCCGCATGTATCAGCGGCAATTCTGCGCGGCCAACGAAGGAAACATTTCGGTGCGTCTGGACCGGGAGCGTGTGCTCTGCACGCCGACGCTGCATTGCAAGGGCTTTCTCAAACCCGATGATTTGTGCCTTGTCGATCTCGACGGCAACCAACTCGCTGGCCAAAACCAGCGAACCAGCGAAATTCTCCTGCACTTGCAGATTTACAAAAACCGCGAGGATGTTGACAGCGTCGTCCATTGCCACCCGCCTCACGCCACTGCATTTGCAATCACGGGAGAACCTATTCCGAGCGGACTGCTTCCAGAGCCGGAGATTTTCTTGGGGGAGGTCCCGACAGCGCCCTACGTGCTACCGGGGACACTAGCGTTTGCTGAATCGATCATGCCCTTCGTTCTCCGCACCAACGTCATCGTGCTGGCGAATCATGGCGTCGTCAGCTATGGCATGGGGCTCGAAAGGAGTTACTGGCTTACCGAAATCCTTGACGCTTATTGCCGCGTTCTCATCAACACGCGTGCTCTGGCCCCACCTCGTTATTTCAGCGGTGAACAAATGCGAGAACTCGTCGACTTGCGTCAGCGGTGGGGTTTTCGCGATCCGCGGGTTGAATTCGGCTGTGCCAACGATGATTTGGCGAATCATCCCGTCTTTCGCTCGACCTGGGCAGAAACTGGGATCGCTCCGCGAGCGTTCAGAAACGATGCAAGGTAACCGATCATTGATCACGCGTCACATGTCGCCGCGTCAACGTAACAATCACATCGAATCAGTCCAATAATTATCACCGGATTTCACTTGAGCCGCTTCCGTTGCCAGCCTGCCATCTCAACGGATGCAAGAATGCCATTCCAGCAAAAAAACCCATTCTCAGGTTCTCGGGAGACGCTGGCTGAGCCAAGGCGTCGCCATCGCGCGAACTTGAGAATGGGCCGGTTTGTTCGATCTAGTTTTTTTGTGCAATTATAGCGGGGCCGCAATGAACCCGAAGGCATTAGAATCGGAAGTCAATTGGAAACGCTGCGGCGTCGAAGTCGTCAGGGCATAGACACTGGTGAGATCGACGCGAGTCGTACCAAATTCGAGCGTCTCAATTTGCGAGCGTCCCCAACGCTGGTCTTTGATTTGAATCGTCACTTCCGTATCACCGCCGTTAAGCGTCAAATCAATGAACAAATCCCGGAACCGGCGATAGAAGGTGAAATCGGAACTAAAGCCAGACAGACCTCCTGGGACGGAACGAATCTGGATCGTATCGCGGCCACCCGAACGTTCCTCATTGATGATGTTGAAACCATCACCCGGTTCAAATATGTACGTATCGTTTCCGGCACCGCCGAATACCAAATCGTTGCCGGCATTGCCCCAAATCGTATCATTCCCGGCACCGGCCCGGATCACGTTATCGAGATGATTGCCGTTGATCGTGTCGGCAAATTGCGATCCGATCGCATTTTCAATCGAAACGCCGAAAGCGACGACCACGTTATTCGTTCCACTTCCCAGCGAGCTGAAGTGCGCCTCGCGGAGGTCGATGGTGGCCCCACGTGTAAGCCCCGTCGCTTCGGCAGAAATCGTATCGTTGCCACCCGCATCCCAGATCAAAGCCGTGCCGTTGAGATCGCCACCTAGCAGCGTTGAGACGCTGTAGGTGTCATCGCCCGTTCGCGTCTGCATGTTCGCGCCGTAAATGGTCTGCAAGGCATGGAAATCCCAGAGCATTAGTGTCAGCGGGATCGGATCGTCAACCGCTAACTCATAAAACGGTGGTGATGATGGGGGATCTAAAATCGGGGTTCCGCCGGTGTAATAGCGGGTACCGCCCAGAGTGATTCCAGACGGAACAACGCCCAAACCGGTCAACATGCCCGACAGGAGCGCCCGCCAGCCGTAGGAATTACTTCCAGGCAACCAATTCAAGGACAGAGGCAAAAACGCAGTATTGACCAACACATCACCGCCATACGGTTCGTCTTGCAGGCTGAGGGGTTGGCAAGCATACCCCAGAAATCGACCCGACCCTGCATCAGGCGGCGGATTGTTGTAGTTGTAGAAGTTCATCATGGGCGTTTGCACGCCAGGATTTACTTCCTCGAATCGCAGATTGACGAATTCGGCCAACATCTGGAAACCCCGCCGCACACCAGTTCGTTGCTGCAGATTGAATCTACTGGTCATATCGGCCGTCACCGCGTCCGGCGACGTATGCTCGGTAAAGCCACCGAAGCCGTAGGTCACGGTTCGATTGCCAGTCCAATCGATCCAATCATTGTGATTGTTGCGGTTGCCGAACGGGGCGCCGGCGTCCTCGCGATTGCGGACGAAGGTTGGGTAGTTGGGAATCGTAAAATGCCGGATTTTTTGCCACGGCGAGGTAAAAATCCCGTTGCTGACACGAATCGAAATATCGTCGGTGTAAACGGTATCCAGACGCCCGGTTCGGAAATACAAGTTCGCAAACTGTTGCGGCGTAAAGCGATGCACGACGTTTTCAGCCAGTATCCCGGTGATGTTCTCTCCCAGTGCTAATTTGCCGGTATTGAATCCGACCGTGCGATCGATGACTTCGTACCAGATATAGTTGGGGCCCGAATCGGTCTTGGTCAAGAATTGCGACATCGGGATCAACGTCAAATCGGTGTTGACGCTGATCGGCTGGATGGCAAAAGTTGGCCGAACCAAATTGGTGATGACTGCCGACTGGATGTCGCTCCAGAATTTGCCATCCCACACGCGGAAGCGGACTTCCTCTTGCATTGCATCGTTGGCACCGATGTACCGTAGTGCGGATCGATTTTCCTCGGTGATGCGGAACCAAGTCTGCGGTGCGAACACCTGATTGTTGAGTGCGAAGGAACCGGAGGCCGGAGAAGCGTTGGTATCGAAAATTTCCCAAATTTTCGCGGTGTTCCCATCCGGATCCGAGAAGGTGAACAAGTCGCCGATGAACGTTTCTTTTTGAATGCCGACGATCTTCGTATTGAAGTGAGCGGTCGGACGATTCTGGTTGGGGATCGTCGTAATGGTAAAGGTTGCCCGCGGACTCCATTGCACGCCGTCGTAGGCAAATGTTTCGATGACTTCTCGTTCGCCACCGCGCCGAGCCACGTAGGTAGTGTCGGCAAATTGAGCTGGAGTAAAGTATTGCGCCACAGTTTGCGGATAGTCCGTGCGACGGTCGCCACTTTGGAAGAAGCCGCTATCGCCACTATTTGCATCGCGAACCATGATCCGCGTGATCGGCCAACCGTCCGGGTCGGATGCCGAGATCACCTCCGGCAAAAACACGCGCTCGTTTTCGAGCAACGAAATCGAACGGCCGACCGCGTTGGGAGCCGTCGTGTTGGGGCGAACGAAAAACACACGGACGGTTAGTTCTCGGCTCCAATTCACAAGGTCGCGGGCTTGGATGCGGATGTCCTCGAAACCTACTTGGCTCCCCGCCACAAACTGCAGTGACGAAAGCTCCGAAGATGCTACAAAATGCTTTTGCCCATTCCCCAGCGGATTGCTGCCCAACCGAAAGAATCCGGAGGTCGCTGAATTCAATTGATCCCAGAAACTGTATCGCGTGATCGGCTCGTCGTTCGGGTGATCAACCGAAAACAGTTCGGAGGCATTGATCGCCGTATTCAAAAGGACGTACTTGGTCGCTGTGGGCGTGAGAATCGGAGGCATTCAATGTTCCTTAAAGCGTAAAAATCGCATGCCATGGGTCGTCGTCGGAATGGACGCTTTGGAACCCCATTTTATTTGAAAATCGAGTTTTTTCAATGGAATTTTTACGGGAAAGCCCCCCGCCAAAAGCCAAAATCCCTAATAAATCGTGGGCTCTGATAGGCAATCAGAACAATCGATTGAATCCGTTCAAAGCGGCTACTCGATACGCCTCGGCCATCGTGGGGTAATTGAATGTCGAGTCCGTGAAGTAACGCAACGTGTTGCCGGGCTTCGGCTGGGCCATGATCGCCTGACCGATGTGAATGATCTCTGTCGCATTGGCCCCAAAGCAGTGGACACCCAAAATTTCCAGGGTTTTTCGATGAAATAGCAGCTTGAGCACTCCCGAAGTTTGCTCCGTCAGCTGGGCCCGCGCAATACTTTTAAAATGGGCAATACCGACTTCGTAGGGGACTTTTTCCTCGGTCAACTGCCGCTCGGTCTTGCCGATCGAGCTGATCTCCGGGCTGGTATAGATTCCCGAGGGGATCTGATCGGAATGACCGATAGATTCCCCCAAACCGAGAATATCTCTGGCAGCCGACCGGCCCTGCGTGTAGGCGGCACTAGCCAACGACGGAAAGCCAACCACGTCGCCCACGGCGTAAATCCCGGATACCTCCGTCCGCCCCCGCTCGTCGACCTTCAGATAACCTCTGCTGTCGGCAGCCAAGCCGACGCTCTCCAATGCCAACCGATCGGTATTGCCCGTTCGCCCGGCAGCCCAAAGCAAGATATCCGAGCGAATTTCCTTGCCACTTTTCAAAAACAAAACGACCCCCGAGTCGGTGGCCTCGATTCGCTCGAACTCCTCGTTGTGTCGAATTACGACCCCCCGTTCCCGCATGTGGTAACTGAGGGCGTCGCTGATCTCATCGTCGAGAAAATCGAGCAACCTGCCGCGGTTGTTCACCAGATTGATCTTCCAATCAAGATTGCGGAACATCGATGCGTATTCGCAGCCCACCACCCCGGCACCATAAATCGTCAGGGATGATACGGGTTGCTCCAGATTCAAAATCGTATCGCTGTCGAAAATCCGTGGGTGGCCGAAGTCGACCTCTCGTGGCCGATAGGGTCGCGAGCCAGTCGCCACGATCACGTGAGAGCCGCGAATGATTTCGCCGTTCACCTCCACACGTTGGGGATCGATGAACCTGGCCTCACCGTGCAGGATTTCCACCCGATTGCGTTCGTAGAATTTTCGACGGAGCGCGACTTGTTGGCTGATCACCGACTGGGCGCTGCGACGCAACTCGGCGACCGAGACGTTCGCGTGGACGCCGGCCCGCTGCAGCAGGGGATTGCGCAGCGCCTCGGTCAATTGATAGATCGCGGCCCGCAAGGCCTTACTTGGAATCGTGCCCCAATGGGTGCAACCTCCGCCGATCAGGTGATAACGTTCGATCACCACGACCCGCTTGCCCCCCTTGGCCAGCTGCATGGCAGCCCCTTCGCCCCCAGGCCCGCTCCCAATGATGATCACATCAAACTCGCGTTCCATCGTCGGTCTTCCTTTGAAAACGCTGCAAACTTAAAAACTGGCAGTCCGGACGCCCACCTCCGTCGACGAGGTCGACTAATTGCCGCCCGATCACCGGGGCAAATTTGAATCCGTGCCCCGACAAACCGGCCGCGAACGCGACATTTTCGCATCCTGGCCAGCGATCGACAATGAAGTGTTGATCCGGGGACATGGTGTACATGCAAACGCTGTAATGCACCAGGCGTATCTTGCTGAAACGGAACCAGGTTTGCACAAATTTTTGAGCCCGCGTCAAGTCTTCCATATCAAGTCCGCGATGCAACTCCTCAGGAGCTTCTGTCGGCTGGCCACCACTGTGTTCCGCCACCTTCATTCCCAAGCGATCGATTTGCGGAAACCCATAGAAGCAACCTGCGGGAGTATCCACCAGAAAGCAGCAACCACCGTTTGCTTGATGGATTTCGTGGCGATCTATTTGAAACCACTGCTGCTGCTTGCGCATCACCTGCAAGCCGACTGGCACCCCCTCGAGAATTGCTGGCGACCAAGGCCCCGCCGTAATCACCAGACGACGGGTTCGATAGCGATCTCCCTTCTCAGTCTGCAGTTCGATCGTGCCATCATGGCCTAGCTCCCAGGCGACAACGCGGCTATTGGTGGCCAGCGAAGCCCCGCGGGCCAGTGCGAGTTTCGTCATGTGGGCGACACATTTTTCGACTCTCAAATAGCCTGCACCTGGCTCGAACAAGCCGAAGTAGCCCCCGCCCACTTGAAAGTAGGGCCAGCGGCCCTCGATTTCGCCGGGAGTCATCTCGACGACTTGCAAGCTGTGCCGCGCAGCACTTTTGCGGACCCCAGCGATGATCTCGGAATCCGCAGAACCGATTTGGAGCAACCCCGTGGCGAAGAACAACCGCTCTCCAGCCAGTTGCTCAATGCGTTGCCACTGAGCCAGCGACTCCACAGCCAGCGGCACGTAGTTCGGATGCTCATAGTAAGCGGCCCGGATGATGCGGGTTTGGCCATGCGAACTGCCCCGATCGTGCGCGACGCCAAACTGCTCGATCCCCAGCACACGCCAACCGCGCTCGGCCCCCGCGAACATGGCGGCGCTCCCCATGCCGCCGACCCCCAAGACAATCAAGTCGTATTCGCGGGTCATGTACGGAAACCCTAGAAGTTCGGAGTCGGGGGTCGATATTGCTCGAAGTCGATCGTCTTGAACCAATCAATCGTTTTCTGCAAACCCTCGCGGAGCGGAATCGTCGGTTCCCACTGGAGATGCTTTTTCGCCAGCTTGATATCAGGACGGCGGCGTGTCGGATCGTCGGCCGGCAACGGTCGGTAGACCAACTTCGATTTGCTGCCGGTCAGCTCGATCGTCAATTCTGCAAGTTGTTTGATGGTGTATTCTCCCGGATTGCCGAGGTTCACCGGAAAGTTGACGCTGTCCGGAGCGGCCATCAGGCGAAGGAAGCCCTCGACCAGATCATCCCGATAACAAAAGGATCGTGTTTGCGAGCCGTCACCGAAGATCGTGATGTCCTCCCCGCGAAGCGCCTGCCGAATGAAATTCGAAACGACGCGGCCATCAAAGGGATGCATCCGCGGCCCGTAAGTGTTGAAGATGCGGCAAATGCGAATCCTCATTTTATGCATGCGGTGATAATCCATGAACAGCGTTTCCGCCGCTCGTTTTCCCTCGTCGTAACACGCCCGCACACCGATCGGGTTGACACTTCCGCGATAAGACTCTGGTTGGGGATGTACCTCCGGGTCGCCGTACACCTCGCTGGTGGACGCTTGGAAAATTTTAGCGTTGCATCGCCGAGCCATCCCCAGCAAATTCATCGATCCCACGACGCTGGTCTTCATCGTTTTGATCGGGTTGTATTGGTAATGCCCCGGCGCGGCGGGGCAGGCCAAGTTGTAGATTTCATCGACCTCCAGCCAGATGGGCTGCACGATGTCGTGGCGGATCAGTTCGAAATTGGGACGCTCGAGCAGATGCGCCACATTGGACTTTTGGCTCGTAAAAAAATTATCGATGCAAATAACGTCATGCCCATCGGCCACAAGTCGCTCACAAAGATGGGATCCTAAAAATCCGGCACCACCGGCAACCAAAATCCGCTTAATCTTTGACACAATTCCTCCACGCTCTCAACATCGAACCATGCTTGCGCGTCCCGTCTTGATTTCGGTTCACCTCATCGTGCTCCCATCGCAGTATTGGCGCCGTTGCTGTTCGCAAACAGCACAGTGGTTCGGGCCGGACGGCAGGTAAAACGAGATTGTCGGCAAGTGGCCCTAGTATAAACGGCATGATGCTGGACGAAAATCGAGTTTTCGCAGGACAAATCGCCCCACTTCTGGCGGCAATGTCCGACTTCCCTCTTCGATTGCCAACACCTCAGTCAATCGTTCTAATACAGTAGTGACGTTGCGATGCTCTCGGCAAAAGCCCGGCGACGATCGCTGGCAAGTTTCCTGTTTCGCTCAACGTTAACGTTCTCGGAGGAGTCGCTTATGTCGCTTGTTTCGCGCCGTTTCATGTGGATTTGTTTGTATTTAGCAGCCTCGATCGCCAACCTCGGTGGAACCTGCGGACAAGGCGTTAACGCTGGCCCGGTAGACTCTCAGGCCGGGAAAAAAATCGCTTTCATTGCCGGCAAAATGAGCCACGGTTATGGTGCGCATGAACATTATGCCGGCTGCGCTCTGTTGGCTCGCCACTTGGAGCAGGCTGTTCCGAATGTCGAATGCACGGTGTTCAAGCATGCCTGGCCGGATGATCCGTCAGCCTTGGATGGCTTCGATTGCATCGTCATTTACGCTGACGGTGGAGCAGGGCACCCTGCCATCCCCCACTTGGACCAACTGGAACGTTTGGCGGCGCGCGGCGTAGGTTTGGTCTGCTTGCACTACGCGGTCGAAGTGCCCAAGGGGGAGGTTGGCGATCGCTTCCTCCCCTTGCTCGGTGGCTACTTTGAAACGCATTGGTCGGTCAATCCGCACTGGGTCGCGAAATTCGAAGCTTTCCCCGATCATCCCATTTCGCGCGGTGTTCGCCCGTTCCACTTGCAAGACGAATGGTATTTCCACATGCGATTCCCGGCCGAGATGCTAGGAGTCACTCCGATCTTGTCAGCCGTTCCCCCCCCTGAAACGATGTCTCGACCTGACGGGCCGCACAGCGGCAACCCGCACGCGCGAGCGGCAGTCGAGAAAAAGATTCCCCAACACGTGGCCTGGGCGACTGAGCGAGCAGGGGGGGGCCGCAGCTTCGGTTTCACTGGTGGCCACGATCACTGGAATTGGGGACATTCTGAATTCCGCAAAATCGTGCTCAATGCGATTCTCTGGTGCGCGGGTGGCGAGGTTCCCGCCGATGGGATCGGCTCTGGGCCGATTGGCTTAGACGAGCTCAAACAAAATCAGGACTTCCCCGTGCCTGAAAACTACGACTTCGAAAAGGCCAAGCAGAGAATCACCGAGCCCGCGAGGTGAGCGGCTGGAGTAACGTTGTATTGCGGACTACCAATTGCGGTTGACTCGCCGTACAGGCCCAACCGTGTACCCGGGCCACTGCTGTGACGCCAGCAATGACGCCTGCCGGCTGTCCCGGGCAAAGACGACCACGGACTGTGCCATGTAAAAGTTGCCATTCGGCGGAATCATGGAGACTTCCCACATGTCGGTAACCCCCGCATTGGTCGCCAGCAAACCCAACTGTAACCGCTGAATTTGCAATTGCTCAAGTTCGCGACGCATTTGGTATTCATAGGCCAAACTGCGCATGCACAGGTCGTGGTTTTCACGTTCCTGGTCCGTGGTTGTTGCTCGACGGAATTCCTCGCTGCCAGCCTCGAGAATCTTCCGATCCCGGTCATTGAATAAAAAATAGGGCACTGCGTACTCATCGCCATTGTCAAGCTCCAAAATCACACCTTCGCAATGGTACTTGAGTTTGCGGTTGCCGTGCCGCATGACAAATTTCTTGAAGTCTTCGACGTCCTTGAATTCACGTTTCTCGAAATGGCTGACCACGGCCGGCACAATGGTTTGATAGGCTTCAGGCAGGTTATCAAAGAGCCGATCATTCACGTAAACTTTGCCCCGCCGTTGATGAATCACGACGTCTTTGTCGCCGTGACCGATCACCTCAGCATTGACTTTCCGACCATCGCGGAAGGTCCAGGTCTGCGACCGCTTCACCTGAGTGATTTTCATTCCTTCTTCCGATCGCAAAAACTCTCGATCTTCGTCCGAAAGATCCTTGATTGGGAATGCCACGAGTTCACCGTCGGCTTTTTTTAGGATTGCCAATTCGTCGTTCTGGCCGACCAACGACGCGGCAAGCCGATACTCTCCGGTTTTATCCTTCCAGGTTCGCTCTTGCGCTGAACTGACGTTTTGAACAACGAAATCGATACCCATCAGCAAACAGGTGACACGGATAGAAAACCAGAAAAAATTCGCTCGTAACCGATTCATCGATGGGCTTCCACAATTCAGAGTTATGCCGACAAAAACTCTCTTGGCTATTATTGCGGCAACAAGTCGCTGCTGTCAATCAACGATGCCGACGCGAATAACCATCTCTTCGCAACGCAGGCTCGAATATTTGTGCCGATTATTGTTTCCGCGACGATCCGCGTTTGGATCCCTCCGGTAGGTTCTGCCGTAAATGGGCTTACGTATCCAGCACTTAAGATTTTTAGCCCCTCTCATGATGCGATTTCACTGCCGCTTGGTTTATCCTTACCAAACGGAAACACCAGGCGATCAATCCCGCATTGAGGATCAAGAAAAAGGCGAACACCCAGAACCCCTCCACCTCTTGCGCCGCCTGATGTCGCGAATACAACTGCTCAAGACGTGCGGCACCGAGGGCCGTCAAGCGAATGACTTCGCGGCAAACCGTCATGCCCGCAAGCGTCGCCAGCACCCCCGCACTGGCCATCGCTAGAGCACTGTACGGCAAGCCGCCAGCCGCGGACGAGTTGCGAGCTGCGATCGTCCACCCCGCTATTTGCAACACTATCCCCACGATCGCCAACACAAAATACGGGAGCGCCATTGGCCCCACGAAAACACCGGTCAACTGCGGAGCCGCGACGATGTAAGCGACTCCGCACAGCAGCGAAGCACCAACCCCCACAAGCGCGAGACGCGGCAACTGTCGTGCGATGCTCGGATCGACAGGCAAATCACGTACGAGCCGATAATGTGCCATCCATCCCAACCACACGCACATGGTGGGAATCGATCCGATTCCCCAGGTCGCCAGCCGAGCAAGCATTTGAGGTTCGAAATACCATGTTTTCCCTTCAACGTAAAATCTTCGCCAGTTGTCCACGCCACTCGTGCTCAGCAAATGGTTCTCGGTCCAGGAATAAGCCACAAACGCAACGCAGGCAAACGGAATCAGTGCGGTCAGGGTCCTCACCCAAACACTGCGCCGCGCCAACCAGCCCGTCCTCAAAATGTACAACGCATAGAAGCCGAGAATTAGCACCGGCAAGATGCTCATCCAACGATGGGACAACAACAGATTCGCACTGTAAAACTCTTTTTGATAGAGAATCTGAACGAACAGCAACGGCGCGACTCCAGCCGTGATCGCTCCCGACAACATCGAAGGAATCCAATCGGCTAACAGGGAGGTGCCTGTCGCCGGAAGCTTGTTGGATTCGCTCACGGATTTGGCGAACCATAGTTGACCTCTCAGGCTCGCCCAAGCCAGCCATCCTGTCCCGGCGACAACGAAATTCATGAACAGGACATGCAGGATCAACGTACCGACGAACAACGTCAGATAAAACGCCGTAGCCGAGGGAAAGCCGAAGGGAAATATCGTGTCCACGGACGTTATCTCTTCTGGGTAAATAAACCAGCCGATGCACGCATCGCGGCGTTCCGTTGAGCCATGTCGGACGGTTCCGTTCCCGCTTGGTCCAAATAGGCTTGGATTCTCGCTAACGTCTCTCGCTGAATTTCATCCGCGGGCAACGACCAAGTTTCCGGTTTTCCCTGCTGATGCCAACGCAGAAACTGCACCAGCGCTTCTACCTCCTCGGCCGTTCCTGCAAAGGGGGGCATGAAGGGCTTGGTCCGCTGCAACTGGGCAATGTTGATTCGCATTTGCTCGTCAGACCAGCCCCGCGATAATTCATCCGCCGCATTGACACCACCGAGCGTATGACAAACGCTGCATTGCTGTCGAAAGACGATCGCCCCTTGATTGATGATCGGGCTGGCATGAACTTGATTCGTTCGCAACGGATATTCCTCGGCGGCGTTGCTCATGCCGATCCGTCGCCACTCGGCAACTTCGTCGCGGTGAATCCCATTGCTATAGAGCGTCTCACGGACCGTGAACGGCTTGCGGACCCCTTCGCGGACGAATTCCCCGCCGCCCGTCGCCGCAAATGCCAGCAAAGTCAACAGGCCCGCAGTCGCTCCGTTGATATACAACCTGCCGTACCAAAAAGCCACCAAACTATACCAACCAATCAGCGACGATGCACCGACGGCAATCGTCAAAAACATCGTCATGGCCACCGAGCCGCCAGTGGCCCAAGCTCGGCTATCGGCAGGCATGGACAACAAATACCACAAGCCGAGGAACGGCATGAGCAGCATCGGCGCGAGCAACACCGAGACATGGCCCACCAGTTGTTCTCGATCGGAACGCTCAAGATTTGGAATCGCATTGACGACGACCAAGGCAATCAGCGCGGCCACCGCCACAGAGGCAACCGTCCGATACAACAGCGATGGCCAAAAACCTGCATTGAAAAAACCGATCCACGCGCGCTGCGTCTCGATCCACGAGCCGGGAGTCAACTGCCAACTCAGAATGCCATTGATCCAGAACAGACTGAACCACGCGGCCAGCGAGTAGATCACAAGCAGAGTGAGCCGAGCGCGATCATTCAAAAACTTGCCGTAGCGGTAAAATGCATAACCGCTCACAACTTCGAGCGAGAAAAACGTCCATTCCGTGGCCCAAACCCAGTGAAACGACTGGACCATCAAGCCGATCGTCCGCGGGCTGACCTGGATCGATGTAAACCACATCGCGACGCCGGTGATGGCCCCGAGCACAAAGCTGACCAACACCAAAAATTTGAAAAAGCTGTCGAGAAAAAGTCTCGCCGCTTGGCTGCGACCGGTCATCAACAACCACTGCAGGTAGCACATCACAAAGCCGCCACCGATCGCAAACTGTGCCAGGAACACATGGAGGATTCCCAGGCCCCCGATCGCCATCCCCTTCATCACGGGGCCGAAATCGTTCACCGGATAAAAATCATAGGTCATCGAGTCGCCCTATTCGCCAGACTATTTGCTGTTGAGAGAAGAAGGGAGTAATCGGTTTTGCGGAGACGGTTTAGCTATTGAAATAAGCGTTGAAGCGGATGGAGAGGGATTCGAACCCCCGGTACCCTTACGAGTACGCCGGTTTTCAAAACCGGTGCCTTAAACCACTCAGCCATCCATCCGAACCGTCCTCATCCTGCTGACTAACTCTGCAATGGGTAACCGTCAACGCTCGCCGATCTTCATCATCAACGGATTTATTTTCCATTGAGACCTGTTCGCTCGATGAGCTCGGCTTCGAAAATCAGAATCACCCTAACTTGGCGACAATTACCGGAAGTCCTTTTAGGGAACCTTTAGACCGCCCTGCCCAGCCCCGCGCGGACACGCCCTGGCGAGAAATTTATGTTGGCAAATGCGGTCCACAAAAACGGCCAATCAACGAGCCCTCAACATCTTGCGTAGTGTAGCCAATCGGCTACTCTCGAACAAGACACAAGACAATAGCGGCTCGAGGAACACTTAGTGACTCGATGGTCATCATTCCGACAATAGACCAAATTCGCTTTTGTAGCCCCCAAAGACCGAACAGCTCGACGCGACGATTCGTAACCTTTCACGCCGTGTTATGCTACCCGCCGGGAATTTGCCAAATGCGCCACTTCGACAGCGACGCATTCTTCGTTTCCAATTCGCTCTGGGTCACTTTTTAATGACGAAACGCCACGATCGGTAACGGCTGAGACCTTTTTTGTGGTGATCCAGCTTTTTACATCAGGTTACGCGTGCAACACATTGCTGCATATCCTACGGCCAGCCGATGCGGCAGAAATAAGAAACCATAGCGACAAGCATTTTTGAGTCCTTTCGTTCGGGAGTGCCCTAGTCGTTTAACCGCTAGCCGCCGGCTTTCGTTCTAAGCGTACGCTCTAAGGATGTTAAAAAATACAGTAATCTCGTGCGCCTTCGGCTAACGGTTTAACGCTCAGGGAGCAAATGTACAGGCGTTTTTGAGTGCGTCATCCCCCACAGCATGAAAAAACGCGTGGCAACCCCAACCGCGCCTGTTGCGGCAATCCATCAATAGCGGACCGATTGCCACGATGATGTCGACGCTCAAACAATGGCTTAACAAGGACGCGGATAAGACCGGACCATCAACAAGCCGCCCCTCAAAGCTGTGTTGCTTGACGCGATTTCCTGCCCCCATCAAGCACCCCTCGCTGCAATTCGGCATCAGATCCTGCTCCAAAACCGCCAAGTTGTGGCACGGGCATTCCGCCAGTGAGTTGGTTTTGGGACAGTCTCTAAATCGAAACGACGGCAAAGAGACAACTCAGCATAAAAAAACTGCCGACCGCATGCGGTCGGCAGCTTCCCCCCTAATTTGAACATTGCGCAAGTGGATCAGTGCAAATTTGGGAATCACCGAACTCCCGAACCTGCTCGCCAGCCCACAGGCGGCGCGGCGGGCAACTGGCGGTTAGTCTGAGAATCGCGCCGCGGCGAGGGAAGATCCTCGGGCTCGGGACCCTTTTGTTCGTCGATCAGTGGAACTCGATCGGTGGGAGACTTTGGTTTGTAGATCTCAAGATTCGAATCGGCCAACGGTCCCGTGCCGGCTGTATACGGATCGGTAAAGATCGAGCCGACTCGACCCCAGGCCGGATCGGACCGTTGCACTTTGCCGCCGAACGTTGGGTAATGGTCGAGGTAAGGCCCGCAGCACATCGCACAACCGGTTAAGGTAACGGCGGCACACAACAGTAGGGCAGGGGTGGCAACTCGCTTCATGGATGGTACTCGCTTGGATTCGTTCGAGATGAATATTCGTCTGGTTTCGGCCCGTTCAATTCTTTTTTCGCATCTTCGCCAAAAGGGGCGAGCCAATTGGCTTGCCCCTTCGTGCAGCGCCCCGCGTGCTCATCGGGGGGCTTTGATGGTGGCGTTCACGCTGCCGTCGTTGAGGTTCGGTTTCGACAACCCGAAGCGGCCCCAGTCAACATCGTGCACGCTAGCCCCTTCGCTGCGGAGCTTATTCGGTGCGGTGAATTCGTCTCGTTGGGGTGGTTGCATCCGAGTTCCTGCACCGTCGCTGTCGCGATTGCCCCAAGTATTCGTCGGCAGGCGGCGGCGAAAGTCTTCGGCTGCGGATTGAGCCGAATAAACGTACGATGATGGTTCATATTGGACTTGGCGAATCTGCCCGTCTCGCTGGGTGCTTGCGCCCCAATCGATGATCATCGGGTCTTCTGTTTCGAGAATCATCTCTTCGTTGCTGGGAATTGCTCCGTCACCCGGTTGTGCCGGCGAGAACAAATCATCGACAGTCGGCATCGACGGGTAGGCTTCCAGGTCTTGGTGCAGTGTACCGAGGTTCAACCAGGGACCGCCCGGGCCGCGGCTAATGACCTCGGGACGAGTCCAGCCGTAATTGACTTGGCGGCTGGCGGCTCGTTTGCGAGCCAGTTCGGCAGCATCTTGGTAGGCTTTGCCCGTCCATGGACCTTCGCCCATCGAGATTCCGTTGTAGGCCAGAATCGTGCCTTTGCGTCGATGGAACAGGGCAATCGCTTTGTTGTACTCCGCCAACGCCGAGTAGAACGATTGTTGGGCCTGTGCCCGACTCCGTTGGGCGTCGAGAGCGATATTGATGGTCGCGGTTCCTTGGGCAGCCAATTCCTCGAAGTGTTCGACCTCGATCGAGTTTTGCACCCATTGATTGAAGGCGGTTTGCATCAGGTTGCGGTTCACGGCGATGGCTCGCAAGGCTTGCTGCAGCTCACGCGATGTATCCAATTCCAGATCCTCCAGCCGGGCTTGCTCCCGAGCCACCTTGATCTGTGCGTTCATGACGTTGGCCATCTCGCGGCGCAGGCCCACCGGCACGGCGTAGTCCAAACCGAGTTGGAACTCTTGATAGCGGCCGTGCAGCAGCTCGTTGGTCGCGCCGCTGTTGGCATTCGGCCATGCTGGCGGACTGCTGCTGTAGTTGGTCAGCTGATCGCCCATCCCTTGCCAACGATACAAACCGGTCGCGTTGAGGCTGGGGAGCAAGCTGTTCTTCGCATAGGCGAGTGCCAATTGTTGTTTCTTGATTTCCCATTTTTGCTGACGCAGCTCGGGGCGGAACTCCAGGGCTTCTTCCAGTGACAAGCAGTAGTCGAATTCGACCGGAGCCACGACCGGCTCGTCGATCGGCCGAATCAATTGGCCATCGGATTGCGAAATCCCCAGCAAAAATCGCAGATCGGCCTCGGCGGTCAACAGATTGTTGTAGGCATCGATGACCTGGCCATCGAAGAAATGATACTGAGCTTTGGCGGAGGCGACCTGTTGAATATTCACGTCCGCCTTCTCATCGAACTTCGACTTAACGATCCGCCAGGTCTCCAAAGCGGCATCGCGGCCATCCTTCGATGCCTCGAGTAAACGATAGGCCAGTTGCAGATCCCAATAGCGAATTTCGACGTTCGTCACCATGTTCTGCAATTGTCCCTCGAGATTGGCGATTTCTTGATCGGTGCCGATCCGCGAAATCACGATAGGCATGCGATTGATGAAAGCTCCTCGACCACGGAGCAGTGGCTGACGCACCTCGAATTCGACGTTGGTCCGCCACCACGAAGGAAACAATTGGAAACCGCCGCCGCTAACGAGCGGGATATTGTTGTCGGTGTAGATCGTCGAATTGCGCAGAAAAAACTGCGTCCCTTCAGCAGATTTCTTGGCCAGTTGATGCTGCAAGGTAAATTGATCTTGGCGGAAAGCCAGCTGATCGAACGGTGCCACCGTGTTGCGCGGCTCATCGCTGCGCCCCCAGAACGCTTGCGCCGTGTACTGAGCATCGAACTCGGCCAGCGCCGCCTCGACCCCTTGGTTGGCATCGAGTGCGGTATTGGAGAGTAGGAAACCAGGGTTCTGAATTTGCCCAGGGAGTCCGATAAAACCAGGTTCCGTCTCGCGAATGGCGACGTTGTACAAGGTTCCGACACCGGCGATTCCATTCGTCAAATTATCAATGCCGGGAGTTACCCGCGAGCCTTGCAAACCCGGCGTCCCGTAGCCGCGAATGACCTTGCTGTTTTGCAAGGCAATGCTGACGCATTCCTCCAGAGTCAGGTCATAGAATCGTTCGAAATCGGGATCAACCACCGTGATCGGCGGCCGTGATTGCGTGACCTCTTCGAGGCTAGGAGCATCGACGTCGGGGTACTCGATCGCGGTCGCATGATCAAGATAGTAGTCGAGATCACCGCCCAGCGGCTCACGCCAGTAACGCGGTTGGGTAGGAAAGCACCCGGTCACGAAAACGCAAACCAGGCAAACGAAACCGAAGAATTTAGGGGAGCAGCGCATTGGACTTCCATATCCTGCTGTCGTTCGAAAACTGACTGGCCCATCGCAAGCCAAATATCAGCACCGGCCAATTCAATGGCCAAGTGATCGAACCCCCCGCGCTCCAACGCGCGAGAATTCCGACAGGAAATCTCTGCACGTTAGAACGTCTGCATCAATCATCGGCGCTGCCATAGATAAACTTTGACGATTTCCCGAAATTTTCCGGCGCATCGGTTTTTTGGCATGCCAGCACGCTATCAACGTGACTGCAAGCATCTCAAATACGCTTAAGAAACAACTCCGTCAATCTCCGCAACTCACCGGAACGCCCCAAATTTGCTCGTAAAAAATTTGAACGCGCTCGAATCGCGAACTCAAATCGCAGGCAATCTCGTGCTGCCGATTCAACAGCCAAGGATTCAATGTGGACACTTGGCGTTGTCCCTCAACGATTCGCCGAAACACTCGAGCAAAAGCCCAAAAAGCAAAGAAAGCCCAAAAGCCCAAAGAAAAGCCCAAATTGTGCGAAAGCCCAAAATGTGCGCCCAAAATGTGCTGTGCGCCCAATGCGCCCAAAATGTGCCACGCCAAAAATGCACGCCAAAAATGTGCCACCCACCTTTTTGTGGAAAGCCCCTCCCGGCATTTTTTGTCTTCACGCGTTTAACCCAAGGTCAGCGCCCAAATTGTGCAGCGCCCAAATTGTGCCAGCGCCCAAATTGTGCCACCCACTTTTGCGGCGACCACCCACCTTTTGCGGCGACCCGCCTTTTGCGGCGACCATCCACATTTTGCGGCGGTCCACTTTTTGCCCCATTTTTTGCCATCCCGGCATTTTTTGTCTTCACGCGTTTAACCCGAGGTCAGAGCGTCATCTTGTCAACCCGGGCCGTTTGGGGCCGAGTCGTCCACGAAAGAAGAACCGGCGAAGGGGCGGAACGTTATTTACGTGCAAAAAATAGTTTCTACGGAACCAGAGCCAATCCGACGCAGCAGACCTGTTGCGAAACCAGCCGTTTTTGCTAGAATTTGCAGCTTTCGATTCTCGAGCACCACTCCAACTTAGGTAGCCCGAACATGGCCGTACCCAAGAGAAAACATTCGAATTCCCGTTCGGGAAAACGCCGCTCGCATGACGCGCTGCGAGCCAAAAACTTGAAGATCTGCCCCAAGTGCAGCGAAGCCCATCCGCCTCATGTCATTTGCCCCAAGTGTGGCTACTACATGAGCCGCGTTGTTGTGCCCGTCGAAGAAGAAACCTAGGCTTTGTTTCTACAATAATTTTTGGCCGGGAAATGTTATCGGCTGGCCTTCCCTTGAACCGCGAGTTGGCGTCCCACCGCTGGCCGGTTTTGACGCAAAGCCGAGCATCACCTGTCTACTTGCACACCATCAGAACAATCGATTCGTAGCGGAGGCTCATCGTTAGCCTCCTTTTTTTGTCGACCAACAGGTTGGTGGCGAATTTGTCGATAGCGAGTCTCATTGGACCGTTCTCGTAACTCGGCATTGGCTGAGGCGACTGTCGTTTCTGAAAAAGCTGGGTAGCACTTGTTGGAGTTAGCTGACCCTGTTTGTTCGCACTGCCATGTTGCATCGCGACAATGCAGACGACACGATATTAAAGTTAATGATAGATCCTGCACGCCACGCCACTGAAAACATCGGAGAGAATTTCATTCCCTTCCGGCACCGCGCCCTGATCGCGCGGCTGGTGGATTGGCTTGGCCAGCGTGATTCCATCAAGGTGGGCGAATTGCATGGTCTTTTCCACGCTCTCACCATCGCCTTTCAGTACGAGCATCGACAACAACTGCTTGCTCTCGAGGATCTCTACGAACCCTTCGATCCCGACGACGATCGAGCATCCAACTCAACGCCAGCGAACCATGGACAACCGTTGGACAACGCCACGCTGTTCGGTAAATTATCTCGCGTGTTGCGGGCTGCCCATTATCACCAACTGAACCAGAACGAATTGAACCAGGCGGTAACGCTCGGTTGGCTCTGGGGAGCACAACTCAGTCTCGATCTGACGATTTTCAAACGGCTCGAGGTGTTCGCGCGCGGCTACCGCAAGGTGAAACGGAAACGTCGCCGCCTGTTGAATCTGTTCAGGTTGGAAGAAATCGAGTTTCCCGAATTCCATCGCCTCGTGCTGGCCTTTCAGCTGCGAGAATCGGTCCAACTGAATCCAACCATGCGTTCCGACGTCGTCTACTTGAAAATTTTCAAAAACATCCCCGAAGACGAACTTGAAATCCTGTTGCCTGGCGCGAAGATTAAGCTCGGTTTGCTGGCTCGGGGCAAGATTTTGATCCCCTCGCTTTCGGGCGTGGCCATGGCGGCATACAAGATCACGCGGGGTGCCATGCTCGTGACGCTTTTCACGTTATCGGCCGTGTATCATTGGCTGTTGTTCGCCGGAGTCCTCGGGTTTTATCTGATTCGCGGACTGCTCAGTTACCTGCGGACCAAGGACAAGTACCAATTCGGACTGACACGGAATTTGTACCTAAAAAACTTGGACAACAATCTCGGCGTGATCTACCGCTTGTTTCGCGAGGCGGAAGAACAAGAGGTCTGCGAGACGATTCTGGTCTATTGTCTCTTGCTCGCACAGCCACGGGGATTGACGATTGAACAACTCGATGTCGAGGCGGCGCGGCTCCTGGCCGACTGGACCCAGCAAAAGTTCGTCTTCGATATCCACGATGCACTCGGCAAGTTGCAACGATATCGCCTGGCCGAGCCGACAAGCGACGGAGCTTGGCAAGCGGTACCGCTCGCGGAAGCACGATCGCGGGTCAATGATTTTTTTCCACACCCACAGATGGATTTCTGACCTGATGTCAGCCACCAGTGTAAATCATCGTCGACCGTCGAATCTTCATCCGGATTGCTCACCGATTTTACCTGGCCGTCGCCCCGCGAACTGATTGTCGTTGGGCTCGCAACCTCACTACTCCAGCTCGTGTACCGCCAGCAAGTGATCGTCTAACGATTTTCTGGCGATTTCGACGAGGTGACGGTGGTGCGTGAATAGAATCACCTGGGTTTTCGCTGTCAGATTCGCCAACACCCGCAAGGCTGCCGCGGCGCGGACGTCATCGAAATGAATCAAAATATCATCGAGGATGACGGGAATCGGAGAACGCTCACTGCAGTGCTCCTCGAGTAATGCGATGCGCAGAGCCAAATACATCTGATCGCAGGTTCCTTGGCTCAAGCCGGTTGTGCCCAACATGATGCCGCTACTTCGACGAACGGCTGCCAAATGCGGCGTCCCCTCTTCATCGACATCGACTCGGATCTCCCGGAACGCTCCACCCGTCAATTCCTCGAAAATTTTACTAGCGCGTCGCAAGGCGGGGGCCTGATGGCGTTCACGAAACCGTTCCATGCCACTTCGCAACAAGCCGATCGCGAGCGACTTGGCCAAATATTCATCGACCTGCCGCGTGAGCGTTTCCTTCAGTCCCTCCAACTTCAACTGCTCATCCGCTGCATTCGATTCGCGATCCATCGCCTCCAGTTCAGCCTGCAGACGTCCGATTTGCTGGTTGATCGATTCAAGCGATTGACTATCTTCGTCGCACCGAGCCTTGGTCTCTTGAATATCGACTTCTAATTTAGTTGCGTCGCATCCCTCAAGCGCCTGCAAAAATTCGTCAAGCTGGCGACCGGCCGCCAATTTGATCAATTCGGCTTCGTCCGCCGCGATACAAGACTCCAGTTCGCGGCGATTTCGTGAGGTTTGTTCTCGCTGGGGCAGTTCTTGCGGATCCTGGCATTCTCCCTGTCGGCACAGCTCGGCCAGTTCATTTTCCCAGCGCTGAATTTCGTTGTGGACCTCCTGCAATTTTTGATTCTGATTCGTCAGCTGCAGCCGCAAGGATTCCACACGGTTGTACCGCTCGTCGGCTTCTTCCAGCAGTTTTTGAAACTCGACGATCATCTCATCGGGGCGCTCGCCCACCGGCAGGCTCAACTGCTTGGCTAAGTCGCCAACCCGCTGGGTAAACTCGTTGATCTGCTGCTGCACGTCCGCGAGATTTTGCTCCTTTTCTCGGACCCGGTTCAGCAATTCGTCGAATTTCTGTAATTGCTCGACCAAAAGTTGAACATTTTCGGGACTGCTGTCACAACCGGTCGGCAAGTGCTCGACAGCAGACCGCCAATCTTGTTTCCACTGCACGAGCGATTGCTCGATTTGTTGTAGTTCCTGGCGTTTGCGATTGGCCTCTGATTCGTGCAAATCCCGTTTCTGACGGTTATGGTTCAATTCCTGACGGGCGCGTTCATGCTCTGCCAGGAATCGCTCGGCCATCGACAACAGGGCCGTCAAACTTTGGTCGCCCCCCGCTGCAGCTTGCTGGCAAGCCGCCAAGCTTTCGCTCAATTCGCGTCGCCGCGTTGCCAGAGTTCCTCGCAGCGAATCCAAGTTGAGTTGGATTTGGCGTCGCTCCCTGGCCAACGCGAGGATCTCGTCCCTGCGCAGCAACCATGCACGCATTTCGGCAGTCGATCGCAGGCTGATCCCCGCTTCGCTCCATAACGCAGTCCAATCCGACTTAAGCGCTGCACGGTGCGAACGCGAATCCTCTAGGCGCTGGGTACTCTCTTCGATTTCGTGATCCAAGTCGGCCACTTGATGTTCCAACGCGGCTAAATTGGCGACGAGTTCCGCATCGCGGCGCATGTGATCGACGATCCGATCGGCCTCCGCTATGGAATCGAGCAAGGCCTTGTCGAGGCCCATATTTTTTAAGTTTGCGGTCGCGCCGGCACCATCGTCGGGAATCGATTCTCCCAGCGCGCGTTCACCGCGAAGCACTTGCAGCGAGTAACTTACAAGCCGATCACGGCGCTCGCGTGCCGTTTTCAAAACAGCTTCCGTGGGAACCTGTTGATCGCGCATCAGCGACAGTACGTCGCGTTCAAGTTTCTTTCGTTTCTTTTGACTATCACTGATGAACTTTTCCAAGGCCTGGATCTCGCCGTCGATTTTTGCGAATCGATCATGGAATTCCTCTACCGTGGCCTGCAAGGGAACTTTTGCCTGTTCAAGCTCCTCCCACGTTCCCGAAAATAGGGGCAATCTCGCCAGCTGCGCGGAAAGATCCGCATCGCGGTCAGCCAGGTCGCGTTGCAACTTCTCCAGTTCCCGCTCGGTTCCACTTTCCTGATGCCCATGCTTGATCGCAAGTTGGAGCACCTTGATGGATTGCTCGTCGACAGTGGCAACTTCTTCGTTCTTCGCGCTGCGGATTTGGTCCTCGAGCCTCGCCAGTTCCTGCTCCGTATCGCTCCGTTTTTGCTGGAATTTGTGCCAATCACTGGCCAGTTTTTCAAGTCGTCGCCGTTGAAAGACTGAAAGGGACCGCTGTGATGCTTTTTCGAGATCCTCATGCAACCGCAAACCGCAGAGGATCTCCGCCGCTTGCTGCCTCGCCAACTGGACATCCCGCTCCAGCGTGGAGCGAATTCGAATCGCCTCGCGATACAACCCCCGATCGCCCACCAAAGCGGTGATTGCCCCTCGATGCTCCCGCACGGGTTCAGGCCGATCAAGTTCTGCAATCTGCCGCTTCACTGCGTCCAGTGTTTCGGTCCCTTTCTGGAAATTCGCTCGGGCATTCTTCAGGGATGTGTCGGCGGTGATACGTCGCTCGCTGAACTGCTCGTCCAGGAGCGGAATTGTACCGAGATTTGCCAACTGCCTCCGATTTTGGCGCAGCCGTATCGCCAACGGAATCGCATCGCGATGATTTTCTAGCCGCTTCCAGTCGGCTCTCTGCTCCGCGATGCGTCGGTTCAGGGCCGCCCGCTCGGACAACCGCTGCTCAAGCTCCTCTTGTTTTCGCCGCCAGACCTCGGTCGGCAGGGACGATTTCTTGATAGCCTCTTGCGATTCCTTCAGCATGGCAAGCGATGCGTTGATTTTTGGATTTTGTCCCCGCGGCTTGTACAACGCATCGACTTGTTCCTGCAAACCATTCTGCATTTGCCGCAGGTTCTGAATTCCGGCACCCGCTGAAAAAAGAATTTCCGCCAGCTCACCTTTGCCGTCCGCCAACTCCCTTCCACCGCTTTGCAGTGTCTCGTGATTCAAGCCGAACTGCCGCGTAAACATCGCTTGATCGACGCCCCCCAACAATTCTTCGAGCAGTTTTGCGGACACCGGCGTCTGATCGTCCGGACCGCGCAGGGAATTCGCGATCGAACCGCGGCGGCGAATGAACGGGAGCCGACGACCGTCATGACCTTCGAGTTCGCCACCGATTCTCAATTGTCTGGCATTGTGCAGATGATCGTCGGTCACCGCAAAGCTGAAACCGAAAAGCCACACCGTGATCGCTCGCAGGCAAGTGCTCTTCCCCGCTTCGTTCGGTCCATACACCAAATGCAACGCCGACCGCTGCCCCGAGAAATCCAAGCGGCGATCCGTAAAACATCCAAACGCGATCAAATCGAGCCGGTTGATCCGCAAGGTTACCCTCCCCGCAAACGCTGCTGCAAGATTGCCTCGGCCACTGCGAAAATCGACTCCCACCTTTCGTTGGGTGAAGCCCCGATTCGATATTCCTGGGCCAAGGGCTCGGGAAGTTTACGGATTAACTCGTCGAACTCGTTCAAAACTTCGCGGCGATACTCAGCGTCGGTTCGTAACTGCTCTAGGGCGGCAGCGACGCCTTCCCAGGGCCCGCCCACCTCGCCGGCTCCCACCGCGGCCGTCGGCAATGCTGTCAGGAATTGAACTTTTTCGATCCATACACGATCGACTCCGGCATCGATTGCCACCGCGCGAAGGTTGTTGAGCCAATGTTCTTGATCGGCCAAGTATTCGTGATGGAATCGCGTCGTCCCCTTGACCAACACACGAATTGCCAGCGGTCGATCGTTGTCCTCGCGCAGCAAATCCTTCAAACTTTCGTGGAAACGTTTGAGCAAGTCATCGGCCGATGCCGCTGCGGCATCCAGGTTCACCTCGGCGAGTTGCCAGCGAATCACATCGAGCGGACAAAACTCGAGGCTCACGTCGTCGCCGCTCTCGACCCGCACCAAATAGCAGCCTTTGGCCCCTGTCTCGCGCATGTGGCGGCCTTGGACGTTGCCGCTGTAGACGATCCACGGCACTTCGTGTAACACCTGCCGCTTGTGAATGTGGCCCAAAGCCCAATAGTCGTAGCCTTTTTGCAGCAAGTCATCTAATGAACAAGGCGCGTAATTATCGTGCCCTTCCATGCCGTCGAGCGACGTGTGCAGCATTCCAATATTGAACACTCCGGGCTGAGCGGCAGGGTAATCCCGCGCGATGTTCTCGGTCACCGCCTGCCGTGCAAAGGACTGACCATGGATCGCAACTCCCAACTCAGCGAATTTGGGGTGGCGGGCCGTTTCGGGCCTATCAGCGCTGAGGTGCAGGACATTGTCCGGCAACTTCAACGACCGCGTGATCTTGCTTTGCGCATCGTGATTGCCGGAAATCAAAACGGCCGGAATCCCCGCCTCACGGAGTCGCGACATCTGGCGGCAAAAAAAGAGCCCGGTCGTGTGGTCCTTCCAATCGCCGTCGTACAAATCCCCCGCAATCAACACAAAGTCGACGTGACGATCGACAGCCAAATCGACGAGCGCTTCGCAAGCCCGCCGCGGCGCATGCCGCAAGACGTCGACGGGTGCGCCTTCGTATTGCTCCAGCCCGTGCAATGGGCTGTCGATATGCAAATCAGCGGCGTGGATGAATGAAAACACGGGCGAATGTCAGCCAGAACTATCGAATCAAATACTTTGGCAAGACCGCGGGGCAAACGCCGCAAAGTGGAGGTCGCCGACCAACGGTCAGGAGATTTCGGCCAGGGTCAACGTGCCCGATAGAAATTGTTCCATCAGCAGATGTCCCTGCGAAAAATCGATCGCCGACGCAGCGGCGACTGCTTCGTTGTAAGCCGAGAAGGCCCCCTGGGGAACACCCGTGCCGGCAATCACAAAGGGGACATCGCCGTGGCTGTGGGTCTTCGTCGACAGCAGCGTCGGATGGTCCGGCGACACGAGCATTCGCCATGCCGGGTAGTGCCGCAAGGCCGCGTGGATGGGCCCCACAATTTCCCGGTCGATGGCCTCGATCGCTTTGACTTTCTCGCCGGCATCGCCCATATGAGCCGCCTCGTCGGGCGCCTCGATATGGACACACACAACATCGTGGTCGGCCAAGGCGGCGATTGCCGCTTGCCCCTTGCCATGGTAATCCGTATCGAGGTAACCGGTAGCCCCCGGAACATGGACCGGCGTCCACCCTAACAGGTTCGCCAGCCCGCGCAACAAATCGACTCCTGTGATCATCGCACCGAGCAATCCGAATCGCTCAGAAAAAGTTGGCAACTTCGGCTTGCGCCCCAACCCCCACAACCAAATATTGGTCGCGGGTAATCGCCCAGCCGCTTGCCGCGCGACATTCGTCGGATGCGCGAGGAACCACTGGGCGCTCCGTTGCATGAGCTCGCAAAGGAATTTGCTTCCCGGCCCGCGGGGATAGCCATCGGTCACCAAATGGTCGGTCAGATCGTGCGGCGGTGTCGTGCGTGTATCCCGACTGAACAGATCTCCATATTTCTCCCCGGAGACCACCAACAGATTGCGATAACTCACTCCGGTGCAAAAGCGAATCCCGCCCAGTGAATCAACCTCGCGTTGTGCAGTTGCCAGCAATTCACGAGCCTCGTCCGTACCGATATGGTCGGCCGTAAAGTCGCGCATGATCTGATCTTCGATGGTCACCAGATTGCAACGCACAACCCAATCGCTGTCCCCCATCTCGATCCGTTGTGCGGCGGCCTCCAGTGGTGCCCGCCCAGTGAAGTATGTCCGCGGATCGTAGCCAAAAAGGCTCAGGTTCGCGACATCGGAGCCTGGTGGGAATTCGGCAGGCGAATGGTTCGCCCGGCCGACAACACCTTCAGCGGCCAGTAAGTCCATCGCTGGCGTACGCGCGGCGGCAAGTGGCGTCTGCCCACCCAAACTCGATTGGGGCTCATCAGCACATCCGTCAGGTATCACGATCACATATTTCATCGGCAGCTATATCCTTCCTCGAGACTGATGGGGAAAAGCGGATGGACTTTGCCCAACATCTGATCGCCGACATGCATCAGCGCTCGTTTTTCACAGGGGCCATGGGCTAGTCTCCAACGGTTCGGAGGATTCGGGACCGAGCAACGTCGGGACTGTCTTTCGCATGGGCGGTGGTCGAGCAGTCTCCACGCCCCTCACCCGCCTGTAGAGTTTAACACTTTTAATCGCTGCGCCGCAGGGTGGACAAAGTCCAATTGGTTGATTTCGCGAAATGCGGCCGCCGCATTCTGTTCGGTTGTCTCATGGGTCATGATCACCAGCGGCACGACATTCGAATCACTGCGATCATCGTCATGCTGGAAGACACTGGCGATCGAAATTCCGTAACGCCCCATGATTTCCGAGACTGGAGCCAGGACATTCGACTGGTCCGTAATATTCAGCCGGTAATAGTATCGAGCCCGCGCGTCACCAGGGTAGGCGATTTCGATACTCGGCGCCGTATCCGACCACAGTTTGAGGGTTTGAAACGTGATCTTCGTTCGCCCCACTGCGGTGTCGATCATATCGGCCACGACGGCCGAAGCGGTCGGCATTTGCCCAGCTCCTTGGCCGTGAAAGAATACAGGGCCCACGGCATCGCCGACCACTCGAATCGCATTGAAGTTGTCTTGCACCTCGGCCAGCGGCGTCCCCAGTTTCACCAGCATCGGCGAGACAGACAGTTGCAGACCGCTGCGGGTCAATTCGGCCAACGCAATCAACTTGATACGGTATCCCAACTGCTGGGCATACCGAAAATCGTCGACCTGCAACTGCTCGATCCCCCGCCGCGGGATGTCGGCCCAATGGACTTGCGCTCCAAACGCCAAATGGGCCAGGATCGCCAATTTCTGAGCCGCGTCAGAGCCGTCGATGTCCATGGTCGGGTCGGCCTCGGCAAACCCCAAACGTTGGGCTTGCACCAGCGACGAAGCAAAATCCCCCTGGCCTCGATCCATCCGCGAAACGATGTAATTCGTCGTTCCATTCAGAATGCCGCTGACCGAGAGAATTTTGTTGGCGTTCAAGCACTGAGCCAAATTCGTGATAATCGGAATACCGCCGGCCACCGCGGCTTCGAAGGCGATCGAGCGGCCGAGGTCGCGAGCACGATCGAACAACTCCGGACCGTGCTCGGCCAACAGCGCCTTGTTCGCCGTCACCAAATCCTTGCCCGACTCCAAGATCTTGACTGCAATCGTCCGGGCCGGTTCGATCCCCCCCACCAAGAGCGCCACGAGCGAAACTTGCCGATCGTTCAGCAAGCGGTCCAAATCGTCCGTCAAAACTCCAGCCGGCAAATCGACATCGCGTTTCTTGTGCACGTCGCGAACCACGACATGCTGGAGCCAAAGAGTCCGGCCGGCATGCCGAGCCGTGCGGTCGCCATGATCCAGCAACAAACGCGCGACTCCCGCTCCCACGGTCCCCATCCCGACGATGCCAACAAAACTTTTTTCCACAGGTATCGACCAATCCGATAGAGGATTTGCTTGCCACGATTGGAAGGGAAACGACGGAGCCATGCCGAGTCGCTCGACGCGGAAACTCGCGATTCGCCGCAATTAAACTATCGCGAAGCAGCCTGAAAAGCCAGCACCAACTCGCGAAACTGAGAAAACAAGTACTGGCTATCGTGCGGCCCTGACGAGGCTTCGGGATGGTACTGCACCGCAAACGCCGGGCAACTCCGATGGCGAAAGCCAGCAATCGTCTGATCGTTCATATGGCGGTGAGTGACCTCGAGGCAATCGGGCAAATCCTCGTCGGCGACCGCGAATCCATGATTCTGAGTGGTGATCTCGACGCGATGTGTCGCCAAATTGAGCACGGGTTGGTTCGCTCCGCGATGGCCGAATTTCATCTTGTAGGTCTTGGCGCCGCAGGCTAAACCCAACAGTTGATGGCCGAGGCAAATACCGAACAGCGGCACCTTGCCCAGGAGCTGCTGAATGGTTTCGATTGCGTAGGAAAGCGGTCCCGGGTCACCCGGACCGTTCGACAAAAACACCCCTTGCGGCTCCATTGCCAAAATCTCCGAAGCCGTCGTCGTGCCGGGAACGACGTGGACCTCAAAACCTTGGTCCACAAGGTGCCTCGCGATGTTCCACTTCATGCCGAAGTCCATCGCCACAATCTTCGGTGCATCTGTGCCGCCGACGATCCCGTCCCCTCGCCACCATCGGCTCAGCGGTTCGTCCCACCGCGATGCCAGTTTGGGCATCACTTCCGACACCAAGTCGCGTCCGATCAGCGACGAGGAATTCCGCACTGCGGCGATCAATCGGTCATCGTCCATGATTTCGGTGGTGATCGCGCCACGCATTGCACCCCGACTTCGAATTTTGCGTACCAAGCGGCGGGTATCCACCCCGGAAATTCCCGTGATTCCATGCCGACGCAGATACTCGTCAAGCGTCGACTCCGCGCGAAAATTACTGGCGATCTCGCTGACGTTCCTCACGACGAAACCGGCGAGAAAGGGAATGTGGTGCTCATGGTCTTCGGCATTGCAACCGTAGTTGCCGATTTCCGGATACGTCATCGCCACGATCTGACCGCGATAGCTCGGGTCCGTTAGGATCTCTTGATAGCCGGTCATCGACGTATTGAACACGACTTCGCCGAACGACGTTCCGGCCGCTCCCATCAGTGAGCCAGCGAAAATGGTACCGTCCTCGAGCGCGACCTTCGCGGGTATGCTGTGATTCATCGAGTTAACTTTGCGGTTTGGGCCGATTGTGTGTTGCCGAGCCTGTTAGTTTGTAACGATTGGACTCGATTTCCTTACGAAATTTGAAAGCTAAAGCTTTCGTTTCCCGGTGCCCGATACTCAGTACTGGCTGTGGGTCTCCGAGAAAAGGTCAAAAACCTTGGATTCGGACAGCCAATTCTAGAAGGGTTCCTGTAGCGGCGAGCGGGAACCCTTCATTTTGCGCAAATCGCAAATCTTCCTGCCCCTCCATGCCGCAAATTTTAGCGAAAACGCCCGGGTCGGCGAAGGTAGGGGTTCCCGAATGCCCCGCGGACAGCAGCGCATTGATGATCGCAAAGTTGAATGGGATGAATATCGTGGTACCCTCCGCTTCAAAGTCCCGCTCCACCGCGCTGCGCGATATCACGTGAATCGAACCTGTGAAAGTCCCAACTGAATTTCCAAGAACCAACACCAGCTCCATTTAGAGGCCACGTACCCTTCCCCAAACCGTCAGCAGTTTTAGCCCGAAGCGTAAGCGAAGACTCGTTTTTGGGTAGGCTTAAAGTACAGAGTCGCCAAGTTCAGCCGTCGTTTCAAGGCCAAGGTAAACAAGCGGATCGACCAAAATCGCTGGGGTGATCACTTGGGACATCCGCACCGATTCTCAATCGTCCAAGCCGCTCTCAAAGGCATTCTTCCAATGTCGGAGCACAGGTCGCTTGCCGTCCCACGCAATTGCAATCACATCGAACCGCTTCGAAACTTTCGACAAATCGTGAAACGCCACAAATTCGCTCGCGGTTCTGGTAATCTGCTGTTGTTTGCGCTCGTCAACCGCTTCGGCGGCACCAACTATTTGATCGGAATCGCGGGTTTTGACTTCGACAAAGACAACCGTTTTTTCGTCAACCGCGACCAAATCCAACTCTCCCCTCGATCCCCGATAGTTCCGCTCGACGATCCAGTAACCAGACCGTAGCAGATGGCGCTCAGCCATCCGCTCCCCGAACTGGCCAATATTCTTTGGTGGTCGCCAACGATCAATGAGTTGGCAAGTCAATCGGTTCAACAAAACGGAATAGAAAATTTTCCGCCAATTAACCATCTTTACTGGATTGCTGGTCCGCAGCCTCGCCGCCAGTCTGATCCGCATTCTGACCCGATTGGCCCGTCGGCTGTGCCGGGGGAGCTTCTCCAGATTCCCCGCTTGGTGTCTCCGCCGCGCCTTTGTCACCATCCAGATCGGGGAAACTCAAATCTGGCCGCGCCGGCAAGTTCGCCCCGGGAGCGACACCGACGGTTTTGAATTGCTCAAATACCTTGCGAACATTCGAATCAGCCACGCGTTCCAAGCCTCGCCGCGCCTGCTTGGCGAAGGCCGATTTAGGAAACCGCTCGTTGAGCTGCGTGTAGTACTTTTTGGCTTCGTCGAATTCACCCAGACTTTCACAGGCATAACCCAACAGATACAGAGCACGGGTTTCAATTAACGGATCCGGGGCCTTGGTCGACTGGACGATCGTCAGCAACGACTCCTTGGCTTTTTTCAGATCTTTCGCAGCCCCTGCCTGGTCGCTGATCCCCTTTTGCAATCCCAGCCGCAAAAAGTTATCCCCTGCAAACAACATCGACGCATGGCTGATCGGAGTGTCCGGAGCTTGATCATGAATCATCTGCAGACCGCTAGCGTTCTGCATTTGCATCATGTTGTAAAGTGCCGAATGAAATTCACGCCACTGCGTTTCGGCAAATTGCTGCCGCAACTGGAAGTAATAGCTCAAGCCGATAACCAAGGCAACCAAGCCAATCAGACAGATCACAATTGTGCGGAGGTGCGGCCCCAAAAAGCCTAAGTTCTCTTTGGCCCACTCGACCAACTCGTTTTTTTCTAATTCGTGCGTTTTTTGATTCATGATTAACGGTTTGACTTTGACGGTTGCATCGCTAGACGACGGCACTTTCATGCCGACGCGGCGACAGTTTGCGGTAGGATGCCGCCCCTCGACCTAAGCCGAGAATTGTAATTAAAATCCAGCGTTTTGGGCAGCCCAGAATTTCTGCCGCTTGGCAACGGCGAACACTCGGCACAACGAGCCGATGCAAAACTGTTTCGCGGCGACGCGGTGGCAACCCCAGCCAGAGGTTGATCCTCAAGTTATCCAGGGCTTTACCGCTGAATTTCCTCCGGGCTCTTGATCGATTTTTTATGGCCAACTTGAATCCGCCGCAACAACTTGCCGTAAACCACGTGCACGGTCCGCTTCTGGTTCTGGCCGGAGCCGGCACGGGAAAAACGAGAGTGATCACCTTTCGCATCGCACGGCTGATCTCGCGAGGCGTTCCCCCCGAGCGAATCCTCGGCGTGACGTTCACCAATAAAGCCGCCCAAGAAATGCAAGATCGGTTGGAACTCTTGTTGGGTAAACGGCGAAAAAGAAATTCCGCGCGGCCACTGTTGTCGACCTTCCACTCCCTATGCGTGCGGATCCTCCGACGCCATAGCACCAAATTAGGCTACCCTGAAAAATTTGCGATTTACGCAGCCAGCGATCAGGAAAGCTTGGCCCGGACCGTGCTGAGAGAAATCAAGGTTTCCGACACGACGCTGGCACCCCGGCAACTGATGTACCACATCAGCAATTGGAAAAACCGCGGCTTGAACTATCAGCAAGCCCAACAAGATGCCGTTTCCGACGAAGCAACGCTGGCAGCGATCGCTTACCGCCGCTACCAGCAAACCCTGAAAAAGCTGGGGGCCGTAGACTTCGACGATCTCTTGCTGCTGACCGCTCAACTGTTCCAACGATTCCCCGATGCAAGGCTCGCCGAGGCCCAACGCTTCGACCAGATCCTGATCGACGAATACCAAGACACCAATCGCACCCAATATCAGATCGTCCGCGCGCTCGCGGCCGAGCACCGCAATCTGTGCGTGGTGGGGGACGACGACCAGTCGATCTACGGTTGGCGAGGCGCCGAGATCGAACACATTCTGAACTTCAAACGGGATTGGCCCGACGCGGAAACTGTCCGATTGATTGATAACTACCGCTCGACTCAAGCGATTCTCGATGTTGCCAATCGACTGATCGAGCACAATCGTCTGCGGCACGGCAAAGTCCTGCGGTCTGATCGCCAAGGCGGCCCCCCTCCGGTCTTCAATCAATTCCCCGACGAAAATAAGGAAGCAGACGGCGTGGTGGCAGCAATCCAAGCCAAAATCAGGAATGAACACCGGCAACCGCGGGATTTCGCTGTACTGTTCCGGACAAACGAGCAGACACGCGTCTTCGAGGCGGCGTTTCGCAAGGCAAAATTGCCTTATGTTTTGATCGGTGGGATGTCGTTTTTCGACCGCAAGGAAGTTCAGGATGTCGTTTGCTACTTGAGGCTGCTCGGCGACGATCCCGACGATCCTTCCGTACTCCGCATTCTCAACCGGCCTCCGCGGGGAGTCGGCAAAAAAGCAGCCGAGGCATTGCTCGATGCAAGCGTTTCCCGGTCCGTACCGGTCTGGAAAATTGTCTGTAATCCTACCTGCCGCCCCGCTGGCCTCGGTCAAGCTGCTGAGCGAGGGCTCGATCAATTGCTTTCAAATGTCGATGCCGCGCGACGGAGTATCGCACAGGCGAAATCGCTCGTCCAACCAGTATTCAATTATCTCGAAAGCGTGGATTACAAAGCGGAAATCGAGCGTCTCTACACAGACACCGAAGAACGCGAATCTCGCTGGAACGTCGTCCAACAAGTCGTGGACGCCCTCGGAAATTACGAACGAGACGCCCGGCAACCCACGCTCATAGAGTTTCTGGACGACCTCCTCCTCGGCGACCGCGATATCGATCACGAGAAGGAAAAGCAACTTCGGAAAAACTCGGTATTTCTCATGACCATCCACGCCTCCAAGGGACTCGAGTTCCCCGAAGTTTTTCTCGTTGGGCTCGAGGAAGGTATCTTGCCGCATCACCGCAGCATGGATGAGGACGCTCGCCAAGTCGATGAGGAACGACGGTTGTGCTATGTCGGCGTGACCCGCGCCCAAGACACCCTGACCCTCAGCATGGCCCTAACCAGAATGAAATGGGGCAAACCCCGCCCGCGCCTCCCCAGCCGCTTCGTCTATGAACTATTCGGCAAAAGCGATCACCCGAACTACCAAAAATCCTGCCAATCGACCGCCCCCTAAACCGCTTCCCTCCCCACTTCCAAATTTTGGCTTATTTCAGGTGCCAGCTTAATAATTATTTTAGAATAATTATTTTAGTGCCATCCATCTTTTTGTTGACATCCTCTGGAAATTTGTTACACTCTGAAAATCGTTGAGGAGGACTTTCTATGGGACGACCGTTGCGAGTGGAGCAGTTTGGGGCTGGGGAGGTGTGCATCGTGCACGCCATTCAGAGGTGCGTACGCAGGGCCTTTTTGGCTGGAAAAGACGAGAAAACGGGCCGGGATTACTC
>CALDHM010000036.1 GCA_937941455.1 uncultured Pirellulaceae bacterium | reverse complement strand
CAATGTGGAGCGAACCGTGCGGCTGTACGAAGCCGCAGGAGCAGCCGGTCTTCATTTGGAAGATCAACAACTCCCGAAGCGATGCGGTCATTTATCGGGCAAACAGCTTGTCGATCCAGCGGTGATGGCGGCGAAGATTCGAGCGGCGGTCCGCGCCCGAAATGACCCGGATTTCGTCATCATCGCTCGGACGGATGCCCGTGGAGTTGAGGGATTCGACGCCGCTGTCGCTCGCGCCAAGCTGTATCTCGATGCAGGTGCCGACGGCATATTTCCGGAGGCGCTCGAGACGGAAGCCGAATTCGCCCGATTCGCGCAAGAGGTACCGTGCCTGTTGTTGGCGAACATGACGGAGTTTGGCAAAAGTCCGCTCTTGGATGTCAGCACGCTGGATCGCTTGGGCTACCGATTGGTGCTGTATCCGTTAACGGCATTCCGAGCGGCGATGAGGGCAGCCGAAGCCACCTTGGCGGATTTGGTTCGACAAGGCCACCAAAAATCCGCTTTGCCGCACATGATGACGAGAGCGGCCCTGTACGAGCTGCTGGACTACCACGGTTACGAAGAGCGAGATCGAACGTTTTTCCAATAAGATGATGAATGTCCGTGACGATTGGAAGCACATCATCCGTCCAATGGGAGAGTTTGCAAGATGACGGCCCCAGCTCCAACCTCCACGAGCGGCTATTCTCCGGGACTGGAGGGAGTGATTGCCGGCGAAACGGCGGTGGCAAGTCTAGAAGATGGTCTTCGCTATCGCGGCTACGCCGTCGGAGAATTGGCCGAACACTGCTGTTACGAAGAAGTTGCTTTTTTGCTCCTTTACGGCGATTTGCCGAATCGGGGCGATTTGACCGACTTCCGGCGACGCTTAAGTGGTTATCGCCTCTTGCCCGCGCCCGTGATTCGTGCCCTGCATGAGATGCCGAGATCCGTGGGCGGGATGGATGCGTTGCGGACGGCCGTCAGCATCATGGCGCATCATGACCCCGATGTGGACAAAAACAGCCTGGAGGCAAACATTCGCAAAGCCGAGCGATGTTTGGGACAAATTCCGCTGGCAATTGCCGAGCACTATCACCACTCAAAATCTCTTCCGGCTGTCCCGAGTCGGGTGGATCTGCCGTTCGCAGCACATTTTTTGTACCTAATCCGCGGCCGCGAGCCGGAGCCTGATGAGGCGCGGGCGCTGGATGTGTCGCTGATCTTGTATGCTGAACACGATTATAACGCATCAACGTTCACGGCTCGAGTGGTCGCTTCCACCGAGTCGGACCTGCATTCGGCAGTGGTCGCGGCGATCGGTGCCTTGAAGGGGCCACTCCATGGAGGGGCAAATGAGCGCGTCGTCGATCTCCTTAAAATGGTCGGAAGCATCGACCTGGCCGAGCGATGGATCCGTGATGCGTTGGCCCAGAAGATGCGCATCATGGGTTTTGGCCATCGAGTCTACAAAGCGGGTGACGTTCGAGCGGGAATTCTCAAACCGTACACGCAAAGACTGGCAAAAGCGGCGGGATTCGCCGAACTCGAGGCGATCGCCGACGTTATTGAGAATGTGATGGCGCAAGAGAAGAACCTACACCCCAATGTGGATTGGCCGGCGGGTCGGCTTTATCATGCGTTGGGCTTGGAACCAACAATCTACACGCCGATGTTCGTGATGTCTCGCGTCGCTGGTTGGGCGGCACACCTGATCGAGCAATATCGCAACAATCGCTTAATCCGCCCCCGAAGTCTGTACATCGGTCCGAAAGCACGTCCTGTTCTCCCAATCTCTCAGCGCTAGCCGTCGTCATAGGGCCTTATGCTCATGAATGAAAGTCGCGCGTCCATTCCTCTATCGCCGATCCCGGTCCCTGCTGCCTCGACCCCGCCTCCGCGATCCCGCTTCGCCGAAATTCTCAACGGGATCATTCTTATTCTCGCCGCCGCCTTTGCGTTCCTGGTCAGTTCTTTTGCGATCCGGAATGCCGACTTTTGGTTGCACTTGGCCACGGGTCGTTTGATCGCCGAGGGGAAGTATCAATTCGGCGTCGATCCCTTCGGCTTGGGAACGGACGGCATGCGATGGGTCAATCACGCTTGGCTGTACGACTGGGTCGTCTACCAGATTCACGGCTTGGGGGGCGGTTTAGTCCTGCTCAAGGCGATCGTGGTTCTCGCCACGGCAGCGCTGATGATGGCGATCGCCCGACCGGCTCGCTTGCCTTGGAGCGCTGTCGTGACGGCGATTGGCATCCTCGCGGCAAGCCCTCGTCTCTTATTTCAACCGGCAACCTTCTCGCTGTTCCTGTTATCTCTGACTCTGTTCATTCTATTTCACGGTTCGCCCAAAAAGCTCTGGTGGCTGCCCGTCCTCTTTGTTCTTTGGGTCAACGTTGATACATGGTTCATCTTGGGTCCGTTGGCAGTGTTTCTTACCGCCCTTGGTCGATGGCCTTGGGACCGTTCAACCCTCCGACTGGCGGCCTTCGGTATCGGCGGGCTGATGGCTTGTTTGTTAAATCCGCATCATTTTCACGCTTTTCAATGGCCGATGGAGCTTTCCCCAACATTACTCAACTCGCCGTTGATGACCGATCCTCGAATGGCACGGCTCTTCGACTCCCCCTGGGATTGGAGCCGGCTGACACGCACAAGCGGGGCCTTGAACCCAGCAGGAATCGCTTATTTCGTGCTTGTCGCGCTGGGAATCATCTCTTTCGGGCGATGCCGTCGAGCTTGGCCCGACGGGCGATTGGCTCTTTGGTTGTTCTTTGCTGCGATGGGAGCTTTTCAAGCGCGTCTCGTTCCTTTTTTCGCGGTGGTAGCAACACCCATCTCGTCGAGAAATTTTTGGGAGGGCATCAACGAGAGCAGCCATTCCCCTGAGCTGTCGTCGACGGGAGAGATCCGACCGCGCAGCTATGCTTTTGCCCTGCTACTGTTGTTCGCGCTGAACGCGGGAGTCTGGCCAGGCTGGTTGCAACCAGCACCGCATGATTTACGAAGGGTCCGTTGGGCGATTCAACCCGATCCATCACTTCGATTGGCCGCCGAACGGTTGAAAACCTGGATTGAAAATCAGCAAGTACCTGCGAACGTTACCGTCTTCAATACGCATCCCGATGCGGGTGCCTACTTGGCTTGGTTTGGGCCTCGTGTTCGATACGCCATCGATCCGCGACTTTCCCTCTTTGCTGAGCCGACAACGGCGAACGTTTTCCTCGATTCCTATCAGACGATTATGGGAAAGGCTGACCTCACCGAGAAAAAGAACATGGTTTGGCCTGCACAACCTTTGGTATTAGGTTATGAGTCGACGGCGAATCAGGCGGGTAATATTTTCTCGGGTCCCTTGGCGAACCCAGAAGGACCTTGGCGTCTTCTAGCAATCGACGGTCGGGCGAGTTGGTTTGGTCGTGTCACAGATAGTTCCTGGAATCTGTCCGAGTTAACTTTTGATGCTGAAGTCGAGGCATTTCAAAAAGCCACACCGCTTCAATTATCAGCTCGTTTCGCACCCCATCGGAGCTTCTGGGACGAGTATTGGCGCGGCCCAGGGGAGCGGCCAGCGTCGTTGGAGACGGCCGTCATGTACTTGCGGCAGTTTGACGAGGCGGCCATCCGC
>CALDHM010000035.1 GCA_937941455.1 uncultured Pirellulaceae bacterium | reverse complement strand
CCCGCAGGGGGCGAGCGACACGATCAAGCGCGGCGTGAGCGAAAACGCAAACAGCCTGGGCTTCAAGACGAAGGACTGGGAGTGACCGGGTCATGACCAAGAAACGTCAATCCTTCGGCCAGGTCCTCCGCGAGGCGAGCGGGTTGACGGCGGAACAACTGCGGATCCTGCGTGAGCAGGCCCGCCAGGTGAAAGCGCAGGGCAAACCGGGAGCCGAGGGGGGAGATGCGTGATAAAACGCACCGTGCCGTTTTTGCGGGAAGAGGTGATCGAGAGTGAGGCCGAGTTGCTGCTGGCGGAATACGGCCGGGAGCACGGGCCGATCGTCTGCCCGCCGGTGCCGATCGACGAGATCATCGAACTGCACCTGAAGCTGGAGTTCGAGATCCGCGACCTGCGGACGCTGTTCGGCCTCGGCGACGTCCACGGGGCGATCTGGTTCCGCGAGCGTCGGATCGCCGTGGACGAGCAACTCGACCCCGCCCGCCACCCGGGCAAGCGAGGCCGCTACCACTTCACGCTCGCCCACGAAACGGGCCACTGGCGGCTGCACCGCAAGCACTTCGCCGTGCCCGCGGGCCAGAAGGACTTGTTCGACGGCGAGCCGGAGCCCAGCTACATCTGCCGGACCACGGAGAAGAAGGTGCCCGTGGAATGGCAGGCCGACACCTTCGCGGCGTGCCTGCTGATGCCGTACAAGCTGGTGCGGTCGGCGTGGGAGGAGTGGCGCGGCGGCCAGGAGCCGATCATCCTGACCGAGATGCCCGACCGGCGGCAGCGGCTGCAGGCCGAACTGAGTCGTCGTGGGGCAGGCAAGTCCGGCCCGGACGGGGAGGGGGACATGATCCTCGAAAACGCCATCCGCCCGTTCGCGGACCTGTTCCAGGTGTCGGTCGAGGCGATGCGGATCCGCCTCGAGCGGTTCGGGCTGGTCGCCCGCAAGAAGGAGGCGTCCTTATTCGACTGAGCCGGGTTTCTTTCGGTCCGGCTGTTTACCGTTTACTGAATTGAGCACTGTCCGAGGAGGGCCGCACATGGCCAAACCGTTCGATCTGAAGAAGCAGCTGAAGCTGCACGACAAGGGTCTGCTGCGGCGGTTGTTCGTCGACAGGTTCCAGGTGCTCGCCGACGTCCCGTGGGACGGCCTCCGCCCGCACGAGGTCGACCCGATCATCGAGGGGTGGCCGGGGATCTCCGAACACACGCGGCAGGAACTGGAGGTGGTCCTGCAGGACGTCAACAAACCGTCCGACGAGCGGAGCCAGAAGGTGCTGGTCGAGGACCTCGACTGGCGGTGTCCCGACAAGCGGGAAGCCTTCGCCGGCTGGAAGTGCCTTCACGACAAGGCCCTGTGGGCGTACCTCGAAGTCCCCGACGGGTTCGACGAGGCGGCCCGCCGGTCGCGGGCCTGCGCCTACCTGGCCGACGACGACCACGGCCCGCTCGCCCTGCAGGAGATCGCACTGGTGGGGTGCCCGACCGTCGGCGTCCGCACCGGGACACCGTTCATCCAGGACGGCGTCACGGGAGTCTTCGTCGACCGCCTACCGCCCGGCGCGAAGTGCGTCAAGAACGACGCGGACGAGGTGGCACTGGCGACGTTCCTTGATGCGCTGCAATCTCTTCAGAACCGCGAACGCCAAGAGGTCCGAGAGTAGGCCATTGCGGCCTTTCACCCGGTGCCGATCGTCAACGGCCTGCTCGAACAACTGGAACGGACCCGTCGTCATTCCGAAGACGGTGTTGTTCGCCCGTGACGAACCGGGACGGTTGGCCGCTTTCGAGAGATGCCGACAAGACTATAACCCGAACGCGGGAACATGGGAGAGACACCGAGAGTTCTCCAGACCCATCCGGGGCGGTGGTAGTCGTCATGTCTCTACCCCAGCATGGGGAGAGACAACGGCAGAGCCTCAGGTGTCGTAAACCCTTGTGGGAATTGGCGTAGAACGCGAACGGAAGCCCACGAAAGGCTCACACCCAGCGTGAACCGCTGGGTCGAACTGTTCCTGGAAGCGAAAGTTCAGTACACCCAGCAGGATTCGAACCTACAACCTTCGGTTCCGTAGACCGATGCTCTATCCAATTGAGCTATGGGTGCATGGATGCTAACAAAAATCTAGACAAAACGCGGGTTCGTGGCAAGGGGGCCTGTTGTCGTGCCAATCCGCTCGCGTTGTCACACGGATATGATTGGCTCAGATTGCCTCCGGGACTTATCGGCTATTTTCTTTCCCCAATTCAGTCGGCAGAGGTCGATTCTCGCAATCGTATTTGACGTTGGACGGGGCCATGCGGTTCGGATTTACGAGGAAGATTTGGGGCGAAAGGCGACTATGCGATCGGAGTTAGTTTCGATGCGCGGCGCACCCAACAAATCGAGGCAATAGGGGATCGCGGCGAAAATCCCGTCAAGACATTGCGAGATGGACTTCGGACTACCCGGCAAATTGATGATCAACGATTGGCCACGAGTGCCAGCAAGTTGACGGGAAAGGATCGCCGTAGGGACATATTGCAACGAAACGCGCCGCATTTCTTCGCCGAACCCGGGTAACAAGCGTTCGCAAACCGCCGCCGTCGCCTCAGGCGTAACGTCGCGCTCGGCGGGACCGGTGCCACCGGTGGTGACGACCAGCGAACACCGCTCGCGATCGACGAGTTCGATCAAGCAATCTTCGATAAGTTGGCGATCGTCACTGATCAGCCGCAGAACAGGTTCCCAGGGACTGGCCAGAACCTCGCTCAGGTACTGTACGACGGCCGGTCCACCGCGATCTTCGTATTCACCGCGACTCGCGCGATCGGAGACGGTGACAATGCCGACCTTGATACAGCTCGAATCATTCATAGGAAAAACCATCGCAGTCGTTGCAGCCCCAGGAGGGGCGGAGCAGCAGTGTCAAATCGTGCCAAACCTCCGCGGCGATCTACTTCCACCGAAAGGCCTGTCCCGTGAGCCGTTCGAATGCTTCGATGTATTTCGTCCGCGTCTTGTCGACGATCTCGGGCGGTAACTCAGGGGGGGGCGAGTTCTTGTCCCAAGTTGTCGATTCCAGGTATTCACGCACGAATTGTTTGTCAAACGAGGGCTGGTTGCGGCCGGGCGAGTAACTATCGGCGGGCCAAAACCGCGAGCTATCGGGAGTCAGGACTTCGTCGATCAGCAAGATCTGGCCACCGTGCCAGCCGAATTCGAATTTCGTGTCGGCCAAGATGATGCCGCGAGCCTGAGCGTGATCGGCCGCAGCGCGGTAGATCGCCAAACTCCGGGCCTTCAGTTCCGCGGCGACCGTCGGGGAAACGATCGCCGACATTTCTTCGAAGCTGATATTCTCATCGTGGGCACCGCGTTCGGCCTTGGTGGCTGGCGTGAACAAGGGTTCGTCGAACCGTGCACAATTGAGCAACCCGGTAGGCAATGCCATCCCGCAGACCTTGCCGGTTCGCTGGTAGTCGCGCCAGCCGGAGCCGACTAGGTAGCCGCGAACGACGCATTCGACCGGGATCACCTCGCATTTTCGCACAAGCATCGCGCGGCCTTCGAGCTCATCGCGGTCGAGACCCGCAGGGAGTTGGCAGGTCGACAGGTCGGTCGTGAGCACGTGATTGGGAACTTGCAAAAAATCGAACCAAAATTTACTGATCTGCGTCAACACGCGCCCCTTGTCGGGGATTAGCGTGGGCAGGACCCAGTCGAAGGCACTGATGCGGTCGGAGGCGACGAGCAACAACTGGTCGCCGAGATCATAGATATCGCGAACTTTACCTTGCCGCGTCGGATGCGTGATGGTGTGGCTCAACTTCGTATCCCAATAAACACGTAATGGCGCTCATCGACGTCAGAGTACCAAATCCAGCCGAATTGGGAAGGACTTGCCTACGTTTACACCGCGGCGCGGACGTCGGGATTCGCCGCTGGAAAGCAGAAATATCGTGCAGTTTCCAAGTTCGTGCGTCGGTCAGGGTATTTTTGAGAACTTGCAGTAATAACGTTCAGTTGGGAAAGGGACTTTCTAGTTTGTTGCACGGAGCCAGTTGATTTTTCATGTCGGCGTTATTCGATGCCCTCCGCTCGGACGCGTCGCTCGGATTGGCCCCTGACAGGCGTCGTAACCCGACGCGTAAGCGAGGATACGATCGAGGACAGGCTCTAAGTGTTGTCGCTGGCCAAAACTGAGAGTGCAGGCCCCTGATTGAATCTGATTTAGGCCAACGTTAGACTGCGACTTCGTTGGATCTTGGTGATCGTTTCCGCTTTGCGGCTTGTCAGCCGCATGCCGAGGGGGTGAACGATATGCATTCAGAAGACGCCGAGGGAAATCGTGATCATCGAGTAACTAACGATTCGACGCGACTCGAAGTGTATTCGTAGAGTTGCAATTGATGGTAACCGGCGCGTGAGCAACGGGCATTTCGGCAGATCTTGCTGTCGGATGGTTCCCTCGCTGAGGCTTCGGCTTACGATATTCGATTTGAAATCCTCAAGCACACAACCCTGCGACGCCTCTGCAAAAGGTTTGCCATTTGGCCCTTGCTGTGGAACTGGTTTGCGGTTGTGATCAGCTTGGATGTTATGAGATCGAGGTTAAGAAGGCGAACGATGAGAAAATACTTTTTGGGAATGATGATCATGATTTGCAGTGCCGTAGCGCTGGATCTGCGCGGTGATGAAGGCATGTGGTTGTTCAACGATCTGCCTGTCCGGCACTTGAAGGAACGCTACGGATTCGAACCGACGGCCGAGTGGGCCGATCATGTCATGAAGTCCAGCGTCCGTTTCAACGTCGGTGGATCGGCATCGTTCGTTTCGAGCACAGGCTTGGTACTGACCAATCACCACGTCGCGTCGGACACGTTACAAAAGTTGTCGGACGAAAAGAATAATTATCTGCGTGACGGCTTTCTGGCGAAAACTCGTGCCGACGAACTGAAGGCACCGGACTTGGAGTTGAATCAACTTGTGGCGATCGTCGACGTCACGGAACGCGTGAAGGCCGCCGTGACCGATGCGATGACCACCGAACAGGCGGTCGCCGCTCGGCGGGCAGTGATCGCGGAAATCGAAAAGGAGCACCTCGATGCTAGCGGGCTGCGAAGCGATGTGGTCACCCTGTACGGCGGGGCTCGCTACCATCTGTACCAGTACAAAAAATACACTGACGTCCGATTGGTTTGGGCTCCCGAGTCGTCGATCGCGTTTTTCGGCGGCGACGCGGACAATTTCGAGTATCCACGTTATTGTCTCGACGCTTGTATCTTCCGCGTCTATGAAAACGATCAGCCGGCCAAAATCGAGCACTTTTTGCGGTGGTCACGCGAATCAGCGGCAGAGGGCGATTTGATTTTCGTATCAGGCAATCCAGGGCGAACCAGCCGGATTTTCACGGTCGCAGCGCTCAAGTACCAGCGGGATGTGCGGATGCCTTTCATGTTGAATCTGCTGCGACGTCGCGAAATCGCTTTGCAGCAATTCGGTCTGCGGGGCGTCGAGCAGGCGCGGCGGGCTCAGGACGATTTATTTGGAATCCAAAACTCGCGAAAGGCGTATCTGGGCATGCTGGGAGGCTTGCAAGACCCGGCGGTCATGGCTGCCAAGGTCGCCGCGGAGCAACGATTGCGCGACCAGATCGCCCAGAATCCAAAACTCGGCTCGTTCGACGAGGCGTTCGCCAAAATCGCTGACGCGCAGAAGCGACGGGCCGAACTGATTCCGCTGACGTTGAACTTCAATTCGCAACTGGTGGGCATCGCGCAGCGTCTGGTGCAGATGGCGGTCGAGGATCAGAAGCCATCGAAGGAACGTCTCGCAGAGTACGCCGATGCCGGCCGAGAATCCCTGTTGCAGCAATTGTTCTCGACAGCGCCGATTTACGCGGACCTTGAACAATTTTTGCTGGCCGACGCCCTATCGCACATCGTGGAACTGCGCGGTGGCGATGATCCCTGGATCGCCAAAATCCTGGCAGGCAAGAGTCCAACCGAACGCGCGGCCGAACTGGTTGCCGGATCGAAGTTGGCGGATGTCAACGAGCGGAAACGAATCGCCGACGGCAAACAAGCGGCGATCGACGCGAGCGACGACTCGATGATCCTTTTCGCGAAGTTGATCGACGAAGAATCCCGTCGGATCCGCCAATTGACGGAAGAATTGGCGGAGATCGAAAAGCAAGCCTATGCCAAGATCACCGAAGCGAACTTTGCGACGCAAGGGACATCGGTCTACCCCGATGCCACATTCACCTTGCGGCTCTCCTTCGGCACGATCACCGGCTATGAACAGGGAGGAGAAGCGATTCCTCCGTTCACCGTCATCGGCGGGGCCTTCGAACGCGAGGCTGCCCGGGCCGGGCAAAAAGATTTTGTACTACCCGACAGCTGGAAAAAAGCTCGCGAGCGGCTCAATCCGCAGACGAAATTCAATTTCGTTTCGACGGCGGACATTATCGGTGGAAACTCGGGGAGTCCGGTGGTCAATCGCCGGGGCGAACTCGTCGGCTTGATTTTTGACGGGAACATCCAGTCACTTACCGCCGACTATCTGTACGACGACCGTCAAATGCGTGCGGTCTCCGTGACGAGCGACGCCATCGCCGAGGCTCTCCGCAAAGTCTACGGAGCGCAGCATATCGCCGACGAACTGGGTCGATAATCGAGCCGGGGATTCGAGCATCGATCCCACTCGGACTGGCAGTAGCGGCGTGATACGTCGCTGCGGCCGGATTGATTTGCGGTCGCCTCTGCCTTGTCGGTCCGAGGCGCGTTGCCGATCCGGATTGAATTGCCTTGGGCCTACTCTTCGTCACCGCGGAGTTTTGCCAAGATACTGTAATCCTCGAGGGTGCTCGTGTCCTGCGAGATGTCTTCCTTGCCGGCCGCGATATCGCGGAGGAGTCGCCGCATGATCTTTCCGCTGCGAGTTTTGGGCAGGGCGCTCGTGAAGCGGATGTCGTCGGGGACCGCCAAGGCCCCGATTTCCTTGCGCACGTGAGCCTTCAGTTCATCCTTGAGTTCTGCGGACGGATTCGCGATTTTCACGGTGACGAACACCGCGATCGCCTGCCCCTTTAGGTCGTCTGGCCGTCCAACTGCGGCCGCCTCGGCGACGGCGGGATGCGAAACCAAGGCGCTTTCGATCTCGATCGTACTCAGCCGGTGCCCCGAGACATTGATCACGTCGTCGATCCGCCCCATGATCCAGTAGTAGCCGTCGCTGTCGCAACGCGCATTGTCGCCGGTTAGATAGTTCCCCGGGACTCTGGTCCAATACTGCTGGACGAAGCGGGCATCGTCTCCCCAAATCCCGCGGAGCATACCTGGCCAAGGCTGAGCGATGCACAACATTCCGCCGTGGTCCGTTTCGACGGGTTGCAAGTCTTCGTCGACGATCAGCGGAACGACGCCGGGCAGGGGTCGAGTGCAACTCCCGGGCTTGGTCGGCGTGATTCCGGGCAACGGGCTCATCATGATGCCGCCGGTTTCCGTTTGCCACCAAGTGTCGACGATCGGGCATCGCTCGCCCCCGATCTTGCGGTGGTACCACATCCAAGCCTCGGGATTAATGCCTTCCCCCACGGTTCCTAAGAGTCTTAGGCTGGACAAATCGTGTTTGTCGACGTGGTGATCTCCCCACTTGATAAAGGCGCGAATCGCCGTCGGCGCGGTGTATAAAATCGTCACCCGATGCCGCTCGATAATGTCCCAAAATCGATCCTCGGCCGGAAAATTCGGCGCGCCCTCATACATCAGGATCGTCGCCGCGTTGGAGAGCGGCCCGTAGACAATGTAGCTGTGCCCGGTGATCCAACCACAGTCCGCCGTACACCAAAATAAGTCGGTCGGCTTGTAATCGAAGACCCAGGCAAAGGTCTGCTTGACCCACAGGTTATAGCCGGCCGTTGTGTGCCGAATTCCCTTCGGTTTGCCCGTCGATCCGCTCGTGTAAAGGATGAAACTGGTCGTTTCGCTGTCCAGCGGCGTGGCGGGGCAATCGGCCGACGTCGCAGCCATCAAGTCATGCCACCAATGGTCGCGGCCGACTTGCATCGACACGTCGTTACCGACCCGCTGCAGCACGACGCAATGCTGGACGGTCGGCGATTTCGTCAACGCTTCGTCGATGGTGTCCTTGAGCGGCAAGACTTTGCCGCGGCGATACAAACCGTCGGCCGTCAGTTGCACTTTGGCCCGTGCATCTTGGTTGCGATCGGCGACCGCTTCGGCGCTGAATCCTGCGAAGATTACGCTGTGGATCGCCCCGATGCGGGCGCAGGCCAGCATCGCGATGGCCAATTCCGGCGTCATCGGCATGTAGATCGAAACCACATCACCGGTTTGGACGCCGAGGCGTTTGAGCACATTCGCGAATTTGCAAACTTCGCGATGCAACTCGGTGTAAGTCAGCCGCCGTTGCTCGCCTGGCTCACCTTCCCAAACGATTGCGGTGCGATCCCCCAGTGCACGGTCGAGGTGCACGTCGAGGCAATTGTAGGACAGATTCGTTTGACCACCGACGAACCAAGCAACTTGATGGCCCTCACCCACGAAAACCTCTTCAAATGGCCGAAACCAATGCAATTGCTGGCGGGCCAAGTCTCCCCAAAATCCATCGCGATCGTGTTTCGCCCGCTCGTAAAGCTCTCGGTATTGGGCCTCGGACGAAATTAGGGCCTGCCGGGTGAACTGTGACGGTGGCGGAAAGACCCGGGTTTCTTGCATGACATTGGCGATTTTCGATGCAGACGGGTTGCCAGAGGGTGTTGACATGTGAGAAGCCGATCGTTGAATTGAAACCGTTGTCCAGCCGTAGGGTCCAATTTTAATCGGAGACGGATTGACGTAACAGTTACGAGGGGTCGGCTATAGCGCTGGGCAGGCTTTGCGGCAAACCCTAGCAGCCGCAGGGCGCTTGCCCGCAGTTTTCACGAAAACCGGACGCTAGTGCGTTTCGGCTAAGTGTTTCGAAATCCGAAGGCTCGGGCGGTCCGGCTATGCGTTGCGGGACAACGCCAAGTTCCGCTAGCCTCCTCAGTTTAACGGACCATCAATTTCGGCGGCCGATCGGCAGAATCTTTGCAAAATTGTCCTATGCCTTTGTGCTCAAAGTACGAAACCAAGATACAATAGGGTGCATCGGGTGGGGGTTATTCCGATTTCAGCCTGACAAATCGCAGGATCGCTGCTTCGACGCCGTTTGCGGCGTGACGCTGTCCCGCAACCCTCCCTCTCGCTCTTTGGGCCAACCACGTTAGTAGTCGATCATCATGAAGCCCTCACGCCCATCGCAAATCGTGACGACTTGCCCGAAATGTACGAACTTGTTCTACGTACCCTCTGGAATCTCCGTCATGACGATCGTCCGCTGCCCAAAATGCAAAAGTGAGTACTCGCTCGAAAGTGTTTTGCCAAACGATGTTCAAGAACTGGAGATCGTGGGCTTGCCCGACGATGGTGCCTACGGCGGTGGACCGGACCGTGTGCCCGCCCATTCAGCCGACCAGGCAACGCGTGGGGAGGCCACCGAGGTACCACTAACAAAGTTCGAAGTTCCCGCGATCCTCAAACAGGGAGCCAAGCGGCGTTCGCATCGCGGCAGCCACTCTGAGCGAGCGGCACACGCCGAGAATGGCACGGTCGCGGCGGAAGATGCGATGCCGACGATTCAGGAAAATGCCGACCCCAAAATCTCATCGCCGCGGTCGAGCGGTTCGTCGTACCGTCGCTATTCGCGGTCGAGCCGCAGCAGTCGTACCTTTGTCAAGTCGAACAATGCCCTGGAGATCGCCAAGATCGTCTTCGGTGCTTTGCTCGCGATTCCCGTCGCCCAATTGGTGATTTGGTGGGGACTCGGTATCGACCCGCTGAAACTTGGGCCACCTGTCGGACGAGCCTTCCCGGCACTTGTGCCCAAGGCGTTGCGCGGCGAGCAACCTGCGGACATGTTAAATGGCCTTGATTTACGGGAGACGACGAAGTAGCCTCGGCGAACTCGGCTTCGTTCCGAAACTCCGTCAGCCGCGGGGCGCAAGCCCGCGGGTCTCACGAAAACCGGACGCTAGTGCCTTCTGGCCAATCGTTTTGAAAAAACCGCAAGCTTGCGCGTTCCGGCTGATGGATTAGGGACAAAACCAAGTCCTGCAGGGCCAAGTCTGTAGCGGGGCTTTCTGACCGAGTCTGCCGAGGCAAGCGCAGCGTCGAGATGTAGTCACGCTGCCTGGGTCAGCGGCGTTCCTTTTCTTCTTGTTTGCGGACGACCTCACTCATTCCCTTTTTTTTTAAGATTCCCCCGGTCATCAGCCAGCCGTCGTCTTGCGATTCCAGCGCCATGCCACTGAAACCGAGGTAGGGAGCAATCAAGCCGTCGAAGTTTTCGGGGAGGCTATGACCATCGATTCGTTGTTGTCGCACGTAGTTAGGGTCCTCCGAATCGACGCTCAACAAGCGGTTCAGCAGCCGAGCCAGAGACGTTTGACTTTGTCCCATTTTGTTGCTGCGAAACGCATCGTAATTCGTCTTGAGCTGCCGATCCAACCGTCCGAATCCTCGCAGCGACACTCGTTTTGGGTCGACGTATTGGTCGATGGCCGCTTGAGTATAGAGGAAATCAGCGTTCTCGACCAATTGCTGGCTGACTTTCTCAGCAGTGAAACCCTCAAGAATGTCTAAATGGCTGGCGATAACGAACTGCCCGTCGACGATGGCAAAAAAGCGGCGCTTGAAAACTTTGAAGTCTACCCCTTCTTGTTCGTCTTCTTTTTTCTCATTCGTCGGCTCTTCGAACTGCTTGAAGCGATCGAGCTTCAAGTTGCGCAAGTCTTGTTCCTCGACGGGATCTTCGGCATCTCGGCTATCCTCCAGATAAACAAGCCCGGAGGCCGTGGTCTGCGGCTTGCCGATTTTCAGCAACTTCTGGATCTCGGCCAGGAATTTGCGATGGTCATCCGCACCTCCGGTCAGCGGAACCACGATCGCCATGCGTTCGGTGTCCTCCAGTGAATCCTGGGAGGTAAACCTCGCGCTTGAAACGACTCCGATTTTCGAACCGAGACGTGCAATCAAACTACGGAGGTTGACGCCGATGTCATCGATAAAGCTTTTCTCGAAAGACGTGAAAAAATCCTCGCCACCGAAGGCATCAACCAGGGGGCCGATATTGTCATATGCCTTGAGCATATTCCAAGTCACGGCAATGTGGCTGTATTCTGACGAAACGAAGCGGTTGGGTTGAAGTTGGTCTTGGCTGGTATTCCGCAAGTCCAGTATTTCGAGGGCCCGCCGACGACTCTCGCTGACGTTCTGCGTCCCTGCGGTGTAAGCGAACACGCGATAGGCGAGATCAAAATCTCCCTCGTTGATCGCGAGCATTCCGCCGATGCCCCGCAAAGCGTCGAAGCCGTTTTGCCGAAGTTTTCCCGCGTAATCGTGTTTGCGTTTGCGCAAGATCGATTCTTGTTCGCGGATCGCCTGTGCGAGGTCAACATACCCAAACGGCTCAATGAACCAGCGGACTTCGGGTACGAAATCCGCCATTCGGCAACGCTCCTGGATGGCGGCGAACGATTCGTTGTCAATCAACGAACGATACGTGGTTGCATTGGCATCGTTTTTGATCCGCAGCAGTACTTCACGCAGCACTGAAGGATTGTCGGTAGCCACAAGCCAACCATCGGCGATGGTTTGGTAGGTGTCGAATTTGAGATTCGGGTCCTTGCGCCGTGGGACTTTCCAGCGATTGATTTCGAAGCCCAACAGATTTTCGCCTTTTTCCTTAGTCGCCCCGAAGGATTGCAATTCCGCGGAAACCTTTTTGAGCAACTCATTGGCAGCTGGTTCGTTGCCGGCCACATCGACCAGCAAGACAATGCCATGGGTACCAAGAGCACTTTTGTTAGCGGCCTCGGGAGCGACCATTTCGAAGACGCCGGCCACCGCGACTTCGCCCGTCCGCACCTCCTTCACATCGTTCCAAGTGATACCCAGTCGGAAATTTCTCTCATCAATGAATTGGTTGAACCGCTTTTTCAATTCCGCGCTGAACTCACTCAGTTCTGGGAGAGCTGCGAGTTTGCCAAGGTTTGTCTTGTCGAATTTTTCCGCGACGCTGTTTGCGTTGGGGATGCTGATCCAGGCCTTCGTTGACGGAGGAAGCAAACTTTCTGAACTGGGCCGTTTGCCGCGGCCCGTGCCGGTCGGAACCGGTTGCAGCGGGCTTGGTTCGGGAGCGCTGGTCGCGTTTTGGCCGACCGCCGCTGCGTTCGCGGGTTGAACAGCGCGATTTTCTGTCGTCGAGCCGGCATTGCGAAATGGATTGTTCTGCCCATACGCAATGACGACATTTCCGCAAATCGCTGCAAAGACTGCGATCAAACAAATGACAGATCTTTTCACTGAACGTCCTTTGGTGAGCCCATAAGTCCTAGAGTCGTACGTTATTCTATCGAAAATTCCGCGAACATTGTTTTTTCACAAACCGAGTTCAACCCCGATTTGGGCCGACTCGCTGTCTACTTTTGCAACCTGGTAAACTGTGTTGCCCAGTGAAACTTCTCGGCTTGCGTAGGCTAGTCTGAATCTGTTCGATTTTGCGGGGGGTAGCTTCGGGCGTTGCTGGCGGCTCCGACCCTATTCAGTTGCAGGCATCCCGAACAGAATGGAGAGTTGTCCCCTGACCGTTGACGAGTCGCCGCGCGAGCTTCGTCGCTCGGAACCGTCAACTGTCCCGTAATGTATCAAGATTCGACAGAAAGCTCAAACAGATTCCATGGATTTCGACACCTACGACAACCCGTTGATTGCTCGGTATGCTTCGCCGGAGATGAGCCAATTGTGGAGCCCAAGGCGAAAGTTTACGACTTGGCGTCGCCTGTGGGTTGTCCTCGCGCGGTGTCAGCGAGCTCTCGGGCTCGATATCTCCGCAGAACAAATCGATGAAATGTCGCAACAGCTTGATAGCATTGATTTTCGTCGTGCTGCTGAGTTGGAAAAGGAATTGCGGCACGACGTGATGGCTCACGTTCACGCCTTTGGCGAACAATGCCCGCAGGCTCGCCCGATCATCCATTTGGGGGCGACGAGTTGTTTTGTAACCGACAACACCGATCTGATTCTGATCCGGGACAGTCTGGACTTGCTGATCCAACGCTTGGCCCAGGTGATCTTGGCCCTTGGTCGGTTCGCCGACGCGCAGCGCGCGGTTCCCTGCCTGGCCTTTACCCACCTACAACCGGCGCAGCCCACAACCATCGGTAAACGAGCCTGCCTATGGAATTACGATCTGCTGGTCGACCTCCAAGCCGCTGAACGGCTTCGCGGCGACTTGCGAGCGCGTGGCGTCAAGGGCACGACCGGAACGCAGGCCAGCTTTTTGAAGTTGTTCGGTGGCGACCATGAAAAGGTCAAGCGGCTCGATGAAGCAGTGGCTCGCGAAATCGGTTTTCCCGGTTCCTATCCGGTCACCGGGCAAACTTACTCGCGCAAGGTCGACGCGCAATTGCTCGACGTTTTGTCGGGCATCGCCCAATCGGCCCACAAGTTGGCGACCGACCTGCGGATCCTGGCTCATCGCAAAGAGATCGAAGAGCCCTTCGAGAAAAATCAGATTGGTTCCTCGGCGATGGCTTACAAGCGAAACCCGATGCGCAGCGAGCGGATCTGTGGCTTGGCCCGCTTCGTGATCAGCCTGCAGTCGTCGGCCGCGAATACTTTCGCAACGCAATGGCTGGAGCGAACTCTCGATGACAGTGCCAATCGCCGCTTGACCTTGCCGCAAGCTTGTTTGGCGACGGACGCGATCCTGATTCTGCTCGAGAACGTCGTGTCGGGTCTGGTGGTTTATCCCAATGTCGTCACCAAGAACTTGGCCGAGGAGTTGCCCTTCATGGCGACCGAAAATTTGCTGATGGCCGCGGTCGAGGCGGGGGGTGATCGCCAGCATCTGCACGAAGTCATCCGCCAGCACAGTCAGGCCGCCGCGGAGCAAGTCAAGGTCCATGGGCGCCCCAATGATTTGCTGGACCGCTTGCGAGCCGACCCGCACTTCGCGCGGGTCGACTTCGCCCGCGAGACCGACCCGCGTCTGTTCGTCGGGCGGGCGGCAGAGCAAGTCGTCGAGTTCAACGCCGAATACGTCGCGCCGATCGAGCGGCGTTTCGCCTCGCGAATTCGTCCGGCTGATCCGTTGCGCGTTTGAATTAAGGAGCAATCTTGTGATGTCCTGTCCGAGGGTATGGCGAGAATGGTGCCGCCGGTTGACGCTCGCGGTGTTTCTGTTCGTGGCGTGGCAGGCCGCGACGACGCAGGCGCGGCAGACCGAGACGATCGAAGTGATAATCGCTGTTCAAGTGCCGGAGTCGTTCCCCGCAGGCGACGAGTTGTTCCTCGCCGGCGACCAACTCGAGATAGGACGCTGGCGACCGGACGGGGTGAAATTGACGCGAGACGACCGGGGGCGCTATGCAACGACGCTCCGTTTGCCCGCTGGCACAAAACTGGAGTTCAAGTTCACTCGCGGTTCCTGGCAAACCGTGGAATCCGATGCGCAAGGCCGTGACATCGCCAATCGTCGCCTGGAAATCGGTTCGGCGAGTCCGCAAACGGCGGAGTTTTCGATCGCCGCCTGGATTGACCTTGTCAGTCCAAGTCGAACCGTGCTGGGAACCCTTGAGTTTCACGATGAATTCCCCTCGAAATTCGTCGATTCTTCTCGGCGGATCGCCGTGTGGCTGCCGCCTAAGTACTCGGAGAGCGATCAATCCTATCCGGTGCTTTACTTGCAGGACGGACAAAACCTGTTTGACCGCTCCACAGCCGCATTCGACGAAGAATGGCGCATCGACGAAACGGTGACGCAATTGATCGAAACCGAAAAAGTGCCACCGTTGATCATCGTCGGCGTTTGGAACACGCCACAGCGGAACGCAGAATACACGCCGACGATCGATGCGCGATTTCAGGCCGGTGGGCGGGCGGCCGATTACCTGCGTTGCCTAGTCGACGAAATCAAGCCATTCATCGACTCGCGGTACCGCACGCGTACGGAGCGCGAGGCAACGGCGGTCGGAGGATCGTCGCTGGGAGGCCTGTTTTCGCTCTATGCCGTATGCGAGCGGCCGGACGTGTTTTCCGGATGCTTGGCGCTGTCGCCGTCGTTGTTTTGGGATGACGAACATCTGCTGAAGCGACTGGATCAAGAACCGGAGTTGCTACGCTCGGTCCGTTGCTACGCCGACATGGGGACCGCTGAAGGTCGCGATGAATCGGTCCGCCGGGCTAACGTGGAGCGAATCGTTCGCTTGCAGGCGGTACTTGAAAGGAATGGTTCGTCCGCTTGGGTCCGGACCATCGAGGGAGGACGGCATCACGAAGCCGCTTGGGCCGAACGCTTCGGCGAGGCGCTGCAATTTCTGTTTAGGCATTAGTCGAGTTCGCATCGACGGGGGCCGAACTTGGCCCAGGACCAGTCGCAAACCGCGCCCGGTTGGAGTACATTTTCGGCATGCGATTAATGCTGATCATTGCGATTCCATTTTTCGGTGCGTTGCTCCCGATGCTACTCGCCCGCGCCGGCCGGCGAGCTTGCGCGATCGCGACCGGTTTGAGTACGCTGATGGCCTTGGTGTTGCTGCTCAGCCACGCCCCGGTGATCTCTGCCGGACAGGCGTTTGCGGTTTCGCACCAGTGGGTCCCGCAGGTCGGCATGGACTTGGCGTTGCGGCTCGATGGACTCGGCCTGCTCATGGCCGGGTTGATACTCGGGATTGGTCTGCTGATCGTGATTTATGCCTACCACTACTTGGGCAAGGATGAATCGCTCGGGGCATTTTTTACGTACTTGCTGCTGTTTCAGGGTTCGATGGTGGGGATCGCCCTGGCTGACAACCTGTTGTCACTCCTGGTGTTCTGGGAAGGGACCAGCCTGGCCTCGTTTTTGCTCATCGGCTTTTGGCGGCACCTGACCGAAGGTAGGCAAGGGGCGCGGATGGCCCTGATCGTTACGGGAGGGGGGGGACTCGCCCTGATCGCCGGCATGCTGCTGCTGGGGGACATCGCTGGTACGATGACCATCAGCGAGTTGACCGCGCGGCGCGAGGCGATTCAACAATCGTCCCGCTACCCTCTGGCCCTGCTGCTGATCGCGGTCGGCTGTTTTACCAAAAGCGCTCAGTTCCCATTCCATTTTTGGTTGCCGCAAGCGATGGCGGCCCCGACGCCGGTTTCCGCCTACTTGCATTCGGCCACGATGGTCAAGGCGGGCGTGTTTTTGTTGGCCCGCTTGTGGCCTGTTCTGTCAGGTACCGAATGGTGGTTTTACACGATCGCCAGTATGGGAGCGGTGACGTTTCTATTGGGATCGGTCGTGGCGCTGTTCAAGGACGACCTCAAGGCACTGTTGGCATATTCCACCATCAGCCATTTGGGATTGATGACCATGCTGCTGGGGTTAGGGACGGAAGCGGGATTGATTGCCACGTTGCTCCATTTGCTGAATCATGCGGCGTTCAAAGGCGCTTTGTTTTTGACGGTTGGCATCATCGATCACGAAACGGGCAGCCGCGATTTAAGGAATCTGGGGGGGCTCTGGCGCATCTTGCCGATCACCGGCGCCATCGCGCTGCTCGGTTTGGCGGCCAACGCGGGCCTACCACCGCTGGGCGGTTTCCTCTCAAAAGAGATGATGCTGGAAGCCGTCTCGCAGGTATCCTGGTGGGGCCAACCGCACCTATTGACGGCGATCGCGGCGATCGCAGGAACATTTGCGGTGGCCTATTCGGCTCGCTTTTTCGCCGGGGCGTTTTTGGGGGAACCGGGTGCGGATCTGGAAACGGCTCATGGTCCCAGCTGGGGCCTGGTCGGACCCGCGGCCTTGTTGGTCGTGTCCGCCTTGGCCTTCGGCGTTTTCGCCCAACCGCTGGCCGAGCCGATCCTGCAGACCGCCGTGCGCGGCGCGATGGGTAACGGTGACGCGCCCACGATTCATCTAAAGCTATGGCACGGCGTCAATTTGCCTTTGATCTTGTCTGGGGTCGCGATTTTAGGGGGGGGCATTTTGGCCGGCACGTTTGACGGGTGGCGGTCGCTGCTCAAGCGGCGGTTGGCGATCGAAGGCCAGCGTGTGTTTCGGGCCTGTGAATGGCAGCTCGTGAGTGTGAGCCGCCATGTGACGGAGCGGTTCCACGGCGGTTCGCTGGCCAATTATTTGACTTGGTTCCTCGTTGGCGTCTTGGCGCTAGGAGGCCTCAGCGTTTGGCCGTCCGGCCTACGCTCGGGAGACCGCCAGTTATTGCCGATCAATGTTTTGGCGCTGTTGCTGATCACCTGTTTGGCCGCGGCCTGCCTGATGACGATCCTTTTACATCGCCGCCGCTTGCTGAGTGTTTTAATGGCGAATGTCGTGGGGTTGATCACCTCGATCGGCTTCATTTATTTTTCGGCTCCTGACCTCGCGCTGACGCAGATTTCGGTCGAGGTCGTGACCCTGATTTTGATTCTGCTGGCGCTCTACTTCCTGCCGAAGGAAACAGTGGCTGAGGCGAGCCCGATTCAGCGATGGCGTGATGCCGCATTGGCGGGACTATGTGGGGCCGCGATGTTCGCGCTGACTTGGGTGGTGCTCTCAAGCGATGGCCCGACGGATCTCGCGAATTATTTGATTGAACAGTCAAAACCTGCCGGGGGTGGGTCGAATGTCGTGAATGTCATCTTGGTCGACTTCCGCGGCTTCGATACGTTTAATGAAATCATGGTGCTGGCGATTTCGGCACTGATCATTTACGCTCTATTGGACGGAGCGATGCACGGGGCGGCGGCCGATAAGCTCGACCACTGGGAACACGACATTCCGCGCTCTCCGGAAAAACATCCGGCGATGTTTATTTCGTTCACGCGGGCGTTGCTTCCGTTGGCCTTGCTGGTCGGAGTCTACATGTTTCTGCGCGGGCACAATCAACCTGGCGGAGGCTTTGTGGCCGGCCTCGTGGTGACCATCGCGCTGATCGTGCAGTACATGGTCAGCGGGTATCAGTGGGCGGCTGAACGAATTTCGATCGATTACCATTCTTGGATCGGCTGGGGCATTCTATTAGCCGCCGGTACCGGGGTGGCCTCGATGATCCTGGGCTACCCCTTCCTGACGAACGCCCACGAGCATTTTGATTTGCCGTATCTCGGTTCGCTCGATATTTCGAGTGCTTTAGTATTCGACCTTGGAGTCTTGATGACCGTAGTGGGTGCCGTCATGCTGGCGCTCGCGAATTTGTCACGATTGGGACGCCGCGCCGAACGGGCAGCGCAAAAGGCGGCGGAGGCTGCGAAATTGTTGGACCGTGGAGAGTAACGTATGGAATTGCTCGTCGCCTTGGCCGTAGGCCTGATGACCGCAACCGGAGTTTACCTGCTGCTGCGGAAGCGATCGTTTCCCGTCATTCTGGGAACGATGATGCTGACCTATGCTGTGAATTTGTTTTTGTTTTCGATGGGGCGATTGGCGGTGAATCGGCCGCCGGTCATTCAAGTTGGCGGGAACGGCTACACCGATCCCGTGCCGCAAGCCCTCGTCTTGACGGCGATTGTCATTTCGTTTGGTACAACAGCGGTGATCGTGACCCTGGCCCTACGCGCGTTCTTGGAGGCCGCTACCGATCGCGTCGATTTGGCGGGGACGACAGAAAAGGATTCGGCCGAATCATGAATCACTGGATCATGTTCCCCTTGTTGATTCCTGCCGTCGTGGCCCCACTGCTGATTTTGACGGGGCGCTATGACGAAGTCTTGTCCCGTGTATTTTCGGTCGGCGGGATGGTGTTGCAGTTGTTGGTAGCGATCGTGTTGGCGGTGCAAGCGTTCGGCGGCGAAATCGTCCGCTACGAGTTGGGAAATTGGCCGGAGCCGTATGGCATTGTCCTCGTGCTGGACCGCCTTGCCGCGACGATGTTGTTGATGGCGGCCGTCATCGGCCTTTTGGTGGCGTTGGTTTCGATCGACAACCAGGATGAACAAGGGCGTCATTTTCATCCGCTGCTGCTTTTGCAGATGCTGGGGCTCAACGGTGCATTTATCGCTGGCGATCTGTTCAACTTGTTCGTCTTTTTCGAAGTCATGCTAATCGCCGCTTACGGTCTGGCGTCGCATGGCGGCGGGCGTGGAAGGCTGGCGGCAAGTTTCCAATTCGTGGCCATCAACCTGCTCGGCTCGACACTCTTCCTCATCGGGATTGGCTTGCTCTATGCCGTTACCGGCGAATTGAATCTACGTGAGTTGGGACAGCGGCTGCCCGCTGTGTCTGAGGCCCAGCGGGGATTGTTGAGCTGTGGCATCGCCGTTGTCGTTACGGTGTTTGCGCTGAAGTCAGCCGTCTTCCCGTTTCACTTTTGGTTGCCTGCGACCTATTCGAGGTCGGCCCCGGTCATTGTGGCCTTGTTTGGCGTGACGACCAAGGTCGGGATTTATTCGCTATTGCGGTTCTACGCCAGTGTTCTGGCGGGTAATGAAGCTTGTTTTTCTCCTTGGGCACTGTCGTGGGTATTCCCCGCTGGTATCGTAACGGTCGTGCTCGGTGCTCTGGGTGTCGTGGCGGCGCGAGGCTTGGGGGCAATGGCGAGTTTCGCAATGTTGTCTTCGGGGGGCGTGTTGGCGATGTGTGTCGCCGGTTTCGAGCCCGAGCGGATCGGTGCGGGGCTGTTCTATTTGGTCCATTCGACAATCGCGGGGGCATGTTTGTTTTTCGTCGTGGAGGGAGTGATTCGCCGCCGCCACGACGTCGGCGATGCTTTGTCGAGTTCTCGGCCGTTCGTTCGGCATGGCTTGCTGGGAGCCGGGTTTTTAGTGGCGGCGATCGCGGTGGTCGGGATGCCCCCGTTGTCGGGCTTCGTGGGAAAACTACTCGTGCTCGATTCGTTCAAGGACTCGCCGTGGCACGCCGCGTCCTGGTCAACCATCTTGGGAACTTCGCTGCTTGGGCTGGTCGGCTTCGCCCGTGCCGGCAGCGTTTTGTTTTGGAAGACGCCGTTGCTGGACGTCGATTCGGGCCCACCGGAAGGCGGACGAATCCACACGGTGATGACCTTCATCGCCATCGGAATTCTTGTGGCTGTGTTGGCGATGATGGCCATATTTGCGGGTGTGATCACCGAAAATTTGCGAATCACCACGGAGCAGTTATTGAGCGGGAGGGTCCTGCCCCATGACTAAGCCGAGCGAAATCGCGTCGCCGAAATTACCGTTTCGCCAACGGTGGATACCTCATCCATCGTTGACGGGCGTGATGATCTTGTTGTGGGTCGCCATGGCGAACAATTTCAGCCCAGGCGGCTGGCTGTTGGGTACATGCCTCGGCTTGGCGATTCCCTTGTTGACCCAGAGCATCTGGGATACGACTCCCAAGATTGCCTCTTACGGAAATGTGTTGATTTACGCCCTGGTGGTCTTGTGGGATGTTTTGGTGGCGAACATCGAAGTCGCCTGGTTGATCTTGTTCGAATCGCCGCGCGACTTGCGGCCCCAATGGATCACTGTTCCTCTCGATTTGCGGTCTCGCGAGGGAATTGCCGTACTGGCTGGGACCGTGACCTTGACGCCCGGCACGGTCAGTTGCGATCTGTCGGCCGACGGTCGCAGTATGCTGGTCCATTGTTTGGATGCGCGAGATATCGAGGAGATCATTCGCCGGATCAAAACTCGCTACGAAGCACGCCTGTTGAGGATTTTTCGATGATTGCGATTGTCATTCCGATTGGTTTCGCCGGCTTGAGTCTCGCCCTGTTGTTGAACATGATTCGACTGGTCCGTGGCCCCACGGCGGTCGATCGCATTCTCGCAGCCGACACGATGGTGATCAACACGATCGCCCTGATCATTCTGTATGGGATTAGCCAGAAAACGACCGCCTATTTCGAATCTGCGCTGCTCTTCGCGATGTTTGGGTTCACGTCAACGGTAGCTTACTGCCGCTTTTTGATTCGCGGCGACATTATCGAATAGGAGGAGTCGAGCATGACGCCTTGGGTGGAATTCGTTGTGGCAGCGTTGATCGTGATCGGGACTGTCTTCGCCTTGGTCGGCTCGATCGGTCTCGTCAAATTGCCCGACGTGATGACGCGTCTACATTCGCCGACGAAGGCCACGACGCTTGGGGTCGGCGCCTTGCTGGTGGCGTCAATCATTTCCTTTTACCATTGGAAGGGAAAATTGGCGATTAACGAGTTGCTCATCACCTTGTTTTTGTTTTTGACGGCTCCGGTGGCAGCTCAATTTTTGGCGCGGGCCTACTTGCATTTGCATTGCGATTCCGCGGGTGATTTGCCAGCCACCAATCGCCCTTGTCAATGGAGCACCTTCCAGTGTGCCTGCCCGCCCGACGCCGAGGATGGCTCGGCGGCCAAGCCCTGATCGGAGCCGCGGCGCACGATCATTCATTCCCCGAGGCAGTGGCGGAGCCGGGTAAGGTTGACGACGTCCCAGTCGACGCCGTGGGAATCGAACCCTTTTTCGGTTTCGAGGTACATGGGGATTTTTCGCAGGCGGGGATGCTTGAGCAGGCGTCGAAAGGCGTCAATGCCTAGTTCACCGTCGCCGATATGTTCATGACGATCAACTCGCGAACCGAGCGGTTTTTTGGAATCGTTAAGGTGGATCGCCTTCACTCGCGACAAGCCGATGATGCGGTCGAGGTCTTGCACGAATTTTTTGAAGCCTATCTCGGAGTGCAAGTCATAGCCGGCAGCGAATGCATGGCAGGTGTCGATACAGACACCCAAACGGTGAGCCCGAGTGTCGAGCCCCACCAGGATTGCCGCCAGTTCCTCAAGCGTTCGCCCCAGCGTCGTGCCTTGGCCCGCCGTATTCTCAAGCAGGATCGTCGTCGGGAGATCATGAGTCCGCGCGAGGATTTGGTTCAGGGAATCCATGATTTGAGCAATGCCTTGCTCGGCCGTGGAGGTCGTGTAGGCTCCGGGGTGTACGACGACATGCGGAATGCCGAGTTGGGCTGCTCGCTCGAGTTCGATGACCATCGCCTCGATACTTTTCTTGCGCAGGACTTCGTCGGGAGCTGCCAAGTTGATCAAGTAGGAGGCATGCGATAGCGGGAAGGAGATATTCTTGGTTGCGAGCGCTTCACGAAACTTCCTTGCTTCGTCGTCGCTAATGGGTTTGGCTCGCCACTGGTTGTTGTTTTTCGTGAACAGTTGCACGCAATCGCAGCCGGCTGCGGCAGCGGCTTCGACCGAACGGTGGTACCCACCGGCGATGGACATGTGGGCACCAAGGATAGGAAATTCAGATGGGCGTCGTGACATAGCTACGCAGTGGATTGTTGGTCGAATCGTTTGGGAAATTCGAATGGTTGTGCCGCGTTGAGGCTCGTCTGGGAACGGCGACTTGCCGACTTGACGCAGCAAACGGCCGTTGCTAGCGTTAACCCGCGATGCGCCTAGAGCCTAACCAGTGAGGCGTAGTCTTCTCAATCAGGCATCCGACGGGAGAATCCAGAAAAATGAGCCAAGTCCAAGAAAACGATGCGAATCCCGTACTTTTTTGGGGTTGCTTTATCGCCTTGGTCACGACCGCCTTCGCGTTCATCAGCCGCGCGTTCATGATCAACACTCCCTCAATGTGGCCGGCAGATTTCAATTTGGACAAGGTGCAAGCTCAAACATTGTTCGGGCACGGCATTTGGCCGTTTGCGATCAGCATCATTTTGTTCAGCCTCGTGATCGATCGGATTGGCTATCGCGTGGCGATGTTTTTTAGTTTTGTGTGTTACGCGATGTACGCGGAATTCGCCTTGTACGCTTATTCGCTGGTCAAGCAGTCCGGGTTGGGCGAGGAAGGCCTGGCGGCAGCGCGTGCGACGGCGTTGCGTTACTTGACATTCGGTTCGATCGTCCTTGGGCTCGGCAACGGGACGGTCGAGGCTTTCATCAATCCGGTAGTCGCGACAATGTACAAACATGCCAAGACAAAATGGCTGAACATCTTGCATGCGGGTTGGCCCGGCGGCTTGGTGCTTGGAGGTCTGATCACGATTGGGCTCGGCGATCAAGCCGCTCAGGACTGGCGAATCTTGATTTATATCATCGCGATTCCGGCCGTCATCTATTTGCTGATGTTGGCATTCACAAAATTTCCTGTGAGTGAACGTGTGGCTGGCGGGGCGACCTACAAAGAGATGCTGGGGGAATTCGGTTTCATCGGCGCGGCCATCGCATTGTTTTTGATCATCAAGCAATTGGCCGATGTCTTCAAGTTGGCGACGCTGGTTGGTAGCCCGGATGTCGCCAATTATGTCGTGTATGGAGCAGTCGCGTTGTTGGCCATCGCTTATGGCATTTACTGCGGATCGCTCGGTCGGCCAATGATGATTTTTTTGTGCTTGATCATGATGCCGCTGGCCACCACGGAATTGGGGACGGACGCCGCGATTACGGGAATCATGGAAAAGCCGATGAAGGCGATGAATTACAATCCGCTGTGGGTCTTGATTTACACATCCGCGATCATGATGGTGTTGCGATTTTTCGTTGGCCCTGTTGTGCAGCGGTTGACGCCGTTGGGGCTGTTGGCAACTTGTGCGGGTTTGGCCATCGTCGGTTTGTATTTGCTTTCAATGGCGCAAAGCTTCCTGTTCATCTTCGCTGCGGCGACACTGTACGGAATCGGAAAGACGTATTTCTGGCCAACCACGCTTGGGGTGGTTTCCGAACAATTCCCAAAAGGGGGGGCTCTGACGCTCAACGCCATCGCGGGAATAGGTATGCTGACGGTGGGAATCATCGGCGGTCCGCTGATCGGGAAAATGCAAGAGGACTCGGCCAAAGCGGCAATGATGGCCGCTACGAACCTGCCCGTCAAATACGAGGCGATCTCAAAGACCGACTCGTACTTTCTGGGAACGTACGATGCCGTGAATGAGGATTTGATCAAACGGCTGCCCGAGGACCAACAACAGCAGGTGGCGCAGGTGATAGAGGCGGCGAAACAAGGGGCGCTGGCAAAGGTGACCATCTTCCCTGCCATCATGCTGGTATGCTATCTGATGCTCATCGCTTACTTCGCTAGCCGCGGCGGTTATCGCCCCAATGAACTAGCGACCTCGGGCGGGCATTGATCGACGTCGGAGAGAGCGCGAGTGATAACGATGACTGTGACGACCGCCACGCTTGAGCCAGGGATCCAGTTGGTGACGATGGATCATGGCAAAGTCAATGCGATCGATCTGGAATTCTGCGAGGAACTGGAACGCCTACTCGCAGAACTGGAGGAAAATACGAGTGTCGATGTGGTGGTCTTGCGAGGCAATGCGAGGGCCTTTTCCGCGGGCGTCGACCTCAAGCGTTTGATCGCCGAACCACTAGATTATGTCGAACGATTTCTGCCCGCCCTGCGTCAACTTTTTTGGCGAGCCGTTGCCTTCAAAAAACCCTTGATCTCGGCGATCACGGGCCATGCGTTGGCCGGGGGTTGCGTGCTGGCCTCGACCGGCGACTATCGTCTCCTTACGCGAGACGCACGGATTGGTATGCCTGAATTGCGGGTCGGCCTGGCACTGCCGGCCGAGGGGTTAGAGACTTTTCGTTTTGCTGTAGCGCCGCGGGATTTCCAAAAGGTGGTCACCAGCGGTGCTTGGTTCGCGAACGAAAGTGCGGTAGCGACCGGATTGGCGGACGCGCTGGCGGATTCCGATATTCTCGCCGCGGCGACATCTGCCGCCCGAAACTATCAGCGAATTCCGCGGCAGGTGTTCGAGTTGACCAAGGCCCAAATTCGCCAGCCGCTATTGCAACGTATCCGCGATAGCCACGGCGAGTTCGGCGATCAAGTGGCCGCGTGTTGGCGCGATCCCATGGTCCGTGACAATGTTGCAAAGTACGTGCGTGATCGTTTGGAACATGCGCGTTGAGCCGTCATTCTTTCCAAAAAAACGAAGGAGTCGCTCGCAACCTCACGCGTTGCGACCGACTCCCGATTTGTCTGCTAAACTCGCGGCACCGAGACGTCACTGCGAGCTGTCGCCAATCGACTAGAAGCTGCGACGAAGGGCCATGATGCCGTTGTCGGCAACACCGAACAAGGGCCGATCGTAGTTCTGGTAGTAGCATCGGCCTTGAGGACGGAACACGAAGCCGACCGAGATATTCCAGGCCTCGTTCGCATTGCCGCCGTTGGGGAATCGCGGTGCGTCCTCCTTGGGCAAAAAGTAGGCGAAGGATGACTGCAACGCTGTTCTTTCCGTGATGGGTACGTCGAAATCGATTCCGCCGACGAAGTGTTGGTCCCCCGACCAGCCCAAGTACCAGTCGGAGAAACCGACACTATCGGTGCCGATTTGGCGATAGAAGAAGCGATAGGTCTCGATGCTGCTGGTGATCAAGTTATCGACTTGGACGCCGTTGATCACGCCTGAGCCCACGTCGTCTTGAACGTTGTTGTTGAAGCGGAAGCCGAATTGATTTCCACCGTAGAAAACCCAGGAAAGTTCTCCGCGGATTTGGACCGTGGAGCTATTTACGAACCAAGTTTCCTCCAAAAAGTCCGCGACAACCCCCATCTGCAATCCGTGGTCAACGCGTCGGTAAAGGCCCGTCGTGACGAACAATTGATAACGATCGTCCGCGGAAAACGGCATGCCCGAGAAATCCGAGTGGACCGAGCGAACGCCGAACTGACCTGAGAGAAGGCCGCACGTGATCCGGCAGAGCGGGATGCCGAAATTCGCTCCGTAATGGAAGCCGAAGCTACTGTCTTGGAACAAGTTATTACCAACCTGAAACGCTGGCGCCTTGAAACCATGAGCCCCGATGAAGTATTCGCCTTTGTAGAGGAGCAATCCCAGCCGACCTAGCCAGCAATCGGCCCATCCCTCCGGGCAACCGCCGCGATCGCAGCAGCCATCGAAGCCGCAGCCAAGGCCGTAATCATACTCGCCGCCGAACGAACCGCACGAATCGCAGTCGCCCACCACGGAACCGCCATAGAAATAACCACCCGCTGCGTAACCATTCGAGCAAGTGGCGCAGCTGGCCGAGGAAGGACCTCCTACGACCCGCGGCGTTGGCGCGGCGTCTCTGCCGGAGTATGCTCCTTGGGGAATCGGATCGGGGCTTGCCGGTGCTCGGGTGGCTGGCGCGGCGATGGACTTCTCTTGAGCGCGGACGTGCGACGGCACATACGGGCTTGGGGCCGCACTGCGAGTCCCCACGGGCTGGCTTCTCACGCGATCGACGCGTGCCTGTGTGACTTGCCCCATGTCTATACCTTGGGCACGCATCTGATGACCTGGAGCGGAGCGCACCATTCCGCCTTGTGACGGCATCGACGATCTTTGTTGTGCTTGCCCAACCATCGGCAAGGCGACTTGGGCTAACGCTGCCAAGATGCCCATCATGAGGATTGAAAAACGCATGGCTGCTTACTTTCGTGTAAATCCCAGGTGGTAAATGAAGCGTCGAAAACTGGGGACGGTCCATTGTCCTCAAAATCATCGGAATCCTCAGACTCGAATCTTTCGTCAAATTTCCACCAATTGGAAAATCTTTCGAAAACCTCCCAGGCCTCGCGCCTTGCTAGCGGTGACAGCGTCTTCCTTTGTCATCGAACCAAGCCAGTTTTCTTGCGTAACATTGGGGGGCGTCAGCGGCCTGCAGCGTGAAGGTTCCAGCCGCGAATCGCCCAGATTCGCTAGCCGTTACGACCCGAACTTCGTTGCCGGAATTTTTTGCAACCTGACGTTTTTGACCTTTTTTGTTTCAATTTTCGACTTAACTTTCACCAACCCGTTCCCACGGTGGAGATTCCGGCGGCGCGCGCTCGGTCAAGGCCAGCACGGCCACCATTGCTGCCACCAAGGATGATTCACACAGGCGAACCCCTCCCCGAGAAACTTGGAGTTTGATCGATGAAATTTTTGAAAACCGCATTGATCGTCAGTTTGCTGACCGTCGGCCAAGCGGCTTGGACGTTGCCGTCGGCCGAAGCTGGTCCGCTGTTAGATTGGCTTCGCGGGCTGCGCAACCGATCCTGCTGTAATCGCGGTGCGAGCACGTTGGGCAATCCCAATCAAGTCGCCTGCTTGCAACCGGGACAGTGCCAAGTCACCTGCCAACAGACTTGCTCGCGCACCGTCGTCAACTATGTGCCCGAAACTGCCTATCGAACGACTTGGGAGAAAGTTCCCGTGACGCAGTACCGGCCCGTCACGAGTTCGGATCCCTGCACTGGCTGCACGGTCACTTGCATGAAGCCGTGCACCAGCTACACTTGGCAAATGAAGCAAGTACCCTACACGACCTACCGGCCGGTCTATCGCCAGGAAACCTACAAGGTTCCGGTGACGTACATCACCCAAGACTGCAACACCTGCAACGCCTGCCCAACCTGCGAAGTCCCTGCAGCACTGCCGCCGAGCATTCCCACGGCGACAACTATGCCCAGTTGTACAACGTGCAATGTCGCACCGACGGTAATGACAAGCCCTTCGACCAGCTATGTCGTCCCCAGCGGCACGATCGGTACCAGTCAAACCTATACAGTCAATCCTGCACCATCGCCAACACCGGCGACAGTTGTACCGGCGGACTTGTCCCCTGAAATCAATCCGCAGAGCTATCAGCGGCGGGTCATCGACGGTGCCAGCAACGGCAGCAACTTCAGCAGTCCGCCTCCCCGTTCGGCCGAGAATCCGATATTGAACACCTGGGACTATTCCCCTGTTCGCTTGGCGAGCCATATCGCACCGCTCACCGAATCGTCGACGAAACCGCTGTCGCGTTCCGATGAATCGGACAGCTTGGGCACGTTCAGTCGAGCCAAATCCTGCGGCGTTACCGACGCTAACGCGCGAGCCGGTTGGAGATCACAAAGCTGGTAACCAACTGACGTCTCCGCCAACGAAATTCGCAAGCCCGGGTGAACTCATCCGGGCTTTTTTTATTTGGTCGCCACAACATCGATCATCCTGGCTGCCGCTGACGAAATCCGCTGATACGCCGGTTAACAATCCTCATTTGGGGTGGCGAGATCGTTTGTAGCATCGCTGCACGATTGACCTGCGAAACAAACATCGAGAACCGGCCAACCCTAATTGTTACCGGCGTGGAACCATTAGAATAATGCGTGCGAGTTCTGGCTATTTGAATTCGTCGAACTCATCGATAGGAACGCGGTCACTAAAATTTTCAAATGAATCTGAGCAATGCCAGCCAACCTGACTCAGCAGTACCACAAGGCAGAACAACGCTATCGCGAGGCCACCACCCCAGAAGAAGAATACGCGTGCCTACAGGAAATGCTCAAGGAAATCCCCAAACACAAGGGGACCGACAAACTGCAAGCCGACTTGAAACAAAAGATCAGCCGTCTCAAGGAAGAAATCGCCAAGGCGAAAAGCAGTCCCGCGCGTTCCTCAACCAAAATTCCACGCCAGGGTGCCGGCCGCTGCATCCTCTTGGGCGCACCCAATACCGGAAAGAGCAAATTGTTGTCCCGCTTGACCCGGGCCACGCCTGAAATCGGCGACTACCCGTTCACGACCCGAGCCCCGCAACCGGCGATGATGCCCTGGGAAGACGTCGCGGTTCAATTGATCGATACACCGCCGATTACGCGCGATATTTTCGATCCCAGTCTGCAAAATCTGGTGCGCGGTGCCGACCTCGTCGCGCTGTTGCTCGACTTGAGCAACGACGACGGCGGTCAGGAGTTACAAGACATTTTCGATTTGTTCGAGAGGTCGAAGACGCGGCTCGCGCGGCAATCGTACATCGACGAGAATGACATCGGCGTGACCTACACGCAAACGATTCTCGTCGGTAACAAAAACGATAATCCGGAAGCTCGCGATCGCCTGGAATTTTTCGATGCCGAATTCAAATTCCCCTTTGAACGCTACTTGATCTCGGCGGAAACCGGCGAGGGGCTCGAGGAATTACGCAATGCGATATACCAAGCCATGAATGCGATCCGCGTCTACACGAAATTGCCCACGAAAAAGGAACCGGAATTGGACAAGCCGTTCTCGCTGAAACGTGGGAGCACGGTACTCGATCTGGCAGAGATGATCCATAAAGATATCGCGAAAAACTTCAAATCGGCTCGCATCTGGGGCGCGACCGTCCACCCCGGAACGATGGTCAAGGGGGATCATGAATTGCACGATCGGGACATCGTGGAAATCCAGACGTAACTCCCCCACTGCCCTTCGTTTTCGTCGACACCGACTTCCACGCGCCGCAACGCATCGCCGCAGGCTTGCCAAACCTCGGCCAATTCATCGAACACATAACTGGCCAACAGTTCGGCAGTCGTATTTCGGATCGGCAGTAAGACGCAGTCCTGGGCAGGAAAAATCCACCGCCGATCCTCGAAGGTCACCAGCACCTCTGGGGGCGACGCAACCTGGGTCACCTTGATCGTCGGATGCTGCGTCGGCAGCAATACGCGATGATCCAAACGCCGGGTCACGGCTTGCAACGCATCGCGAAGCGCGATGAAGTCGATCACATACCCGTGCTGATTCAACTCCCCCTCCACCCGGCAGCGGATGCGATAGTTATGACCGTGCAAGCTTTCGCAGATGTTGTCGCCAAAGGTGATGAAGTGAGCCGCACTGAAAATCAGTTGCTCTTTCTCGACATCGACACAATAAAGGTTTTGGAGGTTTTCCATCGCAACTCTCTGTCTCTAATTTCCCAACGCAGCGTGCCCTTGACTAACCCCACGAACAAACTCGCCGCCAATAAGTCTGCCGTTGTTCCCGGATTGCGCCGATGACCGTCAGCGCGGAGCCAAAAATCGAGCTCGCTTAGCGCACCTTCAAAGTCTTCACGGCCCCCCGAAGTGAACGACTCGCATGCCCGGCCGGCCAGAAAGCGAGCGTGGTCCGCCGCCTCCTTGCCGCATTTTCGAGCGATCAACGAATCGCCCAACTGCGACAACCGAAACACATGCTCTACGACAATCGCCTCGATCAGGTTCATCCCCGCGGCTACGCGCCGCGTAAGGGATTCGGCAATGTCGAATACCAGCTGGAAATCGGTCACGTATTGGCCCGCGATATCATCGTGACTTGCTGCCATCCGCATGGCATCCAGCAGACTGGCAGGAGGGGAGCCTGCCGACACATCGTGGCGTTCGACCGTGCCCAGTCCACCGGGCTTGGCCAGCCGTATCGCTCGATAAACCCACTCCGCATCTTCGGAGGTCAAACCGGTCAGTACTTCCCTGACCGCTTGTCGATCGAGCCGCCAAGCGGTTCCGCAACGCGTGGTCGCCTTGGCCAACGGAAACACCAGGAGAACGATGCCGAGATTCGTATTTGTACCAACCATCTCCCGCGTCCGTGCGACAGCCTCGTAAATCGCCCGGCCGATCGATACGGAGGCTAGCTGATCGATAACCTCACCCAGAATTTCTCCACTGATCAAAAAATCATAGAACGTTACATCCTCGAAGTCAGCACCACGATGAACATTGCCGACCTTCGGCGCCGCACATTCGAGATGACAAGCGAGCGCGGCTAAACGGCCCAACGACATACGAGATAACATCCGCAGCCTCCTCTTAACGAACGAAGCCGCTTAAGGCCGCGATAATTTCATGCGGTGCGTCGAGTGCTACGTAATGTCCGGCGGAAGCGATTTCGATCGCGGTGGCTTCGGGCCAGATCGCTCGGAATCGCGAGAGACACTCGGGGCGAAAGCACCAGTCCTGCATCCCCCAAATCAGCAGTTTGGGCATGGTCAAACCGTGAATTTCGCCTTCGATGCGCTGCAGGGCCTTCCAAGTCGCCTGCGTTGGTTTAGTCGGGATATCGCGAACGAAGTGCTCGACGGCGACGCGATTCGCCCACGAATCGTAGGGGGCGAGCAGGCCATCGGCATCCCATGGGCGCAATCCGCCTGGCCGCGACGTTGCCATGGTGATGGCCGCGCGAGAAAACAGATTGAGTCCGCGCAAGGCTAATGTTCCCAGCAGAGGCATCCGGCAGACACGAATCCGCCACGGAAAATAGGGTGGGGGAAATGCCGCGGTGTTTAGAAGCACGATCCGCGCGAAACGCTGCGGTCGCTCGAGCAAAGCCCCCAGACCGATCGCTCCTCCCCAATCATGGGCGACCAAAGTCAATTCGTGCAAATCGAACTGATCCAGAAAATGGGTGAGATTCGCGATATGTTGTGTGAGCGAATACGGGTAATCTTGCGGTTTATCGCTGCGACCACAGCCTAGATGATCGACAGCGATGCAACGGAACCGATGACGCAAACCAGATATCAAGGCGTGATAGTAAAACGACCAAGTCGGATTTCCATGCACGAACAAAATCGCGGGACCGCTCCCTACGTCGACATACGCCATCCGCAGACCATCCGCTAGATTGGCAAGCTGCGGCCGGTAAGGGAATAGGCTCTCCCAGGAGGTCACCGTTGATGATTTGCTCACAGGCGATGTCAATGGGATTCCTAACAACGAAGGTTCGACCAGCGGCAAAGCTGTACAGGTCCGCCGAAACAGAAAAATTAGCCTATTCATTCGTTCGAAACGGAGGCACGCTACCAACTTCGCCGACCGCCACCTTTATTCGACGAAAAAAATGCGTTCCCGCTTGGTAGCGGCATTGTAAGTCGATGACGGCGGTTCAATCAAGGAATGAGTAGTCGGACGCGTCTAAGGACCGCTCGCGATGGCAACGCTCTTTCGACCGAATTTCTTCCGAGGGGAAACCGCCTGAGGCCGGGAGAATCCATAGAAAAGAGTGTCAGGTCGCCAAACAGAATTACAGCCGGTACCAAAGCGTTCCCTAGCAAAACGTTCCCTCGCTTACCCTTCGGGTTACGTCGACTGAGGGTTCGCAATTGGTTCTTAAATGGACCACGCCACTTTTTCGTAGCCACACTCGGTAGAACGCGGATAATTTCGGGAATCTATCGTCTGGCGACGCTAGCTACGTTCGACTTCTTTCAACCAACAAAATATGGCAGAATCGATTGAAACTGGCGTTGTCCGATTAGACCGTTCCGAGTTCCACCCAATTCCCCGAGGACGATGCCTCGTAGATTGCGCGAATGATTTCGACGCTCTTGCGTCCCTCGATTCCTTCGAGAGTGGACGGCCGATTTTCTTGGATGGCCGCAATAAATTCTTCGAACAGTCGCCGATGGCCATGGTGACCAATCGCCGCAGGATCGCTGGCCCCCCCGCCTGACGACGAGCGTCGTCCATACTGCTCAATAATGCTCCGGTCGGTTTCCTGGGGGTTTGCGAACTGCCAATGGGTGATTTGTTCCTCCTCAACGATGGCCGAGCCGAGCGTGCCGTGAATTTCGATCTTTTTCAGCATGCCTGGATAGGAACAAGTCGTCGCCTCGATGACGCCGAGTGACCCATTGCGGAATTGCAGCGCCGCAGCGGCGACATCCTCGACCTCGATCCGCTTGTGGCCCAGCGTCCCCGTGATCGCGCCAAGTCGCTGCACGGGGCCCATCAACCATTGCAAAAGGTCAATCGTGTGGATCGCTTGATTCATCAACGCCCCTCCCCCATCCAAGTCCCACGTGCCCCGCCATGCCCCACGGTCGTAGTACTCTTGCGAACGATACCATTTGACATAGGCACTGGCCAAGGCGACCTGGCCGAAGCGTCCGACAGTCAAGGCCTCCTTCAAGGCTCGCCAACATCCGTGAAATCGGGATGGAAAAATCGTCGCCAAACGTACACCGCGGCCGGCAAAGGCATCGATCAACCGATCGCACCGCTCGACGGTGATCTCCAGCGGTTTTTCGACCAGCACATGCTTGCCCGCCGAAGCCGCCAAAAGTCCCGGCTCCAAATGGGCACCACTCGGCGTGCAAATGCTCACGATTTGAATTTCGGGATCAGCTACCAAATCCTCGGTGGAGCGGAAAGGGGTGCAGCCGAATTCCGCAGCGAATTTCTCTGCCGATTCAGCATGACGACTACTACACCCGACGAGCCGTGCCTCGGGGATTTCTCGAATCGCCCGGGCATGAAACCGAGCGATCATCCCGCAGCCGACGATGCCGAACCCTAAACTCATGGAGTCACCTCATCGATTGCATCGACATCAATTCGAGCCTCGCCAAAGACTCGCAACAAAAAATGGGTCGCCAGCGCGGTGATCCCGGGACTTGTCGTCTCTCGGGGGCCGGCCACGTTGAGACGGCGCAGGCCATGTTTCTCGATCCATGCCTGAACCTTGTGGGGCGCGGGTGTTTCGGTCAAGTCCACCAACAGGTAAGGCCGCTGATACTTTCTCGCCCGGTTCATCGTCAATTTCGTTCCACCCGACAGCGTGCCGTCATACAGGATGAGGGTCCCATCTGAATCGATAACGTTGCGCTCCGTTCGCACGGCGTAGTCCCGCGATTCGGTTTCGCGCAGATTGTAGTGCAGCGAAATCGTGCCGTCCTCGGCGATCCGATCCTTGGGGCACCAGCCGCCGTGGGGGATTTCCAAGTAGATGGCCACATCCAGCGCGGCGCGATCGACGCCGGTTTGTCCCCCTGAGACGATTTCGTCGACGAGTTTCGGCACTTCCATTCCGCGAGCAACGAAGGGTTAGGGACCGACCCCTGGTTTGGGAGCCGCACGATCAGACTCGGCGGCCGATTCTTCTTGTGGTCTGGCCGTCGCGGTGGCCGAGCGTTTGACGCCGGCTGGCATGGTGCCGGGTACTACCAACGGACCGGGCGAATTCTCATCGACGATTCGTTTCAATTCATCGGCATCGACCGATTCAATTTCGATAAGGCGGGCCGTGAGCGCCTCCAGGGCCTCGCGCCGCGCCTCCAAAATGTGGCGGACACGCTCGATGGATTCGTCGATGATTCGCTTGACTTCGGTATCGATCTCACAAGCCGTTTTATCGCTGTACTGGAGCCCCGTATCCTCGGCGACGCTTCCGGCTAAAAACGCACTGGACCGCGCCGTGCGATAATTCACGCGACCGAGCCGACTCATTCCGTACTGTGTCACCATCGCCCGTGCAATGTCCGTGGCCCGTTCCAAATCATTGGAAGCGCCCGTCGAGATGTCGCCGTACACGAGTTCCTCGGTGAGCGTGCCGGCGAGCAAGATCTGCAATTGGCTTTCGAGTTCGCTCTGAGTCATCAAGAAACGATCCTTGTCGGGCCGCTGCATCGTGTAGCCGAGAGCCGCCAGCCCGCGGGGAATGATCGAAACCTTGTGGACGGGATCGGTGTTGGGGAGGCTGTAGGCCACCAACGCGTGCCCGCTCTCGTGGTAGGCAACTCGCTGTTTCTCCTCGGGGTTCATGACGCGGTTCTTTTTCTCGAGACCGGCCGTCACTCGTTCGACCCCTTCGTTGAATTCCTCCATGCCGACGGCCGTTTTTTCTTTCCGTGCGGCGAGCAAAGCCGCCTCGTTCACCAGGTTGGCCAGGTCGGCGCCTGCGAAACCCGGGGTGATCGCTGCGATTTTATCGAGTTCTACGTTGTCGGCGAGTTTGACGTTCTTCACGTGGACCTTGAGAATTTCCGCTCGCCCAGCCACATCGGGTCGGTCGACCAACACATGACGGTCAAAGCGTCCCGGCCGCATCAACGCCTGGTCCAAGGTCTCAGGGCGATTGGTCGCCCCGATGACGATCACGCCGCTGTTGGAACCGAAGCCATCCATTTCGACGAGCAAGGCGTTGAGTGTCTGCTCTCGTTCGTCGTGCCCTCCCACGATACTGCCCCCCCGCGTCTTGCCGAGGGCATCCAATTCGTCGATGAAAATGATGCAGGGCGCCTTGGCCTCGGCTTGCTGGAACATATCGCGCACGCGGGCCGCACCGACACCGACGAACATTTCGACGAAATCGGAACCAGACAGACTGAAAAAGGGAACTCCCGCCTCGCCAGCGATTGCCTTGGCCAACAATGTCTTGCCGGTGCCAGGAGGTCCGACCAGCAACACGCCGCGGGGAATGCGCCCGCCGAGCTTTTGATATTTCTCGGGAGACTTGAGGAAGTCCACGATCTCGCGAACCTCTTCGACCGCCTCGTCGATGCCCGCCACACTGCCGAACGTTACCGACAATTCTTCCTCGGCATACAAGCGCCCACGACTGCGCCCGAACTGCAACGGGCCACCTAACCCTCCAAGCCGGCGCATCATCACGAAAAACAAGAGAAAAATCAAACCGGCCATGAGCAAGAACATCCCATAGCGGTCCCAGAATTTCGGTCCGTCGGCCACTCGCCAGCGCACGTTGCTGGCTTGCAGCAATTCCAACAGCCGTGCTTCGGAGGTATCCGTATTGAGTTTGTTGACGTAGAAGTAAACCGCAGTCGTTTTTCCGTCGGCATTGTCGCCGGACACATAACGCTGATTCACCTTGCCCGTGATGATCCGCTCGCCGACCACCAAATCGGTAGGTTCTGACAATTCGACGATTCGCGGATTCCGGCCACCCTCGTTGATCGTGATGGTGCCCGTCACCTTCGGCTTGCCGTCCACGTCGTATTGGGTGGAACGCAACAACCGCTCGAAGTCAACAAATTGAATTTCGCGGTTGGCCTGGCTGAAGATCAGAATGCTGGACGCCAGCACGGCGACCAAAACGAGGAGAATGAACCACATCAGCGACGTGCTACCTTTTTCGCCGTCGCGTTTATTAAAATCGGAATCCATAATTCGCCATGTCAAGTTAGGATGATAGCCGTCGGATCGATTTCCCTGCACTGGTGGGGAGGCTGTGCTTCCCCAATTTGCCCAGTCAAGGGCCTACCATTCGAGGCTAATCACGAGCCAGTCCAAACGATATCCCCGAATCCGTCCGCTCTCCGGAAATCATTTAGGTCCAGATCGGAAAAGACAAGTTATCACAGATTTACCAGTTTGTCCTAGGCTTTTTACCAAAACTTATCGGCCGCAGGGCAGTAGACCACGGCAGTTGAAAAAAGCGGGCGTTTACGTCAGCCGGTTCGTTGTTTGGGGACAACGCCTGGCCTCTGGATCGTGAGGGTTTCTCGGAGCCCGAAACCATCAAACCAGCCCTGCAAAACGGCGTTGATGTCGAGTCGCGAGCGCCGTCAAACAGCGTTTCCCCGATCCCCAGTTTCCGGCGCGGCCCCTGCGAACGCCCACCCTCTGGCGACTGCCCCCGAGTTTCTCCCCGAGGGTTCCCGATTTTAGCGACCTACTGCCGAAATTTAATGGACAGCCCCAGAAAGGGCCTTGATTTTGGCGTCGGAGGATCATGGCCGATTCGGTATGATCTTGGTCGATCCGTCTTCCATCAAGTAAAAGAACCGTTGACGACCAGCGCTGGTAAACACCAACGATGACCATTTTCGATCGTTACCTCATTCGTTTTTTCTTCAAGATCTTTTTGATCTGCTTCTTCAGTTTTGTCGGGCTGTACATCGTCATTCACCTGTTCAGCAACTTCGATGAAATCCTCGCGCTCGGTAAACGCGAAGGAGGCCAGTTACGATTCATGCAGAAGTTTTACGGGCCACGTTTGCTCGATTTATTCGATCGGATGGGGCCGATACTCGCGCTGGTGGCGGCGATTTCTTCGTTTTCCATGATGCAGCGACGTCGGGAATTATCAGCAATCGAGGCGGCGGGAATTCCGAAATCGCGCATGGTCAAACCTCTCGTCGCTTGTTGCCTCGGTCTCGTGATCTTGGGAGCCGTCAACCGCGAACTATGGATGCCGAAATACCGCAAGGAATTAAGCCTCACGCCACAAAATTGGCTGGATGACGGCGCCCGCCACACCGTATTTCTAAAGGATCATCTGAATGGGCTGCTGATCAAAATCCGCAAGGCTGACAATGAGGAACATCAATACAAAAACATCATCGTTCAGATCCCGATTTATCTTAGCGATCGAATTTCCCGAATCGTCGCGGCGCGCGGCAATTATGTTCCGGCCAACGATCAGCATCCCACCGGACTGTTGCTCGAAGGGATCTCCGAGCCACAGCAACCATGGAAACTGGATAGTCTCGGAGCCGCGGAACAGCCGGTGATCTTTTTTTCGAAAGACCATCCCTGGCTGAATGGCAACCAAATTTTTGTGCGCACCCATTTGACCCCCGAGGAACTCACTTATGGCGTGCAACTCACCGAGTATTCCTCTCTCAGCGAGATGATCGAATCGCTGCAACGGCCGACGCAATGGTTTTCGCGGGGGAATCGCATCGCCGTCCATAGCCGCATCTTGCGGCCCCTGCTGGACCTGGCCCTAATCCTGGTGACCTTTCCGATCGTCGTTCGCTTTACCGAGAGCAATCTGCTGCTCGCGGCGATCAACTGCGTCGGAGCCATCTGTGCCTTCCAGATCGGAGTCATGCTGTTCCAAACGCTGGGCTCGCTCAGCTTGATCCGGTCGGCCAGCCTGGCAGCGTGGTTACCGGTGTTCCTCTTCGTGCCACTAAGCGTTTTGACTTGGAAGCTGCTCGACCGGTAGGACATGACCGGTAGGACATGCCTTGGTGGTCACCGTACAGTCACCGCCGCTCGGCCAGTAGTTCGTCATACAGTTCGCGATATCGAGCGGCCTGGCGGCGCGCACAATGATGCTCAGCGATAGCTTCCGGCCCACGCAACGCGAGTTGCCGACGCAACTCCGGGCTCTCGGCAAGGGTGTCGATCGCTTGGGCCAGCCCCGCGACATCATCCAAGGAAAATAGCCGGCCGTTTTCGCCCCCAGAAAGCATTTCTGGAATCCCCCCCACCGCACAACCGATCACGGGAGTGCCGCAGGCGAGGGCCTCAAGGACCGTTTGCGGCTGGTTGTCCTCACGAGAAGGGACAACAAAAAAATCGCAAGCTGCGTAGGCCAGCCGTTGACGAGCCGCATTCGAAAGGTAACCCAAGTGATGCACGGCCCTGACTTTCAACCCGCCGAGCTCCGCAGGCTTGCCGCCGCCGAACACGAGAGCCTGGAGACTCCCGCGGCTGCGGCAGGCGGCCACGGCAGCACGCAACTGGTCAAAACCCTTTCGCGGATTCGCAAGATTGTCAGCCCCGAAACCGATCAGGATCGCGTCGCTCGGCAATCCGAGTTCGCGTCGGGCGTGGGATTTCTCCACCGGAAAAAAAATCTCAAGGTCAAGTCCGTAGGCGATTTGCAAGAACCGTGTCGAGGAAGGCCAAACGGGACTCGATCGAGCGAGATCCAGCATCCAGCGGCTGGGTGCAACAACCGCCATCCGGCGAAACCTTGCCATAGCCTGCCGCTTGATTCGATGAGACCTCGCCGAAACATCATCCGCCGTTGGGTTCAGCAGTTGCGGGCATCGGCCGCACCCGCTGCGAAACTGGAGGCATCCGCCGTGAAAATGGCACCCCCCCGTGAACGGATTCATGTCATGCAGCGTCCACACTAGCGGAACCTCTGGAGCGAGACCCCGAAAAAACGTCGGGTAGTCGGCGAGATAAGAGATCCAATGCAAATGAATGATCGCGGATGAGTTGGCGTAGCTTCCCAGTTCGGCGGAGGTCAATTGCTCGGCCATCGAAAACGTTTCTAGGGACGAATCGCGGGCTGCCAAGTGACGATCGTAGTCACGACAAATCCGGCGGCTCCGTCTTCGCTGCCACCAGCCGGCGAGAAAATTCGGCCATCGGCGCGTTTGGCTGGGCGCATGATCGATTTGCGCGGCGGCCGGAATCAAGCAAGGACCGCGATCGTTGAGCGAGTAGATGAAACGGCTGTCGCATCCGTGTTTGAGCAATTCCTCGTGCAACCGCCGCGCCGCAACCGCCGCGCCACCGTAAGGAAACGTCGAGAAATGCAGAACTTGCATCACGCCGATTTGCGACGGGCCCAGCGATCTTGAGCCAACAAAACACTTTCCAAAACCGCTGCTCGACCGCGGCGGTAGAAGCAGACACGGACCTGCCGCCGCATTAATTCGACCTGATCGCAAACAAGATTCCACGTGCGTCGCCGTCGTTCTCGTTCGGTGATCGGTGCGGTGCAGAGATCGATGAAGCGATCTTTGTCTTGCATGAAACCATGGAGAATGCAGGTGCGATCGGAAACCAAATCCCGGCGCACTCGCGAAACCGTTGAGAAAGCGATTTGGCGACTTTCCTTGACCACGCCTGCTTCGCGAGCGAAGTTGTAAACCGCCATGTCGAAGACCCCTTCGCGAGCCTCGGCGGGCAATCGCTGCGCGAAATCCAAGGCGTAACAGGCCCCGCCGTTGATGTGCGCGTCCAAGACCTTTTTCCGTTGCCGCAGCCAGCGGAATTTATAGGTTTCGGGTACAAAGCAGCCCATCAGAATCGGGTCTACCCCCCCCTCGTGCCATTCCGCGGCGAGACGGCTCAACCAATCCGACTTGGTGATTGCCATGTCGGACTCGAACCACAAACTGAATCCCGGCCCAGGAAAATTTTCAGCGATATAGTCCATCGCGTCCCAAAACATGGCGGTCGGCCCTTGCGGGTAGCCGAATACCTGCGTCGGACATTGCAGGTGGTGCACCACTCCCAGACGCTGGTAAGCGGCCTCAAGCTTCCGATTGAGCGGCGTGCGGGGACTAGCGGCCAACAGGAAATGGCAGGGAAGTCGCTCCGTGCTGTTTTTTTCCAGCCAATGCGCCGTCTTGAGGTAGCGAGCGACCTCTGCCTCGCAAAAATAGGGCAAAATGCAGACGTAGGTGGGTTGGGACTGGATTTTCATCAGTTCATTCCATCCTTTCGGGAAGGCTCATCGCAAGGCTAAGAGCCTATCCCAAAACCAGCCTTCGCGTACGCGTCGGGCTACGGGTGCTTTCAGTTTTGGGATAGGCTCTATGCCAGAAAATTCTCGTTAGCTCGTTTTGGTTGTTGGTTCGCTGGACCGAGCTGAGGACCGACGGATCGGAATACGCGACCGATTGCAACCGCGACAGGCCAAGCCGATCCCGTGGGCCGGCTTAGCCGACACATCTTTGGCAACGATCGACCTTGTTTTATGAAGACCAATTGGACAGGTCAACGCCGAACGAACCCGCTAGCACGCAATCTTCCGCTGCTTTGTCACGCGACAACACGGAAGCCCCTTTCCACAGCGGCAGCCCCTCCCCGCGGCTAGGGCCGCGACCGTCCCACTGGAAGGTTCGAGTTGGTGGTTCTGCAGCGTAGGCGACCATGGAGCCCCCACCGTCGAGGTAGCGATGGTGGTTCTGCCGGGAGCGGGGGGCGCATTTCCTAGCGTCTTCGACAACTCGCGGACCTTGGCAGTTGTTTTATCAAACCTGCAGCTACAGCTCGCGGCCAATGACGACGAAACAGATATCGTCGATTTGCTCATGATTGCCGCGATGCCGTTGGACCGTCTGCGAAATGACCTTTCCCACCGCGGCCGCCCCCTTGGCTTGAGATTCATGCAACTCGTCAATCAAGTTCGCGACCCCCAGTTGCTCCCCGGCATCATTCATGCATTCATTGACCCCATCGGTGTACAAGACCAACGAGTCTCCCGGTTTCAACTCGATCCGCTCCGAGCCGTACGCGACATCATCGAAAATTCCCAGAGGCAATCCCGTTCCCGTGATTTGGATCTCGTAGGGCTTTTTGCGACCAGACGGAACGTAGATCGGCCGCATATGCCCAGCATTGACGAGAGTAATGAGGTGCTCGTGAAAATCCAAAACGCCGGCGATGAGCGTCACGAATTTATCCAAATGCATGTCGGATAAATTCCGATTCATTTGCTGGACCGCCTTGATCGGATCTTGGTGGAGCGCAAACGTGTAACGGGCCTCAGCAGAGATCTTCGCCATCAACATCGCCGCCGCGATTCCGTGCCCCACGACATCCGCCACAATGATCGCCATCCGCCGCTCATCCAGCGGAATGAAGTCATAATAATCCCCGCCGACTTGCACCATCGGGCTGTAATAGGAGTAGAAAGCGTAGCCCTCGTATTCCGGATGCCGTTGGGGCAGAAACCGCATTTGAACGGCGTTGGCCAATTTGAGATCGTCGTCCAACTTTTTGGCACGGAGTAGTCGCTCGTGCAGTTCCGCATTCTGCAGGGCGAGGCTGGCCTGCATGGCGGCCGTCACCAAGACCTCCAGGTCGTTTTCGTTGAAAGCGATCGCCGAGCGGAGTGTATCGAGCTGGATGGCACCGATGGCGACCCCCTGAGAGTTGATGAGCGGAGCGCACATCAGCGAACGGATGCGGAAATCGGCCATGCTTTGGCTCAGCTCGAATCGCTGGTCCGCCGCAGCATCTTGGCTGAGGATCGCCTGGTGCGAATCGAGCACTTGTTGGATCACCGTCCGGCTGATCCGTACCCGCTCGGTGTCTTGAGCATGGCGGGTCTTCATGGCAAACGGGACGATCTCGCCCCGCTCGTCACGCATGGCGACAAAGCCGCGGTCAGCCTCGATAAACAGCTCGAACAAGCTATCGAGTACTCGCCGCATGATTTCATCGGAGTTTTCGGCGTCCTGGAGGGACTGAGTCACCGTGATCAGGGCGCCGAGTTTTTTTTCGAGATTCGATGTGTACCCTGATTGAGATTTCGTCCCGACGCTTGAGTCGCCGCGGCGTGGGACGATCTCCATCGAGCTGATGATGGAACTTTTGTGATTGGGTAGATCATCCAGAGCGAATCCCGGCCGACGGTTTCCCGATTTTAGACTCGTCGAATCGCGGGCCGTCGGACGGGCCTTGACGACCACCGAGCTCAAGTCGGTAACGAACTGGAAAATGTTCTCGCAAATCTCGATTTCCGAGTTTTCGAATAGCAATGTTTCCTTTTGCACGACTTCACGATTGACCAAGGTCCCGTTGCGACTGTTAAGGTCCTCGATGAAATACTGATTGCCGCGACGGCGAATTTTAGCATGCCGTCGGCTAACGGAATTGTCGTCGATCACGATGTCGCAATCGGGGTGACGACCAATGATGGTCGAGTCTTTTTCGAGCGGGTAGCGGCATTTCACGAACCCTTCTTCTTCGACGATGAGATAGGCCATGGGTATCGTGCGCGGTCAGCTAAAAAAAGTCATGGACAAGCAATCGCGGCACAATCATTCCGCGGCTTGATTTGGATGACATGATTTTCGATACAGGTCAATCTGAAATCAAGATCTGGGCCTCGATCGTGGAGGCCGCCTCTCGCTCGGCCGGGAGGCTCGACGAATAGTCGAAACGTTTGGCTCTGACGATGGCCACCGGTACGTTGCAGCGCCGCAGCATGGCTTCGCCGCGGGTTTTGCAGGCCAGGCGAATCGCCCCTCCAAGTTCGGTAAACGAGTGATCGACTACTTTTAAGGTGGTCACTTCATTGGACGGCTTGAACGGAATGCTAAACTCCAACGTCGTGGAAACGTGATGGATGCGTCCCGGTGTGACCTGCGGGGATTGCAATTCGATTTTCGTGCCGTCGATTTCGACCGTCAGTTGCCGAGTCACCTCAGGCGCGATCAATTGGCTGAATTGCCGCATCAATTCCGACGGTTGTTCCTGGTCTACGGACAACTTGGCTCTCTCGCAGATCGTTTGCATGTCGCGCAGAGAAACTCCGACTCGGAATTCGACATGTATTTCGTCATCGCGAATTTCAACGGTAACCGTTTTCTCAGCAAAATTCGGTGGTATCTCGTCGGCTGCCACCCGCAGCGAAGGCGACAGGCAATCCAAGATCGCCGCGCTCACGAGCCAAAAGTTAAAGAAAGGCCGTCGCCGGTGCACTCGTTCGGTACCACATGGCGAGAAGCACTGTTTCAATGGTGTCAACATAGGAATCTTGCTGCTCCGTTGATCTTCACGAAGTTTACACATTCTCGGCCTTGCGAGTCAAATTAGCGCGGTCTGGCGGCTGCCGAGGTTAGGGGGCGGTTATTACCTTTAATGGGCTAGTGGTGGAGCGGTATCTACGGTTACTGTGCCGCTGCCGTCGCAGTGCGGCTGGGTGACCAATCACCCTTTCGCTCTTTAGCCGTTTCCATTAGATTTATGTGCGTATTCTCAGTTTCGCCCGGATCGCGCCCATAGTACAGTTTCTCCCGGATCGCACCCCCGGTCATAGCGTCCCCGGGATTCCGAACCAGACCGGCGATCGGCTGTCTTGTCGGAAAGGCCCGGGCGGCAGGGACGTCTTCGCCTCGCTTCTGGCCGGTTCCAAAGCAGGAAAAGCGGTCGGCTTACAGGTTGACGATACGAATCGAAACAGTGCCTTCGAGTTTTTTGGTTTCACGGTGGATTCATGACGTTGGATAAGATTAGAAACATTGGCATTTCCGCACACATCGACTCCGGGAAGACGACCCTCAGTGAGCGGATTCTGTATTACACCGGCCGAATCCACAAGATCGAAGAAGTCAAAGGAGGGGGCGATGGTGCAACCATGGACCACATGGAACTGGAGAAGGAGCGCGGGATCACGATCACTAGCGCTGCGACAACAGTCCAGTGGCTTGACAACAAGATCAACTTGATCGACACCCCTGGCCACGTCGACTTCACCGTTGAGGTCGAACGTAGCCTCCGGGTTTTGGACGGCGCGATCTTGGTTCTCTGCGCTGTCGGTGGCGTGCAGGCACAATCGTTGACGGTCGACCGGCAAATGAAACGCTACAATGTGCCCCGCCTGGCGTTCATTAACAAGATGGACCGGACGGGAGCCGATGCCCGACGCGTCGTTGCACAAATGCGGACCAAACTCGGTGCCGACGCGGTTTTGATGCAGTTGCCGATCGGCGCGGGAGAAACCTTCGAGGCCGTGATCGACCTGGTGGACATGAAGGCGGTCTATTTCGACGGTGCCAAGGGCGAACATGTTCGCTACGAAGAGATTCCAGCACACATGCTGGATGAGGCCAAAGCTGCTCGCCAGGAAATGCTCGAAGCCCTCGCGATGTACAACGATCAGATGATGGAACTGTTGCTCAGCGAGGAACCCATCCCCATTGAACTGATCCACCATGTGGTGAAAAATGCCTGCCAAAACCAAGGCTTCACGCCGGTGTTTGTCGGGAGTGCCTTCAAGAACAAAGGCGTCCAATTGCTGCTGAACGCCGTCTCTCGGTATTTGCCGTCGCCGCTAGATCGCGAAATCAAGGCGAAGGACTACGAAGATCAATCCAAACCTTATCCTCTCAGCGCTGACCCCAGCAAACCTTTCGTGGGCATGGCGTTCAAAATCGTCGAAGATCCTTATGGTCAATTGACCTACATGCGGATCTATCAAGGGACCATCCAAAAAGGCGAAATGTACGTCAACCAACGTACGCAACGCAAGGAACGTTTCAGCCGGATCGTGCGGATGCACGCCGATAAGCGCGAAGAAATCGATTCCGCCGCAGCGGGCGACATCATTGCCATCATGGGCGTCGATTGTGCATCCGGGGATACCTATGCCGCCGAGCCGAAAATGTGCTCGCTGGAAAACATGTTCATCCCAGAGGCCGTTATCAAAATGGCCATCATGCCCAAGGAACGATCCAGCAGCGACAAGTTGGGCAAGGCGCTGCAACGTTTCCGCAAGGAAGACCCCACCTTCCAAGTCTCCACCGACGAAGAGACGGGCGAAACCATCATGGCCGGCATGGGCGAATTGCACCTGGAAATCTACGTCGAGCGAATCCGCCGCGAGTACAACATCGAGGTAGAAGTGGGGGCTCCCAAGGTCAGCTACCGCGAGATGCCCACCCAACCGGTCGAATTCAACTACAAGCACAAAAAGCAAACCGGCGGCTCGGGGCAGTACGCGCATATCGTGGGTACGCTCGAACCGCTCGGTGAGGAGAATTCGGAGCAATTCCAATTCGAGGAATCCATCGTTAGCGGACGGATCCCCAAACAATACATCCCGGCTGTCGAAAAAGGCATGCGGAGCATGCTCAACCAAGGTACCCTGGCGAAATATCCGGTTGTTAACTTGAAATGCCATCTCAAGGACGGCTCATATCACGATGTCGACAGCTCGGAAATGGCTTTCCAAATTTGTGCCAAGGATACGTTCCGCGAGTTTTTCCCGAAGACCAAGCCGGTCATTCTCGAACCGGTCATGCGCGTTGAAATCGAGGCGCCGGAGCGATTCCAAGGCGGCATCGTCGGGGACATTACCGCGCGGCGCGGCATCATCGAATCGACCGACGTGCAAGCCGACGGAACCACGATCATCGTTTGCGAAGTCCCGCTGAGCGAAACCTTCGGTTACGCCACAGACCTCCGCAGCCTGACGCAAGGCCAGGGCACTTTCTCGATGGAACTCAAGGGCTACCGCCGGACTCCCGGCAACATCCAAGAGCAAGTCATCGCAGATCGCAAAGAAGAAGAAAAGAATAAGAAGTAGTTCCTATTTTTTCTGGTCGTCTCCGGCGTCTGGCAATGTCGACCAACCGAAGCGATCGCTGCGATCGCTTACAGAGCAAAACCCTCGATCCTGCCCGATGCTCGCACCGCATGGGGATCGGGCAACTGATTGCCCTGCCGGAGGAGCCGAAGGAATATCGACAATGAGAACATCGATCCGATTTTCCCACGCTCAGATCGCTTAAAAAGCCCATCGCACCTCAGCCTTTTTAAGTTGAATAAGGTTAGACGGGCCGATGTTCATGTGCAGTGCTGCGCCCAGTAGGACGACGCCCACGACCGCTGCGATGACGCGTGGGAAATTAAAGCTCAATCGATCGCCTGCGGCGAGCTACGCGGTTCGGCTCCAACCCGAAGTCTCGCGGCAGCCTCGATTCCGCAATGCGGCGGATCGCACTTCTCGCTCGATCCTGCGACTCAGCCGTCCTGACCACACTTCTCCGCGACGGGACTTTCGACCGCAGCGGTCACGCCCTCTCTTAACCCAGATCGATGCGGCATGCATCGTTAAAATCGTCACGATCAAATCGACTTTCGCCATCAAAATAATCGACGAATTACCAGTCGAGCATTACGAAAGTCGATCTAGTACCGTCTGAGAATTTTCAAGAGCCAACGATTTTTTCGCAGCTCGCTGAACTCAGGCCAAATTCCTTTTCCGAATGTAATACTAAACTCGGTCGGCCCCTGCATGAAGCCCTGGATGCTAGACCAGACTCTGGCACGCCTCTGCCCTTTTAGACTATTCTGAATTTGTGGCATAGATTATACCCATCGCATTTTCGATAGCCATTGTTTCGAATTTTAGCAGTCAAGATCATTTGGATTTAGCCGTAGAAAGCTAATGGATCGATATCCGATTGCGGAACTAGCTGTTCCTGAATCTCAAAATCCTTACTCGGAACCTTTCATGCGGCTCACGACTTTTTTCATCGCTTTGTTTCTGGCACTCGCGTCGATGCCGACGCACGCCCAGATTTTTACTGGCAGTAAATACACCCACGAAGTAACACGGCATTTACCGGATGGTACTAACGATGGCTATCTTTATGACGGCACAGAAGCCGAATCGACGGCGAAGATTGTCAAGGGCAGTGCCAACACGTTGTGGATCGCCTCCTATTCGAACGGAATGATCAGCGAAATCGATTACTTTGGTAATGTCTTGAATTCTTTCTCGTCGGGAATGGGGGGTTTGCAAAGCATTGCGTTCGACCCCTCAACCAACGAAATCTATGCCATCGAAACTTTTCAGATCGTCAAATTCGATACAAATGGCAATACGCTGGCCAGTGGTTCCACTACTAACGGAAGTGGCTGGGACATTCTTTTGACTGCCGGCGGGGAGTTGTACGTTACCGACGGCACAGAAATCAGTCGCTATGACTCCAACTTGAATTACCTGGGCAGTTTCGCCAGCATTTCGGGCACCGGCCGAGGCCTGGCCTTCGACAACTCGAACAATCTTTACGTCGTCGACGGTGACAACAACTCGATCGAGTATTTCGATAGCAACGGCAACTATCTGGGGACGTTCGCCAGCGGCATCAATAATCCCCAAGGACTGAGCCTGCATGATGCCGGATCGACTTTATTGGTGGCCAGCTTCGACGATAGCCGCATCTACGGGTTTGAAATCGGAACGGGTAACCCAAACATGGACTTCGTAACCAGCTTGAATGCCGGCGGAACTTGGGCAGTTATTTCAATTCCGGAACCGGGCTCGCTATTCGGATTGGTATTGGCCGCGTCGCTGAGCCTGGCACGACGACGACGGAAATCCTAGTATCTAGTGAAAGAAGTTTCAGACGAACTTTTGTATACGATATTAACCGGAAACTGATGCTTCCAAACATCTTGTAGATCGCATAGTCCTTGGTACTTGAAAACCGTGGGTCAGCAGGATCGCAAGGTGTTCATTTTAAACCCGTACCGTCGCATGAGCTATATTTGTAAGCTCGAATTTACTAGGCTGGGATATGATGAATTCTACCGTTAACCAATCGATGATTTTTGTCGGCGTTGATGTTTCCAAAAGTACTCTGGATGTCTATCGTCCTGACACCAACCAGATCGTGAAAATTGAAAATTCCGAAGTGGCCATCGTTGAGTTCGTCGCTGATTTGCGTAAGACGAAACAAAACGTGTTTGTCGTGATGGAAGGGACCGGCGGTTACGAGGATTTGCTCGTAAAGCAGCTTGCCAGCCAGCAAATTGATTCCGCTGTCATCAACCCAAGACGGATTCGTGATTTCGCCAAAGGGATTGGCTTGGATGCGAAAACCGACGCGATTGATGCCAAAGTGATCTCAAAGTATGCCGAAGTTGTAAAACCGCAGCCCATGGCCGCTAAGTCAGATCATGAACTCAAGCACGGTGCGTTGGTGACTCGTCGCAGCCAAATTCTGGAGCTGATCAATCAGGAGAATAATCGCCTCAAACAGGCTTGGGATTCGGATGCCAAAGAAAGTATCCGGCAGGTACTCGAAATGCTGAAAAATCAGCTAAAAGACGTTGATTCCAAGCTTTCCAAGATGCTCATGGTCGATACCAAAAACCAGCGTGCGATCGAAATCTTGGGTTCGGTCAAAGGCGTCGGGCCGGTGATGATTTCGACGCTACTGTCCGAGTTGCCGGAGTTGGGTAAACTCAATCGGGGCGAAGTCGCAAAGCTGGTTGGAGTTGCACCAATCAATCGAGACTCAGGCAAGAAAACTGGCAAGCGGTTCATCGGAGGAGGTCGGGGTCAAGTACGGCGTGTGCTGTACATGTCCACGATTGTGGCGATCCGCCACAACCCGGCGATCAAGGCGTTCTACACGCATCTAAGATCGAATGGCAAAGAGGCGAAGGTAGCGATTGTGGCCTGCATGCGCAAGTTTATTACGCTCTTGAATCTGTTGATCAAGTCAGACCAACTCTGGGAAAACAAAATGAGCACATGAGTCTAAAAACGCATGCGCTCAAAAACACGTCATTGACGCACCGTCGACTCGGCTATCCCTTGGAAGGTTGTGTCCCCACAGAGCCTGCCTCCGTTTCACCAAGCAGACTCAGTATACACAAAAAGCCGTCGTTCACTACGGAGTCAGACATCCATTGAACACCAGAGCCATGCCTCAAAAAATCCAACATCCCTGAACAAA
>CALDHM010000034.1 GCA_937941455.1 uncultured Pirellulaceae bacterium | reverse complement strand
CGTGAACATGATCGGAGCGTGTCGCTTCGTGGGATCGTGCGCGTCCGGCACCAGGTTGGCCGCGGCGCCGTCGGCGGGTATCCACTGGATCGCGCCGGCCGGGCTCTTCGTCTGCACCCACTCAAAGGCAAACAGGTTGTCCAGGTACTGCGTCGTCCAGGCCGTCGGGTTCACGGACCAGGCGCCTTCAAGGCCGCTGGTGATGGTATCGACGCCCTTGCCGCTGCCACATTTGTTTTTCCAGCCGAAGCCCTGCTCCTCGATCGGAGCGGCCGCGGGCTCGGGACCCACACAATCCGCCGGCTTCGCCGCACCGTGGCCCTTACCGAAGGTATGACCGCCGGCGATGAGCGCCACCGTTTCTTCGTCGTTCATCGCCATGCGCCCGAAGGTCTCACGAATGTCCTTCGCCGCCGCGATGGGGTCCGGGTTGCCGTTCGGCCCCTCGGGGTTCACGTAAATCAGGCCCATCTGAACCGCGCCCAACGGTCGCGCCAGCTGCCTGTCGCCGCTGTAACGTTCGTCCGCCAGAAACTCGGTCTCGGGACCCCAGTAAACGAGGTCGGGCTCCCAGTCGTCTTCGCGCCCGCCCGCGAATCCGTAGGTCTTGAACCCCATCGATTCCAGCGAGACATTGCCCGTCAGCACCATCAGATCGGCCCAGGAAAGCTGCCGGCCGTACTTCTGCTTGACCGGCCAGAGCAATCGGCGTGCCTTGTCGAGGTTGCCGTTGTCGGGCCAGCTGTTGAGCGGCTCGAACCGCTGCTGTCCGCCACCGGCGCCACCGCGACCGTCGGCGACGCGGTATGTGCCCGCGCTATGCCAGGCCATCCGGATCATGAAGGGGCCGTAGTGGCCGTAGTCCGCGGGCCACCAGTCTTGCGACGAAGTCATCAGCTCGCGCAAATCCCGCTTGACCGCTTCCAAATCTAGCTTGCTGAATTCTTCGGCATAGTTGAAATCTGGTCCCATCGGATTGCCACGCGGCGAGTTCTGATGCAGGATCGCCAGATTCAATTGGTTCGGCCACCAATCGCGGTTCGACATTCCCCCCGCAAGGGCATTGGCCCCAGCGCCGCCGGCCATAGGGTCTTGCCGATCGTCGGTTTTGGCCTCGGTCGAGACAGGCATTTCGGCTCCCGTCACCGGGCAGCGGCCTCCCCCCGTTACTGGGCATTGTTCGGTCTCTTGAGCAGCTAGGGTTACTCCCCACCCCAGTAACAGAACGACCGCCAATCCCGCGGAGAAGCACCGTTGCCAGTGTGCCCGACTACCGGCGCGCCAACGTCGCATCGACTTGTTCATCACCATCTTTCACCTCGCTTCTGAAACAAGAAAAGGTTGAACATTCTTTAGCTGCCGCGAGTATTGAGCCTGCAAAGGGTCCCGTCAAGTGCATGGATTGCATAGCTTCGATGCACGGCGCGTATCGTGCCGAAACGCACACCATGGCACAGCGCTGGACGACCATCGTCGCCCTGCCGACCAAGCTGACGATCACGATTCAGAGCCTACCCAAAACTTTTCAGTGGCCGTAACCCGAACCTTAGCGAGGCCGCGCGGTGGAATAGGCTCTTAAGCTGACGAGCTTGCTATATCTGAACTAGCGAAGCCTCAGTGCATCTCACCGCCGCCCCGAGATCACCCAATAGCGGCTACGCGGCGTGAACTGGACATCAGAAAACCACCGGCTGAAGTTTCGATGATACCACTCGACGTTTTTCGCGACGAAATGAACGTTGCCCCCCAGCTTGAGATTCGCCGCGGCGACCTCACAAAAAATCTCCGCGATCCGAAAGTTGGAAAAGTAAGGCGGATTGGCCACCACGACATCCACCGGCCGTTCCAATCGCAGCTCGCTGTTGTGGCTGAGCAACAGCTCTGGCGGATCGATACCATTTCGCAAAAAGTTCCGCCGCGTGCAATCGATGGCGCGGGGATTACTGTCGATCGCCACGACTTCGAGCTCGGGTCGGCGCAGTTTCAATGCCAACGCGACTGCTCCCGAACCGCAACCGATTTCCAGCAAGCGCCGATCGCTATCGGCAAGTGCAACGTGATTCATCAGTTGCCGTGCCCCCACGTCGAGTTTGCGATGCGCAAAGACTCCGGGTCGCGTCTGAATCGTGATCAGGCGGCCTTGGTCGCGGAACACGACGCCGGCCCAGCAATTCTTCGGCGCGATGGCCTGGTCCCCTTTGACGATCGCCGCGATGATGGCCTCTGGGAACTTGGTGACCTTGATGTGCTTGCTGAACGACTTCAGCTGCTCCCGTAACCATCCCTCGGACCTGGAAGGCGCCGCCACACACAGTTTTCCGCCAGCATCGAGTCCGCCATAGGCCCCTTGGATCACGTCGATGGCCAGGGCTTCTTCCCCTTGATCGCTGCAGGGAATCAACGCCAGGTCGCACGATGTTGCGGGCCAATCCGCCTCGCACCAAACGCGCAGCCGATCGCCGAACCGTGCGGTAGTCTCGGCAACGATCGCGTCGGCGATGTAGCGATCAAGCGTCCAGCAAACGATATCGGCGTTGGGCATCGCCTCGCAAATATGGGCCGCCAGCCAACCTCGCTGCAGTGTGGTCGTCCAAACCTGCCGAGCCGTGGATTCCCCGAGCGCGACGCGAGCCAAAGCCCATTCGATGGGATGGGCTTCACCGCGGATTAGTTTTCTTAGTGATCGTTTCGGCATGTTGGCAGTGCGACTCGTGGATGGAAAGCCTTTCCCCAAAATGGGTCCGCGCTGACGCAGCGGGTTACGAACGCTGCCGGGTTTAGGATAGACTCATAGGATGACCATGGCAATCTTCTGATCCGCAACCTCTCGGTTCGGAGTCGCATTGTGGACCACACGACGCTAATCCGCAAGCGACGCCCATAGGTTTCATCACTGCTGCGAGCCCACAACCATGCCCGAATTTTCTCATCTCGATGAACAAGGCCACGCGAGAATCGTCGACATTGGCGGCAAGGCCCCGTCGCTGCGCCGTGCAGTCGCGCGGGGCTTTGTGCAGATGCGACCAGAGACCGCTCGGCTCGTCGCCGCAAAACAGGTCGTCAAGGGGGACGTGCTGGCCACCGCGCGGATCGCCGGAATCATGGCGGCCAAGGAAACCAGCCGCCTGGTACCGCTGTGCCACCCCATCCGCTTGGACTTTGTCTCCCTCGACTTCCACCTCGACCCTGCGGGAGCCATCGAGATCACCGCCACGGCGCAGGCCACCGAACGGACAGGGGTCGAGATGGAGGCGTTGACCGCGGTGTCCGTAGCAACGCTAACCATCTACGACATGTGCAAAAGTATCGATCGTGGAATCGTGATTCGCGAGATTCGGCTGCTGGAAAAATCAGGGGGCCGCTCTGGAGATTGGCGAGCCGATCACTCGTCCGGCGAATAGCGGCTTCGCGATTTCGCCAAACTGTTCCGCTGCAGCAACGGCTGGACCTCCTCGACAAGGTCATGAATGTCGCGGAACTGGCGATAGACACTGGCGAACCGAATGTAGGCGACGTGATCGATCTCAGCGAGTTTCCGCATCAGCTTTTCACCGATCTCGCTACTTTCAATTTCGGTGTCACTCTCTTCGTAAATTTCCTGCAAGATCTCCCGGAGCACCCGCTCGACGGCCTCAGTAGGCACAGGCCGCTTCCACAAAGCTCGCTCGAGTCCCAAGCGGATTTTTTCCGGATTGAAGGGCTCGCGGGATTTATCGCGCTTGACCACGCGAATTTCCACCTCGGCGACCTTCTCATAAGTCGTGAATCGCTTCAAACATTGCTGACATTCGCGGCGCCGTCGAATCACATAGCCATTCTCTCCAGTCCGCGAGTCGATGACTTTGTCGTTGTCAACGTTGCAATAGGGGCATTTCATAACCGACGAAAACCAAAAGCCGATCAGCGTGACTGTGAACGCACCGAAAACTCACCCGTATCCTAATCGATTTCCTTAAACTCTTGTTTCCGGCAACAATATTTTTCGCCGAATTTCGAATGGTTCGTCATGGCCAACGCAGGACGCACCCGCGAATCGCCGCGGCGGCGAAAAAGTCGCTGGTATGGCGGGTTTCGAGCGTAAACCCAAACAGGCCCTCGCTTACGCTTCGGGCCGCGGCATCTGACGGTATTGGGAAAGGCCCTCGGTTGGGTAAGCAGCACGTACCGCAGCCTTAGCGATCGATCGAGCCTCGCGAAGTTTGAATAATTTGCTACATTGTTTGGCGTGGATCGCGTGGCAGGTATGGGGCCCGCTTGCGTCGGCTGGAGAATCCCTGTTGCAGTGGCGACTCCTCGTCGGCAGCTTCCAAGTGGCGTGCGGCCAACCGAACGTCGCGACTTCCGGCGTGCAATTTCCGTGATGATCGGCGATGTCCCGCATAATTTTGGATTTTGGTCACCCCGTTTCTTAAAATTCTAGCTAGAGAAAGCAAGTAATGGCCGAGAGCACTCCTGCTGAAAAATTCAAAAAAGCCGTGGAAGCCAAGAAAAATCTGCCCGAGGAACCGGAGGTCACGCTGTGGACCGGCAAATACTCGGCAAAGGCGATGTATGGTTCATTTCTGGTGGCTGGCCTGCTCAGCGTCGCATTGCTCCTGATCATGACCCTGGTGCCAGCGGTCCGCGAGAATCGTTTCTGGATTTGGTCGGGAGTCTGGTTGCTGGTTCTGATTTGGCTGTACATGGCGACCCTGCTGGCCTACCGCAAGCTGGCACGTCATTACGAACTGACCACTCAGCGGCTCAAACATCGCGACGGACTGTTTTTTCGAACCGGCAATCGAGTGGAAATGATCGAAATCACCGACGTCAGCTACCAACAAGGCCCGATCGAACAACTGCTGAACGTCGGCCTGATTCGTGTCAAATCCACGGATCAATCCCACCCCGAGTTGTCGCTCCCCGGCATCTCCAACGTCCGCTATGTTGCCGACCTGATCGACGACACACGGCGCAAGGAACGTCACCGCCGCGGACTGCACATCGCCAACGTGTAATTTGCGGGTTCTCTCAACAACTCGAGTCCTGCGATCAATCGGCAGCCGAAGGCGAGGACATTTGTTTGTTCGATCTCGCCGACATGCCCAGGTGATGCCTTTTACTGCCGAAAAAAAATAACGTTCTCGTTTGTCGTTCGTAACAACGAGGGTCGCGGGTGATTCCGCCACGGTTTCCCCGAAAGCTCGCGAACGGAACGCAATGGAGTCCGGTTTTCAAATGGCCAAAAGGCCTGAGCCCTGCAGTTGTTAAGTTGCGAACTGAGCCGTTGCGAAAACGGCGAAGTACCAAAGAAGACAAGTTCGGGACTAGGGATTCGAACCCCAACTAAAAGAGCCAGAATCTTTCGTGCTACCGTTACACCAGTCCCGAGGATGCAAATCACTACTTCACCAATTAAACCATAATTCCCGACCGACGCTAGCCCGGTAAATTTTGCTTGGACGAGCGACTCGACCGAAACCGCGCGATGGCTACTCGATGAACTGGAGGGAGTAGCTCGAGTACCGCGAGAGGCCGGATTCAGTCGGTGACCGCTGTTCCACCAACAGACGGCAGGAAAAACGCTCGGCCGCCCCAGCACCCGGCGGGAATGCCAGTGGCTGCTTTCAACGTTTCGTCACCGTTGGTTTAGGCAAGGAACAGCAAAACACTTGTTCCACCGATCAACCCAAGGCAAATCGCCTCGAACAATCTATCGCCACTGAGGGTTACTCACGAGACGTTGCAGCTGGCACCCACACCACTTTTCCCAGCAGCATGTTACAAGGCGAGCGGCAAAAAGGTAGCTACCTTCGCCGAATGGTAGATGCCAACCAAGACTACCCTCCGGAGACGATAGCTGCGTTATCCTATCAATTGCCGATCGCCTAAAAGCCGGATAACCGGCAAATTCTACTTAAGTTCCCCAATCGGAACGCCCGATACGTTGGTGATAGGCTGCGAATCGTATACCGCAGGATCGATTGCTAGCGTTTCGGATGGTCTGTGAAATCACCCAGCGCCTGGTGGCCAAGCCACCCCAAAGTTGAACGAATTCGATCCCATCGGCGGATCTACGCTTGGGCAGCGAACTCCCTGGCGATTCTGGTGGTGCTCACCTTGTTGTTGTCGTTGACCACGCGGGAGTTCCGCACGTTCGCCAAAATCGAACTGCCGATCGACCCGGCGGCCGATCGCGGTCAACTCGAGCCGAATATCTTGGCAGCCATCAAGTCGGCATCAAGCGATCACAATCTGGCAGACATGATCGCTCGGATGCGCGAGGAGCATCAGTTGAACCCTCAGCCGCCGGTCGAGGCGATCGATTTCGATTTGATTCGACAGAACATGCGTTTCGCGATACTGCGACCCGACGCGAGTAGTAAAGCCGCCGTCTTGATCGAATATGTCGGAGCCGCCACCAAAACTGAGCGTGAATTGGTCCATGCCTTTGCTCGCTCGGTGTATCAAATGGCCTTGACGGGATCCTCCCGCAGTCCGCTGGTCCGCAATTCGGCCGCCGCCGAAGAAGTCGCCAGCTTGGTCCAACTAAGCGAACAAATCCAGCGGTCCCTAGAACAGATTGCCAACGATCTCGAATCGCATCGCTTCGCCATGTTGAATTCGCGCGAAGCGGAAAACCTTAAAGCCGCGGAAATCCAGCATTTGGATCGCCAGATCGCCGCGAAGTACGGAGATGACAGTGACGAATTGGCGATGTTTCGCCAGAAGTATGCCGACTATTTGCCGATGGGCGACGAGTCGCTCGACGGTCTCGGGCAAGGCCTCTTCCGCCTGGCGAGCACAGAACAGCGCGGTGGAACGAATGACTCCTCAGGGCTGAAGAGCCTCGGTGAATTGCACGAATTGATCACCAGCCTGCCCCTCGCGGACCTGCAGCAAAGGTTGCAGGGCCTGCACTTGGCGGATGCGACTCCAATGCTTAGCGGTGCCGCGGGTGAACCGGTTCCAACCGCCTCGCGACAGGCCCTTGGCCAGGTGCGGCAAGAACCGGTCGGACTCATGTCTCACCGCGGAGTGCTCGTCGGCTTGATGGTCTGCGCCCTAGGAATCGGCTGGGTGCTAAGTTCTGGCATCAGCCCCCAAGTGATCGATCAGGGTTTCGGCCAGCCCGAGGAAATCGAGCGTGAGTTGGGGTTACCGGTTGTCGCAAAGGTGCGTCCACTGCGCGGTGACGCCGGACAAGGCGCGACCTGGTCTCCCGACATGTTTCTGCGATTCTCGGAAAACGTGGTGCTCGTCGCCGTAATCCTATTGGCGATTTTGGCAGCAACCAATCCTGAAATCCGCTACGCGATCTGGCAACACCCGTTGCACGCCATCACGAACATCTTGTGGTCTGTTTTCCATTAGTTCCCTTACGAATTGCTGCGAACGATGTACGAAAAAGTCTTTCAACTGAAAAACCAGCCGTTCTCGATCAGCCCGAATGTTGAACATTACTTTGCCGCAAAATCGTTCCACGCGGCGCTCTCCCAATGCAAGCTGGCCATCGAACGCGGCAGCGGTCCGTCGATCGTGATCGGCGGTGCCGGAATGGGAAAGACCTTATTGCTGCTTATGTTGGCCGAGGACTACCAACAACAATTTCGGGTCGCCCAATTCGCATGCTCGAAACTCGACAATCGTTTAGATCTGCTACGGTCCTTGATGTTCTCGCTGAAACAACCCTTTCGCGATATGGCCGAGGGTGAACTGCGACTGGCATTTTGGGAATACCTGCAAAATCACGACGACTGCCCGCGGGGCGTCCTCCTGCTCATCGATGACGCTCACTGGCTGAATGCGGGCATTCTGGACGAAATCCGGATGCTCAGCGGCATCAGCATCGCGGGCGAGGCACGTTGTCGTGTTGTGCTGACGGGGAATCACTGTCTCGAAGAGGCACTGGCCGATCCACAGAACGACTCGCTCAACCAACGGATCGCCGCGCGAGCGTTGCTGTCACCGCTCAACAGCCGCGAAACCGAGCAATACGTGCGGGAACATCTTCGTCGCGCAGGGGCAGGGCAACGCGAATTCTTCACCCCGGACGCCCTCCAGCGGATCCACGGCTTGACCCACGGCGTACCGCGCATGATCAACCAAATTTGCGATGCCGCATTACTCGCCTGCTCCTTGCATCGGAAAACGGTGGTCGACGAAACCTTGCTGCTCAAAGCTTGGCAAGAAATCGAACAATTCCCCACGAACTGGTCCGATTCCTTGTCGCCATCCGTCCCTGACGGCAACCACTCCGTCGCAAGCGAAAGTGGTTTTATCGAATTCGGCAGTCTCACCGACTCGGCACCGAGTGCATACGAGGTGGTTAGCTCATCATCCGTAACGGCTCGCAGTAACGAACCAGCAATCGTCGCGTTGGAACTGAGCGCCGCGGCGACCGGCAGTGACGATTCGACCAGTTCTATCCCGCTTGCGGCATCGCGCGAAGCGACCGCGGGACACGATGGCGACTCGATTTGGTTGCCGACCGACCAAACGCAGCTGCCGTCTACAGCAACTCACTCCATGGTACCGCAGCCGACCCAGACGAAAAGCAAGAAAAACAATCCCTTTTCCGAACGCTTCGAAACCGAAGAAGAAGTACAAACGCGGATTCGGAGCAAGTGCCAATTCCTCAACCAAACAGCGATCGGACTGGGAAAATCCGAGGTCGAGCAGGCCCTCGCGGACATCCCGACGATCCTCTACGGAAACGATTCCTCATCGGCGAATTCTTCGGTGGCAAGTGCATGGGAATCCAGTGAGTCGCACCTGCTGTTGCAGTTCCAAGATGCTCCCACATGGCCGAGCAGCGAATCACAAATCATTTTCCCTGAATCGACAGACAACATCCACGCAATAACGGACGATCTCCACGATTTCGTGGCCCACCCGAGCTTCTCGTCGACCGACCCCGTTGTCGAATCGATCGAGATCACCGCGACCGCTGGGAACGAACCGGAGGACGATCGCGATATCGTGATAATCACTCGTCCGACCAACGTGCAGGTCGCCACCATGGCATCTTCTCGATCGAGTGGCGAGTCAGATATCCCTGACGACCTGGCAATCGTTGAAAGAGGCAAAGGGCGAGCCATTCGCATGGATTATCAACAATTGTTCCAACAATTGCGTCAATGCGAGAACCCATAGAGAATTCGATACTCAAAAAAAGGGGGGGAAACAAGTCGCGACAAGGAATTCGAGAACCATGAGCGATCAATTTCGCAAATTTAATCAGGCATCCAGCCAGGTCTCCGTGGCTGAATTGCTGGAGTTGGACCTCATCGCTGACTTGCCGAATCCAACTCGGCGGGACGCTGTCAAGACGGCATCGGCTGTCATCGCAAGCATGCCCGATCTTTCGGAGCCGAACTCCCCCGCGCAGGCACCAAGTTGTCCATCGCTATCCCGATCGGAGTCTTCGCAAAATCGCCGCTGGCGGGACCATTTACCCCAGCAACCGGTCGCGGCACAGTCGCGCCCGGCAACGCGGGGCGAACCGCTGGACGCCGTCATCGGCGAATTATCCGCTGCCATCAACGACAATGTAGCCGAACGAGCATACGAACTACGTTCAACTAGGACGTCCGTTCCGGACCATCCGGCATCAGCGTACGCTCGGCAACAGCGACCTACTGTTCCTTTGGAGAACGTTCGTCAAGGGCCGGTGAGTTCTGCCGCAGAGGCCCCTTCCCATCATTCGACGACGTCCGTCCCTAGCCTTTCGGCCCGTTCCGAAGGACTCCCCACCGCTTGCTTGAGCGCGGCCGTCGCCACGATCTTTGCCGAGAATGATCCCAAATTGCTTGGGCGGCTCGTCAAGCGACGCGAAAAATTGGGGAGCCAAATCATCCTCCTGGCCGACGTCGAGCAGCCGGACCGTGGCATGAGCATTTGCGTTCAAATGGCTCTCGACATCGCCGCAAACCAAAATTTGCAGGTGCTAGTCGTGGACGGTGATGTCGAGGAGCAACGGTTGACGCACACCGCCATTCCACGATCGATCTCGGGCTGGCGGGAATGTTTGTGGGGAGAATCGACACTGGACAAACAAGTCGTCCCATCCGAGCGCCGCAATGTCTTTTTCTTGAGCCCAGGGCTGCGGAATGTGAACTTGAGGCATGTCGATTGGCAAGATTCGCAGGACGCCAGCCGCTTGCAGCTTGAGTTGCGCGAGCGGTTCGATTTGATTTTCGTGGCCTTGGGAACGGCATTTACATCGAGCTTGACCGCTTGGGGCAAAATCAGCGACCTGTGCTTCCTGACGCTCAACCCGCTGACCACCAGCCGTTCCCTGGCGCGACTGGCCGTACAAGAATTGCAGCAAAATGGAGCGCGCATCGAGGGCTGCATCACGTCCCATACGGAAACTGCACGACCGAGCCACTCAGGGTGATCATGACGCAAACAATCGTAGTGACAGGTGGTGCGGGCTTCATCGGCTCCCACGTCGCCGAGCGCGCCGTGGAGCTAGGAGCCAAGGTGCGGATCATCGACAACTTGTGCACCGGCCGGCTCGATAATATTCGACATATGAGTGATCGCGTGGAGTTCATCGAGGCCGACATCCGCGACGCAGCGGCCATGCGGCTGGCCCTGCGCGGGGCTGACGTCGTCTTCCATCAGGCGGCATTGGCAAGCGTGCCGTTGAGCGTCGAAAATCCGACGCTGGTGCATGACGTTTGCGTCAGCGGCACGTTGAATTTGCTGATCCAAGCGCGCGATGCCAAGGTCCAGCGCTTCATCTATGCGGGATCAAGCAGTTGCTATGGCGATTCGCCTTACGCCGCGAAACGGGAGTCGGATGAACTGATGACTTTGTCTCCCTACGCGGCAGCCAAGCTCGCCGGGGAACGCTACTGCCAAGCCTTCTATTACAGCTTCGGTCTCGAAACGGTCGTCCTGCGGTACTTCAATGTTTTTGGCCCTCGGCAAGACCCGCACAGCCAGTACTCGGCAGTCATCCCGCTGTTTATCACCAAGCTGCTGGCACAACAACCACTTACCGTTTACGGCGATGGCGAGCAGTCTCGCGACTTTTGTTTCGTCGACAACATCGTCGATGCAAATTTTTTGGCGATGCAGGCGCCCGGTGTGGGGGGGGAAACGTTCAATGTCTCGACTGGGAGTTCGACATCGCTGCTCAAGTTGATTCAACTCCTGGAGCAGGAACTGGGCCAACGCGCTAACATCGAATTTCAGCCGACGCGAGCCGGTGACGTGCGGCATAGCCTGGCTGACATTTCGCGCGCCGCCGCGGGTCTGGGCTACGTTCCGCAGGTTGGATTTGCCGAAGGGATTCGCCGTTCGATTAGTTACTACCGCTCGTTGATTAAAAGCTCGGTCGGTACGTGAACAAAATTTTTCGCTAGAGAGCGATTGGAAAGTAAAAAGGGTCGGGGCTGAGGCCTCGACCCTTTTTCGTGTTTCGGTGCGGCTTGATTGGAAACAGAACTCCGAGCCGGAACTGCTTATTTGGCTTATTTGCTAGAGTTGGTCAATCGTGTTCGTTTGTTCCGGCGTTCGGCCCGCAAGCGTGCGCGGCGGTTGATTTCACTTGGCTTTTCGTAATGTTCGCGGCGGCGCATTTCCTTCTTGATCCCACTGCGCTCGACCAGTTTTCTAAATCGCCGTACGGCCTCTTGAATTGATTCTTTGTCTCGTACGAGAAGCTTTACCATCGTTCCTCCAAAACCCGTTTACCAAAACACTTCATACAACCTCCTTTTGAAAAACGAAAGGAAATGTGAATGCTACGTGAACCGGGGCATCGCGCAACAATCCACTGCCTTGCTCGGCAAGGCATCTACCAACGTGAATCGGCCAGTTTTTCTAAAAACCTAACCAGATCGGCGCAAACCCTGAAGGTAATGGTAGCAAAAGTAGCGCCGACTTGTCCAGTGCGTCGCCAAAACTCGACGTTTTTCGAAAAAATCATCGTCCGGCGCGACCCCAAAAGTCGCGATTTGATCCCGATCCCGGTCACCCAACCGCCGTCGGCACCCCGCGGTGAGCCAAAGGGAAAGAAGAGACGTCAACGCCACACGCCGCGAGCAGAAGGAAGGTAGAACTTTCCAAGTGAACCGCCGCCGGGCAGCTTCCCACAACTTTCTGCGCCCTCTCATTTTCCTGCCCAAGTGTCTCCTGGCAGTTTTCTGCCAAACGACCCCCAACCTACCCCCCAACAAATCCCAACCACGAACCGAGTCCGTAACTGCCCTTACAAAATGTTCGATCGGCGCAACTCGACCAGTTTGACACCACCGCGCCGACAGTCGGTTACAGCCGATTTTTCGGATTTTGAACTCCATTTAACCGGAGCACTCGTCAACATCACCGCCCAATTTCAAATCATTGCGAGGAACTGTCACAACGGACAAAGTCTTCGAAACTGGTGTGACCCCTAATCGCCGCTGACGATTTGGGGCGGTCGCGGCGGCAGTCGATGGATGATGCTGAGTATCATATTGAGGGCCAACTTTCGAATAGCTGCCGAGGATTCATGAACTCGAATCGACTCATCGAGGAACTGCTGGGCGAACAGACACGGGTGATCGACGAGCTCGATCGGCTGAACGCCCGCATCGAAGAGGTGCTGAAAACGCTTACTATTGCCGCCAGGGACGAACAACCTGCCGAGGACACGAGTTGCCAGTTAATTCTCGAGCCCAGCAGCTCTATAACCCCGCGCCGCCGCGCGGCGTAAGCAGTGATCTCGGGTGCGGTACATCTCTACATCTCATTGATCGAGATTGCCCGAGTTGCGGATCGCCCATAGGAGCCGCACTCCGATCAACAGCGAGGCCAGGCAGCCCAAAATGCCGAGAATCGACAAGTCCTGAAAGCCGAACGGCCCTTGTCCCGGAAACCATAGGGGGGGGACTTTGTAGGACAGCAGCAACGACGAACCCAGAAACAAAGCGCTAGTGATCATGCCTAAGACGAGGCGATTCACCGATGGGCCCAAGCGGCGATGGTCGAGATGTACATCGAATTTGCCGCTTTGGATCTGCTCCAAGATATGCCCCAAGCGCTGCGGCATCCGCTCGGCGAGGTGCTCCATTTGCATGTAGAAGGAGCGTGCCTTGCGTAATTGCCGTACGGGTGAGAGCCGTCGGATCATCAACCTTCGCTGATGTGGTTGCATGATTTCCAACAAGCTGAAGTTAGGCTCGAGCAGTTTGCCGGTTCCATCCAAGGTCACCAAAACCTTGATCAACAACGAAACCTCGCTGGGCAGGGTCACCCGGTAACGGCGCACGATCGACGTAAAGTCGCGCAGGGCCCGGGCCATATCGAAGTCCTTGGCTTCCTGGGTCGCGTACTGACCCACGAAATCTGCAATATCGGTGGATAGACCCGCATAGTCAAGATCGGGAGGGCAATTCCCCAATCGCTCCACGAACATCACCAACAGCGACACGTCATGATTGACGATGGCCATCAGCATGCCTTCGATGTCCTCGCGCGTCCGGTCACTGATCCGACCGACCATTCCGAAATCAAGCAGGCCGATCACATTCCCCGGCAGGATCACGATATTCCCTGGGTGCGGATCGGCGTGGTAGAAACCGTGAATGAAGATCATTTCCAGGTAGATGTTCGCGCCGCGCCGCGCGAAATCCTCGAGATCTCGAAAATCGTGGGAGGATGTCCTGAGTTCGGACAACTTGACGCCGTGGAGAGCGGTCATCGTCAACACCTTGTCCGTCGACAGCTGCGCGATCGGTTTGGGAATCACCAGTTGCTGGTTGTTGCGAAAGATACTGCGAAACTGCACAAGGTTACGGTGCTCGCGGTTGAAATCCAATTCACGTTTGAGCGTGCGGGACAATTCCTTGACCAACCCCGTCGGTTGATATTGGCGAAAATCCTCGAGACGCTCGGCGAGCTTGGCCAATTCCATGAGAATGTCCATATCCGTCTCGACCACGCGTTCAATGCCCGGATGTCGAACCTTGACCACGACATCCGCGCCATCCATCGTCCGCGCGCGGTGAACCTGGCCGATCGACGCCGATGCGATCGGCCGTTCCTCGAACCAGGCATACACTTGGTCCAGCGGCATTCCCAGTTCATCCTCGATGACGCGCTTGATTTCTTCGAAGGAATCTTCCGGCGTGTGCGACTGGAGCTTCACCAGTTCATCAGCCAATTCGACTCCGACCAGGTCGGCGCGCGTGCTCAATAGCTGTCCGACCTTGATGAATGTCGGACCCAATTCCGCCAGTGCCATGCGGATGCGAGCGGCTTTGGAGGTCCGCGCGATGCATTCCCCATCAGGTGAGTGCAGGCGATCCTTGATGAACTCGATATTGGTGCGACTCAACCAATCTGCCAATCCGTATTTGCTGAGAATCGACAGAATCTCCGTCGTGCGTCGCACATTCCGAAAAAACTGAGGAATGGACGGTATCGAGCGGGCCATGCGCATCAGCGAATTTTGTCGTTTATGAATTTGGGAAGTTCCGGATCGACGATGCCCAAAGCCCCTTTGCCGTTGTCGTACATTCGGTTTTCATAATCTTCCTTAATCTCCTCGACATCGGCATCCCACCAGGCGAGACGCTCGGGGAGCGTTGCCGGCGTGTACAGTGGTCGCACCAGCCGAAAACCGGCGCCCAGTGCGGGGCTGTCGGTATACCACCAAGGACTGCGGGGAAAGTTCGGGTCAGAGTTTTTCCACTCAGGATCGTTCGAAAACATGCGGGCGGCGCTCCGACAATCCTCGGCGGCCAATTCCCAAGAACCGCCGCGGAGGACGCGCGGATAGACCTTGTCGGATTTCGTCAGAATTTGATTGCCGTCGATCACAGGTTGACCAGCTAAGTGTTTGTAGCCTTCGGGACTGTACGAATCGAGCGTCCATTCGGCGACGTTGCCGCACATGTCGTAGAGGCCCCAGGGGTTCGGCTTTTTTTGTCCGATCGCGTGCCGCTCGTCGTCGGAGTTGTCTTCGTACCAGGCATGTTCTTCGAGATCGTCCGCGGAGTCGCCGAAGTAGTACGGCGTCGTCGTCCCAGCGCGGCAGGCGTACTCCCATTCGGCCTCCGTCGGCAAACGATAGAAGTCGTTGCCTAACAGCAGACTCAGATATTTCGTGTATTGTTTCGCCGCGAACTGCGTGACCGTGGCGCAAGGTTGATCGAGACCATCGCCGGCTTCGAAGGTGAAGCTGGGATCGTAAAGTGAACTGGGGGCTGTCACGGCGTCGGCCCGATTGGACTCGGTCACCGAGCGAACCCCTTGATCGTTGAACGATTTGAAGACCTGATCCAGCTTCATGAACAAAAAGTACTCGGCCCAGGTCACTTCGTGTTTCCCCATCCAAAACGGCTTGAGGGTCACTTCAATTTGCGGGCCTTCATCAGGGCGATGCCCCTCCTCGCTCGCGGGGCTGCCCATCATGAATTTGCCGCCAGGGATAGGAACCATTTCAAATTCGACGTCCGAGCCCGGAACGCGGACTTTGTAAGGGACCATGTACCCCCCCTCAATTTCGACATAGGGGCCAGACTCGGGTTTAGTCAATGAGATACCTGGCCGATCCGCGGCCTCGGCCGCGGCCGATTGCTCGGCACGCGGTTGCTCTGCAACTTGGCTGATGGCCAGAGCCGGGAGCCCAGCTACCACCAACCACCACACGCCAAAACATTTCCCGAATTTTTTCATGACTAGCCATTCTCTCTTTTTTTCTGCGTGTCAGATCCTACCCACGAGGCGGTCAGCGGAAACCACGGCTCATTGAACCGACCTGTTGTTGTGCCTAACGCCTAATTATCAAGCTCCAGCTCCATCCTAGGCCAAGGCATTGGGACTTACAAGCGAACGCGAAGTCGCCGGCCGCTCCATTCGGCCTGTGCCACGCGCCGGCCCGGAGAGGTCTCGACCTTGCCACCCCGCACCTTCGACCAATTACTGGCCATACCGGTTGACGACGAATCGGTGCCCCCCCCCGTGCAGCGTTCTCAGAATTGCCGCGACTTCCCCGCTGGAAGTTTTCAGGATCGCGTTGCTGGCGACCTGCGGGATCCGGGCCTGCAAGTTCGGCGATAATCGAGCGTAGCGGAGTTCGTCGACTTCCGTTGCCGTCAATTCGATCGTCGGCCAGTGGGGAAAAACCTGTTCGACCGTCGTTAAGCACTGCTCCAAGCGGTCCCCTCGAATGTCGCCTATTTTCAAGCTGCGCTCCAGCGTGAACGGGCCGACCGACGTCCGCACCAACGAGGTCATCACCGCGTTGCTTCCCAGACGCTGCCCCATATCGTGCCCAAGCGTCCGCACGTAGGTCCCCTTGGCGCATTCGATCTCCATCGACCAATCCGGAGGGTCAACGTCGAGGATACGCATGTTGTGCACCGTTATGGCGCGGGGGGGCAGTTGCACATCAGCCCCACGTCGGCCCAGCTTGTAGGCCCGCTGGCCGTTAACCTTCAGCGCCGAGAATAGGGGAGGTGTCTGCAATCGCTCGCCGATGAATTCGTTCGCGATGCTTTGTAATTGCTCTCGCGAAAAAGTCCGCCAAGCCACCGCGCGGCATTCTCCTTCGCTGTCTTGCGTGTCACTGACGAGGCCCAGGCGAAATGTTCCGACATACCGCTTGGGAAAATCCTGCACCAAAGAAATCAATCGCGTGGCCCGCTCGGCAGCCAGCACTAAGACGCCCGACGCCAGAGGATCGAGCGTCCCCGCGTGCCCCAGATGGTCGTAACGCAGGCGCCTGGCGACGGCATCCAGAGCCTCGCGACTGGACATTCCCACCGGCTTGTCGAGGTTGATGAAACCGAACATCGTGGGCTAGCTCTTTTGCAATTGCTCCATCTCTTGCTTGATCGCCGCCAACTCCTTTTCGAAACGAACGATCTCTTGAGGATCGTCGGTTTGTTTTTTGGCCCCCGCCAGTTGTTTTTCCAAAGTGGCCCGTTTCTGCTTGAGCACCTCGAGTCGTTTTTTGGCTTTTTTATCCATACGGCACCATGGCTCCTCGGCCAGAAAGTCTAGGAAGGTGGCTTACCACGCCATCGATGAGAAATCGACGTTACCGCCGCTCAAAATCACTCCGATTCGACGCCCCGATTTTTCGCCCGTCAAATGATACAGCGCCGCGGCAACCGCCACGGCCGAACTGGGCTCGATCAGCAGTTTCGTCCGCTCCCAGAATAGGCGTGTCGTCGCTTTGATCTCTGCTTCGTCGATTCGAATGATCTCTCGCACATGGTCGCGGATGATCGGCCAAGTCCATTCCCCCAGGTTCGTCCGCAGTCCGTCAGCGACCGTCTTGCTGGTGGGCAGCAGCACTCGCTCCCCCCGCTGGAGACTCTGATAGGCGTCATCGGCCAGTGACGGTTCAGCCGCCAGAACCGCGATCCCTGGATTGATTCCTTTGGCTGCAAGGCTCGTTCCCGCCAGCAGCCCCCCCCCGCCCACAGGAGCGATCACGATCTCGAGATCGGGGACCTCTTGCAGCACTTCGAGGGTCGCCGTACCTTGCCCGGCAATGATCCGCGGATCATCGTAGGGAGAAATCAAGGTCGCCCCGGTTTCCGCCTGGACTCGCGCTGCGGTTGCCTCCCGATCAGCCTGAGTGTTGGCACAGGGGATCACCACGCCGCCGTACTCCAGCACTGCGGCCCGTTTCACGGCAATAGAATTTTCTGGCATGACCACGTAGGCCTTGGTCCCAAACATTTGGGCGGCCAGGGCCAACGCGCCGGCATGGTTGCCCGAACTGTGCGTCACCACGCCGCGAGCAAGTTGAGCGGCGTCAAGCTGCGCGATGGCATTGCATGCTCCCCGAAACTTGAATGCACCGGCCTTTTGTAAATTCTCGCACTTGAAAAACAACTCGTGCCCTGAAATGCGGTCGAGCTTCAGGCAAGTCACCACCGGTGTGCGATGAGCGTAACGACGGATTCGCTCGTAAGCCTGCAAAACGGCCGCAAAATCGACTGCGCTCACAGTCGAGAGAGAGTCTTGGCTAAGGGTGTTCAAATTCATGTTTGATTAAGTCTCTGACGACGATGGCGTGTCCGCGAACCAATTTTACACCGACCGTGTCCGCGGTTCTACACGACGATCACGTTGCCCTCATCGGAAAATTGCCGTGTCTGTGTCATAATCTAAGGTCGAGCCAGAGGTTGAACAGGACATGATTTATCGAGACGACACATTGGAGAGAGAAACAGGAACTCACGTGAACGACAATAACGATCATCCGCCCGATCGGAATGAACTTTCTGCCCGCAGTTTGATGCTTGCTACCGCGGCCGCAAACGTCTGCGAGGAGAATAACGCTCAAAACGTCGTGATTCTTGACATGCGCCGTGCCACGGCTTTGTTTGATTTTTTTGTGATCGCAACGGGAACGAGCCTGCGACAACTCGGGGCGATTGCGGACGAAATTCAACACAAGCTCGAAAAAGAACTTAACGATAGCCGCTACAGCAACCACGCCATCGACCGTTCCAACTGGATTGTCTTGGATTACGGCACGGTTGTGATACATTTGTTCGACGAGGAAACGCGGCAGTTCTACAGCCTAGAAGGCCTCTGGGGAGATTCGCCGCGAATCGACTGGCGACGGAATTCAAGCACAACCTTTAACATCGAGAATTAACCATGGAAATTCAAACCTTTGCAGAATTGGCTGCCCGCAAATGTAAACCATGCGAGGGGGGCGTCAAGGCTTGCCCGCTCCCCGTAGCGGAACGCCAACTCGCAAATCTGCCCGGGTGGGAGCTGACCTACGGCGGCCAGCGAATTCGCAAAGCGTGGCAACTCAAAAATTTCCTCGAGGGGCTACGATTCTTCCAAGATGTTGCCGAGGTTGCGGAAGCCGATGCCCATCATCCGGACTTGCATCTCGAGGGATACCGAAACGTCTCGATTGAAATCTGGACCCACTCCATCGGTGGTTTGAGCGAGAACGACTTTATTCTGGCTGCCAAGATCGACAAAATCGCCGAAAAATACTCGAAAAAACCGACCTCTGCGAATTCCTAACGATTGTATCGAATCGCGCGATTTTCGGCGTTGTGCCTGTCATTCCTTGCGCACGGCTTGTGCCGTACATGGCAATTGTGTCTGTCGTAACGCAAGGTCCTGAAATTCAGCGGATACCCAATTTGCTTGACGATACACCAAGTGGGATTAGTCCAAAAAGACGATATCCACGATGTGAATCAACTACAAGGAACAATTGAATGTCCACCAAGTCCTATCTTCGCGATTCAGCCGTTTGCCTGGCCGTGGCTTCAGCGCTCTTGATCAGCGCTGGATGCTGCGGCGGCCGCACGGCAACTCATCGATACTGCTGCCACACTGGCAGATGGATTCCGCTGAAGTCCAGTTGCTGCTCGGGCAACAGCGGTGCACCGCGGTCGTCGTACTTCGCAGGATGCGATTCCGGCGCTAGCCAGCCTGCCACTAGCCAACCCACGTTGGAACAGCATGTCAGTAACCGCAAACCGCCAGCCGAAATCGCAGCGTCGCGATCGAGTATCCTCAATAGCCAAGATTTAACGGCACTCGCGGATGCAGATGCCGGGAAGTCGAAGGGAGAACCGCAGGTAACGTGCGTTCCCGAAGAAATCGTGGCTCAACCGATCGAAACGGCCAAGCTAGAAGTTGTCGCCACCACCCCGCCACCTGTCATCACGGCCGAACCTAAATCGACTCCCGCGGTTGCTGCTCAACCGCCAGCCACCGAAAAAGTCGCTGAGCAAAAGCCAATCGAGTTCGAAGTCGAGGTCATCGAGAAGGCACCGCCGATAACCGCCGAGCAATTGGTCGACAACGATCGTTACCACGGCGATCTCAACGACGCCTGGCGCACGGGTGAATCCGATGCGGCACCGTCACCGCCGGCCAACCAAGATCCTGTGGCACCGTCGGTCGTCACCGACTTCAACGAAAAAATTGTTCTGCGAGCCAAGGTCGTCCAACCGCTGATCCGTCCGCTCCCCGACGACACTCGCGTTGCCGACGGCCGCCGCTTGACCCCTGCCAAGCCGGTTGGATACGGACCACTGACCACCTCCAATAACGAGCCCTACGGCGGCAATTCTCTGAAAAATGTTGAACCGGCTCCGCTGCGAGGATTGAATCCCGGCAACACCGCGCCACGGCCCATGCTGGCTCCTCCACCAGCGCAGCAACCGGACCGGGGGATGTGGTCCAACAGTGATTCAGCCTTGCTGGCCAACCCCCAAAGTTCGGAGATCAATTTCCAACCGCTGGCTCCAGGTAGCTACAACCAACAACTCGCCCAGCCGATCGACAACAATAATCCGCGTCGCTAGTACACCGCACGGATACCAATGGCTGGATTGCGGTAGCCCGAGTCGACCACAAGCGTGCGAGATCAGCGGCTGCCGAAAAATGAGCAACTCGATTCACATAGATTGAACCCGCAATCGTTGGCTCAGCCGCCACCACCAGGGGCTTTGCCTTCGCCGGCGGGGTTTTTCATTTTCCGCCGCGTGGTTCGGCCGCTTGTTCTGATCGCAGCGCTCCATTTGCAGGGCATTATCGATGACGACGATCGTTAGCAACGGTTCATGAACCGGCTTATTTCGAAAAATCTCGTCTTAACGCCGCGCCTCCCTTGCGAGGAACGCTGGGGTGGAGGGATTGATTATGTGGCTGGCACGAATGGCACTGTCGTGATAGGGTGACTGCGTAATTCGTCTAGCGGCGTTGAGCGAAATTTTCTAAATTTCTCTCAGCCGTGGCGATTGGTATTGCGTGAAAACCACTCCTTGGCTTCACTTTTATAAGCCCTCCT
>CALDHM010000033.1 GCA_937941455.1 uncultured Pirellulaceae bacterium | reverse complement strand
TGTTAGCACAAACCCGCCGTCGTGTTGGCGTCAAATTGTTGGTTGCAGATGCGGCATATGATTCAGAATCCAACCACGAATTTGCGAGACAAGTCATCGGTGCCAGAACGATCATTCCCGCGAAGCATGGCAGACCCACCGGTCAACCGGCGCGAGGCAGATACAGGAGGCTAATGCGGACTCGATTCGACCAACATACCTACAGGCACTGAGCCCAGATTGAAACTACGGTCTCGATGATCAAACTCCGGCAGCTCGATGGGGATCTCCGCTTCGCGGATTTTCGCTTTGCCTCGAACCAGTCGCTGCGCCATAGTCTGCGGCTGTACCAGAATAGCACTGGCGATTTCATCGGTCGTCAGGCCGCAAACCTCCCGCAGCGTCAGCGGAACTCGAATCGCTGGATCGATGGCCGGATGGCAGGAGGCAAAGATCAATCGCAAGCGATCGTCCGCGATGGCCTGGCCGCGTCTAGTTTCATTTCGTTCCGCAATCGAGCGCAGGCGCTGGGCGATCTCAGAATCCTTGGTGCCTAAGTTGGCCTGGCGGCGCAGACGATCGATGGCGTGGAATCGACCCGCCGACACGAGCCAATCGCAGGGATTTGTTGGATCACTGCGTCGTTTACGGGCGACTGGACGATCGGGAAGCTGTGAGGTACGGCCTGCTGGGGGCGAACACTTTGCAATGCGTGATCGGTACCAAGTGAGCCAGGCGGCTAGTTTCAGTTAGCTGCCAATAGCGACACGTTGCAGGCGGCGGCGATCGGATTCCTTGAGGAGGGCCTTGCGAAGCCGGATACTGGTCGGCGTGACCTCAACCAGTTCATCATCTTCGATATACTCCAGAGCGGCTTCGAGCGTCAACACGCGCGGGGGTTTGAGGAGGATGTTGTCATCACTCCCTGAAGCACGGAAATTCGTCAACTTCTTTTCGCGAGTCGGGTTGACCGGTAAGTCATTATCGCGAGCATTCTCGCCGACGATCATCCCTTCGTACACTTCATCTCCCGGCGCGACGAACAACTCTGAACGTTCCTGCAGCGTGTCCAACGCGTAAGCATTGACTCGGCCGTGAACCATCGAGACGAGGACGCCATTGGGGCGACGTGGCGGATCCCCTTCGACCGGGCGATATTCGAGAAAACGGTGATTAATGATCGCGGTTCCTTGCGTTGCGTTGAGCAAGCGTGTCCGCAATCCGATCAAGCCCCGCGAAGGAATCACGAAGGTTGCCAGCGAAAACTCGCCCCGAGTTTTGAGCTCTTGCAGCTCGCCGCGCCGGGCGCCGACCATTTCCATGACGGGGCCGAAGCGATCGGTCGGCACCTCGACCACTAACGTCTCAAACGGTTCACAACGCTGGCCATCGAGATGGCGGAACAACACCTGCGGCTTGCCGACCGCCAATTCGAAGCCTTCGCGGCGCATCGTTTCGATGAGCACTGCCAGGTGCAGCACTCCGCGACCGGCGACACGAAAGGCGTCTTGTCCGGTTTCCCCTTGGGTGACGCGGAGGGCGACATTTTTCTGGAGTTCACGCTGTAACCGCTCGCGGATTTGACGGCTTGTGACGTATTTGCCTTCGCGGCCGGCGAACGGCGAGCTGTTGACCATGAAAACCATCTCGAGCGTCGGTTGGTCGACTTCGATCCGTGGGAGGCGAATCGGATATTCCGGTGAGCAAATTGTGTCGCCGATTTCGACGGATTCCAGACCTACCAGCGCGACGACATCCCCGGCTCGCGCTGTTTCGACTTCGGCGCGACCGAGATCGTTGAATTCGTAGATCGTTTGCAGCCGCGCGGTCGACTGTTGATCGTCCGCTTGCATGATCAGAACGTTTTGACCGCGGACGAAGTCGCCCGAGAGAACACGCCCAATCGCGATTCGTCCGACATAGTCGGACCAATCAAGCGTGGTAACCATCAGCGACGGTCCGGGATGATCGGTGATTTTAGGCGGAGGAACCTTTTCGAGTATCAAGTCCATCAGCGGCATGATATTGGCAGACGGTTTGTCGAGTTCCCGAGTCGCGAAGCCTTGTTTGGCTGATGCAAAAATGTGTGACAGGTCGTCAAGGTACGCTTCACCACCCAGTTCCAAGATCAACTCGAAAGCTTCGTCGACAACCTCTAGTGTCCGCGCGTCGGGCCGGTCGATTTTATTGATGACGACGATCGGCTTCAGGCCGACCTCGATCGCCTTGCTGAGCACAAACCGGGTCTGTGGCATGGGGCCCTCTGCCGCATCCACCAGAACGAGTGCCCCGTCAGCCATCCGCAGAACTCGCTCGACCTCGCCACCGAAATCGGCATGGCCGGGGGTATCGATGACGTTGATTTTCACTCCTTTGTAATTTACGGCAATATTTTTCGCGAGAATTGTGATGCCGCGTTCGCGTTCCAGATCGTTGCTGTCGAGAATCTGCTCGCCAACTAATTGATTCGCGCGAAATTGGCCGCATTGGCGGAGAATGCAATCCACCAGCGTGGTTTTGCCGTGGTCGACGTGGGCAATTATGACGATGTTCCGAATGTCTTTGTGATTCATGCGACGTATTTGACCGGATCGGCCGGGAAATTGGCAAGGCCAAACGCTGCCACCGACACAAATGCCGCACTTTTTCGTGTATTTTTGGTGAAGTGGCGAGTTGAAATCGAGGATCGATGCCCCGCTGTGGCCAGCCAAACCCTGACGATTTTGCTTCAGAAGGTCGGCTGTATCAGTATGTCGGTCGACAAGCAATACCTAGTATTTGGACAACGTTTGTTGCGTTGACGAAAAGAATAACTCCGAGAAGCAATCTGAGACTACTCGTCGCTGTGTTCTGCATCACGTCGTTTTCATTGGGAATCAGCCACCATCGTCTGTTGAACCAAGATGCCAATCCTTGTGAAACTGCGGTGCGACAGTTCTCGACCAATCGGCTTGCTGCACGGAATCAAGGCAAGTTCGAAGATGTCGCTGCGATGTTCAACGCAACTGGTGACGTGATCGACAAAGACAAGGTGGTGTACTCCGGTCGCGAAGTAATCAAGACGCTGGCGGAAAATTTTGCCGAGAAGTTCGCCAAGGCCACAATGTCCAGCGAATCCGAGTCGATTCGTTTTGTCGGGCCGCTGGCGATTGACGATGGTACGCGAATCATCACGAACGATGATGCCGCAACGTCCTCAGGTTCAAACGCCGAATTCTCCTCCCACTCGGCCAACCATACCGAATTTAGGCGGTTCCTGACCTGATTTAGGTGGTGTTCCGTTATTGCCAAATCCGAATCGGCCACCAACGCGCCCGACTCCCCCGAGTGTCGGGAATAATCAGCCCGGAATCGCGAACCGTCCCTCACTACCGAACTTTTCCAAAACAAGGCCACAAGTCAAATCACCGCAAGTCGAGCCGCCGAACGCGTGACCCGGGGTGATCCCTCCATTGACTCGCCCCGACCGTCGTCCTCCTCCTGGCAAGGGCCGTCCGGAGTCTCGTCGAGGTGGCGGAATTTCGGTGACCGACAAAACTCGTCCGTCAACCGATTCTCCAGTGACACGGCCGGCAGAGCTGAATTGCCCCGGCACTTATCGACCGAAGGCGTACAGTCCTGCAAATGTTCGGATATAGATTCGTCCATTGGCCACGGCTGGCGATGCAGTTGTTTCCTCTCCGAGCGCGATCTTGGAAACTACTTGTGGTTTCTCGCCACGCGTTAGTGCTAGTATGTCTCCGTTGCGCCCCGGCAAAATCAACAACTCGCCGACTAGCACCGGCGTCGAACGATGCTTGTCGGCAAACATCCGCTCGTCGCAGACCATTTCTCCCGAATCGGCCTTGACCACGTACAACAAGCCCCGTTCGTTACAGAGATAAACCACGTTATGTTCGAGATCGATGACCGGGGTCGAGACGTCGGGCGTGCCGCGATGAATGCCCCAATGCATGGCCTCCGGATGTTCCGACATGTCCCCCATGTCGCCCGCAAGTTTTTCGGGCTTCAAGGCGAATACCGGGCCGTTCTTTGCCGACGGAACGACAATCATGCTCGGGGCAACGGCGGGGGACGAGACGAAACGAAGGAACTGGTTGTAAGAAGACTTCGGATTCAAACCGCCGACACGCCAGAGTTCAGAACCTGTTTCGAGGTCATGCCCGATCGCGTAGTCTCCACCGTGAGTAATCAAAAACGTTCGCTGATCATCGCGATAAATGACGGGGGAACTGTAAGCATGTTTGTTTTCAGAAGTCGCTTCAGTTTCGCGTTTAACCTTCCAAATTTCATCCCCAGTCGCGGCGTCGAAACATAATACCCAACCGACACTCGGGCTGCGATCGCGCATATTTCCATGGATCAACTGATGGTACAGGCGACCATTGTCCAAGATCGGAGTCGTCGACATGCCGAACTGAATGTCGAATTTCCCGTAGATGCCCTGCAAATCTTTCTTCCAGACCGGCTGGCCATCCATCGTGAAGCACTGCAGCACACCGGCAGCCGAGGTCGCCCAAACGTACTTGCCATCGGTTAGTGGACTGGGCGAGGCATAATTGGCATTGTCCATGCGAACGACTTGATTCTCCCCGTCAAGTTGTTGTCGCCATCGTTCCTTCCCGTCCGTCCCGAAAGCAAGCAATAACAGATCCTTGCCCTCAGCCGAAGTCAGGAAAATCCAATCGTTCCAAACGACAGGGCTGCTCCCTGCTGGGCCTGGCAATGCGACCTGCCACAGCTTTTGCTGGTTAAAGTCGAAGCTGCTGTCGAAACCAGTCTCGCTACTGCGATTCATCCAGCCGTTTCCACGCCACTGCGGCCAATTATCATCGGCAACGACCGCAACTCCGAACAACATCCACAGCGGCAAATTGAGCAAGCAAAATCCAAACAACATGCGAAAACCTGAACAGAAAATGTAATGCAACGGCAACTTAACGCAGACCACAATTATACCACTTGGCAAACAGCTCGGGTTCATCGGCTTCCTACACCAAGCCATCCGCATCAAGCCCCGGCAGAAGAGCGAATCGGGAACCGCCGATTGCACTAGTTACGCTCCGCGTTCGCACAACCGTTGAAATTACCTTGATCGACACCGCGATGGTCATGACCTGGAAGTCCATTGCGAAATCCAAGAAAAGCTCCTAACGAACCATACCGCCGGAGTTTACGCAAACCCGCAATTGGAACGGTAGCAGCCTGTTCGCATCGGATCGGTGTGGCCTGATTGTCGTCTAGTGATCGTGGTCGTGGGCGATTTCTTTGAAGTTCCCAGAATAAGGAACGCCACCAACTAGGCCGGAAATTGCTCCCTCGAATTCACGAACGATCCCCAGGTTGTCATGCTTCCCGACGAAGCGAGATGATTTTCCAGCCGGATCGCCTTCCTGCGGGCTGGCGATCAAGGTGACTTGTGTTGGCGGGTCCTTGATGGCCAGTGTCATTTCGGTGGCATCGATCGGGACAGACGTTTTTTCATCTTCGCCAAGGATGTAAACGATAGATTGCTTTTGGTCGTGATCTACCGTGAACTCGACATGGAATTTGCCTCCGCCCCAATCGGCAATCACGCCGCCGTGGGGGCCTTCGCCATGCGAGTGGCCGTCACCATGATCTTTATGGACGGTGCCGTCCGCGTGGACATGCTCGCCGGATGACGATGAGCCTTTGCCCGTAGAAGGATTGGATTTGTTGGTGTCACAACCGGCTACTAAGGCGATGAACCAAATCGATAGCAGTGACAGAGTAAGTTTTAGTTTCACGTTACGTCTCCTGGAAAAAAAAAGTTAGAGCATGGTTCGCGTCGGAAACGATCCGAATTCACGAATCTTGTTTGTCGAGGTTTTTCGATGGTCGCATGGGCTGAATCTCGTGCGGCTACTCGTGCTCAAATCACGGTGCCGCGTGAGAGTACCGCGGCGCTGAGTACGAGCACGAGAAAAGAATGGAGGCTTCTTAGGGACGCAAGCTTGGGCTAATTTAGCATCAAATCTCCTTCACGTTGTTTTGGCTGGCAATGCGCACAGCGTCTTGGCCGCTGAACCGCCAGAATAAACCGGGATGAATCAAAAATTCGCAAAATGTCGATGTGAATAAACCGCCAAGAATTACCGTGGCCACGGGGTACAAAATCTCACGTCCAGGCTCATGCCCACCCAACACCAACGGTACCAGCCCAATTCCGGCAGTCAGCGCCGTCATCAACACCGGAGCCAACCGCTCTAAACTGCCGCGCAGAATCGTCTCTTTCGAGAACGGCTGCCCGTCTTCTTTGAGCAAATGGATGTAGTGAGTCACTAATAGAATGCCATTGCGGACCGCGATACCACCAAGTGAGATGAAGCCCACCAGACTAGCGACCGTCAAGTCTTGACCGGTAATGACCAGCGCCACCACGCCGCCGATAAAAGCTGTCGGCAGAGCGTTTAGTATCTGCAGCACGATGCGAACCGACGGTAGCAAGACCATCAACGCCACGAATATCCCACACAGCGACACGCCACTGAGAATCACGATCGTGCGTGTGGCAGCTTGCTGACTTTCGAACTGCCCTGAGAATTCGAGGAAATAGCCTTGGGGCAAATCCAACTCGGCGTCTAGCCGCTGCTTGATCTCCGCTACGGCACTCGACAAATCTCGCCCTTGTGTATTGCAGCGAATGACAATTCGCCGCCGCGCGTTATCGCGATTGATTGCATTTGGGCCTGCGCCTAGTTCGACATCGGCAATGTCGGCAAGTTCAACTTGTCCGCGGCCGTCCGGCAGGTCGATCCTCATGCGCCCCAAGTTGGCGTAGTCTGTGCGGTAGGCCTCTTCCAGACGGACGAGCAAATCATAGCGCCGCTGCCCATCAAGTACTTGCGAGACGACTTCTCCCTGCAAAGCTGTCTGCAGTATTTGAGCGACTGCGGCGCGCGTCAAACCATGAAACGCCAAATCGTCGGCTCGCAAGCGAATATGCAGCTCATCGGTCTGCCGAATCGGTTCGATGACCGGAGGCGTGATACCTTCGATAGATTGAATACTGCGACTGGCTCGATTGGCTAGTTCCTGCAACTTGTCGAGATCATCGCCATAGATTTTGATGGCGATCTGGGCGTAAACCCCCGAAACCATGTGGCTGATCAAATGGGCGAGCGGTTGTTCGACTTCGAAATCCACTCCAGGCACTTCCTCCTTGAGTTCGTCCAGCAGTTTTTTGATGATCGCATCGCGTTGCACGTGGATGTCAGGATTGATGCTCAAGATATATTCGCTCGAGTTGACCGGCATGGCGTGTTCGTCCATCGTGGCGCGGCCCGTCCGCCGAACGAAATGCAGAATCTCCCCGTCGGGATTGGTTGGCGACTTCTGCAGCAAACGAAATTTGGCGTCGATGATTCGCGAAATGTCGTTGGAGGCATTCAGCGACGATCCTGGTGGCAGGGTCACGTTGACTTGAACGCTCCCTTCGTCAAAAGCAGGCAAAAAGCTGCCGCCCAGATGAGCAAACGTCCAGCCCGCGAAACCTGCGGCAATCCAGTTCAGCAAGAGCAACGTCCCCGGCATCGCCATGCTCAGTCGGATCAGATGACCTGCCAGCGATTTGAGGTTTTGCAGCAGCCAGCCGTCGTGCTTGCGATGCGTGGCTTTGGAGTTTGGCAGCAGGTAGTATGACAACACAGGAGTAACCGTTAAGGAAACGGCCAGCGAGGCAAGAATAGAAACAATGTAGGCAAGCGCTAGAGGTTCGAACAATCGTCCCGCAACGCCCGAGATAGCGAACAAAGGCAAAAACACCAGGATGACAACCACCGTCCCGAAAACGATCGCGCCGCGGATCTCTCGGCTGGCTTCGAAAACAACTTGAATGGCGGGTCGCGGCTGGTTGAGCGCATGGTTTTCTTTCAACCGCCGAAAGATATTCTCGACATCCACAATCGCGTCATCGACCAATTCACCCATCGCCACAGCAATCCCGCCCAGCGTCATGACGTTGATCGTCAACGAAGAATCGAAAATCGCACTCAGCACGCGAAACACCAGGGTTGTCAACACCAGCGACAAAGGGATCGCCGTGAGCGTGATGAAGGTAGTACGAAAATTCAGCAGAAATAAAAATAGCACCCCGATGACCAGCCCAGCGCCGATCAAAAGTGCTTCTCCGACATTGAAAACTCCCCGGTCGATAAATTTTCTCAATTGAAACAATTCGCTGTTAATCACAACGTGAGCAGGCAGCGACGATTCAACTTCTTCGAGTGCCTCCTGAATGTTGTCGGTCAGTCGTCGCGTGTCGACGTGGGGTTGCTTGACGATCGTAAACACTTGGCCCGGATGACCGTCGACAGCACCATCACCACGCTTGACCTCGGCACCTTCCACGATCTTGGCGACATCGCCCAACAGAATCGGCCGAGAATCGGTAACTTTGACGGGGACTTTGCTCAAATCGCTCATCACCCGCGGCCCCGACGGACCGACGCGTCCGAGGATTCTAATCGGTCGCTCGGATTCGCCCGTAATGGCATACCCACCACTGGCGTTGAGGTTACTCGCCGCCAGCGCCTGCTCGACATCTTGCAGGGTCACGCCATAGTCCAGCAACGCCAGCGGATTGACCAAGACTTGATACTGCTTGCGATCAGCGCCTTGTATAAAAACTTCTGCCACTCCGCGCACCTTGAGCAAGCGGGGGCGAACGACCCAGTCGCCCAGAGTCCCCAATTCCAAGCGGCGATGCAGCTCGTCGTGAAACTGGATGCTATGCGTTCGCTGGTCGATCGTGACCTCAAAGGCTTGCGTTTTTCTCTGTAATCGATTGACAGAAAGCTCGAGCGGTTTCCAGGTCGTCGGATCGCGGCGGTGACCTGGCTGCCAGATTTGGACTCGCGGTTCGGCACCGTCCGCGTCGATGAGCTCTGCCAGCAACTTGGTATCACCCACCGGAGCCAACTGGCCACCGCCGGGCCCGTTTTGAAAATACATACCGGCGATGACGATCTGCCCCATAATCGACGAGGGTGGTGTCATCTGAGGGACGATGCCTTGAGGCAACGTGCCGGACAGGGTGGCGAGCCGTTCCTGAACCGTTTGCCGCGCCGCGCGGATTTCGATTTCCCAGCCGAATTCGATGTAAATGACGCTCAGTCCGGCCGTGCTTTGGCTGCGTACTGCTTCCACACCGTTGGCACCTAGCAAGGCAACCTCGATCGGTTGGGTCACCAGCGTTTCGACCTCTTCGGTGGCCAGCCCCGGGCACTCCGTCAGCAGGATCACTCGAGGTCGATCCAGATCAGGAAAGACATCGATCGTCATGGTGGTCGTCAGGTACGATCCATACACCAGCAGTGTTAAGGCGACGATGATCACCACAAATCGAAAACGCAGTGAAAGGCGAATGACGATATCAAGCATGGCTGCGCTTTCCCCCTAGTGGTTAGCGTGCACAGTGCCGTCTGCGTGGACATGAACGTCGGCACGCTGACCACTAGCCGCTTGGGATTTCAAGATGCGATTGAGCGACGAGGCGGCGTTTAGCGCGAGATGGAAACCCGGCAGGATCGCCCCATCATTGGCAATCACGACATGTGTTCGATCTTGATGAAGAACTCGCACCGAGATGCGATGGAACAGGTCGCCGTTTTGCTGGAAGACAAACGCCTCGGGGCCTTCGAAGGCAACGGCTGCGGTTGGCAACACGATTACATCTCGTAATTCCTCGACTGGCACACTGATTCGGACGCGTTGACCAGGACGGTAACGCCACAGCACGAAGGTTCTCCCCTCTTTTTCATACATGCGATACTGATTCGTCAGTGGCACGAAGAAGTCAAAGGTTCTCGATGCAGGGTCGCTATTGTTGGCCAGATGTCGAACTCGAAATTCCTGATGGACTTCAGGCCAACCGCTCGATGTGTCCTCGGTGAAATCGATTCTCAGTGGCCAGCCTTCCTCTGCAGCGCGCGATAGGTTGAACGATTCTTTCTTAAATGCACTTCCTTTGACGTACAAAGCTCTATGGTTGGCAAGTACCGCCAACAACTGACCGGCGTCGACTTGTTGGCCCAAGCTGACTTTGACGGATTGAACTTCTAAAAAAACCGATTCGATCAACTGATTGGGTCTGGTACCCATGCTGACCTGTCTTAAGTCTGAGTGAGCGGTCTTCGACTCTGGAACACGAATGTCAATCGTCGTCAAAAATTCACCCGATTCGATTTGAACCAGGTGCATTTCGCTCAATCCGCGGGAGAGCAGGTCCTGGCGTTGCCCTTCGATCAAACTCTTCTGCCGTTTAATCTGCTGTTCCAATTCAATCAAGCGAACACCAGGAACGGCTCCCGTGTCGGCTAAGGGGCGCAGCCGATTGATTTCCGTATTCAGCAGTTCAATCTCGCGAACGGCCTTGAACAAATCCAATTGAGCGCGTTGCAAATAGTCGCTGATCAAGCGGATGCTGAACAGTTTTTGGCCGGCTTGAACTATATCCCCTTCCAAGGCGTGCATCGTCGTGATCACGCCGGCCAGCGGAGACGTGATTCCTGTATCCGTGACGCCCGGACGATCGACAACGACACCCGGAATCTCGATCGTTTTCCAGTAGGCCTGAGGCGCCACGGCCGAAACACGCAATTGGAGATTGCGTCTCGCTTGTTCGCTGAGCTTCAGGACTTGAACATCCTCTGGCGTTACAGGTGGGTCAATATCTGCCGAATCGACGATTCGGGTAGCCGTGAATTGCGGCACCCAAATCGAACGTGTAAGCCAAAGCATGGCGACGATCGATAAAAGGATTGCTCCGGTCACCCCCCAGCGGGCAATTTGCTTGTAGAGCTTGATGCGCATAGACACACCCAATAAATCAAGAGCGGATAACGAACGACTAGCAATCTTCGATGGCGAACAACGCGAATCGCAGTTTCAAAACGCGAAACTGCTCGCGAAAAGGGCCTAAGAGAGGTTGGTTTTCAAATACGCAGAGAAAGAATTTGCAAAAAGAGCGCGCACCGCTCCTGCGAGAAGGGACCTCGATGGGCAATAGGACGAAGCACCAAGCGATCGCTAGAAATTGAGGCCCAGATTGAACGAACAATAGCGATCAGGTTCACCAAAACTTTGTGTTCGATTTGCTTTGCCGTCGGCAGAAAGTCCTCCGGTTGAGCAGCAACGTAAACTGCGTCACAGTCATGCCCGCAAGGCTGCTGCCGATTTTCGCTCGAACACGAATCTTCGCGCGATTTCTGATGCGCGTCTAACAATTCGTCGTCGTGATGATAGGCATGGTGGTGGGCATCGTGGTCGTGAGGATCGTAACTATGCACGTGGATCGGCCAACCAATGTGAATATGCTGACGCTCCGAACGCCCGTCCGAAGGTACTTCCTCGTGAGCGTGCGGACAGGCCGCAAGAACCGCCTGGTTCGCGATCAATAAACCAACCAACAGGAAACTTACTACTTGGCGGATCAAAACGAAAAACCTGAATCCCTTGTTGATGCAGTTGGTCACTACCGTTGCCGTAGAAAATCTAGTGCGACCGTCACAAATTGTCAAGCTGATCCGATTTTCAAAATGATCAACTGGAAGCTTCTGCGAGCGTGATGATTTCGAAAATTGGTCAATGCATGTCAGATTTAGAAGCAATAAGATCGCTACAACCGTTATTACCTCCACGGTTTCCCTTCCGATTCAATCGTTCCCTACGATTCAGCCGATACATTGCGTCGTACCGTCGCCAAACCGAAATTGAGAAGATCTGAAAGAATGTGCAAAAACATGAAGATCCTGCAAGTATTGGTGGCAGCGACACTGGCATTTTTGGCTTCAGGTTGCCGTTCCATCAGTCGCCCCACGTTCGAGCAAGAAACTAGGTCGCAAAAGAGTCAAATCGTTGCGCGCTCCCCATCTCAGGGTATGCCAGATATCGCTCCCGTGGGTTACCAAGAGTTGGATGGCCCGTCTAGGGATACGCACTCTGATTCCGCGCGACAGCATTCGCAGCGAGAATTGAGTTCGCACGCTGTTACCCACCGAACTTCGACTGCCGCGATGTCGTTGACAGAGTTTCAGTCCTTGGCGCTGGACAACAATCCCACCATCCAGGCACTCGCGGCGACCACGCAAAAAGCTGCTGGTTACCGAACGCAAGTCGGATTGCGACCCAACCCGGTTGTCGGTTACCAAGGCGTTTAGCTCGCCGATCAAGGCACCGACCAACACACTGTGTTTTACGAGCGGCAGATCGTGCGCGGGGGCAAGTTGGAACTGAACCGCAATGTGCTAAACGAGGCTCTGCGAGCGCAGAAATTCGAATATGATGCTCAGGAAATCCGGGTGCTGACGGACCTTGAGATCAAGTTCTACGAAGTGCTGGCCGCGCAACGTAGAGTGGAACTGGTTGCTGATTTCGAGCGCGTCGTCGAAAAGGGTCTGGAGCTTTCCGAGACCAGATTGCAGGCGCAAGAAGGAACCAAGGTCGACGTTCTGCAAGCCAGGATCCAAAAGAATGAAATCAATCTGGCTCGTCAGCAGGCTGAAATTGCTCTTACGACGGCTTGGCAAGAGTTAGTTGCGATTGCCGGAGTGCCCGACCTGCCATTTTCTCCGGTTGTCGGTGAATTGCCGGGACAAACTGAAGCGATCGACTGGCAAGCGCTCGCGTCCGCCGTTATTGAAACAAGCCCTGAAATGGAGGCTGCTCGCGCTCGAATCGCTCGGGCTCGCGCCAACTTGAATCGGCAAGGCGTGCAGGCCATTCCGAATCTTACCGCTCAGATTGCCGCTGGCATCGACAACGGCACCGATTCAGGAATGATTAATTTGCAAGTCGGTGCTCCGCTTCCGACCAATAATCGCAACCAAGGCAATATCTCGGCAGCCCAGGCAGAGCTATGCCGTGCGATCAAAGATGCCGAACGGATCGAGTTGTCGATCAAGTCGAGGTTGGCTGCCATTGCTCGCGAATACGACTCCGCACGTGCAGCCGTCGAGCAATACGCTCGGGAAATTTTGCCTAGTGCTGGCGAGTCACTTCAATTGGCAGATGAATCTTACAAAGCTGGCGAGTCAAGCTTTCTGCAGCTACTCGTCGCGAGGAAAACCTTTTTCGATTCCAATATCAGCTTTCTAGACGCGCAAGTTCAATTGGCTCAGGCGCAAGCGAAGGTCAAAGGCAACGCCTTGACCGGAGCTCTCGATCCAATCATAGACGAAAGCGGTGACGATGGCATTCGAGGCCTGTCGCTTGATCAACAATAGGGCTTGGCCTCTCCGGTATTGATGACTCCAGAGCTCAACCGAGGTGCGCTCGGTTGGGGCTGCTGCGCGGGCTGGATTCAGACCGACTTGCCACCGATTTTTTCTCGGTTATAGCCCTGATTATTCAACAAAGCGAACCAATCCACTCTCCTCCCACGAATTTTTCTTGCGTTTCCGTGAAGGAAAAGGAAACGGCAGGCATCCAAATTGCGTAGCGGTCTTGTCCGGGCTCGAAGCGTGGCATTTGCGGCTCAGATTAAGACGTTTCTCAAGGCACACGAGGATGGAGTGAATTAACATGTACATTTTCTTGCGGAATCTACTCGGCTGCGGACTACTTGCCCTGGTCGCAGCGGTCGGTTGCAATCAGCCGTCAGGTCCGACGGCGAGTTCGTCGAGTCCAACCAACGCGGCCGGAACTCCCCGGAGTAATTCCGCAAACTTGGACGAGGAACATCCGCACGTGCCGGGGGCACATGGCGGAATCATCATTCCGATCGGTGCTGATAGCTACCATGCCGAGGCCGTAGTCGAAAAGGATGGCACGCTGCGATTGTTCATGCTTGGCGCGGACGAAACCAGAATTCACGAAGTGGATGTGCAAACCGTCAAGGCGTACGTCAAAGTTTCCGGAGCGACGGATGCGATTGCTATTGAATTGACGGCCACTCCTCAGGACGGTGACACCGAAGGTAAAACCTCGCAGTTCACGGGCACGCTCCCCGAATCAGCCATCGGCCAAGCCATTGATGTGACGATTCCAAACTTGCGAATCGGTTCAGAACGATTCCGCGTCGGCTTCACAACGGCTGGTCAAATGCACGACAACGGCATGCCAATGGGAGTAACGGGAGAAGAGGAACAAAAACTGTACTTTACTGCTGCCGGTAAATACACCGAGGCGGATATCAAGGCCAATGGCAACCAAACGGCTAGTGCGAAGTTCAAAGGCTTTATGTCCAAGCATGATATGAATCCTGAACCGGGCGATTACATTTGCCCTGTGACCTTCACCAAAGCGAATCCACAAGTCGCTTGGCAGATCAACGGCAAAAAGTATCTTTTCTGCTGCCCACCGTGCGTCGATGAGTTCGTACGAATGGCCAAGGAGGAACCCGACTCGATCTTGGAACCCGAAGACTACATCAAGAAGTCTCCGAACCAAGCCCCCAAGGAGCAAGGTAAGAGGGATACAAGTTCCGACTCGGATGCTGAACGAGAAATTGCCGAAGCATTGGCAACGTTGAGCGAAGATGATCGTCGCGTCGCTGTGGAACAGGGATTCTGTGCCGTTGCGATCAGCAGTCGACTTGGTGCGATGGGAACTCCGGTCAAGTTGGAAATCGAGGGTCAGCCGGTTTTTCTCTGCTGCGAGGGGTGTCGGAGCAAGGCGCTTCGTCAGCCTGCGGAGACGTTGGCTACTGTTGCCAAGCTGAAACGACAAAACGCGATTGAGTAGTTATCCATGCGCCGCGTCGTCCTCGTTTTCTCGCTCGCCCTAGCGACCTTGATCTACGCCCATGAGGGACACCGACCGCTACCAACGCGCGGCATGGAGGTCGATGTTGCCACGGGAAAGATGGTACTGACCAAACAGTCACGCGAGCTGCTGGATGTACGCACGGAAGAAGTAGTCTCAGGCGTCGTTGAAGCGTCGCTTGCCACCTATGGGCAGATCGTCGTCCCTTGGAATCAGCATGCGGTCATCGCTTCGCCATTGACGGGGCGCATCGTCGAGCTTCTAGTCAAGCCGGGCGAAATGGTCACCGCGGGGCAGGTCGTCGCCAGACTCGACAGTCTTGAGTTGCAGCAATTGATTTTGGAGCTTCGAGCAGCCCAAGTTGACCTGTTGTTGTCCGAGAAACTGGTTGCGAATCTCGAGCTAGTGAGTCAAAGCGGCGCGGTGCCAGGATCCCGCATACGCGACGCGCAAGCCAAACTCATGCAAGATCGAGCGGCCGTCGGATTGGGGCGAGCCAAGTGGGACGCTTTGAAATTGCCTTCGGAATTACTCGAGCGCATTCTCGCTTTGCCGGAACTCGAACATGAGCAGTTGCTAGACCTGCGAGCCCCCATCGCAGGTGTCGTCACCCATGCCGATTTGTCCCTCGGAAAAATCGTCGACCCCAAGGAGCATCTGTTTGAGGTTCTCGATTTAAGTCGCGTGTGGCTCAAGATTCAGGTACTGGAGAAAGACCTTTCCAGATGTAGCATCGGCCAGCGCGTTGTTTTCGAACCGACGTCGACTCGGGATTTGCAGCTCGAAGCGGTCATCGACGTTGTGGACTCTTACCTCGACCCGGTGACTCATTTCGGTACGGTATGGGCAACGCTGGCGATTGATTCAACCAACGGCGCGACGATTCTGCCCGGCATGGCGGGCAAGGTGCGAGTCCATCTCGGCGGCAGCGACGGAAAACTCGTGTTGCCCTATTCGGCGGTGATGCGCGACGGTGCCGAACGATTCGTGCTGGTGGAGCAGGAACAAACCAAATTGGCCTCGATTTACCAAAAGCAAGTTCTCGCGTTGGGAACGCGGATCGGCGCTCAAATCGAGGTCTTGGGTGGAAACATCTTCCCCGGCGATCGTGTAGTCACGCAAGGCCTTCACGAATTGGGCGGCTATTTCGCGAAAGGGGTTCTCAAAATCGGCCCTGAGTCGGCGCGAGACATTGGGCTGCAAACCGAGACGGTCACTGACGGCAGCGTTGCCGAAACGTTTTCCGTTGATGGTGTTGTCGATCTGCCTCCAACGCAGCGCAGCGTCGGCTCAGCCCAACTGAGCGGCACGATCGAACGGATTCTGATTGACCGCGGACAAACCGTCTCAAAGGGGCAAGTGCTGGCCGAAATATCAAGCCAATCCTTCAAGAATCTGCAACTCGATCTGCTCAAGGCTGATATCGAAGCCAAATTGTTGGCTGAAATGGTTAGGAACCTCCGCGCGGCAAAAGAGTCCATCGCAGCTCGACAGTTATGGGAAACCGAAAGCCAACTCAATCAAGTCAGCACGCGCCGCGATAACTTGATTCAGCAACTGCGGACTGTCGGTATCACGCCAGAACAGATCGTTCAACTGCTGGAATCCGGCCGACTCATCCCAACGCTGCCAATCAAGGCACCGATCGATGGAGTGATTGTCGGATTCGATAAGTTTCTTGGACATGTGGTGGCTCCCGACGAACCGCTGTTCGAAATTCATGATGTGAGCCACGCTTGGATTCAGGGATTTGTTTCCGAAAAAGATTTCCCCCGGATTCAAATCGGTCAACGTGTGCGAGCGCGATTTGTCGCGGCACCGGAGAAAATCGTCGAGGGAACGGTGGTCCGCAGCGGCCAAGCGATCTCCAGTGACGATCGTACGCTGGCGATTTGGGTCGAAGTCAATCGACTGCCCGAATTTCCGTTACGGCACGGCATGATGGCGCGGCTGGATATTCTGACGGGAAAACAACTGGAAGGTTTAGCGATTCCGCGTACGGCGATCGTACGAGAAGGCTTGCGCTCTTACGTTTTCGTCGCACGTGAGAATCAATCCTTCGAGAGGCGTCACGTGGTGACCGGCCCATCCGATGATTTGCGAATCATGATCCTTCAGGGACTCGAAGCGGGCGAAACCGTGGCGGCGGGTGGGGTCCGACAACTTCAATCGGGATACGCGGCTCTCAAATGATGCGGCTTCAGTGCTCGTCCACGTTCCCTTGTGTTTTGAGGTCGCGACCGGTCCTCATCGTGAAATAAACGAAGCGAAACAGCCATCTATGCTTGACGCCATCATTCGATTCTCGCTTCGCCATCGCGGCCTGGTGCTGATTCTCGGCATGTTCGTCCTTGTGTACGGCGGTTTCAATCTGAGCCATATGTCGGTAGACGTCTTTCCCGACCTGAATCGACCGACCGTCACCATCATGACGGAAGCTCCGGGGCTGGCACCCGAAGAGATCGAGGTGCTCGTGACACGACCGATCGAATATCAGGTCAACGGGGCGACTGGCGTGAAGCGAGTTCGTTCGGCTTCCGGAATTGGTCTTTCGATCGTGTGGGTCGAGTTCGATTGGGGCACTGACATCTACCGCGACCGCCAGATCGTGGCCGAGAAAATTCAGATCGTTCGCGAGCGACTGCCAAACGGAGTCAATCCGGTCATGGCTCCGATCTCCTCGATCATGGGCGAAATCATGTTGATCGGCCTACGCAGTGAACGCGTTCCGCAGAACGACGACGAGGCCGACAAGTTGCGAATGGAGCTGCGCACTTTGGGTGAGTTCATGGTGCGAAATCGTCTGCTGGCGGTCGATGGCGTCTCCCAAGTGACGGTCATGGGAGGCACGCTCAAGCAATATCAAATCATCACCTCACCCGCGCGACTCGCGGCCCAAAACGTCACGTTGCAACAATTGACGGAAGCGGCCAGCAAAGCCAACGTCTTGGCCGGCGGAGGCATCATGGTCCGCTCGCCTCAAGAGTCGCTGATTCGGATCGACGGTCAAAGTCTGACGTTAGAGGAAATCGAAAACACGCCGATTTTCTGGCGGGGCCAACGGGCGGTCCGCATCAAGGAAGTCGCCGATGTCCGCTACGGTGGCCCGATACAACGCGGCGACGGCAGCGTTCGCGTCAAGACAGAACATGGTATCGAGGGTGGAGATGCCGTCATATTGGCAATTCAAAAGCAGCCGGGTGAGGACACCCTCAAATTGGATAAGGAAATCCAATCGGTGCTGGCGAGCCTCCAATCCGAGTTGCCCTCGGGCGTCGTGATTGAAAATCGTATTTTCAGGCAGGCGGACTTCATTCGTGCGGCCGTCGACAACGTCACCGAAGCCGTGCGCGATGGAGCGGTTTGGGTGATCATCGTGTTGTTCGTGTTCATGTGGAACTTTCGCACCAGCCTCTGTTCGCTGACCGCGATGCCGCTCTCAATTTTCCTGACGTTCATGATTTTTCATTGGTATGGCATCTCGATCAACACCATGACGCTGGGTGGGATCGCAGTCGCCATTGGCGATTTGGTCGATGATTCGATTGTCGATATCGAGAACATTTTTCGCCGCTTGAAGGAAAACCAGCAACTACCCGAGGATCGAAAACGGCCAGTGCTGGAAGTGATCTATGATGCCTCGCGTGAAGTTCGCAATTCGATTGTTTACGCAACTCTAGTCGTGGTGTTGGTCGTTCTGCCCTTGTTCGCTTTAAGCGGATTGGAAGGCCGAATGTTCGTCCCGCTCGGACTGGCTTACATGGTGTCGCTGCTCGCTTCGTTAGCCATCTCGCTAACGATTACGCCTGTGCTGGCGTCGTATCTGCTGCCCAGGGCTAAGTGTTTGGAGGAACGAGAGGATCCGCTCTTACTCTGTTATTTGAAGCGAATTTTTCGGCGGATCCTGCAGACCACGCTTCGGCACTCGGGCAAAGTGTTGGTCACGACGCTGCTCGGTGTCTTATTTTCGTTGGCCACTTTGTCCTGGATGGGAGGCGAATTTCTGCCGCCTTTCAATGAAGGAACGTTTACGATCAGCTTTCAAGCGGAACCCGGAACCAGCCTTGATGAAAGCCGCCGATTGGCCCAGCGAGCCGAACAGATTCTGCTAGAGATTCCCGAGGTCGTCGCTGTTTCCCGGCGGACTGGGCGAGCGGAATTGGACGAACATGCCGAAGGTGTCAACTCGTCGGAGATCGACGTGCGAGTCGCCGAGCATCATCGTCCCATGCCGGGGTGGATCGCCGCCGTGATGCGTTTGATTCCCGTCCTTCATTTATGGGGCTACGAGAGTCACGGTCGACCGCACGGGGAAGTCTTGGCCGACATTCGAGACAAAATGACGTTGATTCCCGGCATCAAAGCGAACATTGGCCAGCCCATCTCGCATCGACTAGATCACATCATGTCCGGCGTGCGAGCGCAGATCGCCGTCAAAGTGTTCGGCACCGATCTGCGCGAATTGCGAGATGCCAGCCAAGACGTCTATACCGCCATGAGCGAGATTCCAGGCGTGGTCGATTTGCAGATCGAACCGCAGGTCGAGGTCAGCCAAGTCCGCTTGCAAGTCAAACGGGATGATGCTGCAAGGTACGGACTAGCTCCGGGCGATGTGGCCGAACTACTCGAAACGGCCTACAAAGGGCGTACTGTCTCGCAAATTCTGGACGATGACCGCTATTTCGATTTGGTGGTCTGGTACGACGAGAGTTCACGCAGCGATCCCGAGATCATTTCTCAGACGATTGTGGAAACGCCGTCGGGGCGGCGCGTTTCGCTGGGCGAAGTCGTTGAAGTCCTCGACACCACCGGCCCGAATACGCTGAACCGCGAAAATATTCAGCGAAGAATCGTAGTATTTTGCAATGTGGAAGGCCGCGATTTGACGAGCGTGGTCGATGACATTCGAGAGCGAATCCGCTCGGTAGAAGAACGCTTGCGGATACTGCCCGGCGACTATCGCATCGAATTGGGAGGGCAATTCGAGGCTCAGCAGGACGCCAATTTTCGCTTGTTGCTTTTTGGTACCTTATCGGTGATCGGCGTCTTTTTGCTGCTGATCAAGTGCCTGCGCTCTTGGCGAGCCGCTCTGCAAGTGATGGTCAATATCCCGCTGGCTGCCATGGGGTCGGTGATCACTCTGTTGATCGTCAATCGGCCCGATTGGAGCGAGCTGATGGCTGCACCATTCTGGCGGTGGCCCAGTATTTGGATCGGCACGACGACGCTCTCGGTCGCCCACTGGGTCGGCTTCATTACGCTGATCGGGATCGTCAGCCGTAACGGCATCATGATGATTTCGCACTATCAACATTTAATGGAACATGAAGGCGAGCAATTTGGCGAATCGATGATCATTCGCGGCAGCCTGGAACGACTGGCACCGGTGATGATGACCGCTATGACCAGCCTATTCGGGCTGTTGCCTTTGTTGCTAGGGGCGGGGCAAACTGGGAAAGAGATTCTGCATCCGCTGGCTCTGGTAGTGTTCGGTGGAATGCTGACCTCGACCTTGCTAGATCAATTGGTGACGCCCGCACTGTTTTATCGATTCGGTCGAAAGATCAAGTAAGAATTTCATCGAGATTTGATATGGTATCGAACCATCCGATTGCACGAGTACGTTGCTGCGAGCCGCGTTTATCCTCGGTGGGCCGTCAGCCGCTGGGGTGCTTGGGGAATTCGGAAAAAGTTCGCCTTCGGCTGGCTGTTAAACGATCATTGAATCCGCATCGGAATTCGACTCTTGGAAAACGGAGGTCGGAAATGAAGAATACGCGTGTGAGAAGCATCCAAGCTTGAGACATTTCAACTTCGCGAACAGGCGGTGAACAACCAAACGGAGAGGAAATGTCGGAACCCGAGCAAGACCATCACTTGGCAGGCGAAACCGTGCGCCGTGCGGCACTTGGGGATCGGGTTGCGCAGCGGCAGATTTATGAAACATTTGGCCACCGAGCGCTCAACACGATCGTACGAATCGTCGGTTTGCCGGATGCGGAGGACGTGTTGCATGACGCTTTCATTCGCCTCTTCGAAAAGTTGCCGAGCTTTCGCTATGAGTCGGAGTTTTCGACTTGGATGCATCGGTTGGTGGTGAATGAAGCCTTGCAACATTTGCGGAAAAGTGGTCGGAAGGTCATGAATACAGAATCACTACCGGCTGTAGTCCAGGATACGAGCGATCAACGTCAGTATTCGCGAGAGGACGCTGAACTCATGCAATTGGCCCTGAACCGCATCGAGCCTGATTTGCGAAGAATTTTCGAGCTGAAGGTGCTTGATGAGTTGTCCTACAGTCAGATCAGTGAAATTGTCGGCATCCCCGAGGGCACGGTTGGCTCTCGTCTCAATCGGGCTCGGCGGGAACTGCAGAACCAATTGGTTCAATTGGGTTGGGGGACTTGAAGCATGAATGTCCATTGCGAATTTGTACGTGACCATCTTTCGGCCTTCGTCGACCGTGAATTGGCGGCTGATGTGACGGCGGCCGTGCAAGCTCATCTCGCGGAATGCGAACAATGCTGGCAGTTGGTTACGCAGACCCAGAAAATCGATCAATTGGCCCGTGGAGCGTCGGCAACCAAAGACAGCTTGCCGGCGTGGGAACCGTTTGCATCGAGGTTGACCGCCAACGGCACCGCCCAGTTGCCCGCGGTCGACGAGCGGAATCAAGAAAAGGACTTGGCGAAGAGTGCGAACTCGAACGGGATTTCGTGGACTCTGATTGCGAGTCTGGCCGTCGCAACGGCAGCGAGTATTTTTTTGATGATCACCTTGATGCTCCCGCGGTCGCCAACACAAGCTCCCACCACTCATTTGCCAGGCGAATATTCAACGCAAGCCTACCTGGAACTTCAACCAGTGGTCGAGCGATTCCGCGTCGATCCGCGTACCGCGCTCGATGCGCTCCGTAGCCAATACGAATTGATCGAGTATTCGCTCACGCAAGCCGACGCGAATTTGGGGCGCCCTACTTTCGTGAGCCATGTCAAGCAAACCGCTGGGTTACCCGGAAATGCATCCCCCATTTCAACCGTCGTCCTTTCCTTTCCATCATGCCAATGCCCATTCGGCGAGTGCACTTGTGGCGAAGGCGGTTGCAATTGCATTGCCATTGTTTGCCAACGCCCCGATGGTTCGGTCTACTTGGTTTTCGAGCAGTGCCGATCGCAGACTGTGGACTTTGGCGACTTGCCGGTTCAACGTGTTTGGCGCGAAGGGAAAGAGATGCAACTCGTGATGGTTGAGGATTTCTGCGCTGTAACGATCGACTGGGAGACCGGTAAGGTTATCGTTATTGGACTGCGAGACGATGAGGAGATCGCGAAGTTGGCGGCATCTCGTTAGGTCCATGTCAAGGCGCAGATTGCGTCCAAGAGTCAGGTCATCGGCGGCGATCGATAACAGATTGTTTGAACAGGAGGACCGCACGTGGTCAAGTTCTTAGGCAGCCTTTTCTGCGGACCAGGCAGCGACGAGGGCGGATCGAAATTCGATCGTGACATACCTGTTTAAACCGTAGGTGGAACTTCGCGAACGAGTTGACTGAGCGACTTGAAGATTGGGTTGGCTGACGTTTCGGCCCATTCGAAAATGACCGCTTCGGTGGTCGTGATGGTCGCGCCGGCTCGGCTCATCCGCTGGATGGCGATGTCGTGGTCCAGCGGGGTGCGCGAGCCGATCGCATCGGCAGGTACGAAAAGTGCTATCTTATTGGCGAGCAAATCGAGGACGGTTTGCAAGACACACACATGGGCCTCAATGCCAACGACAACAAGTTGTTTGATGCCTCGCGAAAATATTTTTTGCAAATCCGCTTGACATTCCCGGCAGCTGAACATTGCCTTGACGACTGGCTGAGACAATCGCTGCCGCAGGTCGGGAATTGTTTCCCCGAGGCCTTGCGGATATTGCTCGGTGGCAACGGCGGGGACTCCGCAGAGGGCGGCGGCATCCAGCAACCTGCGAATGTTCCAAGTCACCACTTGGTGATTAGCGATATGCGGAATCAGTTTCGTTTGGACATCAACAACGAGAAGCCCGGATTGTTGGGGATCAAGAAGGTATGGGCTACGTTGCCAAGGACGAGCTTGAGACATCAGGTTCACCGTTTACTTATCAAGTTTCGCAGTTTAACATGCCGCGGGACATTGGGGCAAATCGGGTGACCTTGTCAAGCATTGGGTGCTGTTTCTTGAACTCGGGACAGAACGTCGCGATCGGATCACTTGAGGAAAGATGCGTGGAATAGGGCAGCCAAACGAAACAACAGGCGGATTTGTCATGCGATAATACGAATTTTAAGGGGGAATAACCCCGAAAAATCCACTTCTTGAGTATCAGCTGTTGGGCAGTTGCAAAGGTCAAAAAAAGTTCGATACTAAAATAGTAGTGCGGCTGCTGCAGTTGATTTAGACTGTGTTTCAAACAGCCGTGTCCACCACAGATCACTGAGTGTGCGAGTGTTTCGTGCGCCTTATCGATTCCCTCCGAGAGATGACTACGATGAAACGACTGAGCTCCTTGTTTCTTTGTGCCGCGGTAGCAGCCATGTTCGGCTGCGAAACAGCTCCCAAAGACATCAAAAAGACGGTTGATCAAGCGACCAGAGATGCTGCTCGCAAGGCCGAAGAGTTGGGCGAGAAGGCCGAGCAGGCGATGGAAAACGCAGCAGAAAAGGGCAAGGAAATGCTCGATGACGCCGCGAAGAAAGTCGAAGACGCGGTCGACAAGGCCAAGGATGCACTGAACAATGCCTCAGATGGCGGAGGCGGCCAATAAGCTCCTTCGTGAGCCGTTGGTCCCATCAGCAAGTGAAAGACAAGCCACTCGGGCAGCTATTTCCGAGTGGCTTTTTGCATTTTAGAGTCGCGGCTTCGATTGCTGCGAGGATTTCTGCCAGCGAATGTCGAGTTCTTGCAAGGTGAGTATCACTAGCGTCGTCTTCTGATCATTTTTCCACTGGTTTGGAATCGAGATTGAGTTCGGGGTCATCGAGAAAGCCACTGAGTGGGCGGCTGCGGAAGGGCTGCTGCAATTTTCGCACGGCCTTGGACTCGATTTGCCGCACCCGCTCGCGAGTCACCGAGAAAATTTTGCCAACCTCCTCCAGCGTGTAGGCATACCCGTCGGTCAGACCATAGCGAAGTTTGAGGATCTCACGTTCGCGGAAATTGAGGTGTTCCATAGCCTCTTCGATCCGATGTTTGAGTGCCTCTTGATTCGACTCGTACAGCGGATCGTCCTCGCGGTGATCCTTGAGGAATTCGCCGAAATAGCTTTCCTCATGCTCGCCTACGGGTTGATCGAGCGAGAGAGGTTGCCGCGCCATTTTGATGATGACACGGGCATCTTCGATGGACATTCTCGCCCGTTTAGCGGTTTCCTCTGGGCTTGGTTCGCGGCCTAATTCTTGCACCAGTTCGCGAATCACGTTGCGTACCTTGGTCATGGTATCGATCATGTGCACGGGCACGCGGATCGTCCGGCTTTGGTCGGCAATCGCTCGCGTGATCGCCTGGCGGATCCACCAAGTCGCGTAGGTGGAAAACTTATAACCCCGTTTGTGCTCGAATTTATCGACGGCTCGCATCAGCCCAGTATTTCCCTCTTGGATCAAGTCGAGAAAGCTCAAACCGCGATTCCGATATTTTTTGGCGATCGAAACCACCAATCTCAGATTGCCGGCTGATAACGTTCGTTTGGCCGCATCATGGAGTTGGGCACTGTGACGCGTGGCTTGAATTTTGCGGTTGAGCGTGGCGGGGCTTTCTTGAACCAGCTTCATCAGCATATTCAATTCGGCTCGAACTTCAGCGTAGTTGCCGAGTTGGTCGTTTCCACCGCGGATGTCGCGGAGCAATTGGCGGAGCGATTGCATCCGTTCGTTGATGACATCTAACCGTGCGAAGAACGGATACAGGCGACTGTGCCGCAGATTGAGCTCCTCGACGAGCCGAATGCACTTGTTGCGGCGAACGACTAATTGTCGCCAGACGCGGTGACGATCTCGCTTCGGATTTTTTCGGTTGATGGCGAAAAAGAAGTCCCGGCGATTTTGTTTGAGGAGGGCGTCGAGCGTCACCAAGTTCGGACCGATGCGCTGCATGATCCGTTTTTTCTCGGCTTTGTTGGTCACTGAGACCTCGATCGTGCGATCTAGGCGGAGTTGTCCCTGGCTGACCTTTTTGAGCATTTCATAAGCCGCTCGCAGCATGAAGTCGCTCGACAAGAGATGATTGCGATAGATGAAGCGGGTACTCTCGATCCGGCGGGCGGATATCAGTTCTTCATCGCGGGATAGGAGCGGGATTCGTCCCATTTGCATCAGGTACATGCGAACGGGATCATCAATTGGGCTGGCTTCGGAGTCCTCTTCGCGATGGGGGAGATCTTCGACAGCCAGTTCATCGGCCTCGAAATCCGCGTCTTGACCGACGGTCAAATGTTGGTCGTCCAGCAGATCATCATCGAAGGTCTTGGTGATCGGCAGTTCATTGCGTGGATTTCCCGGTTGATTCGGATCAGATTTGCGTTTCGACATGCACGGCTCCCTTGCATTGGCGGACAGTTGCCGGGCAATAGGAAGCAGTCGCGATGCCAGTGGACTCGGCTGTAGGTTAAAATCTAAGCGAAAGCCGTTTTTTCCACTATTTCACGGCGTGTATCGTCGTTTTTCACTCCGTTACCGCATGTTGATGTTGCCGAAAATCAACACGATGTCGAGGTTTTGTGGCGGATGTTGCCTCGAAGAAACTTGCTGCAAGTGGTAAAATCCTAGTGTTTTGCATTTCCGATGTTGATCATTCCAAACGAATAATCGTTCACGATGTCAAACGACGACTACTACAAGGTGCTCAACGTCCCCAAGACAGCTACTCAACAGGAAATCCAAAAGGCATATCGCAAGCTGGCCAAGCAATACCATCCCGACTTGCACGAGGACAAAGAAAAAGCTAAGCAGAAGTTCCAAAAAATCCAGCAAGCGTACGATGTCCTAGGCGATGAAAAGAAACGGGTGTTGTACGACCGTTTCGGCCCAAATTTCGAGCAAATGAGGGGCCCAGGCGGACAACCCTTTGAGGGGCAAGTCCCGCCGGGGGGCATGGAGATCGACCTCAGCCAAATCTTCGGCAATCGCCGGGGGCGATCTAGAGCCGGTGGTATGGGGTTCGAAGAAATTCTGCGGCAATTCGGCGGGTTCAATCCGGGCGATTTTGGCGGCCGCGGTGGAGAAAGCCCTGAGCCTGAGGAATCGTCGCTGGACATCGAGACAGAGATCACAATTCCGTTTGCCGTGTCTGTATTGGGAGGCGAGCATCGCGTGACGGTGCAGCGGCCTGATGGTGTCAAAACCATTGCCGTGAAAATTCCGGCAGGCATCGAGGATCGTAAGAAAATTCGCCTCAAGAATCAGGGGGCCGTCGGTTCCGGAAATCGCCGGGGCGATCTCTACGTGAGGGTGCAAATCGCGCCGCATCCATTCTTTCGGCGCACCGGATTGAATCTCAATCTCAGTCTCGAGATTACTGTCTCGGAGGCGATCTGGGGCACCACGGTCGATGTGCCAACTCCCTACGGTACGGTCGCGCTCAAGGTTCCGCCCCGTTCAAATAGCGGCCGCGTTCTCCGGTTGAAAGGGATGGGGGTGCGAACGGATCAAGGGCAAAAAGGAGATTTGCTGGTCGAACTGAAAGTGATGGTCCCCGAGAACATCCCGGATTCGCAGTCGCGCGAGTTGAAAACGTTGCTTGCTCAAATCGAACGTCAGGACTTGCGCGGTGACTTGAAGTGGTGAGCGGAGAAAGACTTTTGGATCTACCGTTCACCAAGCGACAGCGCGTCTGCAAGCCCGGAGAATATGCGGCGGTGTTCCAGACGCGGTTGTACGTCGCCGATGCCTGGCTGCAAATCAATGGTCGTCAACGCTCGATGGGTAAGGGAACCCCAAGGCTCGGATTGTCAATTGGCAAGCGGTTTGGCAACGCGGTGCAACGCAATCGTTGGAAGCGAGTCGTGCGGGAGGCCTTTCGACTGGAGCAACATTCCTTGCCGGCAGATTGGGATTTGATCGTGCGCCCCCAAGGAAATCGGATGCCCAGTTTGGAGCAAGCCCGTGTCTCGCTGATCCAGTTGGCAAAACGCCTTGGGAAAAAACAAACGCGGAGCGATCGATGAAAACAAGAAACGAATTGTTGAACGTGTAGTCAGCGTTTTGGGGCGAGAACCATCATGGCGGCCATCAATCAAAAGAATCTCAACCAACTTGCTCGCAGCGCCATCGATGCGATCGGCGGCCAGCGATTACATGCCGCTGACGTGCGCGTCCTACCGGGGGCCTGCGGTAGCGTGATTCTCGACTTCGGCATGGATCGGCTAGGGACACTGGCCGGCGGTCGTATCTTGGCGGAATTGTGCTTGGCGGGCTTGGGACAAGTTTCCCTTGCCGCACAAGGCGGATCGATTGGGCCGCTACCGACGGTAATGGTTGAAACCGACGATCCGCTGTGGGCTTGCATCGGATCGCAATACGCTGGTTGGCCCCTGTCAACCGCAGATTATTTTGCGATGGCCAGCGGACCGGCGCGGATGTTGCGAGGACGCGAAAGTATGCTGGATCGGTACCAGTTGCAAGAAATCGCCTCGCAGGGTGTCGTGATATTGGAAGGGGCCAAACTCCCGACCGAAACTGCCGTGACGCTGGCCGGAATCGATTGCCAATTACCTCCGTCGGAATTGACGTTTTGCATTGCCCGTACCTCCAGCTTACCGGGGACCATTCAAATCGTCGCGCGGTGCATTGAAACGGCCATGCACAAGTTGTTCGAACTGGGCTTCGACCTGTCGCGGGTCGTGCGAGCGTTTGGGAACTGCCCCCTGCCGCCGATCGGCGCTGATGATTTGCAAAGCATTGGTTGGACGAACGATGCGATCATTTTCGGCAGCGACGTGACCCTCTGGGTCGATTGCGACGACGCACAGATCGAAGCCGTTTTGGCGGAATTGCCGAGCTGCCGATCGCGGGATTTCGGACGTCCATTTTTGGAAACCTTTGAAAAATACGACCGCGATTTTTACAAAATCGATCGCCTGCTGTTCAGTCCCGCGCGAGTCACTTTTAACAACTGCCGCACGGGGAGATTATTTGTCGCTGGTTCTTTGCACGAAGAGTTGTTTTTGCGCTCGTTAGGTTTGTTGCCCAACGGTGTTGACTGATGGATGACGTGGCACCGCGGATCGCTGTTGTAGGAAGTGTCGGTCCGTGGCACTGGGACGATTTGAATCGTGCAGCGACGGGATGTTGTCACCTCGTTCGGTGCCGCTACGAGGACCTGTGCTGCCGTTTGGATGCCGAAAGCTGCCGCGTGATTTGCGGAGACATGGATTTAGGAAATTGCTGCGGTGTCTTGTGCCGCGCGATGCCGCGCGGTTCCCTGGAACAAGTCGTATTGCGGATGGATGCCTTGAGTGTTCTCGAGCAGCAGGGCACTCCCGTGCTCAACTCTTCGCGGGCCATCGAGGTTTGCATCGACAAATTTCTGGCCTTGGCAAGACTACAGGCTGCAGGATTACCCGTGCCGCCGACTGTGGCCTGCCAAACGGCTGACGACGCGGATGAGGCCTTCGAGTCCTTGGGTAGCGATGTCGTTGTCAAACCAGTTTTCGGGAGTGAAGGTCGGGGCTTGTTGCGCGTCAACGACCCTGGTTTAGCGCGTCGCGTGTTTCAAGCCCTCGAGCGGTCCGAGCGAACGATCTACGTGCAGAAATTCATTCGTCATCACGGCTGGGACTTAAGGTTGCTTGTCATCGGTGAGGAGCTCTTTGCGATGAAACGCTCGCGGCAGGACGACTGGCGCCTGAACGCCTCACGTGGTGCGGGCGTCAGCCCCTTTGAGCCGGATGAAACCGCGCGTGATTTGGCTCGGCGGACGGCCAACGTGCTGGCGACGCGGCTGGCGGGGATCGATTTAATTTACGATGAGGATGGCCGACCGCTGCTGCTGGAGGTGAACGCTTGCCCCGGCTGGCGTTATCTTGCCGAGATTCTGCAGGTTGATATAGCTAAGCGCGTCCTGAACATGTTGCTAGGCATGCGGTCGATCAATCGTCGCTGAGTTTGCGGCGTATTTTTTCAATCGCAGGCAATCGCTCGCAGAAGGCGTCCAAGACGTTCGGGTCGAAACGAGTGCCTCGCTCGGAAAGCATAATCTCCAGCGATTTTTCGAGGGAAAATTTTGGCTTGTAGGGCCGCTCACTGCACAACGCGTCGTAGACATCGGCGACCGCGGTGATTCGTCCCTCGATCGGAATCTGCTCCCCTTTCAGACCCAGGGGGTAACCTGAACCGTCCCATTTTTCGTGATGGGTTTGGGCGATGCGAGCGGCCATGGTCATGAGCGGAATCCGCATCGACTCGGGCAATTCCTCCCGATTGATCGCGGGATCGCTCAGCAATTCGATTTCCTCGGCGGCAAACGGATCGAGGATGCGGCGGCCGATTTCGCAGTGCTGTTTCATCACCTCATATTCCGCCTCACTGAGTTTGTGAGTGCCCAGCATGATAGAGTCAGGAATGCCGATTTTTCCCAGGTCATGCAGCGGGGCGGCCAGTTCGATCTGTCGGCAGAACGAAGCCGGCAGATGCAATTGTTCTGCGATCAGCCGGCAAAAGATGCCGACGCGCATGACATGGCGACCGGTCTCATTGTCGCGGTACTCCGCAGCTCGAGCGAGGCATTGGAGGATTTGCGTGCGCGAGCGTTCGAGCAGAAGAGTACGTTCGTTGACCCTCTGCTCCAACATTTTGGTGTAATTCGAAAGATGATCGAAGTGGCTTTTGACGATCAATGCATTTTGCACCCGCAGGATTAGTTCGATGTGCTCCACGGGCTTGGACAGAAACTCCGTAGCGCCTAATTCGAGAGCCAGTTGTTTCGTTTCGATGTCGTGGTTCGCGCTGAGGATGATGAAAGGCGTGTACAGAAGTTGTGGGATCGATTTGCGTTGGTGCAGCACCTCCAGCCCGCTGACCTGTGGCATTTGAATATCCATCAACACGGTATCAGGATTTTCATTTGTGATGGTTTCAATCGCGTGTGTCGAGTCGGTGAGTGTGATGAAATGCTCGTAGCCCTCGCGTTGCAAGAACCGTTGGACGACCTTGACGACTAATTCTTCGTCGTCGAGGATCAGGATCCGCGCCTTTTTCTTCAGGACTTTGACCGTATTCCATTCTGAATTGACGGCATTCGGAAAAGGATGAGTGTCAGCCAAAGCTGGTTGCTGGGAAACGCCGAGAAAGGACGCTGGCAACGTGTCGCCGAACGAGCTCGTGGTCATGGTTCAAACCGGAAGTTGAGAGGTAGATTGAAGAGGTATGCAATTTTGCCAGGAACACTAGATCCTGAACCGAGTCGGATGGCAGCAAAGAGCATGGATCAGCAAGAATTCCGGAAACCGGAGCAAGAATGTGCGGATTATGGCGATCGTGACGATCGCAACGCAATGGACTTCATCGAGGCGGCGATCACGTGCGTGCTGGAGGAGTCTTGAGGACTCCCCGTCCGTCAGTGCCGTCGGGTTGGTAGTTAGGGAGAATCGGGTTTAATTCGGGCAAGTTGAAGTGGCGCATCGCCTTGATAAAGTTCCCCAGCAACTGGGTCATGTAGCGGCGGCGATTCCAGCACAGGGCGATTCGACGTTGGATCGGAGTTCCAGCCAAGGAACGATACACCAGCTTGCTCGGCTCGGCTGGCGGGACGCTGGAACTGGGCAAAAAGCCGATACCCTCGTTGAGGGAAACCAAATAGCTCATCATCGAGAAGCTGTCGACTTGGATGGTCTTACCGATTTTGATCCGCTGGCTATCGAAGACATCCAAAATTCCGGAGTTGTAATGATGGGTGTCATTTAACAAGCAAATTTTTTCGCCATGCAACGAGCTCAAGTCGATCTGGCGTTCGGCGGCCAGACGATGCTCGCGGTTGATCATCAGCTTCAGTTCTTCCTCGAAAACTTGTTCCAGCTCGATTTCGCGATCGGAACATATGACGTCGGGTACCAATCCGACGTCGACCTCTCCGCTTTTGATCCGTCGTACGATTTCCACGATTGGCAGTTCGGAGAAATTCAGTTCGCATTCTTGGAATTCTTGCGCGGCGGCTTGCAGGATTCTGGCCGAAAGATATTGGCCGATCACCGGAGCCACCGTAAAATTGATGACGCCGAAGCGACCGTCGTCAAGCATTTGCCGCCGCGTATCCTCCACGCAATTGAGGATAGTCATGGCGCGTTCACGCAGCGTTTGACCGAGCGGCGTGAGAGTGACGTGGCGACCCATGCGATTGAACAGACTGCAACCGAATTCGCGTTCTAATTTTGCGATCTGTTGGCTCAAGGCCGGTTGCGTGACATTGCACTGTTTGGCGGCTAGGGTAAAGCTGGAGCATTCGACGACAGTCAGGAAATAACGAAGCTGGGTGAGATCCATCGTTTTTACTATTTGTTGCAACGACAATCACGGAGAAATTGCGACCGAATATTTCGGTACCCATTCACTCGTCCTTGTGCGATTGAAATTCTGTGCCAATGCCGCAGGATTTGCAATCATGGATGAAAAGATTTTTGTTAGCGTCGCTCGACAAACATCATCCCGCGCTTTCTCGTGACGCAGAAGATGGAGTGTGGTACAATCAGGAATGAAACGGCATGGCAGAAAATCCGGTAATACCGGCCCGGCAGTCGCTTGCGTTCGGTAGGCGTCAGCACATTGGCTTGCGTTTGATCAACTTGCGATTAGAAACGTTGGTCGATCACGTCGTGAGTGACCGATTGAACGATTTTGATACACCCTTGCGAGCACCGCATGAATTTTTCCCTCAAAATTTCCGTGCTTCACTACATCGCAATTATTGTTTTCGCTGTCGCAGCGATTCCAGTGTTCGGACAAGAAGCGGCTAAAACTGCCGAAACGGTCCAAGAACCGGCGGGTAATCCGCTGACGACGGGGCCGGAGGATCAACTGGAAAAAGTCGCGCCGGGCAAAATCGACGAGGACGCTTCGCCCGATTACGTCACGACTGAATCAGGTTTGAAGTACCGTATTTTGCGCAAATCGAAACTGCCAAAACCGGAGGCTGGGGACACGGTTCGCGTCCATTACAAGGGTTGGCTGAGCAGCGACAAATATATCTTCGACAGTTCCTATCGCCGCGGCGAGCCCATTTCGTTCCCGCTCAATCGTGTTATCAAGGGTTGGACCGAGGGCATGCAATTGGTTGGCGTCGGAGGGATGATTGAACTGGTCATCCCGGCGAAGCTCGCTTACGGTGAAAGGGGTGTGCCCGCAGCCAAAATTCCGCCGAATGCCGAGTTGACCTTTGTGGTCGAACTCTTGGAAATCAAGTAGCTCCGACAATCAAGCGCTCGATGACTTGACCCACCCAACCCTTGGTCAACCAGACGAGGGCACCGATGAAAATCGCCGCCAATGCGAAGACCAGAATCATTTCGGCGGCCTGAAGATTGAAAATCATCGATCGGCTGCAACCCATGCGGAACATGGTTTCCATTTCATTCGCCCGCAATCGCATTGACAGGGCGATGACCAGCCCAAGTAAACACGCCGTCGAGATCGCCACCAGCAACATGTTGGCATGGAACAACTGCGTGACTTGGAAGACGAGTTTCATGAGTTCGCGAATGACCTTTTGCGGCACGATTACCTGAGCCGATTTTCCCTGGCCTGGGGCCTCGTAACGGCCGATCAGCAGCGTCGCCGACTTCTCATCGCGTGGAAACGCCAGAATCGCGGAAATGGGAAACTCGTCGGGATCGCCGTGGAAATGAACCGTACTCATCAGCTCGGGAGTGATTTCCAGATAGGGCAGCACCGCCGCACTTGCTACAATGCCGCGGCTATCGCGTGCGAGGACCTTGTGGGGATCCGTCTCGTCGCGCAGGTCGTCGTGACCGTGCCCCAGGCCGAGCATCATCCAACTCGACTTCAGATCGGTAAAGACCGCGCGGTCATCGGCCGTTCCCGATCGTGCCAGAATTCCGACCACGGTCATTCGCAAGGGATATTGCCCGGCGATATCCACCAGATTTTCCCGGTCGGACATCAATTTATCGGCAACCTGCAAACGTAGCTCGCGAGCGACTTCCGACCCGACGACGCATTCCCCCAAAGTTACGAACAGTCGGCCTTGCTCAACGGCGAGTTGGCGAACATCGAAGTAGTCGATCGTCGTTCCCACAATCGGAAAACCCCGTGCCGTGAAGTGGCAGTGGAGGGGCACCGGTTGAGCGAGTTGACTTTCGGTCACGCGTTTCAGTTCGCGGGTTGGCAAGGGATCCTTCGGCCGCGATGTGAAATACAGGGCGTGCAAGGTCAAATCAACGCCGCTCCCAGGAGGCCCGATCACCAGGGGCGTCCTCTCGGCACGCGCGGCGATCCGCTGGTCGAATTCATCGAGAACCAGCCAGAGCAGAATCGGAACAAAACCGGTCAACGTCAGGCAAACGACGATCAGCGCGGTTTTCCACCGGTGGAATGCCAAATAGCGGGCTGCCAGAAAAAAGGCATGGCTCACGCAGCATCCTCCGCGGAACGAAACTCACGAAAATCGATGACACGATTGAAGCCAGATAAAATGCCGAGATCGTGGGTCACCACGACCAACGTCGCGCGGTGCTCCGCGGATTGTTGGAATAGCAAGTCAAGCGCGATTTGCTTGTTTTCTTCGTCCAAATTCCCCGTCGGTTCGTCGGCCAGGATCAGCTTGGGCCGTGCGATCACGGCGCGGCACAAGGCGGTTCGTTGCTGCTCCCCCTGCGACAGTTGCCGCGGGTAACGCAGGGATTTGTCGGCTATCCCCAACTTCGCGGTCAATTCTCGTGCTCGTTCCCGGACTGCCGCGTTGAGTTCCAAAGCGCGATTGATGCGATAGGGCAGTAAAATGTTGTCCAGGAGGTTGAGGTAGGAGAGCAGTTCGAATTGTTGGAAGACGAAACCGATGTGCGAAATTCGAAAGTCGCGCCGCTGGGAGTCGCTTTTGCCGCTGATCGAAAAATCATCGACGCGAACGTGGCCTTGTTGCGGCACCGTGATCCCCGAGATCAAATTGAGCAACGTCGTTTTGCCGCTGCCGCTGGGTCCGACAAACGCCACCTTTTCGCCGTCGGCGATTGTCAGTTCTTTGATGCGAAGGACGAAGGGGGAACGGGGATACCGAAAAAGCAGTTGTTCGATCTGGATCATCCGAGGCCTGCGTTCCAGTCGCTAAAAGACATGACCCCGTTGGGGTCCGTGCTGCGTCAGTGTCAGAATCTCGACGCCGCTCTCGGTCATCAATAGCGTGTGTTCGAATTGGGCCGACCACTTGCCGTCAGCGGTCCGGACGGTCCAACCGTCACGGCTGTCGCAAATCGATTGGACACAGCCACCGTTGATCATTGGTTCGATGGTAAAACACATGCCGGGAAACAGCCGATCGTGATAGGCCTTGCGCGATGGCACGTGGGGGATGTTGGGTAGTTGATGAAATCTCTGTCCGATCCCATGTCCCACGTACCGATCGACCACGCCGAATCGCGGGAAGTTTTTGGACACGAATTCGACGATCGCTTCGCCGATCACTGCTACAGGGCATCCGGGATAGACCGCTTGGATGCCGCGGTACAGCGAATCGAAGGCGCACTGCGTGATCTGACGCGCTTCGTCGCTCACGTTCCCGATTAAAAAAGTTTCCGACTGATCACCGTGCCAACCATCGACGATCGTCGTGATGTCGACGTTGACGATGTCGCCATCCTGCAGCACGTAGTCACCGGGGATTCCGTGACAAATGACGTCATTGACACTGATGCAGCAGCTCTTCGGAAATTTGCAGATGTCCCCCCGGTATCCCAGGCAGGCCGGCGTGTGGCCGTGGTCCAAGGTGTATTGATAGACCATTCGATCAATTGATTCGGTGGTGACTCCCGCCACGACGTAGGGCCGAAGATGATCCATCAGTTGTGCGTTGAACCGCCCGGCCGCACGCATCGCGGCGCGTTCTGCTTCGGTCAGTTGCAACCGGGGAGTTTTGCGAATCATTGTTCATCAACCGAGTAAAGCCGTGGACACTTCGTCTACCGCGAAATTGTAACCGCAGAAACAAAATTTTGATAGAGTTATCGGCTCTGCTGCCCGCTTTGCATCATCGGGCGGCATGGGACAAACCTGTCTTGCGCGTTATTATGGGAGTTTTCATCCATCCAAATTCGGCCTCAAGGAGTCACGCAAGTGCCACGGTACAACCCGGCAGAAATCGAACCGCGCTGGCAGCGCTACTGGGAGAAACACAAAACTTTCCGCACCCCCGACAATCCCGAGTTGGAGAAATTCTACGTCTTGGACATGTTTCCTTACCCCAGCGGTGAAGGCTTGCATGTCGGCCACCCTGAAGGCTACACCGCCACCGATATCTTGGCCCGTTACCAACGGATGCGAGGCAAGGCGGTGCTGCATCCGATGGGTTTCGACGCCTTTGGTTTGCCCGCCGAGGAGGCAGCGATCAAACGAAACGTACCGCCGAGAGAGTTCACCGAGCGAAATATCGCGAATTTCAAACGCCAGCTCAAAATGCTGGGGTTCAGCTACGATTGGGACCGCCAAGTCTCAACGACCGACATCGAATACGTCCGCTGGACCCAATGGATTTTTCTGCAAATCTACGACACGTGGTTTGACGAAACGACAGCTCGCGGTCGACCAATCGCTGAATTGCCGATCCCACCCGCCATTGCAGAACAAGGGGAACGTGCCATCGACCAATATCGGGACCGTTTTCGCTTGGCCTACGAGGGTGACGCGCTCGTCAATTGGTGCCCTGCGCTCGGGACGGTGTTGGCCAACGAAGAAGTTACCGACGGCCGCAGCGAACAAGGGCATCCCGTGCAGCGAATTCCCCTGCGGCAATGGATGTTGCGGATCACGGCGTACGCGGATCGTCTGGAAAAAGACCTCGAGCTGGTCAACTGGCCCGAAGGGATCAAGAAATTGCAGCGCGATTGGATCGGCCGCAGCGAGGGTGCCGAGGTCGACTTTTTCGTCGGCGACGCGGCAGCGTATGAAGCGTGGCGCGTGTCCCGCCAAACGAACGGCTGGCCGACGGCACCCGACGACCAAATCCTGCGGATCTACACGACTCGCCCGGATACACTATTTGGAGCGACTTACATGGTGATCGCGCCGGAACATCCTCTAGTCGATCGGATCACGACACCCGAACAAGCGTCCCAGGTTCAGGCCTATTGCGAGGCGGCGGCGACCAAGAGCGATCGCGAGCGGCAAGAAGAAAAGAAAAACAAAACGGGCGTGTTCACCGGCAGCTATGCCATCAACCCCGTCACGCACCAACCCGTACCGATTTGGATCGCCGATTACGTCCTTGTCAACTACGGGACCGGCGCGATCATGGCCGTCCCGGCGCATGACGAGCGCGACTTTGCGTTCGCACGGCAATTCGGCTTGCCGATCGTCGCCGTGGTACAGCCGCAGGGCGAACAGGCGAGTGATTGGCCGGAAATTCACCGAGGGAATGCGTGCTTCAGCGGCGAGGGAACAGCGGTTGCCTCCGGTCCGTACTCGGGGCTCGCAACCGCCGACGTAAAGCTCCGGATCACCGAAGATCTGGCCAGACAGGGCATCGGCCGAGCGGCCGTGAATTACAAACTGCGGGATTGGTTGTTCAGCCGCCAACGATTCTGGGGCGAGCCGTTCCCCATCTTGCACGAACTGGATGCCAGCGGGCAGCCGACCGGGCGGAAACGAGCGGTACCCGAGGATCAACTGCCCGTCGATCTGCCGCATCTTGATGACTTTAAACCGCACGGTCGTCTCGAGCCGCCTTTGGCCAAAGCTCCCGAATCGTGGTTGTACGTCGAGATCGATGGCGTGCGGTACCGCCGCGAGACCAACACGATGCCGCAGTGGGCCGGGTCGTGCTGGTATTATCTTCGTTACATCGATCCCCATAACGATCGAGTCTTGGTCGACCGGGAGTTGGAACGCCGCTGGATGCCTGTCGATCTGTATGTCGGTGGAGCCGAACATGCCGTGTTGCATCTCCTCTACGCTCGGTTCTGGCATAAGGTGTTGTACGATCGCGGTGTGGTCTCGACGGTCGAACCATTCCAGCGTTTGGTCAATCAAGGGATGATCCTCGGCGAGATGGAGTTCACCGGTTATCGCGGAGCCGACGAGCGGTGGGTTAGTAGTGACCAGGTCCTCGAGAACGACGATCATTCCCTGGTACTGGCCAGTGATGGCTCCTCGGTGATGCCAGTCAAACTTGAGCCCGACCAAATCGAAAAAATCGGCGACCGATTCGTCCTCAAAAGCGACGCTTCGATCCGCATCGACAGCAAGGCGTACAAAATGTCGAAGTCGCGCGGCAACGTCGTCAATCCCGACGAGATCGTGGCCGACTATGGAGCCGATTCGCTGCGACTGTATGAGATGTTCATGGGGCCGCTCGAAGCTTCGAAACCTTGGAGCATGTCCGGGGTCAATGGAGTCCGCAGTTTTCTCGATCGCGTTTGGCGAATGATCATCGACGATCGGGCCGAGGAACGCACGCTCAACGAAGCGGTGATGGATGTCGAGCCGACCGATGAACAACTCCGCGTATTGCACAAAACGATCAAGGCCGTCACGCAGGATATCGAGTGCTTGGGATTCAATACCGCCATCGCCCGCTTGATGGAGTTCGTCAATTTTTTCACGAAGCAAAGTCGCCGACCGCGCTCGGTCATGGAATCGTTCGTGCTGATTTTGTCCCCCCTCGCTCCCCATCTGGCCGAGGAGCTTTGGGCAGCGCTGGGGCATAGCAATACATTAGCCTACGAGCCCTGGCCCACCTTCGATCCGGCCTTGGTGATCGATCAAACTATCGAAATCCCAGTTTCGATCCAGGGCAAGGTCCGCTCGAAAATCACCATCGCTCGGGGCCTGCCCGCTGATGAAGTCGAGCGACAAGCCATGGAGGATGCGCGCATCCAAGAACTGCTGGGAGGCAAGACCATCCGCAAGGTGATCGTCGTCCCCGACCGCATGGTGAATATCGTCGCCAATTGACCACCCGACCTGAAGATTGCGGCAAACCGTTCACCGTTGCAGTGTCTGTGGTAAGAAGCGTGCCGCGCGATGTTCCCCTGCCCTGCTCGATCGACAATCAGCAGCATGGTGACCGGACAAACTACCGGTCAAGTTTGAGATCGTGAATCGTTACGCTTCAAACTGTGAACGCGATTAACGAGGGCGTTTCTCGCGTTCTTGAAGTCGGCAGGCCCCCCGCGGCATTTGCAGAGCGAGAGAAGCGTCAAAATCACGCTCGTTGGAACGTTGATGAAGCCCCAGGTGCCGCAGACAAAATTCCTATCAGAAACACGCAGACACCAAGCGATTGCAAATTGACCCGCGATTGGCGGCAACGGTTACATTCCGTCGAGTCGTTGCTTGGCGGTTCAAGTCACGAGCCTGGAATAGTTGCGAGTCATCAATGACTTTGCCGCTACGTCACGGCGGTTGGGCGGAATGCGCAGACTGGTAAATGACGGTGGCCTAGGCTTTGTGCCAAAACTCATCAGCCGCAGGGCGCTAGCCCGCGGTTCTTGCGAAAACCAGACGCTGACGCGCTCCGGCTAATCGTGTGGAAACAAACCCAAAGACGACTCCATTCGAAGTTACTATTCGCGGTTAGTTTGCAGCCCGCGTTGATCGATCGATGTGAAGAAGATTAGGATATTCGATTCCGCGGAGTTCCGGATCTCGATCGCCCTCAGTTTTGAAAATCAGAAATCGCATGCCCCATGCCGCGCCAACCACTGCTCTGTCGCTTTTGGGGGGGCGTCTCCTGGTGGTGGCCGCCGCGGTATTGTGGAGCACCAGCGGGATCTATGCGAAAAGTCCTGTGTTCGAGTCGTGGCCACTGGCCGAGCGCGGTTTGCTGTTCGCCTTCTGGCGTTCCCTGTTTGCCGCTATGGTCTTGGCGTTCCTCGTGCGCCGCGTCTCATGGAACTGGCGGATTTTGGTATCGGGGCTGACCTTTGCCTTCATGAATGTGACCTATCTCAGCGCAATGGCCTATTGCGAAGTCGGACTGGCGATTTGGCTGCAATACACCTCGCCTTTGTGGGTATTGATCATCGGCTACGTCTGGTTGGGGGAACGGCCCGCGCGACGGGAGTGGCCGATCTGGTTGTTGATCCTCAGCGGGATCCTCGTGATTTTGCTCGGCCAGCCCGGTCATGCCAGCCGCTGGGGAATTATGCTGGGCTTGTTGTCCGGGATCGGATTTGCTGGCGTGGTGATCACGATCCGCTGGATTCGGAATATCGATCCGGCCTGGATCGTCTTCGTGAATCATGCACTGACGGCGATCATCCTGTTGCCGCTGATCGTTCTGCGGGGGACTTGGCCTGCCAGCGCTCAATGGCCGATGCTGGCCCTCTTCGGGGCCTTGCAGATGGGGTTGCCGTACGTCCTCTTCGCGCGAGCGTTGCGGTCGGTGGACAGTCAAGAAGCCTCGGCATTGACCTTGCTGGAGCCGATGTTGGGGCCCCTCTGGGTGATGATTTTCTACTCCAGCTTGGCGCATTACGAACCGCCATCGTGGGGAACGCTGATAGGCGGGGCAATGATTTTGCTCGGGCTAGCGACGCGCTATGCTCGTGTTTGGCGACAAGGGCCCACGCTGGCCAAAACCAAGACGTTGGGCGAGTGACTCAACGGCTAAATTCGGATTGATCCAGCCAACCAGCGACATCATACGTCGAGCAACATTGGTTTTCTCGCGACGAGAACCTCCCGCTTCCCGCCGACCGGACCGGGAATTTTGTTCAGCTCGAAGCCGACCGCCCGCAGCGCGTCCTGCACGGCGCGACGGCAGCAGTAGGTTACGAGCGTACCGCCAGGTAGAACCGTGCCGAACAACATTTGAAAGACTTCGGTTGTCCACAGCTCGGGACAAGCTCGCGGGCTGAACGCATCAAAATAGATGGCATCGAAGCCGTACGGCGGACTCCAGTCTCGAACATCGCCGCGGTGAACGTGGAATTGAACCGAGCCGAAATCGCAGCCGCGAGTTTCTCCAGTCTTCATCATGGCGAAACTTTGCAGCCAGTGGACAAGCCAATCCTTCAGCTCCGGATGGGCGATCCAGCGCTCGTAGTCCAGCCGCCGCAGCAACTCGGGGGAGATGATTCGCGTGTCGCATCCCCAATATTCGAGACTCGCGTGATGCTGGAACGCGAGGTCAGCCGTCAACAAAAAATTCAGCCCCGTACCAAAGCCGATTTCGAGAACGCGGGTTGCTCGTCCCGACTGTAATCGAGAGGCCACTCCCGAATTGATCAAAAAGACGCTGCGCGATTCGGCCGCGGCCCCGGACTCCGAGTGAAATGTATCGCCGACTTGCTCGTCGAAGAGAGTCTCGCTGCCATCGTCGGTGGTAACGATCCATAACTGGTCGTCAAATCGGATGCGCGGTCGCGCTGGGCGGTTCATAAAGCTGACGGAAACGAAATTTTAATTCATCATGTTTTCAAGGGACTCTGCTAACTGAACCGATCGGCGGCTCCTTGGCAAGACGCCTTGCCGATGAGAATAAAGTGCCATTGAGAATAACGTGCCATCAAATTTCGCGGAACATCACGGAAGTTTGAAGGTTTGTCGAGCAACCGCCCACGATCTTGCGTTTCGGCGTATAACCGCCACCCACAGCGAAGTTCGCGAGATGAATGCTGCGCGAAAAACAACCAGTGTTTCCCAATAAGTTCGCTGCGGATTTCGCCGCGCTTGGTGAACGATTACGTCCATTCATTTGCGGCGCAGAACTCACTACCTTTCGGCCAGACAGGTCAATTCGCATGAAAAAAAGGTTAGTGACGATCTCTTTGATCAGCTAGGGTATTCGCAGCGCATCGGGTCGATCGACCAGAGTTACAAAGTCGATCGGCCGATTTGTAATTTGACCCCAAGGAAATATCGTAAATGCCGACATTGATCAGGCTGGATTGCTAATCCACAACGAGGTGATCTGCTCGGTAGTCGAAGCCGAACTCCGACAGTGATTGACCTCCGAAGAAGCAAAAAGATTTCCATGCCCTTCAAGACCCCATGGTGTATGACGGACCGCTACGGCAGCGACCTTAGTCCGATGGCTTCGTCATTTGGCAAGTTGCCTATTAATTGTCCTTACTCCAAACCGGCGGATACCGGAAACGCTGTACAAATATCTGAGAGTCGTTCGTAACAGTTTTTCGATGCTTGATCACGAATAAACTAGAAAAAATCCGCCTCCAACTTGCGTAAAGCAGTGACGTTCCCACCGGACAACCGCCCTCTATTGCGGCACTTTGTAAACTTGTTGATGGATCTGACACGATTTGATGAAGCCGAACAGATCCTGAAAGACCGACTATCGATCGACGCTCGAAACAGCCATCGGCCGTGACCTTGAGAAGAGAAATGAGTGGATCGAAAAGGAAGAGCGGGTGAAGGGATTCGAACCCTCGACATGCAGCTTGGGAAGCTACCACTCTGCCAACTGAGTTACACCCGCATGGCTCGGCAAACTTGCCGCGAGACCAACGATTTTATCACTTGACGGAACAACTTTTCAAGATCGAGCGGGAATAATTTCAACTCGGATGCCTATCCACCAGTCACCGCAGATCTGGACTTGCCTCAAAAAATTCTAGCGTGTAAGAGCTCAGCATTCGCTGATTCCGGAGTCGGGAGCCTGTGACTGACAGATTTTCCGAAAAAGCTTTACATTCGTTTCGAAGCCTGCGAGTAGTTTGCCGCGAACTAGCCCACGGCTCTGGCGAAAACCGAACGCTAACGCGGCGCGGCTTCCAGCTTGGGAACTAAGCCCAGTTTTGACACGACATTCTAGCGATCTTTTCCTAAGAACCGAATAAATCCGGTGGCTCAGGATCTGCGATTAGTCTTGGGCTGCGACGGTGGTCATCCGCCGGAAATGGTCATACGCCAACTGGACTGTTTGAAAATGAATGTCGACGATATCCGCGACGTTTGGAGAGTAGCCGCCGGCCATCGCTACCGCGACGGGGAGTCCCTGGCTCCAGCACCAGTCGAAGACGCGACGGTCTCGCCGTTCTAATCCGTGCTTTGTCAACCTCATTCTCCCCAAGCGATCCCCCAAATAGGGATCGGCACCGGCCAGATAGAACACGAATTGCGGAGCGAATACCTCGGCGATCTGGGCCAGCGTCTGATCAAGCGCTCTCAAATATCCCTCATCGTCGATACCCTCGGGCAGGGCCACGTCCAGATCGCTGTGGGCCTTGAGAAAAGGATAATTTTTGTCGCAATGGAGAGAACACGTGAAGATCGACGAATCATCCTGACAAATATCGGCCGATCCGTTCCCTTGGTGAACATCCAGATCAACAATGACGGCTCGCGAGATCAGGCCATCGCGCTGCAAAACACGAATGGCCACGCAGGCATCGTTGAAGACGCAATAGCCCCCCCCTACTGCGCGCGACGCGTGGTGCGTGCCCCCGGCGAGATTAACGGCGACCGAGCCTGTCCGGACCGCTGACTTGGCCGCAGCAATACTGGCTCCCGAGGATCGGCGCGAGCGTTCCACCATTTTCAGCGACCATGGAAAGCCGATCCGTCGAATCTCCAAGTCGGACAGTTCACCAGCCTGGACGCGGCGAATGTAGTCGCGGCAATGAGCAAGGGCCAATTCATCATTTGTCGCGGCGGGCGCGACTTGCAGCCGGCAGCGGTCATGAAGTGCGGACGCAACGATTCGATCGCGCAGCAAGCGGTACTTGCTCATCGGGAAGCGATGCCCGACCGGCAGCGGCAGCTCGAAGGTATCCGAAAAGAACAACTCCATCAGTCACTTTCCAAGGCTTCTTCAGCGAGTTCCTGATCGAAGAATTCGACGCGATCTCCTACCGCGATACGACCCCCGTGGATGACCGTGGCCGTGATACCGCCGTGACCGCGCATCGCGTTGTAGCCGCCATGTCCGAGATTGGCCTCCATTTGATGACAAGGCGCGCAGTTCCCGGTTCCTTTGAGAACGGCCTGGCCGATGCGGAATTGCTTGTGCTTGAGGGATTGCAGATTCAGCCCCGAGACGACGATATTCCGCCGGGTAAGCGCTGGATCGATGGCTTCTTGTTGTTGCAAAAGTTGACCGACTACGGCGAGATGTTCGGCTTGGATCAACGTCACTTGTCGCGGGGCACCCGGGGAGCCTCGAAAAAAATCGCCGATGAGTCCTTCCTGCGGGTTAGCCTCGACTTGGTCGACAACCACCATGGGCAGGCCGCGCGCCGGCCTTAGCCCGATCCAACGGACCCGTCCGGGTTGGCAATAGTGATTCAACATCTCGCGATGACTCATTTGATTCTCCCTCACGAAGGTCCGTGCCAATGTTTTCGCCTCCTATTGTGCAGGAACGATTGGTGGGGGACAACCGTTGGGCGTCTGAGTGTCGCACCATCGTCGTCAGAGCTGTTGCATTGTCAGCCGCAAATAAAAAAAAGGCGGCCCATTGTGCATGAACCACCTTTTAGTTGTTTCCTTTGGCCGCTCGACAGCCCCATAGAGCAAGACGAACGACCTCGATCCGACTAGTACATGTCGTGATCGTTGTCCGAACCCCCTTTGGCCCCCTTCTTGTCCTTGGGCATGTCGGCGATGAGTGCATCGCTGGTAAGGAGCAAGGTCGCGACGCTGGCAGCGTTGGCCAAAGCCGTCTTGGTGACCTTGGCCGGGTCGATCACGCCCGCCTTGAGCAAATCCTCGTAGGTATTGGTCAAGGCGTTGTAGCCGTATCCGATGGAATTCTTGCTTTCGAGGACGCGTTCGCAAACGATTCCGCCGTCTTGGCCCGCGTTTGCAGCGATCATCGAAAGGGGAGCGCGGCAAGCTCGCAGCACGATGTTGAATCCGGTGACTTCGTCATCGGTCAAATCATTGGGCTTGACTTCGGCTGCAGCACGCAAGAGAGCCACACCGCCACCGGGCAGGATGCCGTCTTCAACGGCGGCACGGGTCGCGTGCAGCGCGTCCTCGACGCGAGCCTTTTTCTCCTTCATTTCGCTTTCGGTCGCGGCACCCACGTTGACCTTGGCGACACCACCGGCCAGTTTCGCAAGCCGCTCTTCCAGCTTCTCGCGATCGTAGTCGCTGGTCGTGTTTTCGATTTCGCGACGGATCGCATCGATTCGAGCCTTGATGTCGGCGTTTTTGCCGGCACCTTCGATGACCGTCGTGTTGTCCTTGTCGACGATAATCTTTTTGGCACGACCGAGGTCGGAGAGATCGAGATTTTCGAGCTTCTTGCCGAGAGCCTCGAAGATTGCTTGGCCGCCGGTCAGGATGGCCAAGTCCTCAAGCATCGCCTTGCGGCGATCACCGTAGCCTGGTGCCTTGACCGCACAGACGTTGAGCGTGCCGCGGAGGCGATTGATGACGAGGGTCGTCAGAGCTTCGCCGTCGACATCTTCGGCGACGATGAGCAGCGGACGGCCTTGTTGGACGACTTTCTCGAGGATCGGCACCAAGTCCTTGATGTTCGACAGCTTTTTCTCATACACCAGGACGTAAGCGTCTTCCAGAACGCACTCCATCGATGACGGATTGTTCACGAAGTAGGGGGACAGATAGCCGCGGTCGAATTGCATCCCCTCGACCCATTCCACTTCGGTCTTCAGGCTGCGGCCTTCGTCGACGGTGATCACGCCGTCCTTGCCGACCTTTTCCATTGCGTCGGCCAGCAACGAGCCGATTTCGCGGTCATTGTTGGCGGCAACCGAGGCGACATTGGCCATTTCTTCTTTGTTCTTGATCTTGATAGACATTTTGCTCAACCGCTCGTTGATCGCCGCGGTGGCTTTCTCGATCCCTTGCTTCAACTGGATCGGGTTGACGCCGGCCGTGACGGCCTTGAGCCCTTCGTTGAAGATCGCCTCAGCCAAAACGGTCGCGGTTGTGGTACCGTCGCCAGCCACATCGCTGGTTTTGCTGGCCACCTCGCGCACCATTTGGGCGCCCATGTTTTCGTAGATATCTTCGAGTTCGATTTCTTTCGCAACGCTGACACCGTCCTTGGTGACGGTCGGCGAGCCAAAGCTCTTTTGCAGAATCACATTGCGGCCTTTGGGACCAAGGGTCACCTTCACGGCCCGAGCCAGTTTCGCAACGCCGCGGCGAATCGCCTCGCGGGCTTCTTGATCAAAAGCAATCATCTTGGGCATAGTCTGTATCTCCGATGTTTTGATGATGAATAGTCGGTTAACGTTGGTTCAGGAAGGCTGTTGGCTGCTGGCGATTACTCGATGACCGCCAAGATGTCGTCCTCGCGCATCAGCAACAGTTCGGTGTCGCCGATTTTGATCTCATCCGGACCGTAAGACGTGAACAAGATGCGGTCGCCGGGTCTCACCTGCAGGGGTGTTCGCGTGCCGTTCTTGTTGAGTCGCCCCTCGCCGACGCTGATCACCACGCCACGTGTGGGTTTTCCCTTGGCGGTATCAGGAAGGTACAAGCCCCCGCTGGTGGTCGCTTCGTTTTCCTCACGTCGAGCAACCACTCGGTCGCCCAGCGGTTGCAGATTCACCTTGGCCGGTGCAGCTTTTTTCGTGGCGGTCGCAGCCATACAATTTCCTCCGTCGAAATGCGAGTTTGAACTTTTGCAAAAAGAGCCCTACGCTCCGGAAACGACTTCGCCGGATTCCTGACAAATTTGCGCAGGGAATGACCTTACGCTGGACTGGGCTGCAACTTGCGCGCCAAACCACCGCGGTGGACAAAAGGGCGTTTAAAAAAAGGGAGGCCAAGTGTCCCAAAGGCGACCTTTTCGGATGCCAAACTTCATAATGCCCGGTCGCTTTGGCTATTTTCCGCCGTTTTCAGGAGAATTGAAAAGGGTGAAAAATCTCTGCGTTAATACCCCGCTTGTCAGCCAAATTAGCGGATTATTCCCTTGCAAGCCATTCTTTCCGGCAATCGAAATATGCCAAAATGGCAGAGTGCAAGGCCTCCGATTTCGTAAAAACCGTGAAACAAGGCGGGGGTTGGGCGGCGGGAAAGGCCAAACCACCTCCGGTCATCTGGGAAGATTGACCCGGGTTCCTCCCGGTTCGAAGCGCACCGGTTCGATTGCTTGATGCGACGGAGTTTCTTTCGGGGTTAATTCGGCTTGGTTGGAAGCCCTGTCAACAGCCCCATGGATAACCGCGGATCTCGTTAAAACCTGAAGTTAACGATTTGCGGCGATTCGTTTTGGAACAAAGCCTAGCCGTTCGCGTCCGACAATTACGTGCCGGAATTGAAAAATCATCGCGATTCGACCGAATGATGCTGGAAAAATCCTGCCTTTTCGGCAATCATTAAATGATTTTTCGTTTTCCTGATGTACGTTTGGATTTCGATTCCTCGTCTATTTTTTCTTACCAGGAAGTCCAAATCTCATGGCGATCAAGGCTCGTTGCGGCAACTGTTCGAATCCGATTACCGTTCGAGACGAATTCGGCGGTAAAACCGTAAAATGCCCCAAATGTGGTTCGTCGATGAAAATCCCGCCCGCCGGTTCCAACAACGCGGCGATCAACCGACCCGAACCTGTGGCTGCCGGATCGACTGCGAAAAAGTATAATCCGCTGCTCGATCTGCTGGACGAAGCGGGAATCGAAAGCCGACCAAACGGTCCCACCTGCGACAATTGCGGCGCAGCAATGGCGCCCACGGCGATTCTCTGCATCGAGTGTGGCTTCAACATGGCGACCCGCCAAAAGTTGGAGACGACCGTGCTGTTGTCCGAGGAGGAACGTCGTAGCACTAGTGAGATGTCGGACGCCGAGCGATTGATTGCCAAGGCAGAAAAAGCGATCGCAGATACCCCGGTAACTTCGGAGGGGCAAGACTTTGGCGATGACGCGGCCGACTCGACACTCGTGATGTTCATTGCCGGAGGGATCGCCTTGGTGCTGATCGCTCTCGGATTGTTCTTTATCTTGGCGATGGAGTCGATTCTCGCTTACACCGGACTATCGACTCCGCTGATCAGCGTCATCATCTCCTGTGTGATGTGGACCGCCTGCGCGGTGTGGGTGTCCTTCATCGCGTTGCGCCTGGCCCCGCCGCACGGCATCGCATGCATTTTGACCTTGGGGTTGTATTGCCCGATTTTCGCGTTCATGCAAGGTAAGGCGCTGATCGTGCCTGGGATCGTGATGATCGCCTCAGTCCTGATCGGATTGTTGTCCTACGCGATTTGGATCAATTCTAGTGAAGAGATCAGCTGGCTGTTGCCGCAGGTCATCGATCAAGCACGCTGGATGTTGGCCTCGGCTGCGCGTTGAGCCGACGTGTCAAGCCCCGCGAGCTGATTTCTCAGGTGTGAATGGCGCGGCCACTGACGGCGAGCGCCGCCTCCTGCATGATCTCCGACAGCGTGGGGTGCGCGTGGCAGCAGCGGGCGAGGTCCTCGCTGCTGGCGCCGAAATTCATGGCGACAGCTGCCTCGGAAATAAGGTCGCCGGCGCGAATTCCAATGGCGTGCACACCGAGAATCCGATCCGTTTGGGCGTGTGCCAACACTTTGACCTTGCCGTCGGTGTCCCCTAACGTGCGGGCTCGACCGTTGGCACCGAAGGGGCAAACCCCCTTGTTGTAGGGAATCCCCTCGGCCTTGAGTTGCTCTTCGGTCTTGCCGACACTGGCGATTTCCGGGTTCGTGTAGACGATCGCTGGAATCGCGTTGTAATCGACGTGTCCATGGCCGGTGGCGATCATCTCCACGCAAGCGATTCCTTCCTCCGAGGCCTTGTGGGCCAACATCGCACCGCCGATGGCGTCTCCGACGGCATAGATTCCTGGAACGTTAGTTTCGAAGCGATCATTGACCTGAATCGTTCCGCGGCGATCGGTGGGAATTCCCAAATCTTCAAGGCCGATCCCCTTGGTATTCGGCACGCGGCCGGCACAGACCAGCACGCGATCACAGACGATGGGTGACATGTCACGGCACTCGACAACGCACTCGTTGCCTCGGCGATAGGCTCGCTGCACGAAGGCGCTAGTGACGAACTTTAAACCTTGTTTTTCAAAGATTTTGCGAGCAGTAGTGGCGACTTCGCCGTCAAGCCCGGCGAGGACTCGGTCCATCGCTTCCAGGACGGTGACCTCGGCGCCGAGGCGGCTCCAGACCGAACCGAGTTCCAAGCCGATGTAGCCTCCACCGATGACCACCAGATGCTTGGGGACCGCCGCGTAAGAGAGTGCCGTGGTGCTGTCGCCGATCCAGTCTCCATCGAATTCGATTCCCGGCAGCATCAGGGGTACGCTGCCCGTGGCGATGATGATGCGGCTGGCCTCGATGGTGTGAGGCTGGTCGCCAGTGATGGAGATTTTTCCTGCTCCGGCGAGTCGTCCACGCCCGACGATTTGCGTCACCTTGTTCTTCTTCAGCAACATGTTGATGCCGCCGGTAAGTGTGGTCACGATTCGATCCTTGCGTTTCATCATGGTGGCCAAATCGATCTTCGGCTTTTCGACCATAATTCCATGTTCGGCGAAATGCTGCGCGGCCTCCCAATAGAGATGACTGGATTCGAGCAGGGCTTTGCTCGGGATGCACCCGACCCGCAAGCAGGTTCCGCCAAAGCGGGGATTTTCATCGATCACCGCTGCGTTCATGTTGAGCTGGGACGCTCGAATCGCAGCGACATAACCGCCAGGCCCCCCCCCGAGGACAGCTAGATCAAATTTTTGAGTCGACATGGTTTCTCCTAAAATTCGGCGGACGGTTCCGCCGGTTGACATCGTGTTTCAATTCGATAAAGGTCGCCAGTCCGGACTACTTGCGAACAAAATTAGACTCTGGGGCGCGAGTCCAAACGGGCGTCGTGACGGATTATCTGCTTACACCTCGAGGAACAAGCGTGCTGGTTCTTCGAGGACCTCTTTGATGGTTCGCAGAAAGCCCACCGCTTCGCGACCATCGACGATCCGATGATCGTAGGTAAGGGCAACGTACATCATCGGACGGATGACAACCTGGCCCTGCACCGCAATGGGGCGGTCTTGAATGGCATGCAGGCCGAGAATCCCACTTTGCGGCGGATTCACGATCGGCGTAGAAAGGAGCGAGCCGTAGACGCCACCGTTGCTGATGGTGAACGTGCCTCCCTCCAAGTCGCTAGGTTTGATTTTGTTTTCTTTGGCCAAGGTGGCGAAATGCCCGATGGTTCGTTCGATTTCGGCGAATCCCATCCGTTCGACATTCCGCAGGACCGGAACGATTAAGCCCTTCCCGCCACCGATGGCGATTCCGATGTCGTAGTAGTTGCGATAAACGACATCGTTGCCGCGAATTTCCGCGTTAATGGCCGGAAATCGCCGCAGCGCCTCCACAGTGGCCTTGGCGAAAAACGACATGAAGCCCAATTTTACGCCGTGCTTCTCCGCAAAGGTGTCCTTGTATTTCGACCGCAATTCCATCACAGGTTGCATGTCGATTTCGTTGAAGGTCGTCAGCAAAGCGGCCGTTTGCTGCGCCTCGACGAGCCGATTTGCGATGGTGCGGCGTAGCATGCTCATCGGTCGAATTTCTTCGCTGCGCGAACCGTCTGAGACCACCATCGATGGAACAACAGAGACGGCCGCCGACTCCGACCGAACCGCCGGTGTGGCCGTGGCGGGCGGGGAGGGCGCTGCAGCCGGTGTTGCCGCGCGTTCGGCGACGTGTCGCAGCACATCTTCTTTCTGCAGCCGATTCCCGGGGCCCGATGGGGTCACCGCTTCTGCCGGAATCTGGTGCTCGTGCAAAAGGCGGGCGGCTGCGGGCATGACAAACGGAGGTTGCCCCGGAGCCGCTGAGGTCGTCGTTGCTGGTGTGGTGGCGGGAGCAACCGAGGCCGTCGCGGGAGCTGATGCCGCTGTGTTTGGCTTGCCGTTCGGATCGAGGATCGCGATCACCTCACCGACCTTCGCGAAAGCTCCGTTGGGCAATACCTGCTTGGTGAGGATGCCCGCCTCGGGCGAGGGCAAGGCCTGGGTAGCTTTCTCGGATTCGAGCTCGACGAATTCTTCGTCTTTCGCGATCCACTCACCTTCTTTTTTCAACCACTGTGCAATTTGAACTTCTTGAATCGACTCACCAAAACCGGGGACTTTGACTTCAATCATGGACATCAACGGGGTGCTGGCTGCGAAATATACGGAAACGATAGATTGGTGGGCGTATCCGGAACGACGGAGAGCCGCGTACATGGTCTCTTCGGCGTATTTTAATCGAACTCACCACTCGATTACACGGGGATCAAAAAAAATGTCGTGGCAGGGCGCGATTTCGCAAGAGCTGAACCGTACATTGCGCGAAGACTTGCCGTTATAATCAGAGCGGGTCGCTGTCGCTCGCTGGAGCCTAGGCAGATTTTGGGCCGCGAGCGAATCACCTGCCCATCGAACTCTTGATTTAAATTGGAGTGCTTCATGCCGAGTACCGCCACTCTGGATTTTCGCAATTACATCCGCGACATTCCTGACTTTCCGAAACCCGGAATCGTTTTCAAGGATATCACGCCATTGCTGGCCAACTACGAAGCGTTTCACGCAGCAGTGCAAGCCATGGCGGACCATTTTCGCAAGCTGCCGATCGATGTCGTTGTCGCGGCGGAGGCGCGGGGATTTCTGTTTGCGGCCCCTCTGGCTCTCGAACTCAAGGTCGGCTTCGTGCCAATTCGCAAACCGGGCAAGCTGCCGTACGAAAAACGTTCCTACAGCTACCAACTGGAGTACGGAAACGACACCTTGGAAATGCACGTCGATGGAATCGAAAAAGGACAAAATGTACTGGTGGTCGACGACCTGCTGGCCACGGGAGGAACGGTCGAGGCTTGTGTCAAGATGATCGAGGACTGCGAGGCGAAGGTCGTCAGCTGCGCGTTCTTGATCGAGTTGTCGTTCCTCAATGGAGCGCAACGTTTGGCGCCGCACCCGGTGTTTAGTTTGATCCGATATTGAAGGTTTTCGACTCAGGGCGACCGTCACCCTGATACCTACGTATGCGAGTTTTACCTACAACGGCGGATGATCTGCATGTCAACTCCTCAGCATATTAAGACTCTCGATTTCGTTCTCGATGGCCTGATGCGACGCTATTCCGAACGCGTACCCTATGTCCAGCGCGTGGTGCAATGCATGGTGCGGGATGGGTTGATCGCATCCGCCGAAGACATCGAAAACGATCACATCGCCTTTCGAACGATGGGAGTGCCTCAACTAGGGATTCGATCGTTCGAAAAAATTTTCTTGCACTACGGTTACCAGCGGCGCGATCCGTACAATTTTCCGGGAAAGAAGCTGAATGCGTTTTGGTACGCCCCCCCTACCGACCGGCATCCGCGGATTTTTATCAGTGAGCTTCGTGTTGGCGATTTGAGCGCAGAGACGCAGCGGATCATCTTGTCGTACACCGACGAAGTCAAGGCCGATCCCGTCGAGCATCTGAACCTTGACGATGGCGCCGCCGTGGATGCCTTCTTGCATCAACCCTTGTGGCGAACTCCGCTCTGGTCCGATTATCAACGTTTGGCTGAGGAAAGTGAGTACGCGGCGTGGGTCATCTACAATCGTTACTACCTCAATCATTTCACCGTCAGCGTTCATAACCTGCCTCTTGGCTACAACACCATCGAAGAATTCAATGTCTATCTTGAGCGCAATGGATTCCGCTTGAACGACGCCGGTGGCAAGGCGAAACATAGCCCCGACGGATTATTGATTCAGAGTTCGACGATCGCCGAAATGGTGGAGGCAACCTTCGACGACGGACAAGGCGGAACGATCGTGCAGAGGATTTCGGGATCCTACGTCGAGTTCGCCGAGCGCAGGGTCTTGCCGGAATATGCGAGTTTGCCCGCCGAGCAGATTCGGCGGCAACATCGTCGGGATGGCTTCGAAGCCCAAAATGCCGACAAAATCTTCGAGAGCACCTATTCGACGCAAACGGAGCGGCATCAAACAGCCATGTAACAGCGACAGTTCACCGCCCGGCGATCAGCGTTTGCGACTCATTTTTTCCGACATCAAGAACGCCAACTCCATGGCTTGGTCGTAATTCAAGCGGGGATCTACTGGGCTTTTATAGGCCCTTTGCAGGTCGATTTCGTCGAGACAGGCTGCTCCCCCGACACATTCGGTGACGTTGTCACCCGTGACCTCCAAATGCACGCCGCCGAGTCCGCTCCCGACTTCATTGTGGATCTCGAAGGCGCGCACCAGTTCGTCGTAGATATCGCTGAAGTCGCGGGTCTTGATCCCTTGGTCGGTCAGATAGGTATTGCCGTGCATCGGGTCGCAGCTCCAGGTCGCACGTAACCCTACGCGACGGACGAGCTCGATAATCGGCGGCAAGCATTTGTCGATCTGATCAACACCGAACCGGTGAATCAAGACAACCTTGCCGGGCTGATTGTCGCGGTTCAGCACACGGCACAAGTCGCGGACATGCTCCGGCGTCGTGTTGGGACCGATCTTGACACCCACGGGATTTTCCAAGCCGCGAAAATACTCGACATGAGCCCCGTCCAAGGCATTGGTGCGGTAACCGATCCACGGCAGGTGGGTGCTCAAGTTGTACCAGCCCGTTCGCCGCGGCACCTTTCGTGTCTGCGCCTCCTCGTAGCTCAAATGCAGTGCCTCATGCGACGAAAAAATCTCCACTCCATAGCTTTCTCGAAAATGGGCCGACATCACCGTCTCCATGAATTGCATCGATCGAGTAATCGAGTGCACCATTTCCAAGTAGGCTTCTGCACGGAGTGAGTTCGTGCGAAAGTCCAATTCCCAATTCTCGGGATGATGCAGATCGGCGAAGCCGCCGCCGATCAGCGAGCGAACGAAGTTCAGCGTCAACGCCGCGCGTTCGTAACCTCGCAACAACAGCTCGGGATCAGGCTCTCGTTCCTCCGCCGTGAAGCCACTGCGATTGACGATGTCGCCGCGATACACGGGCAAGGTGACCCCGTCGCGGGTTTCGAACTCCGCCGACCGCGGCTTGGCGTATTGACCGGCAAAGCGTCCTACCCGCACGATTTTCCGCAGGGATCCGTAGATCAGCACAAAGCTCATCTGCATCAGGACCTTGAGATTGCGGACGATCGCCTCGGTCGCGCAGTCCTCGAGACTTTCGCAACAGTCGCCGGCTTGCAGCAAGAACGCTTGGCCGTTTTCGACCGATGCCAGATGCTGCTTGAGCGACTCGATTTCCCAACTGGTCACCAGGGGCGGCAGACGGCTCAGCCGGTTGATAGCGGCCTGCAATTTTTCGGGATCAGCGTATTTGGGCTGCTGCGTTGCAGGTTTGTTGCGCCAAGAGCCCGGATACCAATCGGCAGCATTTAGCAGACGGTCATTCATCGCGACATCCCATCGTTGGCTCCAACTGCTCGGTATCGCCGATAGCTGCTTCCAATAATTCTATCACATTCAGGTTCCGGACTTGTTCTATCAATGTGGGATCAACGAACACACGAATCTGCTTGACCAAGTCGTCGAACTGCTGATCGGCCAGAACAGCCGTCACCGGCGACATTTCCCGCAAGGAATAATACTGGTTCGTCCGTGCGTCCCACACGTCGATCTCAAATTGTACCTCTAAATTCTGAGGCGGCGCGTCGACCAATACCGAAGTCTCCGGAATCGGCTGCCGTAATTTCCGTCCCAATCGTTCTGACAGGCAACAGGAAAGCTGCCGTAGCCAACCGTAGGGCCGCCGCGCGATTCTCCGAAACAACTCGCGATGCCGCACGGAACTCAGCTGGTCCCAGCGTTTGTAGAGTCTGCGCTGGTTCCCAAACAGGTCGAAAAACAACTCTGCCAGAAACGGCTCCTCGATCGCCGCGCGCTGCAGTAAACCGGGAAAATTGCGGTCATCGCTCGCTTGAATTTTGCTCAAGTCCAGACGCGGCAGACAATCGAAAAACAGTCGCTGGAACATCGCCGTCGCGCTTCGCACCGCGTGATGCCAATAAACCTCGTTGAACATGACATACCGAGCGAACACCATCAACTCCGCGGCCGTTCGCCCCTTGCTGGTGATGCCGATCGAGTCTCCGCTGCGATTCACGCACAGCGAACCGATCAAACGGCCTACGTCGAAGTTGCGCCCGTAAGGAACTCCGGCATGGAGGCTGTCGCGGTACAAATAATCGAGTTTGTCGACGTCGATCGGGCCCGACAAAACCGAGCGGACAAGCCGCTCCGAAGGGGATTGCCTTTTCGTGATTAGCAGCGAAACGATCTCCGCACCGGAACACGCCCATTCGGAAGCCAACAACTCGGCGATCGGCCCGTCCGTCAACATCCGCTCCGCCAGTCGCTCGTGATCCTCGATTAGCGAATGCCCCAAATCTTCCACGGGATGGCAGTACGGATAATGGCCCAGATCGTGCAACAGGGCAGCCACAATCACCGCATCGACCAGCGGTCGGTCGACCTGTTCGACAAATGCAGGGACCCGCAGAAGTTGCCGCAAAAACATCAAGGCACAGCGATAAGCACCCAAGGAATGCTCGAACCGATGGTGAACGGCACCGGGATAGACCAACGAGACGAAACCGAGTTGTCGAATCTGGGCCAGGCGGCGAAAAGGTTCCGTATCCACGATCCTGCGGACCCGAGCCGTTAGCGGCACGTCGATCTGATCGGGAATTCTCATGACAGAATCCGGCCGTTCAAATCGATCGAGTTCAGGAACATCGCTCAAAAAAGCTATCCCAGCCATGGCGTTACGATTTCCCAAGCATAAACGCCAATGGCGACGGGATTGGATGGCGGATTAACCAATAGGCTGGCCTCGACGGAGCCCGGAAAAATGCCGATCCCGGCTGCAGCGCGAGCAATCAGACAACACCCGAAATAGAGTCCATAGTGCAAGACCCCGTTGAGGTATTCGAATTCCAGCGTCGCCAGGCAAATGCCTCCTCCGATCAAGATCATCGCTGTCGAGGCCGTGCTCCAAGCCGCCGCGCCCCAGGAATTGTCATACATGTAGTACGCCAACCACATACACAGCCAAGACAAGGCATATAGCAAACCGGTCACGGAGATACGAATCCACAACTCATTGCCCAGGTAGGCTCCTCGTTCCTGATCGCGCAGAAACGTGTACCCCGCATAGGCGCAAGGTATTGCCAATAAACTCACTAAAACCCAGCCGAACACTTCGGCCACGTATGCCGTCGGCTGCGGATAGGTGAAGCGGAACGCGAACGCCGCAATGAAAAAAAGGGCGATCGTCCCGAGAATGATCGTGATTTGAACCTGACTGAGATTCGTTTCCTGCCGAGCAATCGGCTTGAGCACCGGTCGCCCCCGAGAATCCTTCGGCCCGGACGTTTCCGGAGCGTGCACGACGACTTCTTCGGACTTGGTCGGAATCTTGATGGTGGCCTTGCATTTTGGACAAGGGCCTTCCCGGCCAGCGAATTTTTCACTGACGTTGAACCGGGTGAAACATTTGGCGCAGGTGACTTGAATGGGCATGGGAGGCGTAATCCGTCGTACAATCAATATCAGGCTGGCTACCGGCCGCGGTAGTCGCTGCGATTTTGCGAGCCACCGCTAAGTCCACTCGGCCAACTCGTCCTCGGTCAGCAGACGGAAATTGCCTTTGGCCAGTGTTTCTTGGGCAGCTTCGATGTTGTCGACCATCAGGGCGATGGCCATCCGTTCCCCTTGCCGCAGCATCAAGGGATAGGTCTGCACCAAGTTGATTTCAGCCTGAATCAGGCAGTTGCAAACCAGAAGCAGCGGTTGATCGTCCTTGGGCAATTCCAGAGCGATCAAATCGGTCTCAATCATCGCCAATCCCGCTCGCTCCAAAATCTCACGACCTTTTTCTGGGTTGGTCAGCACAAAGCGAACGATGCTGCACTCGGAGGTATCGTGAATGTTCAGCGCGACGATCTTAACGCCCGTTCCTCGAAACCGCCTCAGGACTTCGAGCAATTGCCCGACCCGATTTTCGATGAACACAGTGAATTGTCGAATTGTGGGGTAGTCCCTGCTTCGTGCCGTCTCAAACCCGACCGATGACCCGGCATCATCTGCCATACTCATTGAAAAATTCCCTTAACTCGTCGCGCGGCCCGCTTCATGCTACCAGATCGCAACTGTGCGCATCGGATCAACCTCCATTCTGCTTATTCCCGCCCGAGTTACCGTCGACGCCGCGTTTGGTAGGTGCTCATTGGACCAAATTTTTTTCGGCAGTGGTCGAAGTTACCCGCGGGCTACATTTTACCGGAATTTCATCAGACTCCAACCAACCATAAAACAGTTTGAGCCGTGCGGCGAAAGCCGAAATTCCCGCGCCGCAGCCATCGCCATCGTCGGTCGCCCCAAGCGAGACTCGGCAGGTATTAGGCGGAGATGGCCCCCCTTAATCCCCGCGCTACAGCGAGAACATGACAACAAAAGGCACCTCTGGCAACCGCTCTGCACTCGGTTTGGTTGCCAAGCGCCCGTAAGATCATTAAAACCAAGCGATGGTCATGTTCTCGTCGTCGGTCGGCTCCGGTCAGGACGGTCGCCAAGGCCGAGGCGGAGGTCGACGGCCAGTTCGGAATATCGCTGTTCACCTCGATCGCGCCGGCAATGCCGATCGCACTAGCTCCGGATTTCCCATGCCCGAATTGACACAAAGATTCCCGATTAAAACTCATCGAATTGAGCTGCGCGTCCGTTACCAAGAAACGGATGCTCAAGGCCGCTGCCATCACGCGAACTACATCAACTTTTTCGAAGTGGGGCGGGTGGAGATGCTGCGTGCGGCCGGATACAACTATCGGGATTTGGAGGCCCAAGGTCTGTTTTTGGTGGTCGTCGAGGTCGCCTGCCACTACGTCGCGGGGGCGCGGTACGACGACCTCTTGACCATCGAGACAACGTTAGACTGGACCAGAGGTGTGCGGATTCGACACAATTATCGAGTCTTGCGCGGCGACACCCTCTTGGCCCATGGCCATACGATCGTGGCGGCGGTGTCGCCCGACGGAAAGGTGCTCCGCCTGCCGGAATGGCTTCGCAGCTGATCGAAGGAAAACGCCTCGACATGTTTCGTTCGCAGGTCGTTGCCGATCCATGATTCTAGGCGAGCGGCATTTGAGAACATATCGTCGCTACCGTCGCCAGACAATAGTCTTGCTTGGCATCGACCATCCGGCAGAGGTAGCAACCTATCTGCCGCTTGCCCTACGTCAATCGATTCGTGCGAAGTGTCTATCGCAAAACCAACCATCGCTAACGCTTCGGGATAGGGGTGCTGTCGATGTTGGGATAGGCTCTAAGTCCTGGCGTCGTGAACAAGTCGCAACCGCCGAAATCGCTGGCCGACGGCGCGTCAGCCTAGTGGCCAGTCCTCGTGCTCGCGATGAAATAATTGCCTTTCTCAAATTTCGCGGATTTGTTAATCTCGGCTATCGGGCCAGAATAACTTGCACGGCATGATTCCTTGGAGGCATCGTCGCCTGGCAGATGCGCGGTAATCGATTGACCGACGGCGGCCAACGCTGGGGGTTCGTGGGAAATGTCGCGGCCCACCATCAGCTACAGTGAACTGTCGTCGCGATTACAGCGAGTGGCCTGGCTTCGATGTTATCGATGGAGGCCGCGTCGCCGCGTGGTTACGCGGGAATCTGGTTGTTGTTTCAACACGGTGAGCCGGAATGCGCTGGCCTCCGGTTTTCGTAAGAGCCGTGGGCTACGGCCTTGCAGCGGATGGGTTTTGGCACAAAGCCTAGCAAGCAACGGGCCCCTCAACAGGCAGGTGAAAGAGCGATGACTACTGCAACCGAATCGAATTCATTCGCGAGTAGCTATTGGGAACGGGTATTCACATTGGACCTGCGCAGTTTGGCCGCTTTCCGTATCGCTGTCGGGTTGCTCTTGATTTTCGATGTCGCGATGCGCTGGCCCGATTTGCGGGCACTCTATTCGGATGATGGCTATTTCACCCGAGCGCATGTCAACCAGTATTTTTCGCAGGCGATCGCTCCGGATTGGCAAATCGGGACATGGTCGCTGTATCTGCTCCGCGGCGACCTGGGATGGGCGCAGACCCTGTTCATTCTGCAGGCCGTTTGTGGCGGACTGATGGTACTCGGGTTAGCGACGCGCGTCGTTACGATCGCCGCTTGGATCCTGGTCGTCTCGGCGCAGATCCGCGGGCCGCTGGTCATTACCGGTGGCGACTTTATCCTGAAGATGATGTTGTTCTGGGGCATGTTTCTACCGCTCGCGCGGCGGTGGTCGCTCGATCGACTGCTGTTCCGCCGACGGTGGGGGACCTCGCCACAGGACGATCCGAATCAAATTGTATCATGGGCCAGTGCGGCGTATGTGATTCAGGTTGTTACGATTTACTTCTGCACAGGCGAGGCGAAGCTGAATCAAATTTGGTGGCAAGGGGAGGCCATGCACTATGTTTTACATCTGGACATCCACTGTCGACCGCACGCGCAGAATTTGTTGAATTACCCGTGGCTGCTAAAGGTGATCGCTTGGGGCACTCTGTTCATCGAGTGCGTGCTGATTTGGTTTTTGCTGAGCCCGTGGAGGAATGCGTGGTGGCGGATGGTGAATATCGTTTCCTATTACGCATTTCATCTAGGAATCTTGCTCTGGATGTCGATCGGCCTGTTTCCGTGGATCTGCTTTGCGCTTTGGCTACCCCTGCTGCCGAACGAATTTTGGCGTCGCTGCTGCGGGTTGGTCGAGGCACCGCAGGCGTTGTTGCCGCCGACGGGATGGTTACGCTGGATTTATTGGCCCGCCCAGGCATTTTGCTGTTGTATGATTGCCCTGGTGGTCTTTTGGAACGTCGCCAATTTCGAATGGTTGAAACTGTCGAGCGAGCGCATCCCGCCACTGATCAAACTCCTCGCGCGTTTCACCGCGATCGATCAACGCTTTCAAATGTTCGGCATTCCACCGAAACTGTCAGCGTGGTTCGTCTACGAGGCAAGACTCAAGGACGGGTCGCGGGTCGATTTATTTCGACCGGGTCACGAATTGGAGTTTACCAAACCCTTGTCTGTGCTGCACTCCATTCCAACGCATAATTGGCGGCAATTGCATCGTAATCTGACGAGCGACCATCTCGCCGCGCTGCGCGAGGGCTTGTTAGACTACCATGTCAAGGTCTGGAATGAATCGCATGGTCCAGACCAGGAAGTCATGCGGGCCCGATTGCATTGCTTCTTATACGAAACGGGACCGAATCAACCGGCCCGTTCGACAAGCCAACGAATTTGGAAAGTCTGGAACTCGCCGGATCAAAAAACAAGTCCGCTGCTCGATGACCTGCTCGACACGTTGCAGGACAAGCCCAACCATCCGTTTTGATTGTGGAGACACGTTGAAATACATCGTCCTGGCCGTAAAGTTATTGATTTCGGCCGCACTGATCGGCTACTTGTTGACCAAAGCCTACAGTCAAAATCAATTCGCGGTCTTGTTTTCGTCCCAAACACGTTGGAGTTGGTTCGCGATCGCGCTGGTTCTGGTGATCATTGCTCACGTTGTGAATTATGTCCGCTGGTGGGCGATCACCCGCGATTTGGACCTGCGGATGCGATTCTGGGACGCGCAACAGATCGGATTCATCACGCAGTTTTTCGGATTGGCCGCGTTTGGCATCGTCGGCTCGGATGCCATGCGAGCATTTTACGCCATGCGGGACAACCCTGGCAAAAAAGCGTCGGCGGTTGCTTCGGTGTTCTTCGATCGTTTGATTGGACTTCTGACGATGATGGCCTGCGCCGGTTCCGGCTATTGGGTTACCGACTGGGAAGCCTTCAGTCAATCGGCCGACCCTAGGCTGATTCGCGGCCTGCAATCGACATGCTGGCTGTTGTGGTGGGTCGCTACGCTCGGATTTGCTGCGTTGTTTGGCGGCACCCTGATTCCGAAGATTTGGCTGATGGGAATTTATGATCGCACGTTGAAATTAAAATGGATCGGCGGAATGCTGTCGCGAGTCATTAAAGTTCTCATGATTTTCCGCGGGAGAACGGCCACGATTTTAGTGGCGATTGGATGCAGTTTGTTGATCAATCTGCTTTTCGTCCTGGCGATCGACTGCTGCGGACGATTCGCCGGGGGAAACAAACCGGCGTTGCAAGAACATATCGTCGTCGCGTCCATTTCGCTAATTGCCAATTGTCTGCCATTGCCTGGCGGAATTGGCGGCATGGAGGCAGCCCTCGACTTGCAGTATCAAGCCCTCAGCCCGGGGACCCTCTTGGGCACGGGGGGGCAGTCGTTGGGGGTGATCGTCGCACTGGCCTTTCGCGCGACGCTAATGGGTATCGCGTTGATCGGTGCGATGACGTGGCTGTCGATGTCTGCGGTGGATCGCCATCGACTGAAGGATGCCGCAGCACCTTGAAGATTTTCTAGGGCGAGCGGCAATCGAAAATATACCGTAGCTATCGTCGCGAGACGGTAGTCTTGCTTGGTATCTACCATCCGGCCAAAGTAGCTACGTAGCTGCCGCTGGCCTAAGCGGCCGCCCCCCTTCGCTTTCCGGCCCTGCGGGCCAAATCTGCCCGAGGGAGATTCGCGGTGAAGGCGACAGCGGATCGTTTGGCAATCGTCATCACTTGCCGCTGCTATATTTTTTTTGGTATTTTTCGTACAGCCGCGTGTGCCGGTTCGACAGATCGACGGGTCGGCCTTGGATGAACGCGCCCACGATTTGCGTACGCGTGTCGAGCGGACTGCCGGTCGCAAGAAACACCGTCGCGTCCTTGCCGGGAACAATCGAACCCACGCGATTGGCGATTCCGAGAATCTGGGCCGGATAGAGCGTCACCGCCTTGAGAGCCTCAGTGGCGGGCAAGCCGAATCCCATCGCCGTTCCGGCTTCGAAGGGCAGATTCCTTGTGTTCCAGTTTTCCGATCGATCCGTACACGAAATGCAAAAGCGGATGCCTGCTGCGTGCAAACGCGCGGGCAGGGTGTACGCATAATCGTCGGGATCACCACGACGAAGGGGAAGCCGATAGACGGCCGAAACGACAACCGGCACATCATGCTTTTTCAGCAACGAGGCGCACTCGAGAGCATCATAGCCGCCGAGGATGATGCACTTGACCTTTTGCTCGACCGCAAACGCGACCGCCGATTGAATGTCGGCTGCATGATCCGCGCGGATCATCAGGGGCACCTTGCCCGCCACAACGTCCCCCAATCCCTCCAGTCGCAAATCGAGCGGCTGTTGGGTATTAGGCTCGGCGCGGAGTTTCTGGTAGTCGCGGGCGCGGTCGAACCAACTGCGTAGTTCTTGGATGCGGTCGGCCGGAGCGGGAGCGTTCGGGTCGTCCGTCCGCGGACCTCGCCGCCGCGGTGATGTTCGTTGTGACGGCCAAGTCAGATGCATGGCTGCGTTGGGCAAGAGCGTCATGTCTTCGTAGGTCCAGCCATCCAGCTGGATCACGGCCGAACGGCCGGCAATCAACCCGCCTGTGGGTGCCGAGAGCGCAATTAGCACACCCCCAGCGCGAGTTACCGCCAACAGATCACTGTCCGGATTGATGGCGACCTGAGTGTGAACATTAGGATTGATACTGCCTGTTTCAGCATGATCGATCGTCGCGGGGACAGAATCGATTTCGGTCAAACCTAATTGCGAGAATGACTCGATCAGACTGGGGTAGACGTGGAGACCGCGGCAATCCACGACTTGTGTCCCCGCCGGCAGGGTCAGGTTCGTGCCGAGTGCGACAATCTTTCCGTCGTCGAACAACAAATCTCCCTCGGCGACGGACTCGCCCGACACGGTATGGATGGTTCCTCCGCGCAGCACGATGGGCGAGTTTTGAGGGGGTGACGGTGGTGGAACCTGCGCCGTTAATCCGGAGGCAAGTGAAGCCAACCAACAGCCAGATACCAAAGCGAACCGCCGCTGGAAAGAAAAGAAATTCATAAAAATTTTCCGCATTGAGAGTATGCCCAAATCTGGTTGAAACGGGTTGTAGCTTTTTCGAGGAATGCCTAGTTTTCCTGGTGCTCAGCTTGCGCCCCAGTGTGTGCTCCGGTATGATTTTCGCCGTGGCAGTATTCATCGAAGCGCGGCCACAGGAGGGATTCGTCGAGCGCCTCGGCGCGCGAGGGGCGCCGCCCTGCATCCACCTTAAGGGCCTTTTGGATCAGCGCCGCACGCTGCTCGGATTGCAGCTTTGCCAACGCTTCGGCCTCGCTGCGGTCGTAGTATTTTCTGCCGTCGATCCAGGTTTGTAGGCAACGGCTGGCGACGTTCAGAGGATGACCGCTCCACAAAACGAAATCGGCCTGTTTTCCTGGTTCGATGCTGCCGACGTATTTGTCGATCCGCAGCTGGATCGCGGGATTGAGGGTGACGAATTTCAAGGCTTCTTCCTCGGACAGATTACCGTAGCGTACCGCCTTGGCGGCCTCATGATTCATGTGCCGTGCGAGTTCACCGTTGTCTGAGTTGAACGACACGACGATTCCGGCCCGGTGCATCATAGCGCCGGCATACGGGATGGCGTCGATCACCTCGACCTTGTAAGCCCACCAATCGGAGAATGCGCTGGCTGTGCCGCCATGTTTCGCGATGGCGTCGGCCACTTTGTAACCCTCGAGGATGTGCTGGAAGGAACCGATCGTGATGTTGTATTGATCCAAGACGCGAATCAACGCCAGAATTTCGTCTTGCCGGTAGCTATGGCAGTGAATCCAACGGCGTCCCTCGAGAATTTCCGCGATCGCCTCCAGCCGCAAATCGACGCGAGGGGGAATGCCCTGAGGAGCCGCGCGGAATCGCCGTTGGGCTTGACGGTATTCTAGAGCAGCACGGAACGTGTCGTGCATCAATTGCTCGACCCCCATACGAGACTGAGGATACCGGGTGGCCGGTTCAGCGGAGCGGCGATTGCTTTGTTTGACATTTTCCCCGAGCGCAAACTTGATGCCCGGCGGCGCCTCAGCCATTTTCATTTGTTCGTCGTTGGCTCCCCAGCGAAGTTTGATGACCTGGTTTTGGCCGCCGATCGGGTTGGCCGAGCCATGCAGGATGCTGGCCGCGGTCAAGCCGCCGGCGAGTTGGCGATAGATCGTGATATCATCACAATCGATAAAATCGCCGATACGGACGTCGGCAGTAATGGCGCTTCCGACTTCGTTGATCCCGCTGTCGGTCGCCATATGCGAGTGGCAATCGATCAGCCCTGGGGTCAAATGCAATCCGGCGCCGTCGATTGTGGTGGCTTGAGGCAACGTTTGCGGTGAATTGAAAACTTGCTTGATGATGCCGTTCTCGATTAGTAAGGCGCCGTTGGAAATCACTCCTTGGGGCCCACAAGTCCAAATGGTCACGTTATTTACGAGCAACTGCGGGACTTGTTCGGGCAAAGTCAAGCGGCCGAAATCTCCCAAGGGATAATTGACGGGATAAGAACTCGGCTCGAGCGGCAATTTTTTCTTGCCTCCCCCGCCGCGCGATGGCGAACTGTCTTGTTGCTCGAGATACTGGAACAACCAAGCGTTGGAGGGGTGATTGTGGCCGGCGTGGCTCATCGCGAACGCCATGATGCGGTCCCATTCAGCATCCTCGCGTCCCGGGCCGTCGGTTGGCAGATCCTTGATCTGATCATTGCCGCTGGTGTCGTCGTCTTTTTTCTCGTCGGCGTTGTCTTTGTTGTCCGCTTTTTTCGGGGCGTCGCCAATACGTTTGAGCACCCATTCCTGGGTCACACCATTTGGCAAATAGGCGGTGGCCGTTCCCTCGCCGGGCACGTCGACTTGCAAACCGAGCAGAGCAGTCCCTTCTTGGCCGAAAGGTTTGAAGTCCCAGCGTCCCATGAGACGTGTATCGATGATCTTGGGCTGTTTGAGTTCGGCTGGTTTGAGATCGGTCGCCGTTGGATCTTCCAGCGAGAGTCCGACGGAAAGAGTGGGCTTAGTGCGAATGGTCACGAACAGCTTCTGCGGGTCGCGATTTCCTTCCAGTGTCCACACCCCATCAAATTCGCGGGCCGGCGGAGGAGCGAAATCGAACCATTGACCCGCGACAAGATTGCCGACGATTTTCGTTTCTTCTTCAAATAGCGGACCGTCGGTAACGATCATGTTGGCCAGTTTTCCTGTTTGCAGCGATCCGACTTGGGAATCGATACCCAAGATGGAGGCAGGATTGATGGTCATGGTCGCCAGCGCGTCGGCCTCGGGTAGCCCGCGTTTCACGGCCAGCCGGATATTCTCCAAAAATTGTGCAGGCCGCTCGAGGCCATCGGCGATCAGCGCGATCTTCACCCCGGCCCGTACCAGCCTGGCTGGATTTTCAGGAGCATGGTCCCAGTGCATGAGATCTTCGAGCGATACATCGAGGACGTCTGCCGGGCTATCGAGCGTTGGCGGGTCTGGGAAGTTTACCGGCACCAAGATCGGCACCTTGAGCGCCGCGATTTCTTCCAAACGCCGATACTCGAGCCCATGTCCTTTCAGGAGGTACGGGAGCGAGAACTCGCGTGCGAAGCGTTCGGCACGCAAGGAAAAAATCTCATTCCCCGCTCGGATTATGGCTGGCAACCGTCCCTCGACGAGCGGTTGCAATGCCTGGAGAGTTTCGTTTTTCTCGGGCCGCGGGAGGTTCGGGTTGGCCTCGGCGGCTTGCCAGGCATTTCGGTACCAGATGGCATCGAAGAGTGCCTGCCGTGCGAGGGCATAGGCCCCCATCGGCGAGGTCGGTCCTCCGTCGCTGCGGGGGACTTCTGTTGTCCGCGGTGGTCCGAATCGAAGTTCCCGCGTTAGGGTCAAGTGCATGGCCACTTGTTCCTTCAGCAATCGCTGCTGGTGGCTACCATCGGACAGCAAAAACGCAGCGCTGATCCCTTGGACGATGCCGTCGCTGGGAGCCAACAGCACCGTGCCGAAGCCTGCCTTGCGTCGCTCATCGACTTTGAAAGTGCTCGGAAATCCGACGGTTTTCGTGCCGCGGTCGGGGCGGATCAAGTCGCTCCAATAGGCTGTCGCGGGAGGTGCGACGCCCTCGATCGAGGTGGGAACGTAGGCGTCGACGAAGCTGGGATAAACATGCTTGCCCTTGCCGTCGATGACCCGAGTTCCTGCCGGAACATTCACGCTTGGGCCGATGGCCACGATCTTCGAGTCATGGATCAGCACATCGCCAGCCTCGATGACCTCGCCCGTGACGGTATGGACCGTCGCGTCTTGGATCACCAGCCATTTTGGCGGCGCCTCGTGCAGGCCACGGACGGGCGTGGTTTGAGGGACTTGCCCGACGGCCGCGGCAGCGCAGGAAAACAGCAGCACAGCGAAGGCAAACCAGTTCAGCTTCATGGATCAACCCTAATTTTTTTCCCTTCGAATTGCCGATCGATAAAGTTTCGGAATCATCCGGTCGCGAATGGTTCGTGTTCGATCGACCAAAGACCGAGGAGCCCTACGCTCGCCCGAGACGAAACACCTCGACGCGATGTGGCACGGCGTCACCGCCGCGTCGTGGCGAATTGTCCATCATACTTCGTGACGCTCGACAAGGTAATCGACTAACCGATCGTCGGCATGGAAATTTCGAAAGCGATAAAAGGCATTGCGGAATCGTCGAATTTCGCCCTGCGAGAAAAATCAACAAGGCCGACGTGATGGGCAGCCTGCGGCCGGAAGGGCACGAGATCATCGCCAGCGGCTTTTTGAGATGTTCCTTGTGTTGCCGCGAGACGACGGAACAACCGATGCAGGTCGGGGAGTACCCATTCCTCGCGATACGGGCTGCGATTCGGCGGGATCGGTTTTGGGGAAGCCACGCTCAACGCGTTTCGCCGCTGGCGGTCGACGGATTTTCCTCGGTGGGCGGCTGAGCGGGAACCGTCAACGTAAACACCGTACCGACCGACTCGACCGATTCGAAAGTGATCGTCCCGCCATGTTCCTCCGCAATCTTGCGAACGTTCATCAGCCCCAAGCCGGTGCCCAGATGCCCCTTCGTCGACACGAATTGCCGAAACAGTAGGGGCCGAATCGGCTCGGGGACTCCCGTGCCATTGTCGCGGACACGAATTTCCAAGGCGCCGTTCGGGCGAATGGCCGCTATGATCGTCACTCTCGGATTGGGTATTCCTTGGCAGGCGTCGACCGCATTCATCACGAGGTTGGCGATTGCCTGCAAGATTCCATGTTCATCGATATAAATTTTCGCCTGATCGACGCTATCGGCCTCGATGACGAGTTCTACTCCATGGCGGTGAGCATAATGGTGGAGATTGTTCCGAGTTCGTTGGAGCAGGTGAACCAGATCGACAAGGGTCCGCGATGGTGTTTTCGGAGCGCTGTAATTCAAAACGTTTAGGAAGGACGAGAAGCAGAATTCCTGCAGTTCATTGACGATCTTCCAGCCGCGTTCGAGCGTATCCCAACAGCGATTTTTGATGCCATCTTCTACGAGATAGGCGCCGCTGATGATTCCTTGCATATTGTTCTTGATGTTATGTGACATGCTGGCCGTGACTTGCCCGACCGCGGCCAAGCGTTCCGATTCCAAGAGTGCCTGATAAAAGCGCGACAACTCGAGGGCCATCGCGACCTGCTGTGCGACCGCCGTAACAATTTCGAGATGCTCTTGCGTGAATCGCGCTGGGAGCTTGGTGCGACTGGCAGGGCGCGCGGCAAGGTAGGTATCCAGGTAAATCAGGCCTAAAATACCTTGCCGTCCAATCAATGGAGCGCAAATCGCCTCGCGGGTCCCGGGATTTACCTCACTGTCCCCCTCATTCCAGCGCTGATCTGCTTGCGCGTCGTTCGTCAAGACGCTTTGCCGCGATTCGATCACGAATTTGATAATCGTCTCACTGATTCGTAAACGAGACTCTGATTCCGAGACTGTTCCGCGTTGCAGCGTTGCCAGGGGAAGGTAGTCGCTGGTATCTCGACAATGGAGCATGACGCAACCGCGATCGGCTCCGGTCAACTCGAGCGCCCGTTGGAGGACCTGCGTCATCAAAGTCCCTTCGTCGGATGTTTTGCGAATCGTGTCGAGCGTCTCGACGATCAATTGCAGTCGCGGCTTCGCCTTGGCAATCACTTGGGGGGCGCGGGCCGAGCCCGGATCAGTGCCCGAGGTGCGATGCCCTGATCCGTCGGCAGCATCATTTCCCTGCTCGTAGCTCGTGCGGAATTCCTCGGGCAACAGGTCATCCGATTCGTAATCCCGCGAGACCTGCATCACCAGATCGCTGTCGTTCTCCTGCGGCTCGGCGGGGTTGGAAAACTGCATCGTGGTGTCACCGATCGAGAAGATGTCTCCATTGCGCAGTTGGGCGATCTGAATACGCTCGCCGTTCAGCAGAGTGCCATTGGAACTGTGCAGGTCGATCAAGGTGGCGACGCCGCTGACGATTCGAATCTCGGCATGGTAGCGCGAGGCTTTCTCGTCCATGATCTTAATGTCATTGCGGGATGAGCGGCCGATTTTGGTGACTTCAGCGGTCAGGGGTAGGGTCTCGCCCTTACGTTGGCCTTCAAGGATGACGATGGAAATGGTTTTCATAGATTCGGCGGCAGGGCTGGCATCAACGGTGACAAGTATAGTTTAATCCAATGAAATCTATTGCTAAAAGCTATTAACGATGGATCCAAAGACATTGGGGAAAGGGCAGTCTCTCGTCGGGAAACCGTCCTGGCGACGGCTTTTCGCTAGGCCATTGCGAGCGTGGTGGGTATTCGGGCTGGGAGGTAACTTCGGCGAGGCGGGTCGGCAAAATCAGGCTGTTTTATGAATCCTTTGGCATCGATAGCCCAGACAGAAATAAAAATGCCCCCAGAAAAAAGATGGGCCACGAAATCCAGTTCGGCGGGGTAATGACTTTCTGCGGTGCGATCAAGGAGTTGTTCTGTGCAAAATTTGAGTACGATGCCGATTGAAAGATCCCATTGCTCGGACCGCCGTTCGTAAAACTGCTCAAATTATGCCGGGCCACGATTTCCGGATCTTCGATTCTTTCGATCCAAAATTTAGTCGCCGCTGGGGTCAATTGATACGATTGGACCAAGCGCATTTTGAGTCCGACAAACAGCAATAAAAAGGCGATGGTTAACGTAGTGGTACGACTCATGCGGAGGCCTCGACGGAGAAACAACGGCTGATCGCTTAACGGATCGTCTGCACGCCGGAGATTCGGCTGCGGTACCGATTTCATCGGCACTTCGCTAGGAGTTTTCACCAAGCCCTCCCGACGTCTATCGAATGTTGTCGAGCTTGGCGGGCGGTGTCTCCAATCTGTTTCGCAGAGATCTTCTTGCAGCGGAAGTCCGGAATAAGCTGGGTGTTTTATTTCTTTGCCCAAACGGAAAAATCAGCAAAGATGGCTTGTCCGATCCGGCACAATGCCTCTAAACTTTCCCGCAACGGGAACGCGGCGACCAACGGCCGGATGAGACCGGCTGAAGCTGAGGTTGCCCTAATTCGAGATGCTCGCCCATCTCGGCAGCGCCTCCCAATTTGACGTTCGCGTAGCCGGCCGTCGCGGGACCGTTAGTCAACGAATTAGGCTTTGGGCCAAACCCCGTCAGCCGCTGGGCACTAGCCCGCGATATTCGCGAAAAACCGGAAGATAAAGCGTTCCGGCTCAGAGTTTTGAAACAAAGCCCGATTATTCAAGATAGATCAACGAAATGACCGCAGATGTCAAGCGAGAAAACAACGACCTTAGCTTTCTGGAGCCGGCTCGACCGCCGAGGCGCGGGGACTCGATCTGGGGTAGTAGTTTTCAAAGTCTGCTTTGGACGAATTGGCTGACGGCTGTCAACGACAACGTTTCCCGCTGGCTCGTCATCGGCCTGGGAAAACAATTCTGGACGAACCCGGCTGATCATGCGGCGGTGCTTGCTCTGGGTACCGCCTTCTTCGTGCTGCCGTATTTGATGTTTCAAGTCCCCGCCGGGTGGTTGGCGGACCGCTTCAGTAAAAGGCAGGTCATTGTCGGCTGCAAGATTGCAGAAATCGTGATCATGGCCTTGGCGATTTTTGCGGTGTGGCTGCAAAGCTTCGAATTCTTACTCAGTGTCGTCTTTTTGATGGGAGCGCAGAGTGCACTCTTCGCTCCAGCGAAAATCGGCACGATCCCCGAACTGCTGGATGAAAAAACCATCTCGGCGGGGAACGGGTTGTTCAATCTGGCCACATTGACCGCGACCGTGGTCGGCATGTCCATCGGTGGGTGGCTGAGCGATTTCACAGCCCCTCGCGGTGAAGCCAATCTGTGGGTCGCGGCAGTCATCATGATCGGCAACTCGGTGATTGGCACGCTGCTCAGTTTTTTTATCTGCAAGCTGCCAGCCTCCAATCCGGCCTTGGCATTCCCTCGAAATATCCCGGCGGCTATGGTACGGGATTTTCGGACGCTGTTCGCGAATCGAAAATTGTTCCGAGTCGCGTTGGGTGTCGTCTTCTTTTGGTCGTTTGCGGCCATCGCCCAGATCAATATCGATTCGTTCGCCGACGAAAGTGGTTCAGCACTCGATGCCGAAAGGAACCCGCTATTGATTTCGTTGGTATTGGGAGTCGGTTTAGGTAGCGTTGCTGCTGGTTATGCCTCGCGGGGCCGCATCGAATTGGGGTTGGTTCCGTGGGCGGCGCTGGGGATGATGCTGTTCGCGTTGTTGCTGGCGTTGGCCCCTTCATACTTCATGTTTGGATTCTCACCCCGTTGGCACATAGCGATTGCCTGTTTGCTGCTCGGTCTGCTGGGGGCCGCCGGTGGATTTTTCGATGTTCCGCTTTCATCCTATCTGCAGGATCGCAGTCCGGCGGCAACTCGCGGGTCGATCCTCGCGGCGTGTAATTTCATGCTGTTCGGCGGGGTGCTAGTGACCACCGGTCTGCTGTTTCCGCTGTTGCGGATGACGACTTGGGACGCCTCGACGAAGAAGTTGCCGGAGCGCTATCAGATTATCAATCTGGCACCGTCACTCCGCACTGCGGCAGCAGCCATGATCGCAGACTACGAAGGATTGCCAGCAGCGGAGCGGACGGTCGCAGCCCTGGAGCAACGTTTAACCGGCATACCGCTGGAGGCGCGGGGGGCGGCCTTGGCTGAGTCCATCTTTCGCGAGGTGCAAGCCAAGCGAGTCAATACGCAGGGTGCGCCAGTCGATCCCGCGCCCTACGAAGCCCTAGCAAGCCTCGCTCTGCAAGAGATCGACCAAAGGATGCCGTATGAATCCAAACGCCTGGTCAAGGCCGCGTTTCGTCAGGCGACTCGGCAACCGTTCTTGTCGGCCCGGGGAATCTTTTTGGCGATGGCCATCCTGACGATCCCTGTGATCATCTACTCGGCTGTGCGGCTCACGCGGCCAATGGCGACGGTGTTTTTCTACTGGCTGCTGAACACGGTGTATCGTGTGCGGGTCCACGGACTGGAACATGTGCCAGAAAAGGGACCGATCGTCTTTATCGGCAATCACTCTAGTTGGCTCGACGCGATTTTGATGATGCTGGCGACCCACCATCATGTGCATATGATTGCCTGGTCGGGTAATTTCAATCACTGGTTCATGAACTTGCTCGGCAAACTCGCCGGAGTCATCCTAATTTCGGGCGGACCGAAGGCCATCATCAAAAGCCTTCGTGAGGCGCGGCAAATTCTTGACAATGGCGGTGTGGTCGGAATTTTTCCCGAAGGCGGATTGTCGCGAAACTGCCAAGTCAAATCCTTCAAACCGGGTCTGCTCAAGATCATCGAGGGGAGCAATTATCCGGTGATCCCGATGTATATCGACGAAGTTTGGGGCACCATTTTTAGTTACGCCGATGGACCGGCGTTTAAAAAATTTCCCAAACATTTTCGCAAGGGCATTTCCATTCACATTGGCGACCCGATCGCGAAACCCAATAATTTATTCACGTTGCGGCAGGCCGTCATGAATTGTGGAGCAGATGCAGTGAAAAACAGAGCGGGCCGATTCGTTTCTCCAGCTGAAATGTTCGTCAGAACTTGCCGAAAACGGCTTTTCTCCCTCAAGGTGGGCGATTCGACGGGGCAAAAGATGACGGGCGGCTCGCTGCTGATGCGGACGCTGATCCTCCGCCGCCTGCTGCGGCGGCATGTGCTCGAGGATCATGAGCAAAATGTCGGCGTGCTGATCCCCCCCAGCGTTGGCGGTGTCGTGGTCAACATGGCTCTGGCTATCGATCGGCGAACCTCAGTGAATCTGAATTATTCGGTGTCGCAAGAAATTATGGATCATTGCATCCGTGACGCCGGACTCAAGCACGTGCTGACCACTGAGAAAGTGCTTGAAAAGCTCGATTTCGACTTGGGCCCCGCCAAAACGTTGCTGGACGAACTCCGCACGCGGGTCACGCTGATCGACAAAATGATTGCCGCGCTGCAAGCCTATCTGCTCCCCGCTTTTATGCTGGTGAGGTGGCTCGGTTTGACACGCCTGCAACCCGACGATTTGATCACGATCATTTTTACTTCGGGCTCAACAGGCAAACCGAAGGGAGTCATGCTGACGCAGCAAAACGTAGCGACCAATGTCGTGGCCATCGATCAGATGATCAGCCTGACGCCGCGCGATGTCATTGCTGGGATTTTGCCGTTCTTCCACTCCTTCGGCTACACCATATCGATGTGGGGCGCGATGGGATTGAACATCGTGGGCGTGTACCACTTCAGTCCACTGGACGCGCGACAAGTCGGCAAGCTGGTTGAACAATATAAAGCGACGATTTTGTTGGCGACGCCGACCTTCCTGCGCAACTACCTGAAACGGTGTGAACCGGCCGAGTTCAAGAGCCTGGAGGTCGTCGTGGTGGGCGCTGAAAAGATGCCAATAGATTTGGCCAATGAATTCGAAAACAAGTTCGGTGTCCGGCCGGTCGAGGGCTACGGCACCACCGAACTTTCGCCGCTGGTCTCCGTGAACATCCCCGAGACCCGTCGCCGCGATCGGTTCCAAATCGACTGCAAGGAAGGTTCGGTTGGGCGGCCGATTCCCAACGTCGTCGCTCGAGTGACCGACCCCGATACCGGCACGGAGCTGGGCGTGGAGCAACCGGGGATCCTCTGGATCAAAGGCCCCAATGTGATGCGCGGCTATTTGAACCACCCCGAAAAAACAGCGGAGGTGATCGTCGATGGCTGGTACAACACTGGAGATATGGCGGTCATCGATGCGGACGGTTTCATCACGCTCACGGGCCGGTTGAGCCGCTTTTCAAAAATCGGCGGCGAAATGGTGCCGCATGTCGCGATCGAGGATGAGTTGCTGAGAGCCCTTGGCGGCGAAGGGGAAGGATTGACACCGCTCGCGGTAACCGCCGTGCCGGATTCTCGCAAGGGAGAACGATTGATCGTTTTCTACACGGAGATCAATAAGTCGATCGATGAGTTGCGAAGTGCCCTCAGCGACGCCGGCTTTCCCAACCTTTTCATTCCGTCTCAGGATAGCTTCATCAAAGTCGAATCCATACCAATTCTCGGATCCGGCAAATTGGATTTGAAAGCCCTGAAGGAACTCGCATTGCAACGCTGCCCGCCCGGTTGACTTGTGGGGGTGAATTCGCCCGTCGCTCTGGCGGTTCGACAAAATCATTGCTCGGCTCGGTTCGCCGGCGGCGATGGCGAGTGGACGTTCAGCGGCCTTGAGCGTGGTCCGCAGAATTCTCTTCGGTGGAGTTTAGGGTGCCCTCCCCTTCGGATTCGAGAATTTCCAAGGCCAACCTGGCCGCGTGTTGTTCCGCCTCTTTTTTGCTGCGGCCCCAAGCCGAAGGAAACCGCCGCGTACCGATCGTTGCGGCCACGAGAAACGATTTGGCATGATCCGGTCCGGTTTGATCGAGGACCGCATAAGTCGGCGTCTGGCCGAAGTCGCGTTGAGATATTTGCTGCAAGGCCGATTTGAAGTTGTTCGCGACGGAACATTTCAGAACTTCTTCGATTCGCGACTCGACGAGCGGACGCAAAAATTGCTCGGCTGCTGACAAGCCTTGGTCGAGATAAATTGCCGCGATCAGTGCCTCGAATCCATTGGCAGTCACCGAGCGGGGCAACTCTTGGGACAGTGAAATTCCCTTGCCAACCTGAATCAACTCCGCCAGGTTGAACCGCTGGGCCCACTGGAAGCACGACTGGCGACTGACAACAGCCGATTTGATCGTCGTCAATTCGCCTTCGTTCCAATCCGGGAAGCGTTCGTAGAGGTGGCAGCAAACACAGAACCCCAATACCGCGTCGCCGAGAAATTCGAGCCGCTCGTTGGAATCTAGTGACGATTTCGCACCAGATGCGTGAGTCAACGCAGCCAGCAAGTAATGCTTGTTGCAAAAAGTAACCCCTAGTTGCGCTTCGCAGCGTGCGCAAAAGGCCGATTGTTCAGGGGTCGGCTGGTCGGGCATGAATGAATGTTAAGGCTAAGGGGTTGGTGAAATGAATATCGACCGACGCCAGCATCAACCTTTCCGAGTCCCTGTTGAATAGTTGCAACAATCGCCGCCTCGCGAGTGCTAGCGGCGACTCTTCCAATTATTCGCAAGAAGTTCATTCAGGAAAAAAATAACGAGAAGCTGGCGTGCAAAATGTCTATGGTCTTTTTCGGCTATTCGCCGATAAACAATGACTGACGGTGTGCGATTGCAAGGATGCGGTTCGCCCAGCAACGATTGCCAATCGGCTCGGTGCCCTCGTGACGCCGCAATGACCCTGCAAACGCTGCCCACCCGCAGTTTACTTCAAAATCCGTCACTTTCGTAGCCTAAGGCCCACCGATGTATCGACGCCATTTTCTAGGTGCGCTGGGAATGGCCACCGCTATGGGGCTGAGTCGCCCCTCCCTGTTCGCCGGCCAAGCAATCCGGGGAGACTGGAAGTCCGAAGTCGTTCAGACAGTCGGCCAAGCTCCCAAGTTTCGCCCCCCGGTCGTGACCGATGTCGCGATCAACCCGGCCCAAACGCAAATCGCCGTCGTCGGCGACGACCACGTGATCGCAATTTACGACCTCGCGTCGCACGAATTCGTTCGCACCCTCCGGGGACATGCGGACTGGATTCGCGTGGCTAAATTCACACCCAATGGGCGAAGTTTGATTACGGCCGGAAACGACCGCAAGTGCCTGATATGGCCCAGTGCCGATTGGGAAGGCCCCTTTCAATTGCCGGTCCATCCGGCGGCCATTTTCGATGCTGATGCTTGCCCGCAGTCTCGGTTGCTGGCCCTGGTAGGTTTCGAACAAAACCTACACGTTATCGACTTGGCGACTCGCGAAGAAATTCGTCGGCTGACATGCTCCACGAACGACATCCACTGCGTGAAATTTTCACTCGATGGCAGTCGCCTGGCCGCGGCTGGTCGCGACGGCAATATCCGCGTTTGGGACACGACGTCTTTCAAGGTAGTGGCGGACTTGCCCGTCCATCGCCAGCGGGTCTTCGATATCAGCTTTCTCTCCAGCGGCCAGATCCTCAGTGGCAGCCAAGATCAATTCGTCAAAATCACCGATCCCGAGAGCGGACGCGTCATCACCGAATTTCCGCGCTTCGCGGCCAAGCTATATTGCGTCGCTACCATCGATGAGCGACACATCGCCACGGGCGGCAGCGACAATCAGATTTCCGTCTGGAACGTCGAAACGAAACAAAATGTCGCGACCTTAAGAGGACATACCGGAACCGTCAGTTGCCTGGCCTGCAGTGAAAATCTGCTGGTCTCGGGGAGCTACGACACGCAAGTTCGCATTTGGCGTCGCGAGGCCAACACCAATTCCTTAGAAATCGGCGATGCGGGCAATTCCGGTTGGAATTCGCGATTTAAATAAATCCAAACGACACGATCCATCCCACAAGACACACGGGGGCAGTCAACGTAGACGTCCCCAGGCAACCTGCGCATGGAGGACAGGCCCTTGAGTTTCGCTAAAAAACTTTCCGCTTTGGTTTTCGGGCAAAAACGCAAATCAGGCGAGGTCGCCGATCGGTCTGCCCATCGTCGCTGCCAAGTCGAAGTGATGGAACCGCGGGTCGTCCTGACGGCCAACCCTGTCGTGGTGAACCCTGTCGTGGTGGGTGTCACCTATTTTGAGGCAGACTCGGGCTCTGACGCGACCCCCGACTATTTCGAAGTCACGTTCGAGGGTGGTTCTGCCACGACCCGGCTGACAAGCTTCACGATTAACGGCGATCAGGATCTGTCCGGAACCCGCACTCGCGGTGACATCATTTTCGACCACGACGGCAATGGAGCCGATAAGTTCGCTCCGTTCAAATTCGAAGTGGGACGCAGTATCGGGATCAGCGAAAGCGATATCGTATCGGTAGTCATCTCCGAAGATGGCTTGTCACTGACGGTCACCGTCCGTGACTTCAAAGCGGGCGATAAATTCGCCTTCTCGATCGACGTCGACGAGGTCGAGAAGAACGGCAAGACCGACATGATCGTTTCCGGCGTGGAAATGGAAGGCACCTTCGTCACCGCAAACTTTGCTGACGATCATTACAACTTCAAAAGCAAAGTCATCTCGGTCATCGACACCGATCCTTTCAACCAAACTCCCGAGCAAAGCACCGGCCGTTTCTACGATTACTACAACCAACTGTTCCGCCGTGGCGGTGAACTCGCCGGAAAATCCCTGAACCTGCGCGCCGACCATGACTTGGGAGAACGGGATCGTACGGCTGGCGCTGTCACTGTCTACGAACTCGAGCCCAAACCGATCGTGATTACTGGCCAGGTCTGGCATGACGAAAACCTCAACTGCATCCGCGATACTAGCGAAAATGGAATCGGCAACGTCACGATCAATCTGCAGAAATTGAATCCGCAAACGGGGGCCTATGAGACGGTTGCTACAACCAAAACGGATTCGCAGGGCCGGTACCTCTTCGGTGAAAATCTGGGCTTGATGCCGGGCACTTATCGCTTGATCGAGATTCAGCCCGAAGGCTTCATCGACGTAGGTGCAATGCCCGGCAAAGTCGCCGGAGTCGATCGTGGCGAAGTGTTGAAAGATGCCAACCAGCAAGAAAATATCATTTCCAGCATTTATATTCCGCTGGGCGGCACGGCTGCGGTCAATTACGACTTCAAGGAAGTTAAGCCCGCGGCGATCTCCGGTCGGGTCTGGCACGACCGCAACGATGACGGCCGAATCGATACGGGCGAAGAAGGCATCGCCAACGTCCTCATTCAAATCACTCGCGTCGGCTGGAAAGATGCGTCCATCAAGGATCCATTCGCCAACTCGCCGCCGATCTTCGTTCGCACCAATGCGGATGGCTTCTATTCCGTCGAGGGTCTCCCTCCCGGTATCTACGAAGTCGTCGAGGTCAACAATTATCCGGACGAACCCAGCCCACTTCGCGGCTTCATCGACGGCAAAGATTCGCTCGGATCGGTCAATGGTACGGCAAACGGAACGTTGTCCAACGATCGATTTACCGGTGTGATTCTCTGCGCCGACGAACGAGGCGTCCAATACAATTTCGGCGAATTGAAACCCGTCTCGATCAGCGGTTACGTCAGCGTCACCGACCGGGATGGCAACTGCGTCGATCCCGCCGATCCGCGCTACCGCCCCGTTGGCGGCGTGACGATGCAGCTGTTCGACTCCAAGGGAACGCTCGTCGCTACCACGCGCACCGACGAACGAGGCTACTACGAGTTCGGCGATTTGCGAAACGGCACTTATACGGTCGTCCAAGTCCAGCCGAGCGGCTACCTCGATGGTCACCAGTCGACCGGACTGGTGGATGGCACCAAAGTCGGTTTCGCCGGGGATGTCAATCGAATTTCGAGCATCACGCTGAGCAGCGGCCAAAAGGGGGTACGCTACGATTTCTGCGAGCACGAACCCGCTCGCATTGCTGGCTGCGTCTGGCACGATCTCAACAACGACGGCGTGCGCGATCAGAACGAACCACGAATCGGCGGCGTGCGGATCCAGTTATTCGACAGCCAGGGTAACATGGTGGCCGAACGAGTGACCGGAGCCGACGGTTGCTACGCGTTCGATAATTTGCCCAAAGGGACTTACACTGTTCGTCAATTACAGCCTTCGCAATTCGTCGACGGCAAAGATTCCCTGGGAGTCGTCAACGGCACCGCGACGGGCCTGAAATATAACGACGAATTCCGTGACATCTTGGTTTGCTACGGTGACCAAGGCACGAATTATGATTTCGGCGAGTTGTTACACAGCTCGATCAGCGGCGTCGTGTTCGCGGATGCCGACGGCAACTGCCATTTGGATGCGACGAAAGGCGACAGGCCGCTCGCCAATGTCGAGTTGATCTTGCGTGACAGCGCGGGACGTGAACTCGCCCGCACCACGACCGATGCCAACGGACGCTACGAATTCAACGGGCTGTTGCCTGGCGAGTATACGGTTCACCAAGTCCAGCCGCGCGGTTATTTCGATATCGGCCAACAGGCAGGACAGATCGTCGGCGGCGGAGCAGGACCGGGCACGACCTCAACCAACCAAATTTCGCAAATCACGATTTTGTCCGGCCAACAGTTGATCGAATACAACTTCTGCGAGGCGATCCCGGCCGAGTTGCATGGGCGCGTCTGGGAGGACGGACCGGCCTTCGAGACACCGGACGGTTTAGTACCGACGAACTACCGTGATTTGCGCGATGGAATTTTCCAAGCCGGCGTCGACAAACCATTGCCCGGTGTGAAACTGACGCTGTATTTCTTCAACACCAATGACTCGTTGACACCGCGCGCAGTCACGCTGGCCGATGTGCTGCCGGAGTTTTATTCCGATTTGGGCTCGGATCCCAATACCAATATCTTCACATTCACCGATGCCGAAGGCAAATACTCCTTCAAAGGACTGCCGGCGGGCAATTACATCGTGCTGCAGGAGCAGCCGTCCGGCTATATTGATGCCAACAACATCGTCGGCACGACTTCCGGATTCGTGTTCAACTCGTCGACGGCGGCACAACAAGCGCCGCAGTCGCTGTTGTCGACGTTCAGTCAGAATCAAATCATGGATATGATTGCCAACGTCCAGCTGAACGCGGGTGGCATTTCTTTACAAAACAATTTCACCGAGGTCCGCGTGCTGAAGGTCGATCCGCCGAAACCCGAGGACCCACGTTGGTGGCCGGGACCGGATGGCAACCCGCGCATGGGGAATCCCGTTCCGCCGATCGCTCCGCTCGCGGGTTATGGTGGCCTTGCGGGGTCGCAACCCGGTATCTTCACGCGGTTGGTGGGCACCATCAACAACGTGCAATTTGAGTTGCCGCAGAATGGCCAAGCCTACACTTGGCACCTCAGCGTCATCAATGCGGGCCAACCGCGCGAGCAAAACCACGATGATGATCGCCAAACGCAATGGCTCCAAGCCTCGATGATCTACACGAATGACTGGAACCGTTTTGCGATGGACCAAGGCGAATGGTCGTTCGCCACCCTGAATGGAAAAACCATCACTGAACTGCCGGAAAAAACGATTTTCGGCAGTATCGAGGGGTTGCCGATCGTCGGTGATTTCGATGGCGACGGCATTTCCGAGGTGGGCATCTACAAAGAAGGCTACTGGATGATCGATATCAATCGATCCGGAACCTGGGACAAGGATGACCTGCTGGCCCGCCTGGGAGACATCACCGACAACCCGGTCGTGGGTGATTGGGATGGCGACGGCAAAGACGACATCGGGATTTACGGTCCGATCTGGTACCTCGATCCGGAAGCCATCGCTCGCGAACCTGGCTTGCCCAATCCCGAAAACATCCCGGTAACGCCCGCAAAAAATGTGCCTCCTACCGAAGGAGAGGCGACTAATGGGGCCCGTGTTATGAAGTTGACCTCGACAGGTCGCCAACGAACTGACGCGATCGACCATGTTTTCGGAATCGATGAAAAACGGCATATCCCGGTCACCGGCGACTGGAATGGCAACGGCATTCGATCGATCGGTACGTTCCTCGATGGCGCCTGGCGTTTGGACGTCAACGGCAATGGTCGCTTTGGACCCGAAGACAAAATGGTCCAATTTGGCCGAGCCGGCGATCTTCCCATCGTTGGTGATTTCAGCGGCGACGGCATCGACCAGATCGGCGTTTTCCGCGATGGAACCTGGATCATCGACTCCAACAATAATCAGATCGAGGATTCGAACGACTTGCGAATCGTCTACGGACAGGCGGGCGATATTCCGGTAGTGGGCGATTGGAACGGCGACGGTGTGGCAGACATCGGCGTTTACCGCGCGACGATCAATACCAGTGCCGAGAACGTCGAGTTCCGGTAATACCGTCGGCTTTCAATATTCGAACGGTTGAGGGGCGGCTAAAACAGGCTCATGCTCTGCGGATCGACTCCGGTGCCCTGGGAAAGCTCCGAAAGCTTTTCGATCACCAAGAGCAATCCGCCAGGATCGAGTTGGTCTTCGTCGTCCTCTCCCGCGTTTCCGTTCGCGGATTGTTCGAAGTGAAAGATATCAAAGCGGGCATCGCAGTTTTTCAGTTCTTGGATCTTTTGGGCTTCATCGCCGATCAACGTGATTCCCCGAAATTCGTCTAGTAACTGTTTGACATGCCCCTTCACCTCCTCGCCTTCGACATAGACGATGTCCATGGCGGAGAAGTCATAGGGTGATTTCACCGTCAACGATTCTACACCGTCGGCTGATTCACAGACATTTTGAACTTGGTAACGGCTACCCAACTGGGCAAAGGCTCGCCGTAACCGCTCGGCCGATGGGCGTTGGCTTTTTCGGAAGAGCACAAAAAACGTGTCGCGGTATTGATAGGCCGTGTCTTCGAACAAGCTCATGATTCACCTCGCGGATATTACTCCTGACCGGGACGTATTTTGACGTAATCGACCGATCGGCGCCAATCTGGCATCGGCCACTACATCAGTTCTTAACGTTCTCGATCGATGCGCGGTGAGACCTTGCACTTTGAGTCGCGAAGCTCAACCGCGAATGTTTTCTCAACGCCTGTCAAAGAGTTTGTTGAGAAGCAAACACATCCTGACCTAGAGTCTCGGCCTTGTGCCAAAACCCGTCAGCCGCAGGACGCTAGCTCGCAGTTCTCGCGATAACCGGACGCTATCGCGTTCTGGTTTATCGTTTCGGGACAAAGCCTAGCCCAGCACCCCTTCCCTGCCGAGCCGGTCGCCCCCGCATTGGGAGAACGGAGGGCTGGGTTTTGACATAGGCTTTGAACAACATTTCATCCGCCGAGTGCGCGAGCCCGTTCGCTGGCGGCCTCGACCGCGGCGATCACTGTGCCGCGGAACGCCGCCTGATGCAGCACGTGCAAACCGAAACTCGTGGTACCTCCGGGACTGGTGACTTGATCTCGCAATTGCGCTGGATGGGTCGCGACGGATTGCAACATCGCTGCTGTGCCAAGCACGGTTTGCACTGCCAAATCGGTAGCGGTGGTTCTCGGTAAGCCGCATTTGACACCGCCATCAATCAAACCCTCGAGAAACTCCAGCACAAAAGCCGGCCCGGAACCCGCTAAACCCGTGACGGCATCCAATTGACTTTCCTCGACTTCGACAACCCGACCCACGCTTTGCAGCAACCGGAAAACCTGTTGGTAGATTTCCGGTGGGACCGAGTCGCTGCGGGCAAGCGCGATCGCTCCTTGTTGAATCAAGGCGGGGGTGTTGGGCATGATCCTCAACACCTGCGAAGCTCCCGATAAATTTTTTAGCTTCGCGACCGAGAGCCCGGCCACCATCGAAACCAAAACACTGCCGTGACGCCGCAAATCCAAGTCGCGGAAAACTCGGTCCACCGCTTGGGGTTTGACCGCTAAGAACAGTGTTGGGCACTCCGGCAATAAAACGCGATTCTCAGTCACAGTCCGCGCGCGGGGGACCTGAGCCAGGAATCGCTGGCGAGCCTGTTCATCCACATCGCTGGCGATGACTTCAAGGTCTGGCCAGCCGTGGGCAAAGCCCCGAGCCAAGGCTTGGGCCATTTGCCCAGCACCAATAAATCCGATCTTCATTCGCTTGTTTCCGGTCATGCTTCAAACATTTTCTGAGGCGAGATTCAATTCGCGATTGCGCGCCGCGCCGCAGCTTATCTAAGTTGTAACTTTCTTGCGTTAGCGATACACGCCAACGCGAATTGGACGACGGCGCCGCGTCGGCAGCTTCACGTACATCGTGTCGAATTCGCTCCCGCTGGCGGTCAACGGACGAGACGCCAAACGTATGAACAGTTCCCCTAAGTTTAATCCGTTTCGGCAGCCGTCGGCAGGAAAACGGCACCTGGTTTCGTGTACATGGTGAACCTCGGGTGCTGCCAACGAGATCGCGTATCACCTTGCGGAGCTAGCAATTCAGTCGTTTGCAAGAAATTTGATTCCAACGTTCCGCCTCAACCGAGATCCGACGATTGTTTCGGCGATCCGCGTTAAAAATTGGACTGGACACATCCCCGCAAATTTGGAATTTTCCTGTAAATTTTGGAGAAATACAACTTGAATCGGACGCCGCCAGCATGATGAGACAAGTCGTTTACTCGATCTCCTGGTCCGGCCTACTGGCCGTCAGTTTTCTGCCGCTGACCTACGCGCAACAACTCGACTACCGCACCCTGCAGCGTGAGCGATCACCGCGGATCATTGATCACAACGTGAAGCCAATGGCCGGAGTAGCAGCGGACAATCAAACGGTTCACCAGCGAAACCCGGCCACACAGCACGACCCGTCCTCGCGCGCCGAAAAATCGGAAACCGCGCGGGGAACGAGCTGGCTGAAACCAAATCGCCCGAGCTTGCTGCTGGAGCGCGACGTCGAGCGAGAAAGCGTTTTTGAACAGTTCGGCAAGAATACTCGGGAGCTGTTTCAACAAGGACGCGAAACGTTCCACGAGTGGAGTTCTCGATCATCCGCCGCGTGGCGCAGCGCTCGGGAGGAAATTTGGCAAAACACAACGAAGACCTGGGACTCAATCAGTGAAAGTCTATGGGGGGGGAACGCCTGGTGGGACGAATCCAAGGTGCAACCGCCGCGGCGTGGACAGCCGAGATGGTATCCGGACGACTCGCGGAGATAACGGTCGTTCCCGACACGGTGTTCGTACATGGCGATGATTTTCGCTGCGGCCATTAAAAGCTTGCGGTCCAGAATGCGACCGTCGTCGTCTTAACAATTCTGCATCTTCATGCGATTTCAGCGATGATGGTGAAAAATCCCGTGATTTTTCTCGATCGTTTGGGGTTTGCGACCGGTTGCCCGCCTGGGCGAAAAGCAAAAATTCGGCAATAATCGCGTTTTTAGCGAATGCTGCCAATTTAATGCTTTTGTATGGAAGCGATTAACCAGACGCTGTCGATTCTCCTCCCAACGATTGGGGGGCTCGGAATTTTCATGCTGGGCATGAAGTACATGTCCGAAGGCATTCAGACGATTGCCGGCCCCAGCCTTCGGAATATGGTCAGTCGCGTGACCGACAATCGTTTTGCCGCGACCGCCACCGGCACCACCTTTACCTTGCTCGTGCAGAGTTCTAGTATCGCGACGGTGATCATGGTGGGATTGGTCAACGCAGGTTTGATGAAGCTGCACCAAGCTGTCGGCTTCATCATGGGCGCTAATATCGGCACGACCATCACCGGATGGATTCTTGTCTTGAAGGTCGGCAAGTACGGACTCCCGATCGCGGGAATCTCGGCGCTGGTATACGTATTCACCAAACGTGATCGACTGCGGTTCATCGCGATGGCCTTGCTTGGATTAGGATTGGTTTTCTTCGGTCTGGAACTGATGAAGCAAGGTGTCGAGCCGATTCGCGAAATGCCGCAGATCAAGGAATGGATTCAGCAACTCAAGGTCGAGAATTTTTGGGGTATTTTGGTCTGCGTCGGCGTCGGTTGCCTGCTGACCTTTGCCATCCAGAGCAGCAGCGCCGCTCTCGGCATTCTCGTTGCCGCTGCGTCGACCGGATTGGTTCCGTTTCCCGTCGCTGCCGCGGTGATCCTCGGCGAAAATATCGGCACAACAATTACGGTGGTCTTGGCGTCGCTGTCGGCCAATCGCACCGCCAAACGAGCGGCTTACGCCCATGTACTGTTTAACGTCATCGGCGTGACTTGGATGGTATTCGTCTTCCCGCTGGTGATTCGGTTGATCGGCTGGGGAATCGGGGCGGTGCACGGGGTCAATCCGCTGACGATGCAGTACAAAGATTTCGAGAACCCCTTGCAATATGCGTCGATCATTACTGCGGCGATCGCTACCATGCACACGTCGTTCAACGTCGCCAATACCATCGTTTTTCTCCCTTTCATTCGGCAATTCACAAGATTCCTTGAATGGCTAGTTCCTGAGCCTGAGCAAGCCGAGGTGCCCCATCTCGTGCACCTGGATGCCGGAAGTGTGGACAGCCCGATCATCGGCATTGAACAAAGCCGCCGCGAAATCATCCAGATGGGAAAACTGAGCGTCGAAATGATGACGTTCGTTCGCAAAATCGGTTACGAGGGTCCGTGGGATGAGGAACTCGCCAAACGAGCTCTGCGCCGCGAGGAGATTCTCGATAACATCGAGCGCGAGGTGGTCGCGTTTCTTACCGAGGTTTTGCAAAGCAACATTCCGCAGGCGATCGTCGAGGAAGGCCGAGCTCAGCTACGCTTGGCCCACGAATTCGAATCGACTTGCGACTTCCTCGGCAGCATTATCAAGGAATTGGCTCGGCTGAGAAATCAAGGTCTTCAGTTCGATCCGCGGCAGATTGAAGAACTGCGCGAATTGCATGACAAGGTTTTTCCGTTTCTGGTTGAAGCCGTGCAAGCCTACGAAACCCAAACGCCGATCTCCGAGGCGTTGGCCAAGCAGACCAGCAGGGACATTGCGGCCAGCATCGCGCAACTGCGGGATCAACTGCTCAATCGAGTCGTGGAAACCAGTGCTGATCCGCGGCTGACCCTCGCTTATTCAGCCATACTGACCCACTACCGCCGCGTCAGGGCCCACATCCTCAACGCTCACCAGGCTTTGTCGGGCACGAAAACCCAACCACGCACCTGATTGCCGAACGGCGAGCGGCGTCTATCTCTGTTTGGGCGTCAACAAGCGTTGCGGCCGCATCGATTCGGCCGCCGCAAAGAGACTAAACGTCTGACTGACATAATTGACGACTCCCGAAATGCGATCCATGTACTCGGTCAACGCGGGCGTCCGTTCGGCCTCGATCAATTCGACCCGCCGCTCCGGATTGATACCCTCGAATTGGCAATAGAACAACGGCTCACCTCGCTTGAGAATCAAATCCTTGCTGGGATCATGCCACTCGAACGCCCACATCAGCGGCCGAGGCCACACGTTGATGGGGAAACGACCGCCAAAAATCGTCCCCGGGAGCGGCTCGGCCCGATAATGGGCAAACGGACCAACTTGCGTGAGGTAAACCACTTCATCAGCGACGAAACAATAAGGCAATAGCAATTGGATGGTCGGACGATTGGGATAGCGCCACTCCGCTTCGTTGACGACAGTCAGCAACTGATTCAACTTGTTCCCCCGCACGGGCGATGCCTCGCCGAGACGATTCACCAACCGCGGAATTCCCTTGTCGTCCCGCGTCAGCCCCAAGTGCAGGTCATACGGGCAATTGACCACAAAAAAGCGACTTTCCATTTGGATCACGGCGGGGCACCGCGCGGCCGACTTGGCATGCGTTTTGTTGACGCCCCGCGAGACCAATCTCTCGGGAGAATCGAACAAAACCCCCGCTTTGTCCTCGGTCAAAAACCAACCGACGACGATCGGCCCGGCCCCAGGCTCGCTGTCAGTCCGACTAAGAGACAAGTTGATTTCCAAAGTCATCGTTTCATCGATCTTTTTGTTGCTGGCTCCGCACGTGAAAGCATCGGGCTGTCACCCACCCGCGCTCCGTACTCCCCAGGGAGGTAACAAGCCCAGGGATTGCCGAACGCCGTAGGAAAATCTTACTCACCGTTGGCTTCACTTTCGCGGTATTGCCGATAAGCGTCAACCGGGTCAAATGCTTCGTCCACCGGAGCAATCAACAGAATGCGATACCGCAGTCGGAGACTCCCGCCATGCTCGATCGTCATCTGTCCGCTTCCTTTGGGTTGTTTTAGAAAATCCGAAAGGCCGAACGGGTTCGCTGCAATCAATCCATAATCACGGGCATGCCAGGTGGTAGGATGCCGCGGATTGCTCGGAGCATCCATCATCATGAGTGCCACCTGCTGCCCCTCGATTTGCCCAGTGTACTGCACCCAAGCCGCACGCTTGCCCCACACTTGCGGGCCGCGGTCGCCCTCACTATTGCAAGCCTGGCCGAACACCTCGTGAACGCCGCGTCGCGGATCGGGAGTCAATTGCAAGCCTGGATGGGTACGAATCGCAAAAGTTCCCTCTTTGGTATCTCCTAACTCTAGATCCGATTCCGTGGCCAACCAATTTACCTCGACATCGATCCATCGCGAATGTCGATCGCCACCGAAACAATACTCGGTGCGATCCTCACATATGACGCGATCTTCATCGAGCCACTGATTGTGCAACCGGACGTTTCGTTCCTCCGTGTTCCAGGTCCACTCGAGGGTTTTGATGCGCCCCTTTTCGGCCCAAAAGTCGACGCCATTCACATCGCCATGCGCAAACCAAATCGATTTGTGATGAGGATGGTCATCGGCCTCACCCGCTACCCGCCGCATGGGATAGTGGCGTGTCACCGCGAGTTGTCCCGGCGCGTAGACCGGATCAAGGATCGGTTTGGGAAATTCATTCATAACCACCGTGGTGAAATGCTGATCTCCGATCAGAACCTTGACTTGGTTTTTGGCCTCCTCGAATCGAATGGACCAGCGATCGCGCGGTTCGTCGACACTGCCCTCTTGGGCACAAGCTGCGCGCGAAGAAAATTGGCTCACGAAGAGCAAGATTGGGAGCAGGTACAGCAGTCGACGGTGTTGCCAGCTCCCCCGGCCGATCGGTTTGGCCGGGTGTGCCCGGCTCTCGCGACTTCCCCGCTGCGACAACGCGAGAAAACAACTGCCTGCCATCTCCGCCAATCTCTAAGTGCTCGGTTGATAGGGAATCAACTCTCCACCGCGACCGAGGTAGCAGAGATACAGTTGATACTGGTGATACCCCATCGCCATGAATCCGAGCGAAAAGGCGAACAGGTAGCCAACACACAACGCCAGAATTCCCACGAGCGCCAAAATCGTCGTGACGAAACCGATAAAAATTATTCCCAACAAAAGCTCCAACCAAACCTTGCTTAGAAAATCGAATGCGAAGGAAAAATTGAATCCCTGCCCAAAATTCTGCGAGAGCCCTGAGCGGAGTTGCAAGGGCATTATCAGACCATTGATCAACAAACCAAGCACGATAAACACTACGTACATCATGGATGCTGCGACGAAGACCAAGGCTTTTTCTGGTCCCCCACCGCCCTCGATCATCAGCCCAAAAATTATTGCGATGATCACGAAAATCGGAGTCGCACAAATACCAACAATGATCGTGATCAAAAACGGCCAGATACCCCGTCCAAGGTAAACCCCAAAACGGCTGAAGTCGAAGTCCGGGTAGCGAGGCTGCCGTAGGTAGACTAGATTCCCAATAATTTCGTAGTGATAGCCCATCAGGACGATCGGCCCCAAAATGGGAATGATGCCGACGATCGTCAGCAGCAACCAGTTCATGAGCCAATTGGGACTTTGAAAAAAGAACGTAAAATTTGCCAAATAATCGTAGCCGGCGAACGTGTGAGCAGAAGTGCTCGCGTCCAGTTGCTCTGGCTGTGTTTGCGGGGACGTAAACGGATTGTAATCGCTCATCACACCGAATTCCTTTTACGAACCAACGGAAGCTACATTCCAAGACCTGTTTCGAATACGATTGTCCAAACGCACCGATCGGTTGCCGATGCCCCTTCTCCCGGCAGTCTCTTACAAATGCGAGTGCGCTCAATCAAATTTATTGTGAGCATTCGTCGCTGCCGCGTCTAGTATCGAGTATAAAGTCAAACCATTATCGATCGTTCGAACCGCAACAAATTGATTCAAAAGAGCGATCTTTTGGCATTTTTTCAACCGTGGCGCCGACAGCGGGCATCAATATGAATCACCCCAAGGTCCGGCGCCTCGGCCGGAAGCGCGCTCGAGGTGCTGCTTGCACAGGTAGCCATGCAGTTGAATCGGCAACTCATCAAGCCGCGCGAGCGATCGCGTCGGGCAGATCCATCAGAGTTCGGCAAAGCGACCAAATCCTCTCGGCGTAATCGTCGAAACGGTAATTCTCGAACACCCGCGACTGAGCCGCGGAACGCATTCTTTGATACAACAGGCTGTCGTTGAGCAATCGATGTATCGCGCTCACGCCGGCGGAGTAATCGCCAAAGGGAACGGCAAATCCAGCCTCACCACCAATGGCTTCGGCCGCACCACCGCTACCATCGAAGGTGACAACTGGCAATCCAGCCGCCATCGCCTCGTGAACGACGCAAGGGAACGGGTCAACCCGCGAGCTCAGCAGAAACACGTCAGCGCCCATGAAGTACTGTTCGACCTCGATCCGCTCGCCGATGAACTTGACATTCTCGGCCGCTCCGCTGCGTTCCAAGTCCAACTTGACGTAGTGCAACACCGAATGCGTCCAGGTCGGTCCATCGCCCATCCAGACGAAGTAGACATTCGATCCAGGATGCCGACGCAGGTATTCCCGGCCGATGGCAGCGAAATGATCGATCCCTTTTCGCATGTCGAGTGTCCCGCAACCGAGCACGATGCGGCTGCCTTCCATTAGTCCAAGTTCCGCTCGCAACGCTTGCCGAGCCGTTTGACGCTCCACTCGGTTGCCGAAATCGCTGCGAAGCAATCCTTGGGGATAAACGCGGATCTTGGCAGGTGAAAGCGGCACTTTGTCCTGCGCCGCTTGGGCGACCGCCTCACAAGGGAACACGATGAGCTGGGACGCGGCGTTGATCAAATGAAAATCGCTTTCGGTATAACTACTGGCCATCTCATGAACGAGGGAGACCACCGGAATCCCGGCTCGGGCCAATTCCGCGGCGATAAAGCGTGACTCCATGCTGTTGCAGACAGCAACTCGCGGACGCCCGCCGGATAAATGAAGAAATCGTTGAACCTTCCTTGTTAATTCTGTTGATTCGCAACGTTGCGTGTTGAGGCATTCGACTCGTGAGATTTGTGCGAACTCGGAAATCAACGGGCCGCCATCGTTAAATAGGGTGCCGCATTGCAGGCCAAACCGTCCCGTAAAATTTCGCAGGAGATTTAAGGCGATCAGGGGTGCACCGGTTCGGGAGGCTTCGTGGGACACCAGCAAAAGGTCCAACTGGTCATTGGCGGCGTTTGATGTTTCGTCGCCGCGAAATACACGAAAAGGATAGCGGATGATACGGGGAAATATTCGCAAGTTGCTACCCTTCAACTTCGGTACCGGAGCGGGAAAGCGTGAAACGAGTCGTCTGTTCGGATTTATCGGAACATTCGGCCGTTTTTGTGCATTCAAATAGGCGTCTGAATCGATCGAGACCTTGTAAATTTGGGATTTTTGGGAGATTTCTAACGATTCTCAAAAATCCCCTTCCCGCCCCTTGACAGATTTGACGAAACGTCAATAATTGACGAAATGACTAAGGTCACACGAAAAAAACGCGAAATCCAACAACGCGAGGAAAAAATCCTCAGCGTCGCCCAATCGCTGATTTTGTCCGAGGGCTATCACGGCCTCAACATGGACCGAATCGCCGAGTCTTTGGAATACTCGAAAGGCACGATTTACAACCATTTCCCAAATAAAGAAGAGATCATTTTGGCGTTGGGGATCCGCACGATGGAAAGTCGCATTGAGCTGTTTCGCCGGGGAAGCGAATTTCCCGGGTTATCGCGGGAAAGGTTGCAAGGAATCGGGGTGGCTTCCGAGATTTTCGCCCGCCTTTATCCCCACCACTTTTTTCTGGAACAAATGATCCGTATTTCCTCGATCTGGGAAAAGGCAAGTGAGCGTCGGCGTCAACAGTTCCAGTCGTGCGAGATGCAGTGCATGGCGAGCGTCGCCAAAATCGTGTCCGCGGGCGTGGCTGAAAACAATTTAAAGTTGCCTGAGGGGTTCACGCCCCAGGATCTTGTCTACGGCCTGTGGTCCCTCGTTTCTGGCGCCTACTCATTGGCAGCCAGTAATCCTAATTTGGCTCAACTCGGAATAAATGAGCCTTATTCCCGGGTCAGGCTGTTGGCCAATCATCTGCTCGACGGTTTCCAATGGCGACCTCTGTCTACCGATTACGATTATTCAATCGTTGCGGAAAAAGTGCTGCACACTCAGTTCCTGCCCGAGCTGTCTCGGCTCGAACAACTCCAATTCCCCCTTTCACGCTAGGCAAAATCCCCATGACAAAGACCAAAGCCGCACCGTCTGCTCTGTTATTGACTATTCGTCAATTTTTGACGGGACGATACTTTGGCAGCGTGGTCACGGTCGGACTGGCACTGACGGCTCTGTGCTTGGCGCTGCCAAACCTAGGAACAAAAAAATCGACCGCGCTCGGTAGGGAGAGTGATATTACAGACTTTCGCAGCTATCCTACCGTCGAGGTTGCCGAGGCGATCCGCGTCGATTCCATCAACATGCCGCGCGAATACAGCGGCACCATCAAGGCGGCCCGCACCAGCGAACTAGGCTTCAAACGGACCGGCATTCTCGAAACCGTCTACGTTGAGCAAGGGGCATCCGTCGCGGCGGGACAGGTCTTGGCTGAATTAGACACCGGGTCGCTACGCGCATCGCTGGCAGAGGCACAAGCCCAAAAAGATGGGGCTCAAGCTGTTCTCGACGAACTGATCTCTGGACCGCGGCAACAAACGATCGCGGCGGCTCGCTCTGAGGTCGAAGATTTCGAGTCGCAACGCGAACTCGCAGAGATCGAGTTCCAACGCAAGCAGCGCTTGCTCGCCGGTCGAGCGATTTCAGAACAAGAATTCGATGACACTCGATCCTTATTGCGTTCGGTCACCGAGCGGCTGAACGCGGCCAAAAATCGGCTGGCTGAGTTGGAGGAAGGAACGCGCGTCGAGCGAATTCGGGCACAACAGGCCGAGCTCGCACGCTTGGACGCGATGTTGCAGCGGATCGAAATCGACATCCGGGAAAGCCAATTACGCGCGCCGTTTGATGGGACCATCGCCCAACGGCTGCTCGATGAGGGGTCGATTGTGAACATGGGTCAGCCCGTGCTGAGAGTCGTCGAGCAGCAAGATCTGGAGGCTTGGATCGGTATTCCTCCAGGCATCGCCGGGAGCTTGGAAATCGGCAAGACCTATCCCTTGACCGTCGATCAGCACAAACTTTTGGGCCAACTAAAAACGGTTTTACCAGAAATCGATCCGGTGACCCGCACGGTGACCACTCGTTTCAAAATTCAATCACCCGACGACGCCGATTCGTCGACAAGCGATCCAGTCCACCGATCCCACATGGCAACTGCAAAGGCTCTAGACTGCCTACCCTTGCCGGGCCGGATGATTCGCGTTCGCCTGGAACAATCGATTCGCCAGCCGGGAATTTGGATTCCCTACAAATCGCTTGCGCGGGGACAACGCGGCTTGTGGTCGGTTTACGTCGTAACGGCCGATTCATCGGCGGGAAGGTCTGCAAGTGTCGGCCTTTTCCGACTGGAACGTCGCGATGTCGAAATCTTACAAATCGACACCGACCGTGCGCTGGTGCAAGGCGAGCTGAATTCGGGAGACCTGATCGTTGCGACCGGCGTGAATCGCGTGACGCCTGGCCAACTTGTTCGTATCGCTCCACCAGAATAAGGAATCATCTGTGGTTTCAGATTGGGGATTGGCAACTCTGTTTTACCGCGATCCGCGACTGCTGGGTTTGACCTTGGGCCTGATCGTGGTGGCAGGAATTTCATCGGCGCTGGTGATGCCGCGCATGGAGGATCCGCTGTTAGCCCCGCGAGCGGCGAGTGTGACGACGCTCCTCCCCGGTGCCGATGCGAAACTTGTCGAGGCGCTAGTGACCGAGAAACTCGAGGACGAGATCAAAAAGATCGAGAAAGTCAAAGAAATCCGTTCGACGAGTCGCTTGGGCGTTTCATTCATCCAGATCGAATTGCTGGATTCAGTCACGGCGATCGAAGCTCCCGTAATTTGGTCGCGAGTTCGCGGCAAGCTCGAGGACGCCATCGTCCAACTGCCCGCCGAAGCCTCCCGTCCCGAATTCGAACAAATTGAGATCAAGGCCTTTGCGATGCTGTTGGCTGTCAAGTGGCGTGGCGGCACGCAGGAGAGTCCAGCACTGTTGCGGCGGTGGGCACGCGTGCTCGAAGAGCGTTTGCGATCGGTTCCCGGCACAGAGAAGACTGAACTCTTCGGTGATCCTCACGAAGAGATCACCGTCACGATCAATCCGGAAGCGGCTGCGGCTTTGAGCCTGTCGGCAATTGAGGTCTCGCGGCAGATCGGGGCGAGCGACTCGAAGGTCTCGGCCGGCCAAGCCCGCGGGCCCGCCGGCGCCTTGTTACTCGAGGTAAGCGGTGAAATTAATTCGCTCAACCGTTTGGCGTCCACGCCGATTCAAACCAATCGCGATGGCGTCTCGCTGCAACTTTCCGACATCGCCACCATCGAGCGCGGAGCCGTATCGCCGCCAGCGACGCTGGCCACCATCAACGGTGCGCGGGCTGTCGTGGTCGGCGCTCTGGTGCGGAACGACTTTCGCATCGACCTGTGGACGAGAGAAATCGCGAAAATCCTGGCCGCTTTCTCGTCAGAACTTCCGCAAGGTGTCGAACTGGAGGTGATCTTCAGCCAATCCCCCTACGTTGAGGCTCGGCTGGCATCGCTGTTGGGCAACCTGATCGTCGGTGGCGTCGCAGTTTTCGCCGTGATTTTGTTTTTGATGGGCTGGCGGTCAGCGCTGATCGTTGGCTCGGCACTCCCCATCGTGTCGTTAATGGTGTTGGCCGGTTTGAGATTTTTGGACGTCCCCATTCACCAGATGTCGGTGACGGGACTCATCATCGCACTTGGGTTGTTGATCGACAATGCGATCGTGATGGTGGACGAAGTCGGCCGGGAGTTACGCGGGGGACAACCGCCGCTCCAGGCGGTGGGCAGTTGCGTTCGCCATTTGGCGATTCCGCTACTGGGGTCGACGCTCACGACGGCCTTCGCCTTCGCACCGATCGCGCTCATGCCAGGCCCCGCCGGCGAATTCGTGGGGAGTATCGCCATCAGCGTGATTTTGGCCATTGCCTCGTCGTTCGTGTTGGGTATGACCGTGGTTCCGGCACTCGCCGGCCTGGGGATCAAAGTCGACCCCTGCGAGCGTCCTTCGTGGTGGCGTTCCGGTTTTCACAGCGACCGACTGGGTCGGCTGTGGAGTCGTACTTTGATGTTTTTGCTCCAACGTCCTCATTGGGGCATCGCCGTTTCCTTGCTTGTACCACTTGCTGGATTCGTCGCCGCGAGTCGCCTGCCGATTCAGTTTTTTCCGGCAGCCGATCGGGATCAAGTTCATATTGAAATCGAATTGTCCCCCGGCACCTCCATCGATGAAACAAAGCGTCTCACCGAGGCAATGACGGCCGAGTTGCAGAAGGTCGACGGAATTCGCGGTGTGTATTGGTTCGTCGGCGAAAGTGTGCCCGTGTTCTACTACAACTTGATTCCCAGTCGCAAAAATTCATCGCGTTACGCTCAAGCGATCATTCAGCGCGATGCGGCGGACAATGGTGTCGCGTTCGTTCGTGAATTGCAGTGCTGCCTCGAACAGAAATTTCCGCAATCACTGACGCTCGTGCGACTACTGGAACAGGGGCCTTCGTTTTACGCGCCGATCGAGGTTAGGATCTTCGGTCCCGATCTCGATGAATTAAGTCGATTAGGGCAGCAGGTTAGGTGCTGTTTGGCTGACACTCCCAAGGTCATCGCGACGCGTGCGGAGTTGCAAGACGTGCTCCCCAAGATCAATTTCGATGTCGATCACGCCCAAGCTCGAGTCTTAGGCTTGGATTACAATCACGTCGCGCGACAGCTGAACGGTTTGCTTGAGGGGGCTGTGTCGGGGTCGATCTTGGAGGGGATCGAAGAAGTCCCGATTCGAGTGCGGGTGGGTAATCAGGAACGAGCGGACATTCATCTGATCTCTTCGTTGAATCTATTATCGCTATCGGCAGCCAGTTCTGGCAGCGGTCAAACGCCTGGCAAAATCAATTCGAACCGGCCGGAATTCGTGGGGATTCCCCTCTCGACGCTGGGCTCGATGAAACTCCTCCCCGAGCCCGCTGGAATCGCTCGCCTTGACGGTCGAAGAATGAACGAAATCCAGGCCTTTACGCGCTCAGGAGAATTGACGGCACCGATTCTGAACGATTTCGAACGTCGCCTGCAGGAATGTGGTTTCGTGCTACCCGCTGGCTACTCGCTGAGTTACGGCGGCGAGGTGGCAAAACGTAATGATGCGATTGGCAATTTGATGGCCAATGTCGGCGTCTTGGCCGTCCTGATGTTAGCAACGCTGGTCTTGTCGTTCCAGTCGTTCCGCTCGGCTGCCTTGATTGCGGTCATCGGAGTTCTGTCGGTCGGTTTGAGCATGGGTTCATTGTGGATATTCGGATTTCCCTTCGGCTTCATGCCGATCGTGGGGACGATGGGTTTGATCGGAGTTGCGATCAACGATTCGATCGTCGTCCTCGCGGCGATTCGGGGTGACAAGGCGGCGCGGTCGGGGAATTGCGCGGCGATTCACAATGTGTTGCTCCGTTCGACACGACATGTTCTCGCGACGACCCTGACGACCATCGCCGGCTTCTTGCCGTTGATTTTAGGGGGGGGCGGATTTTGGCCCCCGCTTGCCGTTGCCATCGCCGGCGGGATTCTGGGGGCAACATTTCTCGCTTTGGCACTCATCCCCTGCGGGTATGTGCTCAGCCGAAATGGACGATCCAAATCGGTCGCGAACCACTCCCTATCTGCGGGGGATCATGTGGGAGCCGAGAATCGGGAGGAAGCCTTGGCACCGAGCTAAAAGCCTATCCAAAATCGGTGAGCAACCGTAGCCCGAAGCGTAAGCGAGGACTGGTTGTGGGTTAGGATCTCATTGAAAACAGCAAGCAGAAACCTCACAACGCATCGGTGCTGCCGCATGGCGGGGCTCCAGTTTTATCATCCCGTCCCGATGTGTCCGCGTTCTGACGCGACGACTTTTTCGCGAAGTTTACGACATCAGCAAAAAAATCCTGCCGCCCATGCGAGAGCCGGCAGGATTTGCTTTGAAACAGTCGGGGCGGAGGGATTTGAACCCCCGACCCCCTGGTCCCAAACCAGGTGCGCTAGCCAGACTGCGCTACGCCCCGCTGTAAGTCGCCGAATTTTACCAAGCAGCCATTTTCTTGCAATGCCACAGCGGGGAGTGGCAAGCGAAAGCGCCTTGCCAAACGCCACTATTCATGAACAAGATTTGTTTATCGTTTAGATGTGATCGAGCTCGAGCCGATTGGCTACCGATTGAGCGATTTGCCAGCGGACTGATAACTCATTACCAAATAACCGATCGCGACCCCAATTCCTGCCCCGACCAACACATCACTGGGCCAATGGGCAAATACAGCGACGCGCTGAAAACAAGCGAGGTTCGCTAAAATCAGAAACCACCATCTGCCGCGCGGATACAGGAAGGCTAAACCAACGGCCAAGGCAGCCGCCGCTCCACTATGTCCCGACGGAAACGACTGCAGCGCGGTATCGATCCATTCGTCGCGAATTCGCGATTGTTCGTCGGCATCATCTGCCAGTAAAAATGACGACTGGACCACCATACCTCGATCGCGCAATTCCACTGGTCTCACCCGCACGACTGAAAACTTGATGACGTGAATCACCATCGTGGTCAGGATCATTGCTGCGACAACGCGCCTGAGGCGACCACGCGAGGCGGGGTCCAACAGCCAAGCGGTGATGAGAATCACTGCAATGCCGAACCCGTGGGCGAAGAACTCCGAAAGCTCGATGCAGCGCGCTAAGTCCCCCGGCAGATATTCCAGGGACAACCAATCGGACAAGATAAAGTCCCAAGGAAACATCGCAAAACCTGCGACGCACAAAGCGATGCCACCCGTCAGGCCAATAACCAACGGCGATGAAGAAAAAGACCGCCGTGATCCATCAAATCGAGTGTGCTCTACGTTACTCACGCCGTTACCTGCCGCCGCAGCTTAAACGATCATCCTGTCAACGCTGCTCTATGTTCGCGGTTTTTCATCCAATTCGCAAGGCAGAATGCGACGCTGATCGCCGATCAGGATCGATTCGGCTCAACGTTTCGACAATCACCATCATCGAACGGACGTGATCCAGCTCAGGGATGGACAACTTCGGCAGCCGGACGGTCGACGGCGGGAGACTCGGACGCCTTGGGCAAATGGCCGTCGCCGTTCTGTTCCGAGCGGGCAGCGCGTTTTGGCTCTGGCAGCGCCGCCGATTGGTTTGATTTGACTTCCTTGCCTCGCAGCAGCCAGCCGCTTAGATCGTCCAGCAAACTATACACGACGGGAATGACGACCAGCGTCAGCAAGGTCGATGTCAGCATGCCGCCAATGACACAAGCCCCCATCGGTTGGCGACTTTCCGAACCTGCCCCCATGCCCACCGCGATGGGAAGCATGCCCGCGACGGTTGACAACGTCGTCATCAAAATCGGACGAAGCCGAATCGGCCCCGCCACCAGCAAGGCATCGGTCATGGCCAGGCCGCGCTCGCGCCGCAAAAAGTTCGTATAGTCGACCAACAAGATCGCATTTTTGGTGACCAAGCCCAACAACATCACCATCCCGATCATGCTGAAAATATTCAGGGTTAGCCCGGTTAACGCCAAGGCGCCGAGGGCCCCACCGACTGACAGTGGCACGGAAACCATGATCGTGAAGGGATGGATAAAACTCTCGAATTGCGAGGCGAGCACCATGTAGATCAGAACCAGCGCCAATACTAACGCGAAAATCATGCTGCTGAACGTTTCCGCCATCAAGTCGGCCGCGCCGGTAAATGCGCTGCGAACACCGGGGGGTAAGCCGATTTCTCGTTCGATGGCGAGAACTTCGTTGAGCGCTGCTCCGAGCGGTTTGGTTTTCTCCAGGTTCGCCATGATGGTGACCTGTCGCATCCGATTTTCACGATCGATCTGCACGGGCCCAGTCCCCTCGCGGACCTCGGCCAGGCTGCGAAACTCGACCAACTCGCCCGACCGAGCGCGCACCGGCAGCGCGGCCACTGCCTCGCTTCGGCCACGATCGATCTCTGCGAGACGGATGCGGACGTCGTAGCTTTTGCCACCATCCTCGAAGGTGCTGATCCGCCGCCCGCCGATGAGCGATTGCACCGTCTTGCCCATCGATTCGATGTCGATTCCCAAATCGGCGGCCCGGTCCCGATTGGGCAGAATTTCGATCTCTGGTTTGCTCGAGTCGTAGGTCAGATTGACGTCGACGATCCCCGGGATCGCCCGCAGTCGCTCGACCATTTGCTGGCCGATCCGCTCCAGTAGGGCGATGTCACCACCGCGGAGGTTGTACTGGATCGGTGCGGCGCGGAAGCCCCCCCCAGAGACCCGCGGGATGTATTCGACGCTGATTTTGGTATGAGTCAGATCCGCAACCGCTGCGCGGGCCAGAGCCATGATTTGATGTTGTGTCAGGTCACGTTGCGATTTGTCGGGCAACTGCACCAGCGTCGCGGCATAGTTGACGCGATCTTGCTGGCTGGAGCCAATCGTGGTGTACAAATTGGTGACGTAGGGCAAGGCTCGCAACCGACGCTCGACCTCGGCCACGATGCGGCTGGTGCGATCGATCGACGATCCCAATGGGGCTTCCAGTTGAACCCTGAATTGAGCTTCGTCTTGTTCTGGTACGAACTCGGTGCCGACGAAGGGGAGCAACGCCAGGCTGCCAAGGAAGCTCCCCAACGCCAGAGCGGTCACCGTCCAGCGACGGCGGAGCGCCCAGCGAATGACGCGGCCATACACAGATTCGACCGCGACGAACAGTCGCTCAACGACATTGAACAGCCAGCCGTGTTGCGGCACAATTTCCAAAACTCTCGAGCACAGCATCGGCGACAGCCAGACGGCGACGAATGTCGACACGATCACGGCAAAGGTCACCGTCAAGCCGAACTCGACAAAAAAACGGCCGATCAAACCGTCCATGAAGGCGACGGGTACAAACACCGCGATGATCGCCAACGATGTTGCGATCACGGCGAAGCCGATTTCGGCCATACCATCGAGTGCCGCCTGGCGGCGACTTTTGCCTTGCTCCATCTGCCGATAGGCGTTTTCGAGAACGACGATCGAATCGTCAATGACCATGCCCACCGAGATACTGAGGGCGAGCAGCGACATGATGTTCAGTGTAAATCCACTTGCCCACATTAGTGCATAGGTCGCGATGACCGTTGTCGGAATCGTCACGGCAGCCACCAAGGCTCCGCGCCAACTGCGGAGAAAGGCGAGGATGACGAGTACTGCCAAGATGCCGCCGAGAATCAAGCCCGTTTGTGTTTCGTTGACGCTGGCGGTAACGAAACGGGACAGATCCTGCGTGATCGTCAGATTAAAGCCCTCCGGCAGGTCACCCCGCAGGCGCTCGAGTCGTTGTTTGACCCCTTGAGCCACCGCCAGCATGTTTTCACCCGATTGCCGCCGGATTTCGAGGGAAACGGCCCGCTCTCCGTTCAATCGCGAGAGGGTGCGAAAATCCTCCATGCCATCCTCGACGCGAGCGACATCCCCCAGCCGCACCGGGACAAGGCCGCTGGTCGCCACGACAACGCCGCTGAAGTCCGCGGCTCGGCGCAGCTTCCCCTTAGTTTTGACTACCAGCTCGCGGTCGCTAGTTTCGATCCGACCACCGGGGAATTCCAAATTTTCCCGCTCGATGGCCCGAATCACTTCGTCGGCCGTCACGTGATAACGCCGCAGGTCGTCAGCCCGCAACCAGATACGAATCTCTCGCTCGCGGCCCCCGACAATGGCCACCGAGCCGACGCCATTGACCCCTTCGATCAGTGGCTTGACGACATCGTCGGCATACCGCGTCAACTCGCGGATCGATACGGGGCCGGACAGGGAAACGGCCATGATCGGCGCCGAATCGGGATCGAATTTTTCAATGATCGGCTGCTCGATCCCAAGCGGCAAGTTTGCCCGGATTGAGGTAACCTTGTCGCGCACATCCTGGGTGGCTACGTCGATATTGCGGCTCAGTTGAAATTCGACCAAGACCAACGTCATCCCGGTCGAGCTTTCCGATCGCAGCGACTTGATGCCACTGATCGTGTTGACCGCCTCTTCGATCGGCTCAGCGACATCGGTTTCCATCGTTTCCGGATCGGCACCTTCGTAGATCACACTGATCGTTACGACGGGAAACTCGACGGCTGGAAACAAGTCGACGCCGATCCGTTGGTACGCGACTACGCCGAAGACGATCATCGCCATGACGACCATCGTCGCGAGCACTGGACGCGAAATGGCAATCGCGGAAATTCGCATCAGTTCGCTCCCTCGGCGGACTTTGGCTGGTCCGGCGCCGCGCTAGTCACCTCGACCGACATGCCATCGGCGAGCACCGCCGGGTCATGCACCACGACCTGGTCCCCCTCAGCCAAACCGCATCGGACCTCATAGGTCGATTGGCCTTGTAGCCCCAATTCGAGCTGACGCTGCACAACGGTTCCCGTCGTCGGTTCATAGACGAATGCCAGGGGTTGGCCGCTAGAAAAGACGACAGCGGCGGCAGGAATCAGTAGGGTGTCACTGGCTGCGGAAATGGGGAAAGCAACTTTGGCGAACTGGCCGGCTTTGAGCCTTCGCTCGTGATTCTCGATCGCCACGCGAACCCGAAATGATCGGGTTTCGTAATCAACTTTTTCGTTGACCAACACAATCATCCCTGGCACCGCCTGGTCACGACCTGCGGCTTGCACCCGAACCCAATCGCCGAGTTGCACCAGCCCCAAGTAACGCTCGGGAACCGAGACTTGGACCAGCAGCAAGCTGACATCGATCAACTCCATCAGCTCGACGCGGGGCATCATGGTGAGTCGTTCCCCCTCGTAGACGTATCGCTCCGTGATGATGCCGGAATAGGGTGCGCGGATGATGGTGCGATTCAGGCGGTCCTGGTGAATTGCCACCTCCGCCGCGGCTTGAGCGACCTGGGCCCGAGCGATTCCGACTTGCGATTCGGTCGGACCAGCCGTGACCTCTTGGTATTCCGCCTCGGCCCGTTCGAGACCCGCCTCGGCGAACTTCAACTCGGCCATCGCGTGATCATACTCTTGCTGGGCGCCGGCTCGCTGATTGACCAATGTCTGGACCCGCTCAAATTCGGTCTTGGCACGTTCGAGGCGGGCCGCCGCCTCTGCTCGCATCGCCGCAGCGCGCCGCACGGTCTCGGGGCGCCGCCAGGCAAGGAGATCCTCCAGTTGTTTGTTCGCTTGCTCCAGCCGCGCCTTCGCCGCCGCCAGTTGCAGCTCGTATTCTGTGGGATCGAGAACAACGAGCACGTCCCCTTCATTGACCTCGTGCCCCAAATTCAAGCTGAGCATCTCCGAGTAGCGGCGGCCATCGATTTCGGCCTCAATCTTTCGCCCCGACGCGGGAATCGATTGGATCACGCCATCCACTTGGGAGACGATCAAAGTCCGCCGCAGCGGCAGGATATTTCCGGTCAGCTCCAGGTCGGTTGTGATACTGCCGCGGCTAATCGGAGCCACTTGGACCTTCATCGCCAAGCGGCGCGGCGAATCCCCCGCGGAGAGCGATTGGGCTTGAGTCTTGTCGCCGTGGCAGCCCGTCACGGTCAGCGTCCAGCCAGCCACGAATACGACAGCCAATAGCGTGGCGAGCCGGTCTCGCGCGACGAATCCAGGGTGCGCAGCACAAGCCTGCGGAACAGCTCGGCCTCGAACGGTTGATTGCCACATCAGCCTTGCTCCCATTGACGGTCGTCGATTCGAGGCTGGGCCAAAATTCCGTCGAAGATGATCGACAAAATTCGTCCAGCTTGATCGGCGAGATTTCTGCGCCGACCCGAAAAATGGTTTGTGAACATCGTTCCGTACAGCAAATCCGAGATGACATCCAGGACATCGTCCACCGGGCGATCGCGCAACACGCCGGCATCGATCAACCCTTGGCACAATTCGCGCCAAGGACCGATGTTGGCTTGGCGATGCACGAAATACGTTGACGCCTTGCGATCACGGAAGTGGGCCCGTTCGTGAATCAGCAGTTCCACGACATCGCGATGAGAGTCGAAAAAGTTCAAATAGGCTCTGACCGTAGCGGCTATCAATTCCAGCGGGTCATTCGCGTGAGCTGCGGCAGCCGACTCGACCGCCTTGCTCAATCGCTGCATGCCATCGTCAACCGTCGCGAGGAATAGTTCCTCTTTGGTCGGGAAGTAGCGATAAACCGTCCCTTTTCCTACGCCGCATTCGTCGGCAATCATTTGCACGTCGGTGGCTGCAAAACCGTTTTCTGCGAAGATGCGCGTCGCCACCTCGATGATCTCCGAGCGGCGTTTTTGTTTGTGTTCTTGATTGGGCCGCCTCCCCGCTGCTCGCGACGGCTCGGATATTTTTTGGTTTGCCTCGACCGTGTCGAGCACAGGAACTTGGCCCGAGAGAGGGGTGATTTGGCTGGTCATGGTCCGGTTCCTTTGCATTTCCCAAAGACTTGACGGCTCGGCCTGTTGACGGCTATCCAAAACCGACAGCACCGCAACCTGAAGGGTAAGCGAGGCTGGTTTCTAGGTTGGCTCTTTAGTGGCCGACCTAATTCCTGCTGATAGGCTGACCGGCAAAGCCGACAGCTAATTAACGGACTGGTCCGTCCGCTAAAAAACGTATATGCCGCAAGTCGCCGTTTGTCAAACGACCAAAATGTCCCAGCCCGAAAAAATGCGGGTTTTTTTGGCTCCACGTTCCCCGAGGCAGACTTGTTTTTTTACTCTTTCTTTGCGCGAGTCGGCCCGCGGGACCGGAGAGGAAAATTGTTTCACCACCGGGTTACGCGTTTGATGTTCGTCCGAGTTGCGCGTTTGATGTTTCAGGCTTTCACCTGCCGACCTGCCCGACCCGTTTCAGCCTTGGGGATACTGTCTGCAATACTCGTACAAGGCCATGGTGGTGGCGGTTGCCACGTTGTAACTGAAGGGCAACCCGTACACGGGAATTTCGACGACATCGTCCAGTAAGGGCATCACCTCGGCATCGATACCGAGTCGCTCATGGCCGACGATCAAAACCATGCGACGGGGAAAGGTGTAATGATGCAACGATTGGGAGTGAGTCGTCTGCTCGAGCCCCACCAGCCGATACCCCTCGGCCTTCAGTTCCTCGAGCCGGCGCGGTAGCGATCGCCGCCGTTCGATGCGGACACTGCTGGCGGCATCCCTAGCGACGTCCGCATCGACCTTGTTGTTCCCACAAGCGATGACGTGATTGACGCCACAGCATCCGGCCAAACGGACGATGCGTGACAGGTTGATCGCACTTTTGAATTGTGGGCAAGCCACAATCACCGGCCTTGGCTCGGCCAGTACTTGGGGAGGGCGGTGCCGCACATGTTCTGGTGCATCCTCACTCATTGATCAGCGCAGCCACTCGATAAATCTCGTGATGTCCATGAAAATGGCGAAGGACATCAAGCCGAGCAAGAGAATCAGTCCCATCCAAGACAAGGCGACTTGCACGCGCTCGGTAACGGGGCGTCGGAAGATACCTTCGTAGGCCAGGAACATCAGGTGTCCTCCGTCCAGCACGGGGATCGGCAAGAGATTGATGATCGCGAGATTGGCTGAAAGCATCGTCAAGAACAACAGCAACCGCGAAAACCCCTGCCCCGCCTCGGCCGTGGCCGCAGCCCCGATGGTGCCGATCCCGCCGATCGCCTTGGGGGAGATTTGTCCTGTCGCCAGCCGTTGCAGCGATTTGAGGATCATCGTCAAATCGGACCGGACCTGTTTGAAACCCAGTGCAAGGGCCTCGGTCCACGAGGGAGAGTTGTACACCTTGCTCAAGAGCGTCATCGCCATGCCGCGCGTCGTTTGAAAATCGGTTGCCGACAAGGTTGAAACAGCGTCGCACTCGATTTTCTCTCCGCTTGGTTTGACAAATATCAGTTGGAACTTGGTGCCGACGGGTAATTGCTGCAACAGTCGGCGGGCGAATTCGATCGGCGTCACATCCGAGGGTGACGGTCCCAAGAGGCCAGTCGCGGCTCCCCTTGTGGCTTGATCGGCACTGGCAAAACCGGACGGATCGATGACCGATCCGGAATTTCGTTTGCGATAGGTCTGCAGGTCAGGGCTGTCGAGAAAACTTTCAGGCAGCTCGAAGCGAAACTCTTTCAGACGGTCGCCGACGGCCACGCCTGCCCGGGCCACTGCCGAACCGGGATCGAGGCCGGCCACTGTCGGCAAAATTCGGCACGCCACGCCTAGAGTTTCGAACGAATACATGCCTTCGTCGTAGCTCCCGTCAACCGATGGCAAGCGCAGCGGTACAGCGATAGTGAGCTCCTGCAGTTGCCCATCGACCTTGCGCGACACGGTAACTTCGATGCTCTGCTGGCCATCGCGATGCAACTTGATGAGCCGCTGATCGAGAGTAAGCGGATTGCCAAGCGGTTGGCCGTTGAGGGCTACTAAGCGATCCCCCACGGCTAGCCCCGCCTGGGCCGCAGGGGAATTTTTCCGCAAGGCCACGATGGGCCCGATCTCCAAGTCGAAACCCAGCTCGCGGATCGGATTGGGCTCCAGCATGACCTGGGCGGTTTCGGTTTGGCCGCGGCGGGACTGGGGATCACCCGCTCGTTGTACGGTCAGCTCGACTGTCTGATCGAAGTGGTGGGTGAGATGCCGCTTGAGTTCAGAAAATTGCTTGATCGGTTGACCATCGACATGGGTGATCAAGTCGCCGCCACGCAGGTCGGCTCGATCGGCCGCTTGTCCCGTCAGCGTCGGCTTTCCCTTCCCGAGCCGCACACTATTTTCGGGTTGCACGCCGACCATGGGGAGGCTGAGTCCCCCCATCACCTCGCGCGGCCGAGGTTTGACGCGAAGGGTTTTCGATGCGGATTCGCCGACGGGCAGGTATTCGATTTCGACCTCGCCGCCCGCCCCGGACAAAACGATCTCTTGAACGATGTCGGTAAACGGCGCGTAGCCTTGATCGAACCGCCGATCGTTGATGCGCAGGAACGTCGCTCCGTCGAGATTTTCTTCCCAAGCCACGGAGCCTATCAAGGTTTGCCCTACGGTTGCGGGTTCGTAGTTGACCCCCATGCGGAAGGCCGCTGCAGCAAAAATCACCGCGAAAATGATGTTGAAAATGACTCCGGCCGAGATGATCCACATCCGCTGCAAAACGGATTTGGCTCGGTAGCTGCGCGGATCGATTCGTTCGCGATCAACAGGACCGGCTTGGGCGGCCCCCCCTCCCTGAGTGTCTCGTAAATTTTCCTCGGCAATTTCACCGGGGTTGTCTTCCTGGCCGAGCATCTTGACGTAACCACCCAGCGGAATCGAGCCGATTCCGTATTCGGTTTCGCCCCAAACCCATTTGACGAGGGACTTGGGAATGATCACGCGGTCGCCGATTTTGACGTCGAAAAAGTCGAAGCCCACGTAGAATTTTTCGCATTTGACGCCGCACATTTTCGCGGCCAAAAAATGCCCAAGTTCGTGAACGAAAATCACAAAGCCGAGTCCGATCACGACCAGTGCCAAGGATTGGATCGTCTCCAGCGAAATCCATCCGGCGGCAATTAAGCTAAAATCCACTGATTCATCTCCTGCCGAGCCCAAGCGTCAGCCTCGATCAGCTGCTGGTAGGTCGGCGTGGGGTTTGTCTGATGTTGCTCCAAGATCTCCCGGCAACTCGGGACGATTTCTGCAAATGAAATCCGACCCTCCAAAAAGGCCTGTACCGCCACTTCATTGGTGGCGTTCAGCACGGCCCCGCTGGTTCCTCCGCGCTGGCATACGAGTCTGCCCAACTCCAATGCCTCGCATTGCCAGGCGTTGGGAGGGTTGAGATCCAACTTCCAAGCAGAAGTCCAATCCAGAGTTCGCACGGGCCCCGGCATCCGCTGGGGATACGTCAAGGCATATTGGATCGGCAGCTTCATGTCCGGAGGACTGCATTGGGCGAGGACCGAGCCGTCGACGAATTCTACCAAAGAATGCACAATCGATTGAGGGTGGATTACCACTTCGATTTGATGCGGCTCCAGGTCGAACAGCCACCGAGCCTCGATCATCTCCAGAGCCTTGTTCATCATGGTGGCCGAGTCGATAGTGATCTTCGGCCCCATCCGCCAGTTGGGATGAGCCAACGCCTCGTCGACTTTGACCTGCTGCAACTGCTGGCGATCCCAATTGCGGAAGGGCCCGCCGCTGGCGGTGAGAATCACCCGTCGCACTTCGTCGCGACGCCCACCCGCCAGGCACTGCCAGATTGCACTGTGCTCGCTGTCGACGGGGACGAGTTGGGCTCCGCTGCGACGGGCGGCCTCGATGACGACTTGACCACCGACGACAAGAGCCTCCTTGTTCGCCAAGGCGACTCGCTTTCCGGCGTGCACCGCCGCCAAGGTGCTTTCCAAGCCGGCACGTCCGACAATCGCTGCGACGACAATATCGACCTCGGGTGCCGAAGCCAACTCGACAAGCCCCTGCGGTCCCCACATCAAGCGGCCCGTCCAGGCCATCGGCGTCTCTGTGCGGTCGAACAAGTCGCGGACCGTACCATCGGTTCGAGCCGTGCACGCGACCGCCGCAGGGGCAAACTCCCGGACCTGATCAGCCAGTTGCGTCAAATTGGAATGGCCGGAAAGCCCCCAAATGCGAAACCCCTGCAGCTGCCGAACCACCGCCAACGTGTTGCGGCCAATACTGCCAGTCGACCCCAACACGGCGATGTTTTTCGTGGTTGGGGTCATCGGCTATTTGCTGGCAAACGCGTCAAGGGAATGTTTTTGAAACGAATTTATCGTCTACTGTTTACCGAAGATTTGTCCCATGGTCAACTTTGCGATATCGGTAAGATCGAAATCGCCGTCCCCATCCTGATCCAACATCTGGCCGATCAAGCCGCCAGTTTTCTTCTCAACGGTCGCTTTTTCCTCACCCAGCAAATCACGCAGACCGTCCCGGTCTAATCCACGCGATTGCTTGGTCTTGAACAAGGCCCCCAGAATGATCGGCGCAAGTAACGCGAGCAGACTCTTCGTCGCCGCACTATTCAATCCCCCCGCCTTCTGTACCCCCGATTCGACGCGACTCTGGTTGCCGCCAAGCAGCCCGCCGAGCAAGTCCGACGGATCGAACGGTGCTGGAGCGCTGCGGGGTTCTTCTTTCTTGCCTCCCTCGAATAAGCCGGAGAGATCGCCCAACAGATCGCCGATCGAACCTCCCTGGGTCGGCTGGCTCGACTTCGCTCCTCCGGCAGCCCCTCCCAATTTCTCAAGCATTTCCATCAGGCTTCCCAATCCGTCGCTGGATTCGCCCTGGCGTGTTAATCCGCCGAGCATCGCGGGGAGCGCCGCTCCGATGGCCGACGCCGTTTGAGACTCGCTGGCGCCGATGCGTTTACTGATTTCCGAAATGCCTTCCTTGCCGAGACTTTCTTGGATCATATCGAGAAGGGAAGGGGACGATGACGACATAGGGAGTGTTCCTGTGGGGGTATGAGTAAAAAAAATGCAAGTTTGATCTTACCGTTACTCACCGGGTGGTCAGAGTGCAGGCAGATACCCCATAGTTCTAACAGAATAAGCCGATTTTTCAACGGTTTGACAGCCCCGCGAAAAAGCGGAAATACTGCCGCGCTGGCTCCAGTCCGCCAACGATGGAAATTTCGTAAGCCAAAAAAATGGCGGCGGCTCCCGAAGTAGTTTATAAAATGCGGATTGGCGAAAGGTCGTGCCTGGCCCGCCATTTTCCGCATCGAGTGTACCCAGCGACACCAAAGCCTCTCACTGAATACCTCCGACGGCCATTCCGAACATCAAAGAATCGAAGGTGTTGAACCATGCAAACTTTCCAATCACCCTCCACTCCGTCAATTCCTACCCGTTTAAAACATTTCCGCAAAGTTACCCGCAGCAACGCGTCACTGCCCCCGCGGCCCGGGTTCACCTTGATCGAATTGCTGGTGGTGATCGCCATCATCGGCGTGCTGATGGGAATCTTGCTGCCGGCCGTTCAATCGGTCCGCGAAGCCGCGCGGCGCATTCAATGCAGCAACAACATTCGCCAGGTGACCATCGCGACCATGCACTATGAGTCGGCGCGGAAATCATTTCCCCCTAGCATGATTCCTCCGCCTCCCGGGCAGATGTTTCCCACAACAAATGGCTCATGGGGAATCTTAGGGCGTATCCTTTCGTTTATCGAACAGGAAAATGCAGCGAGCCTGATCAACCTGGAGGTTGGCTACGATCAGCCCCCAAACTCGACGTCGGGAGTCACCTTCACTCGGATTCCCTCGTTCATGTGCGCGTCCGAAATTAATGATACGCTGCGGCTTGAGCCCGACGGGAGTCCCAGCTCCTACCCAGCCAATTATGTGGGCAATTTTGGAACGTGGTTCGTCTGGGATCCGGTTTCCCGCCGCGGCGGTGACGGCATGTTTTTCCCTGGTTCGAATATCCGCACGCGCGACGTCACCGATGGCTTAAGCCACACGCTGCTGTTTTCCGAGGTCCGCACCTTCACGCCGTATGCGCGTAATATGACGTCGGGGGTCTCCCCATCCCCTCCGTCGTCAATTGCTGAAGTTGCCAATTACGTGATCGCCGCTCCCGATAAAAAAATGGGAACTTCTACCAACGATAACAAAGGTCATACCGAATGGCCCGATGGAGCGACTCATCATGCGGGCTTTACCACCGCCTTGACGCCGAATAGCAATGTCAAAGTCACAATCGGAGGCGTCGTGTACAAACATTGCGATTTCAACTCCCAACGCGAGGGGCGGCATGTGACCAATCCTACCTATGCCGCCATCACGGCACGCAGTTATCACGCTGGAGGCATCATCAATGTCGCCATGGCCGACGGCAGCATCCGAAATGTTACATCGCAAATCGAATTGGCCGTTTGGCGTTCGCTCGGCTCGCGCCAGGGGGGAGAAGTCGTAACGCTGGCCGATTGAACTGGAAACGGTACCTCATTTCGCGAAATCGCGCGGGCTGAACATTCGTGTTTTTGCGAGGTGTTTGGGGTGCGGGCGCTTTGTTTCGCTACTTTCGCTTTGGTAGAGTCGGCCGGATGGGGCCAGAGAGGGGGAAAGCCACGCGAATTTCGAGAATGATTTTGGGCATTGACTTTTAATTACCAGACGTCACTCGCGGCAGTTTTTTTCTCCCTTTCCCGCCACTTGCGCCCCGGTTCACGCGCACGCAGCGCGACGGAGATCAATATCAGGGCGGGGCTGTGACGATTGAGGTTGCAATCGGACACCCCTAAACGGCACCACGTTAACGGCGGAAGTTTCATTGTTGCTTGAGCTGCCGGCTTTTGCCTCGTCGTGCAACGCTAGCCAGGCCATTGCGCAGGCGATAGACTGTTATCCGGGCCAGTGCAGTCGCCGCAGAATTAACCGCTTCAAAATTTCGGTGATTCCGTGCCGATCGGCTGGACATTGTCGTTGGGGATCACGATGGCGACAGCATCGTCGGGATTCAAGTCGCCAGTTGGTTTCAAGCAGCACACAGCATCTCGGTTATTTTTGGCAGGGCCATTTCAGGAGCGGTAGCATGGCGCGGAAAGGTTCAGAATTTGCGGGGTTATCGGTGGCGATCGTGACCCCATTCAAGAACAGTCAAATTGACTTCGAATTGCTCAAGGAGCAGATCGACTTCCAAATTGAGGCGGGCACACATTGTTTGGTGCCGGTGGGAACGACCGGTGAATCGCCGACGCTCAGCCATGCGGAACATGAACGAGTCATCAGTGCGGTGATCGAACACAATGCTGGGCGCGTCAAAGTCATGGCGGGGACGGGATCCAACAGCACAGCGGAGGCAATTCGGCTCACCAAGTGGGCGGCCAAGGCGGGGGCGGATGCAGCCCTGATGGTCGCTCCCTATTACAACAAGCCGACGCAAGAGGGATTGTTTTTGCACTACAAAGCCGTCGCTGAGGAGGTGGACATTCCCATCTGCGTCTACAACATTCCCGGACGGACGGCCAGAAACATCGAACCGGAAACCATGTGCCGCTTGGCCGAAATTCCAAACATCACGATGGTCAAGGAAGCAACTGGGTCGATGGATCAAGCCTCCCAGATCCTCGCCACTACGGATCTCACGGTGCTGAGTGGCGACGACAGTATGACCCTGCCACTGCTATCGATCGGCGGAGAAGGGGTCGTCTCGGTGGTCGGCAATATCGTGCCGCAAGACATGTTGGCATTGCTTGCGGCCTTCGATCGCGGCGAGTTGGCCTTGGCGCAAAAACTGCACCACAAACTGTTCCCCCTTTGCCGCGATTTGCTCGGCTTGGCGACGAATCCGATTCCCATCAAGGCTGCCATGGCCGAATTGGGACGCGATTCGGGAGAGTTGAGGCTGCCCATGTCGCCGTTGGGTGACGCTCAACGGGCTTCGCTCCGAAAGACCTTGCAAGGCTACGGCTTGCTGGCGACCGCGTCCGTCGACTAGAACGCGAACCCAAGTCGTACCATGATTGCATCCTGCAACCCCAACTTCACGCCGGGATTACTGCGGTACAACATTTCGCGTTCGAAGACGTAACCCGTTTCGGCAAAGCCAGTCACGCCGCGCGGTCCCAGCCATTCCCAACCGAAATAGGCGCGAACCTCATTGACGTCCACTTGATCGTCCAACCCCGACATCCGCTCGATGACCCAGGAGCCGCCTCCAAGGTCGGCAGCCACGTAGCCCCACACATCGAAATTGCCCAGCTTGGGCATGCGATGACTGAAACGCGGCCGCGGAAAGTAGAGATCGATCTTCAAATCACTCGATGGCTCCATGAAGAAGCCAAACGCGGGCAGAAGTTTCACATTGATCCGATCGAAGTATTCTGCACCGATTTTGAAGCTCGTATATGGATTGATTCGAATCCACAATAATCCCGTCCCCGTGATTCGAATTCCGTCGCTGCTCCAATTCACGAAGTCCGAATAATAGCCGACCGAAACGCTCGATTCGAGACCGACGTTGCGACGACTGTCGGTCATCGTGTCAAAATTCGCGTAGATCATGTAGGTCTTCGACGGCATATCGAATCCCGTCACGCCGGTATCGGGACCGCTCCACCAGGAGACAGCAAAGCCCGGACTGAATAGGAATGGCTGATTGGACCACAAGAAATTGGGAATCAAGACAGTGGAGGCGATTTCGGTTTCATTCAGACTCAACTCATGACCACTTTTACCCGAAATCCACGTGTGCCTCGCTCGCGGGTGGTCGATCAAACGCGGCATTGGCTCTTTGCCGTAGCCGGACCACATCTTGCCAGGCCAGGCGTGTGGGCTGATCGAACCGCGTTGGTTTTCATTGCTGAAGAACGATGTCGATTGGCCGAAATTCCATGGGGCTGAGGTAGGTCCGAAAACATAGCCGCTGCCGAGGTCCGGTGGCATTACCTGGGGCATATTGTAGGGTTGCCCGAAACTCTGCGAGGGTGGCGCGCTAAAATTCGGCGGCGCGGTGTTGTAAGGCGGTTGGACGGGAGGCGTCGGCAGGCTGGGAAGCGACGATCCCTGACTTGTGTACGGATCGAATACTTGCCCGGGCAAAACGGGAGAATTCGGTGGCAGGATTACCGAACCCGGCGGTGGAAACGTGCTAGGGGGGGGAGAAAGAGGCAGGCCGCTGGGCGCCTGCTGAGGCAGATACAAAGATTGGCCAGGAAAGTTTTGAGTCGTCGTTCCGTTGAAGACGGCCGGTTGACTGGGGCGGATTTCATAGTAGTCATTTCCCGATTCCCAGCGAGCTCGCTGAGCGTAGCAAACAACGGCTGGCCCGCCGAGAGAGAACGCGGCGATGCCAACGATTAACACGATATTTCGCAAAAATTCGCTCAAGAACGACACTCAAAAAAGTCGATTCGACCAAGTTGCTCGTGGTAATTAGCAGCATCGGCAGGTGACGTCAAGCGAAAAATCGGCGTTGCTGCGGAAACGCTGTCCAACTAACATGCTCGCAAAAGGGCCGTGCATGGTTTTGCCGAATCCCCGGTCCGCGAGTAAGCCCGAGCCGGCCGGTTAGGGTTTTCAGATCGAAAACCGTGGAATTCGTCGCGTATCAGTCAATGTGATTGGGTGGTCCGATTTCCGCAAACTCACCCGCTGATCGTTCACGAAAATCGATCCGATCCAACGGCTGTTTGCGGGTTGCGGCCATCGCCGAGGTCATGCACCAAATATCGCGACCAACCAACGTCAAGCCAGTTTCGAAACAATACCGGCGGTCGACTAATGCACGCAATAACATAGGAAGGCTGAATCACGTCCGATTGCTGCGATGAACGTCCATGTCGACCGTTTTTCTACTCGAAAATTCGCTCGTCTCGAACGGGACGCATCACTTTGACCTTGTCCATTGCCTCGCGAGTGGCGCTCGCTCGTTGGGTTTCGTAGTGCGTGTTGGCGCCAATCAACGTTTTGTGCCGCCAATCGCGTGGGAATCCGTCGCCAGCGTCGACGCGATCTTTCCGCAAACGGTTTATCAGCCCTACAGCAGTCTGGCTGGTGTGCGGGCCCTGCAGCGGATCGAACCGCTGGCACCCGCCGAACCCGGTCCGCACCGCACGTGGTGGTCCCGCTGGCGTCATTGGTACCATGCGCAGCGCCGGTCGCGCAATGTCGAAAAACATATCGCCGCGTTCTCTTCATGCTGCCAGCGTTTGTTCCAACGCCACACGTTGATGCCAGGGGACCATGTCATCGTCCCAACGGCGACCGATTTGGAATTGTTGGGCGGATTCGACTACCTGATGGCCAATCCCGACGCCCTCGTCGCTCGCTGGAGCTTCATCTTTCATTTCGGAGTGTTCGCGGGAAGGCCGGAAAATTATGCCGCACAGCTGCGCGCACTGGGAGAACTGCGGGAAAAAATCCATGCGGCTCTCGAGCAATTCCCCGAGCATCGCTTGCAATTTTTCGCGACAACTGCGGCGCTTGCCGAGCAGTACCAGCGGCTCGGACTCCCCGCCGTCGAGGAATTTCATTATCCGGCTGCTGCAGAGTTTTTTGGCCATGAGGCTGCGCCTAAGGCGACTCTTGGAAATCACATGGAGTTACGCTTTGTCGTCGCCGGTGCAGTGCGGCGAGAGAAGGGGCAACGCCAACTGCTCGAGCAACTCCAAAACCCCGCCGAGGCTGCACCGCGATCTACCGCCAACATCCGCTGGGTTTTTCAAACGCCTCGCCCGCGTCGATGGCAGAGTGCCAAGTTGAAAATTCCCGCTGGCCCGAATATCAACGCTTTCGAAATCGTACCGCATCCGCTGCCCAAAGATGAATATGTGGCCCTGATCAAAGGAGCAGACGTCGGCGTTCTGTTGTACGATCGGGAGCGATACTTCGCGCGCTGCGCTGGAGTGCTCGGCGAGTTTTTAGCTGCGGAAAAGCCCGTCATTGTTTCCGCCGGATGTTGGCTAGGGGATCAGCTCGACTCGGCCACACAGGACCACGCTCGCCGCATGCTGAGCGAATGTTCGATCGTCGAAGAAGTGACGCCTTCGGGAATGACCTGGCTGACTCGTAACATCCCGCAAGGTGGCGGAGTATGGAACTACGACGGAGCGGGGCATCCGTTCGAGGCCACCTTCTCGCGACGACCGAAAACCGGTGGGATTTTCATCGAATTCGATTGGCATCTGCCTCGAATCCCCGGTTGCCACTGCCTTTGGGAATTGTTGGGAGACGGGATGCCAGTTGGATTGCCGCGGTTGGTCGCCTACTCGGCAGAATGTCAACGGTATTACGTGTTTTTGCGATTTTCGGGGAAAGCCGCACGCCTGACCGTGCGGTTGTCGAATCCTTACGGCAAACTCACGCAGTCGGTCAAGTCGGTCAAGGTGTATCAACTCGGGGAGGAGGCCCTGACACTGCCCATCGGCGCTGTGGGAATCGCGGTGACGAAGGATTCCGATGTGCAGCGAGCCGCCCAGGAAATTTGCGAGCATATCGAGCATTATCGCGTGACCGCACGCGCATTCGCCGTCGGCTGGCAGCAACGCTGCTCCCCGCTTGTGGCCGCGACTCAATTGCTGCAACCGCCGTCGACAAGCCGGTCAGCCCTGCAAACCAAAGATGTATCCTAAAGTTTCCTTAGCCCGGCCACGGCGTGGTTCCTTCCCGATCGGGAAATTCACCGCCGGCCACCTGCACTCCTTGCCAGTCAACGGCCATCATGATCGAGTTAATTCCCGAGCCGATGCCCAACAGCGCGACTCGCTGGCCCGGCGCGAACTTCCCCTGCTCGGCCGCGACGGCCAATGAAATCGGCAAGGCCGCCGAACCGGTATTGCCCAACCAGGGGTAAGTCACGAAATCATTTTCTGGCTTGAGCCCAAGCGATTCGAGCATCATTTTTTGGTGCGCAATGCCGACCTGGTGGCAAACCGTGCGATCGATCGTCTCGCTGGACCAGCCGGTGATCTGACAGAAATCAGCAAAGGTCGCGACGCCCGTCTCAACGCCCCGCGTCAATAGCTCCTGGGAGTCGGTCGCCATGAGTGGCTGAAAATGGGCTCCGGCCAGATCATGCTCGCTCTGGCACAGTGCATTCCACTGGGTATTCGCGCGACAAGCCGCGGCGAGCAAGCGCGTTCGTGATGTGGCACGCCGGCGGTTGGTGAGCAATACGGCACAACTGGCCGAGCCAATCGTCAGGGATGCGACGGCCTCCTTGATCGTTTTACGATTCCAACGTGGATCATGGTTAAGCGCATCGATCGTTGTTTCGACAAGTTGCCGTCCCCCTTCGGAACCGACAACGAGTCCTGCCTCGATTTGTCCCAGTTCAATCATGCTGGCCACCTGAAGCATCCCGTTCATAATTCCCAAGCAGGCGTTGGAGACGTCGTAAATCACGCAGCTCGGCGGCAGTCCCACGTGATGATGGACTACGCAAGCGGTAGCCGGCTCGAGAAAATCTCGGCAAACCGAGCCATGCACCAAGGCCCCGACCGCGCTGGCCGTGACCCCAGAAACCGACAAGGCCCGGCGGCAACTGGCCACACTAAGGGTGCTCGGCAATGTCCCCGGGGGCCAGAATCGTCGTTCGCGAATCCCCGTCATCAATTCCAGCCGACCGGCAGGCAATTTTAGTCGGTCATAAACCGGAGCCAACCGCGTCTCGATGTCTGCGGATGTCCAAATTTCTTGCGGAACAGTGTACCCCAGCGATTCCAGATAGACGCTTTCGAATTTCATGGGCCTTCGTACGGCGGCGATTGAGAGTGTGCGAGGTGTGTGTCAAGATTGCCTAATGCTAGCTGACAGCAGCGCTGGCACAATTGCTAGGGTTTTTCGGTTTTATTGTCGCGAAATGCATGGTGTCCATTCGAATTGTTGTCCCGATCGTTTACATTTCGGAGCAGTTCATCGTGCGGGGTTGCACGATGCAAAATTCAGCAACCTGAAATTTTAGGATTTTACTTGGCGAAGGCTTTGGGACGAGCGTCATTCGTCGAGGCAAGCAATCATCATGGCCCTAAGTTTTCTCGGCAAACCGACGGAACGAGTCATCGTGAATCTTCTTGCTTCCTAAATCTGAATCTCTCCTATCGCAACAGCCAAGCAAGCTCCGAAAAGGCAAGGCTGTATTTTATCGGCAACGTCAAGTCGCGCCGAGTGTTTCAGAGCAAGGAGATTCTCAAGATGATGAAGAAGCCATTGATCGGTTTGAACGCGGATTACAAAGATGCAAAGGGAAGTCAACCCGCGTTTTCGGCTGTCACCGCCGGGTATTATGACAATATTCAGCGCGCTGGAGGGATCCCGATCATTGTTCCCCCGCTCGACTCGGAAGACGACATCAATGCTGTTCTTGATCAACTCGATGGCTTCCTGCTGATTGGTGGTGCCGACCTCGATCCGCAACGCGACGGATTCATGATGCATCCGTCGGTACGACCGATGGACCCGCGCCGCGAGACGTTCGATCGCTTGCTCTGCCGTTTGATCTGCCAACGCAAAATGCCCGTATTCGGCATCGGTGCGGGATTGCAGTTGCTGAATGTCACGCTCGGCGGCAACTTGTTCCTGCACATTCCTGAAGACCTCCCCAATGCACTGCCCCACAAGGATCCCAACGATCCGAATCATCGCCATGGCTTGATCATTGCCGTCGGCTCGATCATGGAACAAGTTTACGGCGACGGAGAAATTCGGGTCAGCAGTCGCCACCACATGGCGATCGACGAATTGGCTCCTGGATTCCGCGTGACGGCCAAGTGTGCCGATGGCGTGATCGAGGCGATCGAAAGCACGAACCCGAATTGGTTCGCGATGGGCACTCAGTTCCATCCTGAAAATGAGGCCGCCTCGGCCTTGGATGCCCGCATCTTCGACGAGTTCATCGAAGGCGTTCGCGAACAGGCTCCCGTGCAACTGCGCGTGGTGGCTTAAACGGAGCACGATTCCAGCAACGGGGGGCTCCGCGAGAGTGCTCACTCGCCGAGCCCTAGTTATTTTCGATGCTGTTGGATCGGCCTGCGTGGGGATTTTCGGCGACAATCGCGCTCGACTAGAGGATCAGGAACTGCAGCCTCAGCGATGGGTCACCTCGGTCCGTTGCGGCCAGTCCGACCACCACGGCCTGAACAGCACAACCACAAACAACTCGAAGGGCTAGGATGCCGAGGAACGTCGCTCTCTGGTCTGAACAAGATTGGACCCATGATCGCATCGAGCGATATTTTCAACGCCAAAATCTCCGCATGTCCGCGGGGGTCTGGTTGCAGGACGGTTTTTCTCGCCTGCTCGGTGCCATTGCGGTCTGGCAGGGACGCGGCAAGTATCTGCAGCTAAACCACTGCGAATTCCAGGAACTGGATTTACCCGCTCCACTGCAAACGCAGTTGCAGCAATTGTTTGCGAACTGTGCCCCCACAGGCGCCCAATGCCAGGGAGTCGCCAGGGATTTGGTGGAGCATCAGGCCTGCATGATCCGGCAACTCCAACGCCGTGCGGGAAAATTTCTCGATCGCATCGTTACGGTGTCTATCGACGGACCGCCGCGATTCATCGAGGATTTTGACGGCAAGGCCGGGGTGTTGCCCTACTTCGATGCAATTCGCCTGGCAGAATTAACGGGTGCGAACATCGTCGATGCGATTCTAGATCGCGATTTGGCCGCCGGTGGGACCGGTAGATGCCTGCATGCCCTGCCCTGCTGGCTGATGTTCAGCGAGCGCGAAAAGCGGGACGCTCGTGGAAAGTTGCTCGTGATCGCTCGCCGCCCGTTGGAATTGCTCTGGCTGCCGGCGTCCGATGGCGCAGACGAAGTCGTCCCCGAAATCAGTTCCCGCATGGTTGCTGCCGAGTCGGAATTGCCGGCGAGCGTCGCTAAATTCCTTGCCGAGGTCGGCGGACGACAGGCTTGTGACGAAATCATCACGATCGGAATGTCTGAGCCGGAACGTCTCATCGCCGCCTTGTCGGCCTCGGAACTCGCCGCGGCCGACCTGCCCGCGCGGGAGGAGACGAAATTCCCGACTGCCGATCATCTCGCTGCCGTCACCACCGCCATGTGGGGCATGCTGTTCGTCGATCAAATGCCCGGCAATTTGGCGGAACTGACGGGTGCCGCCAGTCAGAGAGTGCTTGGCCGGGTTGTCCCTGGACGCCCTTTCGCCTGGCGAACTCTGGTACAAAACATGAGCGATGGCACGGCGCCAACGATGCGCCTACGCGATGTTGTCTGAGTCCTCTCGATATCCTCCAACAAGGCGATCCAGCCACTCACAGACCGACTAATTTCTGCATCAGATTCGCTGGCCGTCCCATTACCGCGGGGCGGAACATTCCCACGTCCAGTTTCGTGACACGCTCAAGTTCCCGTTCGCGATACAACTTGGTGAGTTGTTTTCCCGCCGACGTTCGCAATTGAAATTCGAAATAATTGCGCAGCGGATTCCAGATCACCTCGCAGACGGTTCCCAGCAATGGATATTCGATGCCGAACAGCCCAGAAACGCGCAAAAAGTCCCCAATTTCGAACGGTGGCCGACAAACCTCGAACCACAACACCGGTTTCGCCCGAAAGGAAACTTGGCCATAGTGGAGGCGTAAATAGTCGGCGTCATGGACTTCGCGCCGAAAAACACGAATACTGGGAAGTAGCTCCTTGGCGACTTCGACATCCTCCGGATGGATCCAATCGTTCGGATCATCTGGCCAGCGATTGATGACGCCCCAGCGAGGAGGCTCCAGAATAGCCGACATCTTGAACTTTTCGCCGAATGCGTGATGGCTTACCAAAAATCCCGATCTCCCAAATCCCCTGCTCTAATGTATCACAAGAATCCCTGCCCGATAATCGCGACGTTGATCTTCCATCTCGCGGTCGGTTGCCAATGCCCAGGATTTGCCCAGTCGCTGCAAAACGCGACAGAAAACGGCAGTTTGACTCTTCGTCATCTTCGCGGGGAGCGGCCGGCAATGGGTGTGCGGGTCATTTACCATCTGTACGGGGAATCGCCAACCCTGCCAAGGGCCGAGGAATTGATCGTCCGGAGCCTTGAGGAGCTCGAGAATATTTTCAGCGATTACCGCCGCGACAGCGAAATCAATCGCTTGTGTCGCAGCGTTACGCCGGACTCGGAGCAAAGGGTCAGTGAACCTCTGTGGGAACTCTGCCGGCGATCGCTCGAGCTATCGGAGCGAACCGCTGGAGCATTCGATGTGACTGTAGGTCCCGTGAGTCATCTCTGGCGAAGTGCGATCAAGCGGCAGCGGTTGCCCCGCCAAGACCAAGTCGCGGCGGCGCTCAAGTCGGTGGGCTATCGCAAGCTGCAGGTGTTGCCGGCACAGCGCATCAAGTTGCTGGCAAACAACATGCAACTCGACTTCGGTGGGATCGCCAAGGGCTATGCCGCAGACGTGATTCTCGCGCGGCTTGATGAGCTGGGAGTTACCGCCGCTTTGCTCGATGTGGGGGGGGATGTCACGGTGTTGGGCGTTCCGCCGGGCCGCGATTCCTGGCAAGTGCGACTCGATGCCCCCGCTGGCGATAGGCCCTTGATGTTGAGGTTGAAATCGGGGAGCGTCGCCACCTCGGGCGATACCGTGCAACGGCTCGTCGTTGAGGGAATTCCCTATTCGCACATGATCGATCCCCGCACGGGCCGGGCGACCACCACCAGCCATTACACCACGGTGATCGCCAGCGACGGCACGACGGCCGACGCCCTAGCCACGGCCTTTTCAGTATTGCGCCCGGATGAGATTGCCGCGCATGCTGCTGAGTTTGACGGGATCGCCTATCGGATCGTCCGCCGAGCCGGTATGGCGTCGCCTGAGTTGCAAATCATGGCCTCTCCGAATTTCGACCAGTACATCAGCGAAGATTGATGATCGGCTCTAGCGGTCGAGGATCGTCCGCGATCCGCACGCGGCTCAAACGTTTCTCGATGTCGGCCAACAAGATTCGCCGAACCTCGAAAATCGCGTGGGGATTCTGGTGCAAGCGGCTGTGTTCTTCGTCGATTTCAATCTCGCTTTTCGCGTAGGCCACCCGCGCACTCTCAACGGAAACGACTCCGTCGCCAGGGCCTTGCGAACTTAACCGATTGACCAGCGATTGCTTTTGCAAATTGCCGATGATGTTGTGGTACTCGACTCCTTGAGCCGCCTCGGCAATCAATAGTTGCGGGAATAAAGGATTTTTCGGCGACAGGGAATCGAGGCTTGTCGCCACAATCAAGGGAGCCGAGTTGTTGAGCCGATGATTATTGGCCATCGCAATTTTGGTGTAGTCATTGGCGACTACTTTCGGCAACGTGATCAGTTTATCCCCTACCCATCGCGCGGTGTTCGAGGCGTAGGAACTCCCGCGATGAGGCGTACCGATCGTGATCACCCGATCCACATTGGGAAGAGGCTCGAATTGAAATGTCGACTGAATCCGTTTCAAGGTCTCTGGATTTCCTTCAAAACTTTCGATCGGATGATCGCTGACAACACGCCATAGCTCATTGCGGCTATGGATCGTCAGCATGCGAGCGACCAATCCTCCCATGCTGTGCCCAATCAAGATCATGCCTCGCCGTTGATAGCCCGGATGCTGCTCGGCCAGCTTGCGATCGAGATTCGCCAAGTCTTCGCGGACTTGTCGAGCACTTTCCCAAAACGGTTGCCCCGTCGGATACAAACAAAACCAAAACTGGTATTGTTCGTGAATGTCGCGATCGGCGCGTAAGTCGTTAACCATCTGCAGCCAGGTCACCGGACTGGACCACAAGCCGTGGATCATCACGACCGGGATCTTGTCCGGATTGAACGGTTCCAACATGTAGATGCTTTGAAATTGGCTGGCGAAATTCGCGTTGAGTAGCGCGAATGTGGCCAAGACATTGGTCTGCAGCAACGGATCATCCATGTAATAAGCCATCGGCGTCGTGATGTCGCTCTCCAGCGGTACCACGCGGTCGCGCAGGCTCACCAAATTTTGCTCCAAGGGATCGAGCAACATCAATTTCCCGGGGATTTCCCCTCCGGCTGGTGTCTTGCCCAAACCGCACTGAAGATCGAGAAACGCGGTCAGCGATAGGGTCAAGCCCGGCGGGTAATGCTCCTCCATCGTTTCCTCGCTGGTCCGTTCACGAACGCCGATGAGCGGAACTCCCAAACCAAAGGTCCGGTGCAAATTGGTCATGCCGATCGGCTGCCGATCCCTGGCGAAGACAAATTTCTCAATCGATTCGTCTCGCCAGCGGCCGGGAATGTCGATTTGAAAGGCGATTTCATTATCGAGTGACTTGAGACGAATCACCTCGCCACGCTTGAGTGAGCCCTGCTCTTCCAGAATTCGCAGCGATTCCTCCAACGACTTGTTGTAAATGTCGGCAATGCTGCGGAATTGCGGATCGTAGGCATTGCGCGAGATGTCCAAGTGGGGATCAAACAAAAAACGATAAGAGCTAAGCAAAGCCGTAGCGAAAAGTTGGCTCGCCCGTTCGGTCTTGCCTGTGAGCCGCGACCAATGACCTTGAATGAACGCCAACTCGGCGACAGCATGAAAAGTTTCCAAGCGGGGCCGCTGCTCGGCCTGCGCTTGGAGCGTGCGTATCGTTTGATCAGGATCCTTGGCGTACTTTTCGTGAACGCCATAGCTACGCAACACCTGCTCGGTTCGCTCGCTGGGCGACTCCGGCTTGGCGAACGGCCGACACAAGACGCCCAGCCGTTGTTGGCGTTTGACCGGTCGTGTCCCAAGGGTCTTACGCGTGGTCAGTGACAACAAGGTCGCCGTGCGACGAGCGGTTTGCAGCGATGATGTCGCACAGGCGCTGAGCGAAAACAACAAAACGCCGATCAGCAAGCAGAACGCATAACGATGCCTCCCCAACGTCGCGGCAGGGAACTCGGAATTTGACTGGCTAAAAACGGCTGAATTCATGGAATAGCCGCTCGATTCAGCGGCGAACGACAGACGCAGGCGACCTCTTTACGGCGGGGTTAATACCAAAAAAGGGGCTTGCTCGTCAATCCAGCGACCCCTGCAGTCATCGGCCTTTCAAAACGAACCGTGAAAAATGCCTTTTCCTATCGATCGACGTCCGACAGAGGGTCGTCGCCATGATGTCGCCATGATCATGTAGGCCGGAGTTGGCAACAGCGCGGCGCTGCGAGCTCTGTCATTCGCCAACGGAGAACCGCATTGCTATCGGGCACGCTAGCAGTTCGAGGCAAGCCTCGTCAGCCAATCACCCCATGCGGATCGCAATAGAGATTGAATCGGCGCGAGGAAGCGAAGCCAACCAAGGCCATTCCATAGCGTCGGGCCATCTCAACGGCGAGGCTCGATGGAGCGCCAATCGCGACCATCAAGGGAATACCAGCCACGATCGCCTTTTGCACGATTTCGAAGCTGGCCCGGCCACTGACCACCATCGCCAGCGACCGCGCGGGCAAGCGATCGTCGCGTAATGCGGCTCCGATCAGTTTGTCGACGGCATTGTGTCGGCCGATGTCTTCACGGACCAAATGAACATGCCCTGTTCCGTCCATAAAGCCAGCCGCATGAATCCCGCCGGTATTCGAGAAGGCGGGCTGAGATCGGCGGAGGAGATCAGGAAGCTCGCAGATTACACGGGCGTCGATGCGCAGCTCGGGGACAACCTGCGGGCAACCGTGTTGCGCCAGCGATTCGATCGACGACTTGCCACAAACGCCGCAACTGCTGTTCGACAGAAAATTTCTCCGCAGCTTGGCAAAGTCCACGGACACGTCCGGTTTGAGAAAAACGCGGCACGTATTTCGATGGGATTGCCCCTGCAAATCAACCCCCGTGAATTCGATCCCCTCGATGTCGCCGACGTCGGCAATGATTCGCTCCGAGTACAAAAATCCGAAGGCCAAGTCCTCGTCGTCGCCAGGGGTCCGCATCGTTACCGTCAGGCTGCGCATCGCGCGTTTAGGCGTCGGGCCGCAGATCAAACGGATCTCCATCGGCTCTTCGAGAGCGATGCAATCATCGCGAACCGTTCGCTCTCCGTCGCGAAAAGCTACTATGTTTACAATTTTCTCTCGCGACATCACAATAATTTTTCACAGGTCGATGTTCGATGGAAATTGAGTGAACGGCATTTTTGCCAATTTTCTAATTTTAGCTTGCCGCGCCATCGAACGGGGGGGGCTGGCGATAGCGCTTTATTGCCAGGTCGCCCGATGTCGCCCGCCATGTTGTCGATCGCCCAGCGACTTGGGTCTACAAGAAATCCGACATTTTTTTCAAATGCTCCAGCACCATGATCGGTGCATCGGGAAACTTTTCTTCGATCTCTTGCGTCAGCGGCCGCGTGGTTCCTCCGATTCGCAAACGGCCGAGATAATTTTGTAGCAGTCGATTGGTTTCCAGATCGTGATGCAACAAAAAATGGACCCAGAGCCAAGCTTCGGCGTAATCCCGTTGCGATAACTGTTCCGGTTGCATGAGCAATTCCAAGCGACCGGGATTGGGCAGCCACTCGTTGGCGCGGAACGCGTTCGACAACAAGTAGACGTGGGACCGATGAACCCGCTGAGGCTCGCCGCGATCGACTTCGTAATACTCGGCGATTCCCTCATCGATCCAGAGCGGGACATTGCCGATCACGGCATGTAAGTAGGCATGGCACGCCTCGTGCCGCAAATCCTCGGCAAGCTGATCGCCCCAATAGCTGAAAACCCGCAACTGGGTATCAGTCTTGAGAAAGAAAGCCCGCCGCTCCTTCAATTCGGGAGCAACTTTAGTGGCGTAGCGGCGAAACTCGTCGGGCTCGGCAAACAAATAGATTTCGACCAGTTCATCGGACTCCGGCATCTTCAAATCGTTCCGCATCTGCTCGCGGAGCGCGTCGAGGTCCTCGAACAAGCGATGCTTTTTCGGCAGGCGAAAATCACTGCGAATCGTGAAGTGACGCCGTTCCAGAGTCAACTTACTGGGCAGCCGCGCGTCCCGCTGTTTAACGATCGCTTGGCAACCGGAGAGCAGCAGGCCAAGCAGCAACCAAACGCCGAACGTCAACCAGGAACCTCCGAAAGTCGGCCAAGCATGGCAAGTGCCAAGTCGCCGTAGAGTCGTTACGTGGCTGCGCCGACAACGCGCGCGCCTGACCTCGGGAAGAGGGCCACACCGCGACTTATCTCTTCTCGCTGCTCGAAATTGATCGTGCGATGTACTAGCCACAGGCCTCAGCCGGAAAAAACAGGGACCTCTTTGCCGGCCGGTCGATGGTCCAGCCTGGCCTGAGTGATCGATGGCGGTCGAGGCTGAGCATACCACGGCAATACAAATTTCGTTACGCCAAATTCATTCCGGCCAATGCTAGCTGGCGAATGAGCGGGCGGCAGCGGGACGATCTTGACGGCCAGCGCTGATTTCTAGAAACTGCCTCGCCAACAAGACCAAGCTCTTATCGAAAACGATTAGGCTTTGTTCGAAAACAATTAGAGCTCGTCCCAAAACCAGCCCTCGCTTAGGCTTCGGGTTGCGGGTGCTGTCGGTTTTGGGATAGGCTCTTAGCCGGAACGCCTTTGCGTCCGGTTGTCGCCAGAAGCGTGGGCTAGTCCGCCGCGGTTGGCGAGTTTGGGATAAAGCCTGAGGAATTGCAACAACGCAAAAAGGGAATGCCATGTCGGTCCGCTTCAACCATTGTTGCTTGGCTATTTTGAGCCTCGTCAGCTTTTTCACTTGTGGATGTTCGCCCTCGACGACCATGTCCGATGCGGAATCCTCGGCCAAGCTGGAGTCGGTAGTTGGCCAAGCCAATGGATCACTTGCGCAAGCTGCCACTGAAACCGAGCTTGTCGTCAACGAGCCGGTCGATTCAAAGGATTTCACCAATCCCCAAAATGTGGTGCGGGATTACCTGGAACTCCTTCGCCGAGATCAACGGGCGGAAGCGGAAAAACATCTGTCGCAGGTTGCCAAAATAAATTTCTTACAATCGGGACTGTCGATGCAATCCCCCGGCAGTGCCGACGCGGAGTATCAATTTGCGCTCCCCCGCTACGCAACCAACCAGCAACGGATCGCCATGATTGAGTGCCAAGTCAATGAGAAAATCGATGGCAAGCTAGAAACGTCTACCATCAGCTGGATCCTGCGGCGCGACGAAACGATCTGGCGCATCACGGGGATGGTGATCGATGTCGATGAATCCGGAAATCCGCGGCTGCTGAGTTTTGAGAATCGTGACGACGTGGAGTTCATCAAGAGCCACGTGTTTGGCGAACGCGATGCAAAATTGGCCGAAGTCGGTTCGAATTGATGGAGCCTTGCCAGGTTTCGAAAGGGTTGAGGCTGCGGCCGCGAAGTTTTAACCGCTCGAAGTTTTATTCGCTCGGGCCATCCTGAACATCGCCAGCGGCCTTCGTTTCGTTAGAATTAGCGGCAGGAGCGGGGCGATCGATCGAGCTTGATCGGTGAACGTGACCCCATCTGTCCCCAATGGCCGGCCGACGAAATGACCGAACCCTCAGATCGCTCGATTCAACCGACTGGCCGCGAGTCGTCCGACCGTTCCGCGAACGTAAGCCGATTGCTGACCGCCGCAGCTACCTTAATGGTGTTCGCGGCTTACGGTTGGCAATTGCCGCCGGGCGTGAACGAAAGTCACTACCTGACAAAGGCCAAGCATTTTTGGGATCCGAGTTGGTGCCCTGGCGACTTGTTTCTCGAATCGCATGCGGCCCACTGGGGATTTTACGCAGTCTTCGGTTGGCTGACGCGGTTTTTTTCGCTCGATGCGACTGCCTGGGTTGGTCGCCTGCTCGTGTGGGCAATCGCCGCTTGGGGCTGGGTGAATTGCCTCGCCAGTGCGCGCATTTCTCGGTGGCTGATCCCGTTACTCGCGATGGCCTGGTTGCTGTTCCTCGAGTATGGCCATTTGGCAGGGGAATGGGTGGTGGGTGGATTCGAGGCCAAGTCCGTTAGCTACGCGCTCATCCTCAATGGACTCGCCGCCTGGAGCCGCAGAGACATCGCGGCGGCTTGGCGACTGTTCGGCTTGGCAACCTTTTTTCATCTCCTTGTCGGTGGCTGGGTGCTCGTGGCGATGTTGTTGGTGAGCTGGAGGAGTTGCTTAGGTACGAATGTCTATCTCAAGAACTTAAGCTTGTGCCCACCGTCGTCGGGGAACACATCAGGGATACAGCGAACCGCGGCAGCTCAAGCGCACGGCGAGACGGACAACGCTTTGCCGCCAAGTACACTGCCGAATTTCGTCAAACGATTTTCGAGGGGAGGGCCAGGTCGGCTCATGCATCCCGAGTCTCGCCAGGTTATGTTGACAGGTGGTTTTGTGTTGCTGCTGGTCCTCGCTGCGGCTGTTCCCACGCTGCTGCATGAACTTGCAGCCTCGCCGGCTGTGCGACAACTGGCGGCCGAGATCCAAGTCAAACATCGCCTGAGTCATCATTTGTGGTTTGATGCGTTTGACACCAAGCGAGTAGCCGCATTCGCTGTGTTGGTCGCCGCCAATCTGCTGGTGATGAAGGGACACGGTCCAGCGCCGGAACTAAAGATTTGGCGACGATTGGCGATCCTCAGTTTGTGGTTCGGCTTGGTGGGGTTAGTGCTGTCCGCACTTGCAAGTGGGGCCGATGAGGTGGCTCGACACGCGACAGGGTTATTGCGACTGTACTGGTTCCGCTTGGCCGACTTCGCGGTGCCGACTTACTTTGCCGTCGGCCTCGGCGCAAGCTTGACGTCCCGCTGGAGCAGCCCAGGCCTGCAGCGCATGCCGCTAGCGATTTCTCTGGCCTTGATCGCGCTTGCGTTCGGCCTGCGGGGGATGGAGGGTTCGTTCGATCCGCGACCACCCGCCGATCGGCAGTCCTTGCCGAGTTATCCCGAGGATGGCCGTCGCACCCGCAAGACCTTCGAGAATTGGCGGCAGGTGTGTACTTGGGTGCGAACGCATACCAAGCCCACGGATATGTTCCTGACGCCAGCGGAGCAACAAACTTTCAAATGGTATGCCGAACGCTCCGAAGTGGTCTGCTGGAAAGACATGCCGCAGGATGCCGCGTCGCTCGTGGAATGGTGGCGGAGGGTGCAACAAGTTACGCTCGTAGAACGTTCCCATCCGTTGGGTCTGGCCTCGTTCAGCGACACGCAACTACTGGATTTAGCCCGTGAATTCGGTGCAAATTACCTGATCATGCCGCAGCGGCATTGGGAGCGAATCGCCAATTCCAGTTCACTGCCATGCGTCTACCCCGGCGATTCCGCCCAGCGTACCACGTATGTCGTTATCGCCTTGGGGAAGTCTGCCGCGAGCGATTCGAGCGGCACCGCCAAATAGTCGGCCGACCTTGGTCCTGTTGAACCGACCATCACCAGGTGACGTGGCGATACGCCCAGCCGTTTTTCAATCGACAGACTTTCGCCGGCGGAAGCGAATCAGACTAACACTGAACAGGCACACCAGGGCCATTGCTGTCCCCGGTTCGGGAACCGCCGCGATCGAGTACCACGAAATGCCATAGCGCTCCCCAGTCAGATTCCCGTTGAAATTCCAGTGGTTGCCATTGTGGATCACTTCAATGCCATAGTAGCCCTGCGTGGCCACGACAAACGACAAATGTTCAACAGAATTGTACAGGCTGATCGAGCGGGCGATCGTCGCGATGATATTCCGATTCGTCAAATTGTCGAACTGGAAAATGCGAAGATTCAGGTCGGCATAGCGTTGGTAAGCGCGGCCGCTGAAGTTCCCCAAGTTGCCGGGGTTGTTGTCGGCAAACCATGCCAACGTAGCATTGAGCGTCGAACCAGCCAGAACCTCGTACTCCATGAAGTATTGATTGGCTCCTCCTTGCTGGACTTCGCCGAAATCCCAGCCGACATTGCCTACGTTGCCGAGGTCGCCACTACCAAGGCCTGCTACGTCCGTGGTACCTGCTTCTCCACCGTTCGCTTTGCGCACGTACTGATCGAACGTGCGGTCGAGATTCATCCGTCCCGCTCCGCGAACATAGTCGAGACTCTGGTTTGTCGTGATAATGCCTCCGGACAGGGTTTGGCCGTTATTCCAACCCGTTGTTTTAGTGGCGCTATTGAGCAGTACCGATTTGATCACCCGGCCATCGATGGAGTTGCCTCCGCCGTACAATTGCCGACCGGCATCAACCACCAGCGCTGCGCCGCCGGCGACCATCGGAGCGGAAAAGCTCGTTCCGGCGTTATTCACATTGTAGGTCGTCGGCCCCGAGGAACTGGCCGTCGTCAAGTTCTGCCCCGGTGCCATGATATCCACACTGGCACGAACATTAGCAATAATCTGATTCGTACCAGCATGGAAAAAGCTGCTTGGCCCTCGGCTCGAAAAGCTCGAAACAGTGTCGTACGGATTGGCACCGGTGTCAGGCCCCAAAGCGCCCACGGCTATTGAATTGAAACCAAGGGCAGGCGAAGAAACAGTGTCTCCCAGCGGACCACTGTTACCAGCCGAAAAAACTCCGACCTTGCGGCTTTGATGCAACATCCCATCGATACCAATCGTTGTCGTGTTGTTTCCCGCTGATGTTCCACCGAAACCCCAGCTGCTGTTGAAAACGTCAACCGTTTGTCCCGAGACGCCGGAGATCAGCATCGTGCTGTAAACACTGGCCGTGGAAGCGTCCGTAGCACTGAATGAGCCCCCGCCACCGAACGACGTTGCAATCGCGCCCGACCACGTTGTGGCACCATAGGCGATCCCATAGCCGAAGTAGTTTGTCGGGTAATTTGTGGGAGATAAACGGCCGGACATCATATGCGTGACCCCCGTCGCGTGATTGTCGATGCTGCCTGCAGCCCCAGTTCCCGTCACGAAGGTCGTTACATGCCCGAGCGTTTGGTGGGCGTTCGACACATGACCAGCCTCGATGTTGCCTACCCGCGCCGTTGTGCCGGTGAATCCGGCGTTGTAAAACCGTTCGGCCCCGAGAAATGCGTTGATGTTCAATCCGGCGAATGGCCCACCGCCGTTGGACCCAGAGATCAGACTTACGCGGTCATGTTCCGAAGAATTCGAGTTCGTGACGGGAATGCTCTGAGCCACCAGCGGGCCAGCAAGCATTACTCCAATGGTTGTCAAAGCTGCCAAAAAAGTTACTTTTGTCAGCTGCGTTCCCTTGAGATTCATCGATACACCACTTTTTGAATGTCTGACCCGTTTTTGAATGTCTGACCCGAAAAAACCGAGCCTGCTCCATCCACGAAATCAACTTACCAATAATTCTCAACCAGCATCGCAAAATCACCAAAATCACAGTGCGGTACGCGTTGTCTATGAGGTGTGAAGTCAAACAAAGTTCCTCATTGATCGACACGCACGATACTCGTGTTCTCGGTGATCGACAGCCGGTTTTAATTTTTTATTTTAATTTGCATGCCGAGGACGGCCTCCTACAAGTCTGTCGAAAACGGCGGTCTTCGGAATGTCAGGCTTTGTCCAGAAATTATAGGCCGAAACGAACGCCTTAGTGTCGAGTTTTCGAGAGAACCGCGAACAAGCGCCCTGCGGCAGACACGTTTTGGTACTACGCCCGGTGGCTGTGACAAAAAAAGCCGACACAAGACCCGGGTCGGATTTTGTTTTGCTAATCAGTGGAACCGATCCGCCGGTTGGCGGCAGGTTCGCTTAAAATTCGGCAAAATTATCGTCGGCGACGGACAACCAAGCCCATGGCACCAATGAATGCCAATGCCAAGCCGGTACCGGGTTCAGGAACTAAGTAAACCCTGTGCGCGGCACCTGCCCAGGGACCAGTCGCTCCGAACCAGAAAACCCCAGTTTGAGCGCCAGAGGTCTGAGTCAGAGTGTTCCAACGTTCGAATGCGTTGTAGGTAGTACCTACGGTTGCATTAACCGAAGAGTCGGCTTGGTAAAATGTTTGACCCGGAATATTTACCTGGAGAATCGGACCAAAGTTGCCGACACCCGCCAACATCCGCAAACCGTACTCGAAGTCACCATTGGCGTCGGTCAAGCTGAACCATAGGGAGGACGGCAGAATCACAGTGGCATTGTACAAAAATGTACCACCGGTACCTCCAGGCGTGGGAAGATTAATAGCAAAGCTAGCCGCGGCAGGAGTCGTTGTATTTGTTAAATCGCGACCGTTGTAATAATTTAACCCAGCTTGCAGCGTGCCGTCGGCTTGGTTCGAGGCGTACCAAAGAGTGAAACCAGTCACTGTAACAGGGCCACCAGCATTTCCTTGGCCGTGCGAGACGTACTCGTTCATCGCGCTGCCAGTAGTACTGGTGGTACCGATATTAAAGTAAGACAAAGCAAAATTTTCCGAGCGGAACCAAGTGACTCCGTTGTGAAGCGAGTTAACCGGGGTCAGGTTTCCATTGGCATCCAACTGCATGGTACCCAAAAAATAGGTGCCATCGATGTTGCCGATGTCCCCTCGCGCGGAAGCGGTGAAGATCACTGCAAGCGCGATTAACGATAAAAGGAAATGTTTCATTGATTTTTCCTCCTCAGCCTAAAGACGAGTTTGCTGTATTTGCGGTGGACAAAAACTACGAAGCGAACAAGGCAGGCATTCCGTAAGAATGAGTGGAAATGTTTACCCATCCTGCCAAAACTTCTTCAGAATAAACACCCGATTGGTCGATGTCAATCACCTAAAGTGAAAAATTAACAAATTTTTTCACAACTTTTCTTTCATAATCGAATTATCCGTTAATGACGTCAAATTCGTCCTTAGGTGCCATCGCCGCGGCCTCGCTTGCACCACTTTTGGGGAGGATGTATTCGGAGCTCTTCTCGCCAACCCTCAGTTGAATCATCGACTAAAGGGAGAAAAAACACCGACATGCCGAAACCGACGTGAATCATCGGACGAATCGGCAAAGAGTACCGGCCAAAGTGCTCCCAGGTCAGGGCAACGGTCACAAGGCTCAAGCTCGAGCCCAAAAAGATCCAAACGCCAACTGAACTCCTAAACCTCCAAGCCCCAATCAAGGCACCAACCAACAGGCCCCCGTTGAGCAGCATCAGCCATAGCGGTTGCCCATAAAACCCCAAATGACTTGCCATCCGCATCGCCATGAGTGCTGGCAATTTTTCGAAATTGGCCATGATCCAACTTGCCGCCTGTCTTAAACTGTATTGGCCCAAGACAAATTCTTGCCGTGGCAGATCAAGTTGACCAAATCCGGGGCTTTGAACTGCTTGTTGACTCGTCGCTACGGCCGTTTCCAAACTCCAATTACCGAATTGTCGGTAGGACTCGTCGCAGTAGGCACCGGACAAACCGTAGGTTCCGGAGGTGCCGAATGGTGCAAACCCGTGAGAAATCCGACAGTTTCGAATCCACCAAGGGAGCGAAACCGCTGTCGCCGCGAGCAAAAACCAAAACCAGCAACCCCACCAACTTGGAAATCGACCCTTCATAAACCGTGAGTACCAACCGTACAACGCTCCACCCACTGCCAATAACAAATACCAAAAATTCAAATTGGATCGGACCAACATCGCCGCCGCAAAGACGACCCCGAGACCCAAGTAGGTGACGGTTAACCATCCACGCCGTTCCCAATCTCGATGGGGCGCGGCGAGACTGCCGCCGACAAGTAGGCTGAGCAAGCCGATCCCTAGCCCCTCGGACATGAACTGCGGTAAGGCCCGCAATACGAAAAAATCGGCGGACAAGGTAGCGAGAGCGACAGCCGCTACCTGCCAACCGCACACAATTCGCACCACGGCCAACAGGAATGCCAGTCCGCTCAGACCAACCAAGGCCGAACCCACGCGCACGGCCGCAGGATTCCTGCCGGCGATTTGGTACACGATTCCCGCAAAGACCGGAAAGCCCGGGGCTCGCGACGTCGTCAATCCGCGATGCCGCCACCCCAGGAACCAATCGTAGCGACCGTCGCCATTCGCTTGTTCGTAGGGTTCCCGCCAGGCGGCGGACGAAAAATCAACCGATACAAATCCGTACTGCCAGAAATTCCAGGCGATATTTTCGAAGAATACATCGTCACCATGTCGTTGGGGCCAGTCGGTCAACGCTTCTTCGCCTCGACTCCACCAGAGGGCCGTCGCAAGGCCGAGCACGGCCCACGACAGCAAAAACCATTGCCAAACCCCCGACCGCGCATGATCGTCAGCCCAGCCCGTTAACTTCAATCTTCTGGTTTCCGGTGATGAATGGGTCATCGATGTAACGCCTAGTTCGGACGAAGCCGTCAGCAGGGCGGCCGAGCGAATCCGTTGCAAAATGTTGGCCAATCCGATGGACCGGCAACCGAAGCCGTTGGAGCAAAATGGTTTCCGGTCGAGGTATTTGCCCGACTTAAAACTACTTGACGCAAGTAACAAGGTGCATCGCCTGAGTCCAAAACTCAGCATAATCGGTCGAGCGGTCGCAACCAATCCTTCGCGCACGAATGCGGAACGGATTTGCCGCAAGCGGCCCCGCCGATGATGAGACGTCTGTCAAAGGATTGGAGCGCTGATTTTCCTGCCCGTTGTGGTTGCTCCATCCGCAATTTCACGATCGCTGACCGGCGCTTCGTTGATGGCGAGTTGGGGCCGAAATTGAGGCTCGCGATACAAAAATTGAGGGAACTTCCCCACGCGGGCTGGTTGATTTCACTACGGATACGCCGAAAATTTAAATAAGTTGCCAAGAACGGCGAGTTGGATCCGAGCATTGGCCGATATCTCTAGGGTGGTAGTTGGTTCCGGTAAACTCCTGGTTTTGACCGCATCTCGAATGAGCGACCGCACAAGTCGATCCCCGAACCATGCAATTTGACAAAATCATCAACGTCACGATCCGTCGAGAGATCATCGGGTTCCGTGTGGCACATTGGCTTTCATGAAAATCGGGCCAGGCAAAAGGAAAAATGTATGAAGTTACGTGTCGGCCTGATTGGTCTTGGTGACCATTGGCAAACCCGGCATCGTCCTGCCCTGTTAGCCTTGGCCAACCGTTTTGAGGTCAAGGCGGTCTGTTGCGAAATTGCCAAGAAGTCCGAACAGGCCGCCAAGGAATTCAACGCGTTGCCGATGGATGGATTCCGGGCGTTGATGGAGCGCGATGACATCGACGCGGTGTTGGCATTGTCTCCCGATTGGATCGGTCCGCTCCCCATGATCGCGGCTTGCGAGGCAGGCAAGGCGGTATTCAGTGCGGCGGCCTTGGACATCACTCCAGAACAAATGGATGATGTGCGCGAGCGGATCGATCGCTCCGGCGTGGCGTTCATGGCGGAACTGCCGCGGCGTTTCGCCCCCGCCACGATTCGGCTGAAAGAGTTGATCGCCACCAAATTGGGTCCGCCCAGGCTGATCTTCTGCCACGAGCGGCTACCCGCCGAGGCTCAATCGAATCGTTTGCGCCGCGGGAAATACTGTCCTCTGTCGTGGCGGCATTTGATGGAGGTCATCGACTGGATTTCCTACGTAGTGGGGAGTCGCCCTTGCTCCGTTGCCAGCGCGATCCATCACGAACAATCGGAGACGAGAAACGCTTTTTATCAAATGGTCAATTTGGAGTATCCTGCCAGTTCGCCAGCCGCGACCCCCATCATGGCCCAGATGAGCGTGGGGCATTACGTCCCCGAGCGCTGGGCCGAGGCGCTCAGCTTTCGTCGGCCCGCGTCGATGCAGATCTGCTGCGAGAGGGGGATGGCGTTCGTCGATCTCCCCTCCAGCCTGACATGGTTCGACAATTCGGGACAGCATCTGGAGTCGCTCGAATCCGAACGCCCGGTCGGCGAACGGATGCTCGAGTATTTCTTTCGCTCTGTCACGAGTCTGGTCCGCCGCTCATCGGACTTAGCGGATACCTATCACGCAATGCGTGTCGTCATTGCGGCCGACCAAGCCGCTCGATCTGGCCAGCGTCAACGACTCGAGTGACCGTATCAGGCTTGGTCCCTGAACGATCAGCCGGCGCGCGTTAGCATTTAATTATCGCGAGACCTGCGGGCTAGCGCCCTGCGGCTGACGGGTTGGGAGGCAAAGCCTACGGCTTGAGACGAAAGAATTCAAAACTGGAAGTGAGCCTGCCCCTCCCCCCCTCTCTCGCTCTCTCCTTTGTGGCGATCGACCGACGACTGGCCTTGGCCAAGATCCTTGGCTGGTGCAAGCGCGAGCAACCGGAGTCGGTTCCGCTACCATGCTGGCGAAGCAGCGATGCGAACTCCGGGTGCCCATCATGATCAAACACAGGACGCCTTTTCTTTGGGATAACCTGTCGGATGGCTCTGGTGCCATTTCCATGCCGTCCGGACGATCTCCCGGATGTCGGTGTATTTGGGTGTCCAAGCCAATTCGCACTGGGCCCTCCGCGAGTCGGCCACCAACTCAGGCGGATCCCCTGCGCGGCGCGAGCCGATCACCTCGGGAATGTCATGCCCGGTCACTTCGCGACAAGCGTCGATCACCTCGCGGACGCTGTTGCCGACTCCGGTACCCAAATTCAGCTGGATCTCCGAACCGAGATCGAGCCGCTCCAGCGCCGCCAAATGGGCGGTGGCCAAATCGTCGACGTGGATGTAATCGCGGATACAAGTTCCATCGGGAGTCGGCCAATCATCGCCGAAGACCGTAATGTGCGGCCGCTGCCCAAGGGCGACCTGCAACACCAGGGGAATCAAATGGGTCTCTGGATCGTGATCCTCGCCGATATCTCCTGCCGGGCTTGCCCCAGACGCATTGAAGTAGCGGAGCGTCGCGTAGCCGAAACCATAGGCCGCCGAGTAATCCGCAAGGGCCCGCTCGATGACGAGTTTCGTAAAGCCGTACGGATTCACCGGATCTTGTTTTTCGGTTTCATCGATCGGCACCTTCGTGGGAATCCCGTACGTCGCACAGGTGCTGGAAAACACCAATTTGCGGACGTCGCAGGCCCGCATTGTATCGAGCAAACTGAGAGTCGCCACGACATTGTTGCGATAATACTTGGCTGGATCGACCACCGACTCACCCACAAGCGCGCACGCCGCGTAGTGCATCACCGCCTCGATGCGGTGGGTTTTCAAGATTTGCTCCACCAGTTGGCGGTCGTCCAGGTTGCCCCGATACAACTTCGCTCCCCGTACGGAGTCGGCGAATCCAGTGGAAAGGTTATCGAGAACGATGGCCAAATGGCCGTTTTCTTGCAGTAGCCTTACCATGTGCGAGCCGATATAGCCCGCACCGCCGATGACTAATACGTTCATGCTTAACCCGTTCTCCTAACTGGCTCGCCCGACAGGCAAGAAAACACCGCGTGGCCCCCGATCATGCGGGCCGCAGCAGTGTGTGGGACTGGTGTGGCCAAATTCCCTCGCCGTCCTTTGGATCAATGTTTTAGACGACCAAGGCGAAACTGAAAACCCGACCCGTCGGATGCCAGCACACCCGGCATCGTCCGCCGATCGCCACGTGTTGTCACAAGGCCCGTCAGCTGCGGGGCGCTAGCCCGCGGGTCTCGCGAAAATCGGAAGCCAACGCGTTCCCATTAATGGTTTGCGGACAAAACCCAGATTAAATGCGGAACGCCTCGCGTTGCCGCTCAATCTCTTCGAGTTGGTACAACCGCCCCTGCCCTGCTCCGGGACACGCCTCGCAGGTGGCTTGCCACTGTTGGGGAGTGCGCAGGTTGCTCCCCCAGAAGGGCCAGGTCCGGCATTGACGCGGCCGATCTTCGTAAACGGTGCAATTCCGCCGCTCCTCGTCGAAAAAAACGCAGGAGCCGTTGGGGAATTCCTTTAAGCTGTAGCGAATGCCGATTTTCCGCGTGTAGAGCCGCTCGAATTCGTCGAGATCGATTCCTAGACGTTCGGCCAATGCCGACATCTCTTCCTTATTCACCCAGACATAGCCCGAGAAGCCCGTGCAGCAATTCCCGCATTCCGTACAAGAGAACCGCAGACCCTCGTGGTACCAAGGTTGACCGTCTTCTGCCATCGTGCTTCCTCAAAAAATCATGCTTCGCAATCCGGAGCGCTCTCGGACCTCAACGCCCCTGCCATCCATCGAAAAACTTACCAGCTTCGACCCGTCTCGACCAGACAGCGGCAGCGCGTTCCAGATCGGGGGACGATGGTTGGTTCAGCCGCCGATTTGGTACATAGCCCGCCGCGGGCGTAGAAAATCAGGTTGGTCGATGCCATGCCCCGGCTTTTTGTGTTGCACGCATTGTCGAAACTGCTCAGCAATTTCAGCATCGCTGCCGCCGGCGCGCAGCACTTCGCGAACGCTCCATTCATCGTGACCAAACAAGCAATTCCTCAGGCAGCCTTCGGCGGTCAATCGCAAGCGATCGCATGCCGAGCAGAACGGCTCGGTCACCGAATTGATGAACCCAACCCGTTGCCGACCATCCGCATAAGCAAAGTCGCGGGCCGGTTGGCTGGGATCGATCCCATCAACGGGAACGAGCGGGCCGAACTCCGCCTCCAGACGCCGCCGCAGTTCGGCGCCGGACAACACAAGCAGATGTTCCCAATTATTCTCGGCATCCAGCGGCATGAACTCGATGAACCGCAAAAGCAAATCGTGCTGTCGGCAAAAGTGGGCCAGCGGTACGATGTCATCCTCATTAATGCCTCGAATGGTAACCGCATTGATGCGGATGTTGGTAAAGCCCACCTCGATCGCCTTGGCGATCCCCTGCAAGGTCAACTGCAGTCCGTTGCGCCGCGCGATGCGATGGAAGGTTTCCGGGCGGAGCGTATCGAGGCTGATGTTGAGCCGCCGCAGGCCGGCGTCGAACAACTCCTGGCTTAAACCAGGCAGCAAAAAGCCGTTAGTGGTCAACGCCAGATCCTCAAGTAGCGGCTTGCGACTGAGCAGTTCGACCAGCTTGGGCAAGTCTTGCCGGACCAGCGGTTCCCCGCCGGTCAACCGCACCTTGCGAATCCCCAAGTCCAACGCGACATCGACCACGCGGCTGATTTCCTCGAACGTGAGAATCTGGTCGCGCGGCAGGAAATCGACCCTTTCGTGGGGCATGCAATAGAAACAGCGGATATTGCAGCGGTCGGTGACGCTGACCCGCAGGCTGCGATGGATTCGGCCGAAGCGATCGATCAACATGACGGCGCGGCCCCCTGGGTCTGGAGCTGATTGGGAACCCATATCGCAGCACCATCGGGGGCGATCTCTTGTTTCCAGATCGGCACGCGCCGTTTGAGTTCGTTCATGATCCAAGCGGCTCCCTCCAATGCGGCGGCGCGGTGCGGGCTCGACACCGCCACCACGATCGCAGTCTCTCCCACCAGCACGTCTCCCAAACGATGTTCGATCGCGCAGGCCGCCAAGCGGAATCGCTCGATCGCCTCGCGCTCGATCGCCTCCATTTCTCGCAAAGCCATCGGCTCGTAAGCGAAAAAGCGGAGCCGCACCGCTTCGCGTCCCCCCGTGTGCCGCCGCGCGGTGCCCGCGAAAACGACCATCGCACCGCATTCAGGGCTGCGCACCGCGGCGAAGCAACGCTGCTCGTCAAGTTCGGAATGGCGGAGCCCGGCCATCGGTCTTATCCCCCCCCCACCGGCGGAATGACGGCGACCTCGTCTCCATGCCGGAGGTCGGCGTCGTCACCCGCGTAGTCGCAGTTGACCGCAATCAGATAGCTCGGCAATTCGCCGGCCAGTTGCGGGAAGGTACCGGCCAGAGCCCGGCGGCAGTCCGCGACCGTCGCCGGCGTTGACAACTCGATCTCGTGCCATTGGCAACCGGTGAATTCGGCCGCTTGTGCGAAAAACAGGACGTTCACGATCATGACAGGAGCAGTTCCTCACTTTTGCGCGAAAATAGACCCACCAGTTGCGGCATCAAGCCGTAGCCCAAGGCGAGAATCTTGATGGGATGCACCGTGATTTTACTGGTGCCATGCTCCATTTGTATTTTACACGTCGTGCATTCGGTGGTTCCGGCGATGATTTCAGGGGCCCGCAAGGCGTTGATCAACGGGAAGCCGACCCGCAAGCTGCGCAGATAATTCTTTCGCTTCAGCCCCCAAACTCCGGCCACTCCAGAGCACCCCATTTCGAGCGGTTCGACTTGGACACCGGGAATCAACCGCATCAATGACACGCCGGGCTGGCCGATCTCCAAGGCCTTGTGGTGGCACGGCTGGTGGTAGCCGACCACGACGTTTTGGGGTTTGAAATCCAGTTGCAAATCCCCGGTGAGGTGGAGTTTCCACAAGTAGTCGCAAACGTCGAGCGTGTTGGCCGCAACCGCTTGGGAATCCTGATCGTTGATCAGGTGCAGGTACTCGTGCCGCAAGGCCAACGCCGCCGAGGGTTCCGTGGTGACGATTTGAAACCCTTGGCGAACATAATCGGCAAGAATCTCCACGTTGCGCGCCACCAATTTTTTCGCCCGCCCCAGCACGCCGTCGGAGATCAAGGACATCCCGGAGACAGCCTGATTGAGCGGCACGACGACATCGATATTGTTGTGCTGGAGGATTTTGATAACGGCTTGGCCGAGCTCGAGATCGTTCCAGTTGACGAAGGCATCGACGAAAAAGACGACCTTGCGGCCATGCTGCCGCGGGATCCGATTCAACTTTTGGCGCTGGGCCCAGCTCAAGAAACTCGTTTGCGAAAACCTCGGCAGCTTGCGCCCCTGGGCAACACCCATCACGCGATCGAGCAACCACCGTGCCCGCGGGTTTTGGATCATCGCGTTGGTCAGGCTGGGGAATCGCCCCGCGAACCAATACAGCAGATCAAGCCGCGACATCAACCAATCGCTGACCCCCAGCCCATTGTGCTCCACATGTTGGGCCTTGGCCTCGACCATCAGCTTCGGGATGTCGACACTGGCCGGGCACTCCAGCCGGCATTGATGACAATTGAAGCACAGATCGGCCACCTCGCGGAATTCGTTGGACGAGAGGAGCTCCGGCGGCAAGTCCCCGGTCATGACGGCCCGCATCAAATTGGCTTTGGCCCGCGGCGAGGCGGCCTCGCGATGGTCCACCCGAAAAATCGGGCACATCCGCTGGTCCAAATTGCTCGTGCGACAACGCCCGCAACCGTTACAGTTTCGCGCTGCGACGTTGATATCCTCGGCGCTCCAACTCAATTGCGGTTCGAAGATCGGCAAGGCCGAACTGCGTGGGGGGGGATCGCTGTTGGGCTCGGCCGCAGGCGGATTGCCGCGCAAGCGAGCGGCCAACGTCAGTTTGCGCAGTTGGCTCGTCAGTCCATACTGCGGCTGATCGACGACCTTGCCGGGATTGAGCAGATGGCCTGGGTCGAATATCTGTTTGACTTCCGCAAAGGCGGCGATGGCCGACCCGAACTGGCGCTGCAGCGTCCACGTGCGACTCAAGCCGTCCCCGTACATGCCGCTGAGAGTCCCCCCAAAGTCCAACACGCGATTCAGCAGTTCGTTGGTGAGCGACTCGAGGACCGCGACCTGCGCATCGGACGTCAGGTCGATGAACGGGTGCACCTGCAAAACCCCTTGCGGCGTATGCGAAAACACCGACGCCGTCACCTCGAAGCGGTTGAGCACCTGATGCAGGACCGTGAGAAACTCCGGCAGCTTGGCCGGAGGGACCGCAATCCCTTCGATGAACGGCACCGCACGGCGATTGCCGCGCAACCGATAAAGAATCGGAGTCACGCGGCGAGTCAGCCGCCAGTACAAATTCCTTTCGGCGGTCTGCGTGGTGGAGCGAAAATCGAAGGCCAGCTTCTTGCGGCGGACGATGCGTTGGATCAGATTTTCCAGTCGCTCGCGCAAGGCGGCGTCTTCCTCCGCCTGAAATTCCACCAGCAACATCGCCTCAGCCTCGGCCGGCAACAGTTTGGTGTAGCGATCGTCGTTTTTACGGGCCAGCGTCAGCACGCGGCGATCCAGCAAATCGCAGGCAGCCACACCCAGCGAAGCGATCTCCAGCGCCGCCCGCGCGGCACTATCCAGCCGCTCGAAAAACAGCAATGCCACGCCGCGGTATTTCGGGGCTGGGTCGGTCGCCAACGTCGCCTTGGTGATGATCCCCAACGTCCCCTCGGAGCCGACGAGCAGCCGCGTCAAATCGATCGAGCCATCGGGTTGCTGCACGGTCCAGAGATGGTAACCCGCCTCGAACACAGCGGACTGGGGGCGGCACGCCTTCAGCTCGTCAGCGCGCGACTCCACGACCGCTCGCGCTTGCGTCGACAATTGTTCGACCAGCGGATCACCCTGGTTGACCTTCGCTAAATTCTTCGCTGAATCAATGTTTACCACGTCCCCCGAGGCCAACACCACCTGCAAACTCAAGATTTTGTCCCTTGGCGTCCCGTATTTGACCCAGTGGCTGCCGCTGAGGTTAAGGGCCAGCATGCCGCCGATGGTCGTGATGTGGCGGGTCGCCGGATCGGGACCGATCAAGCGGTGATGGGAGCGTAATTCGCGATTGACGTTCGCCAGGACCGCCCCCGCTTGGACCGTGACCGCCTCGCGATCGATCGAGATCAACCGCCGCATATTTTGCGAAAAGTCCACGACGATGCCGGGACCTAGACACCCACCGATCGGGTTCGAGCCACTGCCACGGGGATGAATGGGAATTTGATTTTCGCGAGCGTAATTGACGATCTTGACGACGTCGCGCGTCGATGCGGGGCTGATCACCGCCAACGGCTTCAACTCATGGATACTCGCATCCGTGGCGTACATCTGCAGGGTCAGGTCATCGCAATAGACGCTGCCGTCAATCGCACCCTCGAGGTCTGCCAAGATGCGAGAGCGATTGGGATCCATCGGGTTACGAAGAAATAGGACGCGAAGACGGCGGCATTTGCGGAGAAACACTCCGATTTTAACGATCCCTCGGCAGCACGGTAGGTGAAAGTTTGGCCAATTCGAGGCGAATTTCGAAACTTTGCCGTGAATTCCCGGGTTAAATCTCCGTTAGGCGGTTTCGGGGCGGCCATCGATGACGCCTGTACGTGAAACGGAATCGTTGTTTTCAGTCCAGGGAGGATTGTGTGTTGAGGAATCTGCTATTTATGCGGCACGCCAAATCGGATTGGGGCGAGCCTCAATTGGCCGATCACGACCGCAGCTTGAACGATCGCGGCACGCGAGTGGCAACGCAGATGGGGATCTACTTGGCCCATCACCAGTTGGTTCCCGACGTCGTATTCACGTCAACGGCGCGGCGGGTCCAGAAAACGCTGGAACTGATGCTGGAACATTGGAGCACGCGTCCCACTTTGCATTCTTCGAAGGAGCTGTATCTCGCCTCGGCTGACCGATTTTATCGCGTTGTTTCCGAGGCGACGGCGGAACATCGCACGGTGATGGTTTTGGGGCACAATCCCGGCATGGCCCAGTTGGCAGCAGAGTATCTGTCCGGAGCACCCCATTTTCCGACCGCCGCCGTCTTGCACCTGCAATCAAACCTGGACGATTGGCTCCGCATCAGCATGTCGTTCCAAAATTCGCAGTTTGTCGAGCTGCTGAAACCTAAGGAGCTCGGATTTCAATAGCCGTGTGCCGACACGGACCTACACTCGTCGCAATTCAAAGAGCCGGCCCGCCCCAAGCCCGTCAGCATGCGATTAGGTTTCGCCCCATAAAATCAGCCCGAACGCGTCAGCGTCCAGTTTTTACAGGATCCGCGGTCCCTTACCCTGCCGCCGACGGTTTTGAGCACGCTTTTGTGGGCAAACTTAGGTTGACGCGGCGACGACGATTCTCAGTTTCGCTCGCGACGCGCATGCCTCCCGACGCCCCGATCGTCCTCCGACACTCGCTCGGCTATCCGCAGTTTCGCGCTGCGACTGCGTGGGTTGCGAGCGATTTCCTCGTCGCTGGGAACGACCGGCTTTTTGGTCAGTACCCGCAAACGCGGATCGTTGCGAAAGGCGTGCTTGACTATCCGATCTTCCAGCGAATGAAAACTGATGATGGCCAACCGCCCCCCCGGGAGCAGGCAATCCGGTAGCTGCTCCAAAGCCTGCCGCAAATTTTCCAACTCATCATTGGCGGCAATCCGCAATGCCTGAAAGGTCCGCGTGGCCGGATGAATCGAGTGGTTCCGGGAACGCGGCACGCAGCGACTGACCAGCTCGCATAATTCGGCGGCCGTCGCGATCGGCGCCGCCCTGCGCCGCTCGCAGATTCGTCGAGCAATCACGCGGCTGTAACGTTCCTCGCCGAAGTGGTAGATCAGATCCGCCAAGGCTTTCTCGTCGAGATGCTGCAAATACCAACTGGCCGGACGCCCCTCCGTCGGATTGAACCGCAAGTCCAGCGGGCCGTCCGCCAAATAGCTGAATCCACGCTCGTGATCGGCCAGTTGATCGCTCGATAGCCCCAGGTCCAGTAGGATGCTGTCGACGCCAGCAAGGGAACGTTCTCGCAAGATACTTGGCAAGTCCGCGTAGCTGGCACATTCCAAATCGATGCGATCCCCGAACTTTTCGCGACCTCGGGAAATCGCCTGCGGATCCCGATCGACGCCGATCAATCGCCCCGCAGGCCCCACGCGTGCCAAAAACGCGGCCGCATGGCCTCCCCCCCCAAAGGTTCCGTCAACGATCACCTGGCCCGCGCGAACGCCGAGCAGATCCATAATTTCTGCGGTCAAGATCGGGACATGGATCGACTGTTCGGTCACGCGTTTTTGCTCGGGTTACAAAATCGTAGCTGGTCGCCGATGCGCTGGATGTCGGACGGAATCCCCCACCGCGTCCGGACTCGGTGGAACAGCCGCCATGGCTTAGAATACTCGGCGATCTCCGACAAGTACAAGAGTAACTCGGTTATGCCCACTGTGTATTTTACGAAGAGCCGCTGGTCAAACTTTTTTATCGGCGCAATCTTATTGGCCGTCATGTTTGTCTTAAATCTCGCGGTAGGGTGGATTTTGTTCGGGAATTTCGGTGCGTTGTTCGCAACGGGTCTCTTGGTATTCAGCTTGTTGACCTTCCCCAGTATCGCCTCCCAGGCCGTGATGCGTTCCTATGGGGCTAGGGAAATCTCTCTGCATGAGGCCCCCGAATTGTGGCAACTTTTCCAACGGCTGACCGCAGCGGCCGGCATCAAACACGTTGTCGAGCTATTTTATCTGCCGTCGTCGGTCCCCAATGCCTTCGCCTTCGGCACCGATTCCAACGCCGCCGTTTGCGTCTCCGATGGAATCCTGCGAATGATGACCGCCCGCGAATTGGCAGGTATCTTGGCTCACGAATTGGCGCATATCAAGAATCGGGATACGAGCTTCATGAGCCTTGCGCTGGTCATTCGCCGCGTGAACGGATTGTTGGCCCGCATCGGTTTGCTGGTGTTGTTTTTTGGACTCCCCAGTTTTTTGATGGGGGGCGGTGGCAGAGGTCTACTATGGGCCGGAGTGTTGCTCATGGCAGCCCCCTTCGTAGCGCTATTGCTCGAACTGGCACTGTCGCGGGCTCGCGAGTTCAACGCCGACTTGACGGCAGCCGAAATCACGCGCGACCCGCTCGGCCTGGCGTCGGCGCTCCAAAAAATCGAATCAGCCATCCGCCGCGGCCATTGGTGGCAGTCCGAAATCGACCCGCGAACGATTCTCCGCGAGCCGACCTGGCTGCGGACACACCCTGGCACCGACGAGCGAATCAAACGTCTGCGTGAAATCCAGAAGCAAATCCCACCCGATGTGAAACCTTTGCTCGCCAATCGCGAAATCCATGTCGTCGCCGATTCACCTCGACGTCGAAAAAAGGTCTCACAAGTCCTCCTGGGGTCTTGGCGATAATTTCTTCCCGCTCCTCTCTTTCTCTTTCCGTTTGAAAAACCAAAAACCAATGGGAACCTCTTAAAGTACCCCCACCTCACCTCCCTCAAAAAGCACTTCCTCACAAAGGACAGGCATCACAAGGCACTATAATTCACCACAAAAAGGACAGGCATAATCCGGCCTGTAAGTAGAAACAAGGCCTGAATAATGCCTGTTCTTTTACTTCTTTTACATTTTCCTTACCGTGCGAAACGCTCGAGTGACAATCTAACCATTTTGACATAACGTGGAATTTCATGACTGGTAGTCCGTGACACGCGAATCCGGTTTTATAGCTTAAGTCATCAAGCATTAACGCCGACCAAGAGACCACCAACCGGGCTGAAAACATTCAAGTTGCCATTAGCAATGAAATCAAGGTAGACGTTACACTTGCATTCTGACGCAAGCGAACACATTAGACGCAGGGCATTAGTCCCCGGTTTCATTGTCATCAACATAACCAGACGCTCACGCGTTTCGGCTGATATAGCGTTGCTATTCCCGTGCGGCCGCCGCTGGTTTTGCCTTGACTGATAGAATGCCGCACCTCTTGGCGATCAACGCCTTCGAGGCCCGTTTTGAGTCTTCTACAAATTCCGGTACTTCGCCGAAACACGTCGAAATGCAACGCAAAAGGTTGTTGTGGAAGCTGCATTCCGCAGTTGTCAGCGAGTAGTGTTTCCATGGCCCAACTCGCCTGTCTTGCACCAAGCCAGCACGCTTCAGGTAAGCGAGATGTCTCGACACCAACGGCTGAGGCAGCTCTAGCACGAAAACCAAGTCGCAGACACACAATTCGGAGTGGATGTGCAGTAGGTGCAGCAAGCGTAATCGAGTTGGATCGGAAAAAGCCCGAAACATTAAATCGATGTCGACAAGTGTTTTTGTGGTAGTTGGCATTCGTCAGGTTCGCTTGTTGTTCCGTCACTTGTTGTTTACTGGATCAGCCGCAGTGCGTTAGCACCCGGTTGCACTATCCTATTCATAACCGGACGCTAACGCGTACCGGCTGATTTTGAATTCGTAAACTCTTACGCAACAACTCGTGTTTTGATGTCTTGCTTATCCTCGACAATGCGACCTCCATCGATTCGCAGTTTGCGGCGAGCTCGTTCGGCAGCACGCGGGTCGTGGGTCACCATGACAATCGTTCGCCCTTCGCTCACAAATTGCTCGAAGAAATCGAGTATCATGGCACTCGTATCGGGATCGAGATTTCCTGTCGGCTCGTCTGCCAAGATGAGCTGAGGATCGTTGGCCAACATTCTGGCCAGGGCGACTCGTTGCTGCTGTCCGATGCTGAGCTCAGTGGGCTTGTGATCCAGTCGTTCGCCCAAGCCGACCCGCTCGAGCAGGTCTTTGGCTCGCGATTCTTGTACTTCTTTAGCGGCACCCGACAAAAACAGCGGGATCATGACGTTCTCGAGCGCCGTCAAATAAGGCACAAGATTAAAGGATTGAAAGACGAATCCCACATGCTGCTTTCGCATTCTTGCGCGTTCGTTTGGTGATAGGTCGTAAAGGGAGGTTCCCTGCAAGGTGACTTTGCCGGACGAAGGCGACAGCATTCCACCGAGCATTAATAACAACGTGCTCTTGCCGCTGCCACTGGGACCAACGATCGAGACAAACTCGCCCGTACCGATTTCAACATTCGCATCCTGAAGCGCGTAGACATCGCTGCGTCGGTGCTTGTAGCGTTTCGTGACATTTTCCATTGTTAACATGATTTAAGCCCTTGGTCATTTCTTTCGTGGTGTAGTCGGATTTGGTCGTCTTTCGCGGAGCGAAAGGGCGTTCATTGCGATCTTTCGCGTAGCGAAAGGCGACCCTCATTCACCGCCCCTAAATCTCTTGCAGCGTTGCACAAGGATCAAGTGTTGCGGCACGCCGCGCAGGGAAGTAGCTTGCAACGAGTGCTATGGCGACTGCGATGGCAACAGCAATCGGAGCGAGGATGGGCATGGGAAAGACAGCTACGCCAGCTAGTCTTGGCCCCAGTGTGATCGCGAAGATCGTACCTGCTATGAACCCAGTTGCGCCGCCAACGATACCAAGCAAGGCTGCTTTGGTCAGGAACAACTTGATGATGAAGTTGGATTCGGCCCCGAGTGCCATGAGCGTACCGATTTCGCGTCGCCGTTCGTTGACGTTAGCGTACATGTAATTCGCGACGCCGGCGCCACCGACAACAACGATGATCGCAAGGAAGACCAGTGAGAGACTCTCCATCATCGAGTTAATCTTGGCCTGCGTGGCAACCACTTGAGTTACCGTCACCACTTTGGCATCGGGCAGCAGCTCGTTGATCTTGCCGACCAGGCCAGCGGAAATCTCTTTGCAGCAGCCGATGATTTCGATGCAGTTGACCACCTCGCCCTTGCCTGACATCTCTTGAACCTTGTGCAAGTGCGCGAAGATTCGCGAGTCGTCCACTGTGCCCGTCTCGGGTAAAACTGCGACGACGTTGAACTCTTCGCCTTTCAGTTGCAGCTTGTCGCCGTCCTTGATACCCAGAATGGTCGCCGTGTCGTGGCCTACCAGGGCTTCGTTTGGTTCAAGCGTTTCGATCACTCGCTTCCGCACCAGAGCCTGCTTGTCTTCGTCCTTTTTCTCGCCAGCCAATTCGATGGCCCCACATCCAATGTGCTGCGAGAATATTCCAGCTCCGGCCCATGCTGCTTTCGCGGTAAATTCACTCTTAGGGAGAATTCCTGTGAGCGTGAACTTTCGTCCTTGCAATTCAATCGGCATGCTCAGCTTGGGCGAAAGATTGTCGACACCCTGTGCGTCCGACATCGTCAATCGCAGCACGTACTCCTCAGGTATCACATCATCTTGCATATCTGCGGTGTAGTAATCTTGCAGAGTCGCAGATTTCGGCAACACCAAGATGTTCGCGCCCAGCGTATCCAACTCACGCGCGACGGCCTTCTCGGAGTAGTGGGAAATGGTTTTGATCGCGACCACGGTGGTGATGCCGAGGAAAATGCCGAAGACGATCGTGATCATCTGAGTTTTTCGCTCAAACAGCTCTCGCCAAATCAATGTCTTTAGATTCATCTTATTGCTCCCTTGCCAATGTGTTTCCGCTGCGACTATTTCTTTTGTGGTGCACAATTACCACCTGGGCAGCATTGGGCTCCCGGGCCGCACTGTCCGCCGGGACAACATGCACTTTGGGCAGCCACTAACTTCTCAGCGATTTGAGCTGATGTGACCGCACCGGAAAAACTCGCAAGTTGTTTTCCGGGAGGTGCCAGAATGACGGTCGTAGGCTCAGCCGTGTTGGCGTTCAACTTGAAGAAAGCTAAAAGCGAGGCTTCATTCGGATCGCGAACGTCCACAGCGATCACTTCGACCGACTGAGCGAAGCGTTGGTCTGCCTTTAACGCTCTCGCATTGATCAACGTCGTTTTGTTGTTCCCGGTGGCACCATTGAGGGCGCAGAGCACGACTAGCTTGTTTTCCTGAAGCGCTTTGAGGCTCTCTGCTGTACCGCGACTTACGATCCCTTCTTGCAACTGTGCGGCTGGAAAAGGACTAACGAATGCCTTTGTTACCGCGCCGTTGCTTGCAGTACAAACGACCAGAGGCATCGGAGCGCGGCTTACACCGTAGTGCTCAACCAGCTCAGCATTGGCGGGATCCTTAATGCCAATCTGCTTGATAGATACGTTGGCACCTAGCTTCGCGAGCTCTTTTTGAGTTGCATCGAGAACAGATTGAGTCTTCGTGTCGTTCTCTTTCCAAAAGAACAAATACTGAAAGGTCAGCGGCTGGTTGCTGTCTGCTTGTGCCTCAGCAATGGTTAAGGAAGATTGCTGGGCCTGTAGTGGCGAGTTCATAGCCGCCGTCACTACGAGAGCAAGCATGCAGGCGTTACTGAAGAGTTGGCGAAACTGAATGCAAAATTTCATTTCTGGTATCCTAATTGAGTGTGCAAGCCCGTTTACTGGTCATGGCTCGCAGTTGGTTCGACCTCGTTCTATCACTTTTAACTCATATTCGTCTAAACGCATATGCCAACTAAAGCTAAATGGGATTTTAAGGCTGCGACATCCGGACGCGGACCGGCCAGGAGGAATTCTCACGATGCGGCGATAGGGCCGTGAGCTAGGAAACCCAGGCGGTTGCTTGAATGCCAAATCGCGGTTGAACTTGCATGTTGACACAAGTCTGCAAAACAAATTAACGAATGGAGCCACTGTGAAACCCCACGAAACCCTTCGGTGCTGCGGATCTATTGACGATTTGTTTGGTGCAGAGCTCTTCAAGGCGCTGGGTGAGGAAAAAAAGACAGGCATATTCAAGTTGGGCTACCAAAGAGGCTTTGGGTAGCCGTAGAAAACAGGGATTTAGGCTAGGAAGGTCGCAGACCTAAATAAAATGCCTGTCTTTTTATGGCTTTTTTTGTTTTTGTTTTGAGAGTTGATTGGCGACCTGCGGTGGCTTGATTCCGCGACAGTGTTTCAGTGGCCGATGAAGTTTGAAGCTTCTTAATGGAAAAACCGTTAGAATAAACGCCGGGCGAGGTTCAACGGACTTCGCCCTTCTCACCCCCCGCATCTTGCAGCAGCCATCCCGGCACGAGACGAATAAAAGCCAACATCCCCAACATCTCGACGAACGCTTGAATCACAATCACGGCGATGGCCAGTTTCCATTCGGGCGGCAAGGCCAACACCAGCGGCAGAACAACAAAAGAGTTTCGGGTGCCAGTGCTAAAAATCACGCCTCGGCCTGACCTTGGCGGCAGGCGAAATATCGCGACGGTGATTCGGCCTACGCCAGCTGACACGATCACGTAGACGGCAAAGATAATGGTCACCAGCATCAATTGTCGCGAATGTTCGAACACTTGTTGATTTTGCGATGCCGCGATTACCAACACCGTCAACGCCAGCAGCACGATGGGCATTGAACGGGCACGTTTCATAGCGATTGCGACTCGCGGGTTCCGTTGGCCGTGCCATTCGGTCAGCCAAGCCAGCAAGAGGGGCAGCATGATCAATCCCAGAAACGCCTGCACAAATGGCCAAGTCGCTACCATGCGGCTTGTGTCAGCCTCCAACATGAGCCACAGAAACCATGGCAGCAACAGGATCTGTGTGATCAACAGCAGCGGCGTGGCGGCGAGCGTACGATGCGCGTCCCCCTTGCCCAGCAACGTAAACGTGTTCATCCAGTCGGTGCAAGGCGTCAACAGAACCAGTGCGACACCAAGCTGGATTGGCGGCGACGCGGGCAAGAATTTTAGCAATAGCCAGACAACCACCGGCACGAAGATAAAGTTGGCCGTCAACATGGCGGCCAAAAATCGCCCGTCGGTCAGCGCCTGTCGAAACTGAAGCAGTGGGACTTGCAAAAAAGTGAAGTACAACAGCAATCCCACCACCGGCCAAATCAACACCTCGAGCGACGATGCGAAATCAGGTAGCAGCAATCCAATCGCCGAACCTAGGATGACGGCGGCAAAGTAGATCGGGACTTGATGTCGTTCAAGCTCCGTCATGATCTGTCCTCGGATGCCAGCAGCAGCAACGTCTGGAGCTGGTCCAGCCGTTCGAAGTTTTGGCAGAACACGGACTCTTGAACGGATTGGTTGCCAAGACGGACGATTTGTTGCGATACGAAACCGGGGATGATCTGCTTGGCCAACTCGTGACTATCTCCATTGGGAGTCGGTGCATGACGCAAGATGACAAAGCCATCTGGCGAAACGACTCGCACGATTTCATGGAGAGCGTTGCGGCTCAGCGGAGTGCGCTCGACAATCACCAGATCGACACTGCCGCTAGGCAACGGCAGACGGTCGGCCCGACCGCGAATATGACGCGGGATCGGTTGACCGCGCTGCGGCCCCAAAGTTTTGAGTTCGCGCGGATTGATATTCCAAGCTTGCGGATATCGACCTTCACCCCCAATGTCGACGATCAGTGGTCCCGGCAGAGAGCTGGGACTAAAACCTTGCAAACGATTGGTCGGAGTCGGGGCCATTCGAAACGATCAATGCCTTGCAAATGAGACAGAACAGAAGGCTGAGGGATCGTCCGATTGGTTCGCGGAGGTGCTCTTACATCGCACGATCGCGGATACGATTGCAGCAAGGTGCCAGTACGCGATTACTCCTATCATTTCTTATCCCGAAGTTCGTTCCAATTAATCACTTCGCCACCGTTGATGGTTAACAGGGCCTGAAAAAATTCAGGGGCTACATCCGCCGGCAGTTTTTGAATGGCACCGTCCGCAATAGCAATGATGAAGTAGTCTTGTCCAGCTCGATTGAGTTTCACGAGTGGATTCGCTGAGTCGATGACGACGTCCTCAGGTTTGGACCAGGGGACCGCGTTTTCTGGGTTGCATTCGACCAGCATGATTGTATTCGATAATCCGTCGGTAATATCGGGGAATCTCAAAAGTGGACCTTGGCGACCGAAGATCGATTTGGCAGTCATCGGGGCGACATAACAGGTTACACCAGGGCGGAGCTGCGCGGTGCTTTCCGCCGCATCCCCCGAGGCGTAGACCTGGGGCATTTTCTTCAGCAATTTGATGTTATGTTCGCTATCCCACGGCTCATCAAGTCGGAACGCATCGTACAACTCCATCTCTCCGATATACGGCAGGATCAAGACACGCCAACTCAAAAGTCGTTGTCCGGCAGCATCTGTCAACGCTTGCGGGGGAAATTTTCCGTAAACATCGTGGAAGTTGTGGATTGCGATCACAATTTGCCGCAGATTGTTCATGCGGGAAACTTCCGCGGCGGACTCCCGCATTTTGGCGATCAACCGGGGAATGAATTCGCGTTGCGCCTCATCGGTCATGGTCACGCGGTTGCCATCCGTGGTGAGGATAGTTGAATCGGTGCCGTCCAGATTCAAAAACCGGGAAATATCCTGATTGAGTCCGTCACAAAACTGGCGGCTTTGCTCGGCGTTTTCGAAATAGAGCCCACCCGTTAGTAGACGCGTGGACGGATTTTGACTAAGGGAAATGCGTTTCAAGCCAGAGGCCAAACGAAGCATCTCCCCAGATTCGGGAGTAAGCTCCAGTAGCGATTGAACCTGAGGCGATATCGTGACCGCCAAGCCGTGATTGCCGGCGCACTCGGCGAGACTTGTCAGCAAATCGGCATGCGGTTCCCCGCGAGCTTGCTTGGCAGCTTGGATCGACATCTCGTTGGCGGCGATGACCAACATGCCGTCCTCCACCTGGATCGCTAAGTCTGAAAAAAGGGGATGTTCGCGGAGCTCCTTGGCCAGCGTCGACAAGTCACCACCGACTACGATGCCAACCGGCAGCTGCTGTTGTGTAAAAACACCCAACACCCCACCCACGATGTAAATTCGATTGACCGAATGTTTGCGAAAAAGGTCGAGTATTGAGCTTAAACTGCCTGAATCGGGGGCCGTGCCAGGAAGCGTTTCGACTACCGCAAGTTCTCCCGGGGAGACCATCTGCGGGTCGATCCAGATGACGAATTCAGTCTCCTGATTGAGAAATGGGCGAATTGCCGGATGATTGTCTTGGTCGGCTGGCGCTACCTCCGGCGCGATTCTGTTGTGATTATCATCGGGCCCGGTAATCTCGGCTAGCGGATGGCCAGAAACTAAAATCAGGCACAACCAGCAGCCGGTTGCCGCGACGACCATGGATGTCGACTTTGAGTGTTTCATCATTGATTGCTCCGTGATAAGTATCGCGTGATTATAAATTTTGTTACGCCAATAGTACACGTTGTTCGCGAAACGATTCCGATAGCTGGTCAGGAATCGATCACGGTTGAATGATCAATTTGAATTGTCGAATGGTGAGAGGATAATGTTCTCCGATATTTAATGAAAATGTGGCAACTTGGGCACCATTTTCTTCCGTGATGGAATAGCTCACCGGCTGGCCGGTGAATGGATCGATTCCAGGTGGTAGCCTTTTCAACTCGTCGAGAGATTGCGGCAACCGGCCGTTATGGCTCGCCACGAAGTCGCGGACCGCTTCCACGGTGAGCAGCAGTTCGCGACGGGCCTTGGAACGCAGATGGGATTCGTGAACTTGTTGGACGGCAGGCAAAAGCAAATCAGACAAAATGGTTCCCAGTTCCCGGCGTGACTTGGCCTCTTTGAATTTTCGTTCTTCTTCAGCGATCAAATTTCTTGCCGCCGGGTATTCAAGTAGACAAGCTGCGTTGAAAGTTTGATAATGCCGGACAAGTTCTCGCCTAACGGTAATCGCCCCAATCTGCTCCCACGTCATTTTTTCGAGTTTGTCGCGGGGATAGCCGTCGTTTACCAGTTGATCCCTGAATTCGTTTGAATTAGCAGTTGTGACCGTTTGAATCCAGAACAACATGCCGGTTGCATTTTGAGAGCTGCCAGAATTTTCCTGGAGAGTCGCCACTGATTCACGCCAAAACTGTTGCCCTAGTTCTTTTGACCAAATCCCGTTTTCGGCATGGGCAATCGCTGGCAACGTATTGAGACCGAAACGCTGTTCCATCTGGATGGCACGAATCAAATTCTCTCGTTGGTCGGGAAGGGAGGCCACCGCAAAATAAAGATTCGGGCAGCCCGAAGTGGTAATGGCTCGCCGCACACACTCATCCATCATTCCCTCGATGGCGACTGCGGTCATTTGATGAACCAATGTCTCGCCGGTTCGCACCAGGTGCGCTACCCGAAACCCGGCCCGAATGGACTCCATGGCTGACTCGAAATCCCCACGCTGCAGTTGGCGCAAAATATCGAGATTCAAAACTCGGGCCAAGCTGCGAGCTGGTTGAACTTCGTACAGCATGGCGCTGTACTGTTCGCCTGTCGGGTAGTCTCTGAGCCGCAAATCCCAAACCAGGTCTTCGCAATCGGCCATCTTTTTCAATTGATCGATGACGCTCGCATACGCAGCGAGAAAGCGGGAAAGTTCGTCCTCGGTCGGAATTTCCACGTTAAAATCTATTTGCAAAAATTCACCCAGTTGTTTTTTCACTTCGGCAGGTTGGCTCATCATATCGATGATCGCCCGGGCGAAATAAAGTTGGCCAGAGCCCGGTTTCAGCCGCAAGTAGTTGGGTCCCAACTGTAGCCGCATCGAGGCGGCATCTGCGGGCCTGGCCTGGGCAACTGGAATTTTGGGGAGCGAAATAACGGCGATTGCGGGGCGAGCCTCGTCGTTGATCGGCGGCGCTTTCGAACGAAGTTGCTCCAGTGTAGCTGTTGATCCCAGTTGTTCTTGCGCGATCGCTCCGCTGGCAAGGAAGATTGCAAAGCTTGAAAAACAAGCGATCTTGAAAATGGATCTATTCATCCACTATTACTCCCATTTGTCGGTCCAAAATGCTCGTTGATTTGGCTTCCAACTACTCGGAAAACTGTTTTATCAGCTCGCTAGTAATCGGGCCAAACTTCAGAGGTGGTTGATTCAGAGCGCTTGACATGTCGATAGAGACATAATTTGTGCCGAATAAACTCTGATGATCTAAAAACTCAAATGGGTCGTCGGATCCCACAAACTGCCACAGATCGGTGTGGGTCAAAGAACCAGAACTGAGCAGAACACTCCTTCGGATGGGCCTCGATGTCTCTTCGCTCACACCCAACAGAATCTGTTGCCACAAGTTGAGAATGATTGATGGTTTCGGAACCGATTTTAGGTCGACCGCCTCTACAACATCGGATAATGGTCTTGGTTGAATCGGGGAGGCGTTGAGCGCTGAGTTTGGATCTTCCGAGGCCTGGTCTTTACCGATTTCGATGACAGGTGAATCGGTAGATGGCGGGATGCTCGAACGCGCGACCATATCATTTGTTGGCCTCACAGGAAGATTG